>JAFMGZ010000064.1:0-10668 GCA_017854855.1 Sulfitobacter sp. | reverse complement strand
AAGGACAGACACGCGAAGTGGTGCGTACCGAAAGCGACTTTGCCGCTGATCTTGTCCTTTTGAGCGAAGCTTTCAGTGCCTATCGGTCGGCCACCACACGGGTTGAGGCGGGTGAGACATTTGTCGAATTGGGCGGCGATGGCGAGGGGGGGGATCAAAGTAACGACAGCAATGACCCTTCTGAGACGGATGAACCGTTGCCACCCCCACAAAACGAACAGCAACCACCACCCAATGGCGATGATGGGTCCGAAGAAGGCAGCCCTTCAGATCCGCCACCTCCCTCCACGACGCCGCGCCCTCCCGCGCCAGGCGAAACGCCACCCACGCAGGGTAGCGCAGGTTCTGGGCAAAATACCAATCCTGAGCCACAGCCGGAACCCGAGCCACAGCCAGAGCCCGAACCACAGCCAGAGCCCGAACCACAGCCGGAACCCGAACCACAGCCAGAGCCAGAGCCCGAGCCACAGCCAGAGCCCGAGCCACAGCCAGAGCCCGAGCCACAGCCGGAGCCCGAACCACAGCCGGAACCCGAGCCACAGCCAGAGACGGAACCTGAACCGCCCGCCCCGCCAGAACAGCCTGCGAATGCCCCACAGGCGCAGCCTGCGGTGGTACCCGTACAGGAAGACGCCACGCAAAGCGGTCAGTTGACCAACGGCGGCGCAGCCGCTGGTCCGGTAACATTTGCGATTGTGACACAGCCAACCTCCGGCACGCTCACTCTTTTCGAGGATACCGGTGCATTCGAATATGTGCCAAATGAGGACTACGTAGGCGAAGACAGCTTTGCCTACACGGTGACAAGCGATGGCGTGGTCAGCGACCCTGCCACGATCACCCTAACCGTTGCAAACGTGAACGACGCCCCGACGATCTCGTCAGGTGCGCTTTCCTCTGTCGAAGACGGGGCACCGGTCACATTCGATCTGACAGAAATCGCCAATGATGTGGACACGAATGACACGCTGAGCTTCGAAATTACCAGCTATAGCGGAGAGGGCAACGTGACGCTGACCGGTGTTGACAGCAACACGCTGGAGTTCGATCCAGGCGCGGGGTTTCAGTCGCTTGATTCCGGCCAATCCACGCCCGAAGAGATACAGATCACCGTGCGCGATGCGGCTGGTGCGACAGCGGAATCCACGGTGACCGTAACCATCGCAGGGGCGGATGACCCATTAACTGTGACCCCCGACTTTGTGCTGACCCAAGGTATGCCGGCAGTTGAATTCGACGGTTCTGGTTACTACTACGGCGAAGTCGAATACTATAGCGGCTATTATGGTCCCGCGCTTCAAGGCGATTACGGTCCCGCGCGGCAAATCGATGTGCTGGCCAATGATATAGGAACCGGAGCCCTCAGCATCTACGGTTTCTAGGTTGAAACCTATTCAACCAGCGCCGGCTATTACGGCTCTTCTTACCAAGATACGCTTTGGGCCTATGCGGGTTCATCCTTAGCTGGGCTTTTGACCGTGACTCCGGATGCCACAGCATTGGTGTTTGAACCCTATGCAGGGTTTCTGGGACTGGTCACATTTCAATATACTGCGGTCGACGGATCTGAAGCAGAGCCTGCTACCACCGGCGTCACTGTGTTGGTAATGCCTGAACCAGTATTTTCAGCAGATTCCCAAGGGGACACTGCGGGATATGTTTCATCGGAATCGGGTAGTTTTGGCGACGCCACGCTGACCAATTTTTCGGTATCGCTGAATGGCGGGACAACGGCGCAAATTACGCCTTCCGGCAATGCCGCCGCCGCACCGCTGGCCGATATTGCAGGCATGGCCGATGCGCTTGGCGAAACCAACCAGATCACGCTCACGTCGTCATTCGAGACGGTTTTCGCAGGTACGACTTATAGCGGCACCTCAACATCGATCACAGATTTTTCCAAAGCGGACTTCGCGGAAAACAGTGCAGGCACTCTGGGCAATGACGTGTTGTTGGGCAGCGACGATGGCGACACTCTTGGTGGGGCGGGCGGGTCCGATGCGATCCTTGGCTTTGGCGGAGACGACACGATCAGCGTCAGCGGATCCTCTGCCGCAAGGGTGGACGGTGGCGATGGCTTTGATATTCTCAAGCTGATGTCAGCCGGCACTTTTGACACCGGCGAACTTAATGCCGCATTCAACATCTCCAACATCGAGGGATTGGATCTTAGAAACGACGGCAATGACGCTGTGACCTTGGGATATGATGATATTTTCGGCCTGACCTCGGACCCTGTGACCCCGGGCCTTACAGTTTACCTTGATGCAGCCGATACAATAGAGCTGGTCGCAAGCGGAG
The DNA here is from genome assembly GCA_017854855.1 of Sulfitobacter sp. GTDB lineage: Bacteria > Pseudomonadota > Alphaproteobacteria > Rhodobacterales > Rhodobacteraceae > Sulfitobacter. Next base: position 8,367 of record JAFMGZ010000064.1, on the reverse strand, counting down.
TGCAAGAGTGGCAAGGTCCTACGGAACCTTCACTATCGCAGACGTGGCAGTTGGTTCAGGGCGAAAATATTCTGGCCACTCTGGGTATTGAAATCACCGCGCCAACAGCACCGCCGGAATGACAGGTCAAACCGCTGTCCCGTCGCGTCAATATGTCAAACCTGCGGTCGCAAGCGCGAAACTCAGTGTGCGTGGCCCACTGCGGTTTGCCGGGACTTAGCGGATATGCTGGATCGTGGTGAACCCTTCAAAGGTTGGGGTGCCTTCGTGCAATTTCGACGTGCTGCCCGCGTCCTTGTGGGCCGCGCGAAAGGCGTCGCTGCGGGTCCAGCCGCGAAAGGCCTGCTCGGATTCCCAGACCGTATGGGATGCATATAGGATCTTGCCGTCTTTTTCCGCCCCGCGCAGCATGTGAAATTCGACAAAGCCGTCCATGTCCTTGAGGTGGCTGTCACGGCCCAGCCACAGGGCTTCAAAGGCTTCGGCGTTTTGGGGTGTCACCTCAAATCGGTTCATGGCGATATACATGCAGGTACTTTCTGTCACTTTGAGAAGGCAGCGCAGGGGTCATCGCGCGGCGCGGCCTTGGTTATGATGGTGGCGTCGAAACGTGGATCATCCGCATCTGACGGGGCCTCGACGAAGCCGATGCTATAGGTTGCGACGTCCGGGGCGGCTTGTGCAATCACAAAGGGCATGGCCCAGTCACGCCGCGCATGGCCGTTGCCGGTGATCACGACCACCGGCGCGCCGTGATCGGCCAATGCGCGCAGGGCGGCGGCAGAGAATTGCGCGTCGCGCAGGCGCTGCGCCTCGATCATCCCGTCCATCATCTCCAGCGGCATGGCTTGGCAATGGGCCTCAAACTGCAGCACGCGCCGGGCCTCTTGCTGCGCGGCAGGCAATGGATTTGCCAGGCCGAACCGTGCCGCATCCGCGCCAAAGACCGCGGCGGCACCCTGCGCAAAGGCCGCACGCACCGTATCGCGCGGGGCGGCGGCACCGATGACCGTCGCATCCCCCAGCGCCTCGAATACCGGTTGGTACAGGGCGATGTCAGGCCAGCCCGCCGCCTCCCATCCGATGGCGTCATCCAGTGCCCGCATGTCGCTGCGCCCAGAGGTATTGACGACCCCCGCCATCTGAGGCGTGAGCATTTCGAACACCACCGCCTTGGGCGCGATCTTGGCCATCAGGCGGGCCTGGCCTGCGTGATGCGCCCCGTTGTCGTGGATTTCGCCCAGGATCACGATATCGGCTGATAGCATGGCAGCAGTTTGGGCCGAAGTCAGGTCTTGCGCCTGGCTTTGGGCGGTGACGGTACCGGCCACCAAAAGACCGAACAAAAGGGCAAGGCCGCGCTGCATCAAGACATTCCGTTCAACATTATATCCGCGGAGATAGATGTTTCATTAACCATTGCGATGCGACCGCTGCGCGCAGGGTGATCAGGCGAAATCCACCGATACAGTGCCGAAACTGCCATAATCGGCAATGATCTGCGCACCTGAGGGGCATTCGACCGGCCGGATGAAACTGCCCGACAGGATCACCTGCCCTGCCTCGATCTTTTGGCCGTATTGCGACATGCGGCGCGCCAGCCAGACCACGCTTTCTGCCGGATCGTTCAACACGCCGGCACCCAGACCAGTTTCCTCTATCTCGCCGTTGCGAAAGACCATTGCCCCTACCCAGCGCAGATCGACCTGATCCGGGGAGTGTTGCTGCGTCCCCAGAACGATGCCCGCATTGGCGGCATTATCGCTGATGGTATCAAAGACCTTGCGCGTCTGGCCCGTTGCCGGATCGGCCCGCAGAATACGCGTGTCGAGGATTTCAATCGCCGGTGTGACGTAATCCGTGGCGGCCAGCACATCTGCCCGCGTGACCTCTGCCCCGCCCAGGGGGGCTTTCATCACAAAGGCAATCTCGGCCTCCATGCGGGGCTGGATAAAACGGCCCTTGGGGATTTCCGCGCCGCTTTGAAACAGCATGTCGTCAAACAGGATGCCGCTGTCGGGAATATCGATGCCCAGCGCCGATTGCATCGCCTTGGAGGTCAGGCCGATTTTCCAGCCGATGACCTTGCGGCCTTCGGCCAGCTTGGCCTGATAGAGCGCGTTCTGGATGGCATAGGCGTCATCCATGCCCATCTCGGGATAGCGCAGAGACAAAAGGCCGATCTGCTGGCCGGTTTTTTCAGCGCGGATCAGATCGGCGGCGGCTGTGGCGTGATCCTGGGGTGTCATGCTTCGTCCTCGATGGTGTTGCGCAGGGTGCCTATGGTGTTCACCTCAACCTCAACCACATCGCCCGGCACCAGAAAGCGCGGCGGATCAAAGCGGGCACCGGCCCCCGTTGGCGTGCCCGTGACGATCATATCGCCCGGCTGCAGGGTCATGAAGGTCGAGATATAGGCGATCTGTTCGCGGATCGGGAACATCATCCGCGACAATGTATCATCCTGCCGGACCTCACCGTTCACCCGTGTGGTGATGCGGGCCTCATCCAGCTGTGCAGGATCGGTAAAGGGGATCAGCCACGGCCCCATGGCCCCGGAATTATCCCAGTTCTTGCCTTGGGTGACGTTGAATTTGGCGTGGCGGACCCAATCGCGGATCGTGCCTTCGTTGCAGATCGTCAGGGCCGCGATATGGTCATAGGCGTCTGCGGCCTTGATCCGGCGGCCCGCTTTGCCGATGATGATCGTGACTTCGCCCTCATAGTCCAGTTGCGGGCTTTCGGGTGGGCGGATCAGCGGACGGTCATGCCCGGTAAAGCCGCTAACAAAACGCGGGAACAACGACATATGTTTGGGCAGGTCGCTGCCGTCTTTGTATTCCGCGTTGCGGTCGGGAAAGTTGACGCCGACGCACAGAATGCGCGTGGCATCCGGCAGGACCGTCTCATGGGTCACGTCGGTATGGGTGACGGCCCTGCCCCGGGCCGCCTCTGACAGCGCGTCCAGCCCGCCCGCGATAATCGCCGCGCGCAGGCTGGGCCATTGGGGAAAATCGGGGGACAGGGCCACCATGCCACCATCCACCACGGCCCCATAGAACGGGCTGCCGCCGGCGCGGAAGGATGCGAAACGCATGCTCATTGTGCCACGATCGGTGTCGCCTTCAGCCCCGCCTCCTGTGTCTGAACGCCGACGAATTCGGTGCCATGTTCAAACCAGCTTTTTGGGGCCGGTGCCCCCCACAGCGTCTGGCGCTGCGGATCCTTGAGATCCCATTTGATCGGTTCGTGATCAGGGTCCAGCGTCTGGTAATCGGAGCAATAGATTTCGATCCGGTGGCCGTCGGGATCCAGTATATAGAGGAAAAAGGCATTGGAGATGCCATGGCGCCCCGGACCGCGTTCGATGTTGCCGACATATCCCGTTGTCGCCATCAGATCGAGCAGGTCGATGATATTGAGCGGCGTCGGCACCCAGAAGGCCACATGGTGCATCCGTGGGCCGGTGCCATTGGTAAAGGCCATATCATGCACCCCGCCCTTGCGGTGCATCCATGCCGCCCAAAGTTTCTTGCTTTCATCATCTTCGGTATATTCTGTCACGCGAAAGCCCATGTCATTATAAAAGGCGACAGAGGCATCAACGTCGGGTGAAAAACAGTTGAAGTGGTCGATTCTGAGCGGTTTTACCCCGCGATAGAGACTGTATTTCTGGTGAATAGGCTCTAACCGGTCCATCTTGTGATAGAATTCCAGCGGAATGCCGATGTTGTCAGAAGTCAGCAAGGTGCGTCCCTGATAGGGGCGTTCAACCCATGATGTGGGGCGGCCTTTGGATTTGAAAAACGCCTCTGCGCGGTCCAGGTCCGCCTCGTCATAGGTTTTGAAACCCATCACCTCGACCGTGCCGGGACGGTCGGATTTTTGCAGAATGATGCAGTGATGACCGCGTTCTTCCATGGCGCGCAGATAGACGTGAGTGTCGGTTTCATCGGTCACCTGCAGACCCAGCGTCGTGGCATAAAAGGCCTTGGATGCCTCAAGGTCAGAGACATTCAGGCAGGCGTGGCTCAGACGGATGGTGTCAAAGTCGGGATAAAGGTTTGGCAGGGGTACGGGCATGATAGGGCCTCCTCTATGTGCTGTTCAGACGCCGAGGCGCGAGATTTTATGTTGGCCGGTGGCGAAACCTACGTGCTTTTGCTCCATGTAGAACTCAAAGCTCCAGTCACCGCCGTCGCGGCCAATGCCGCTGGCCTTGACGCCGCCAAAGGGTGTCGGAAGGTGGCGGACGTTTTCGGAATTCACCCAGATCATCCCCGCCTCCAGCTTGTCGGTAAAGCGCAGGGCGCGGGTCAGATCATTTGTCCAGACATAGCCGGTCAAACCGTAGTCGGTGTCATTGGCGATCTCCAGCGCTTGCGCTTCGGTGGTGAAGGGAATGGAGGTCAGAACGGGACCAAAGATTTCCTCGCGCGCGATGCGCATCTGGTTGGTGGCACCGGTGAACAATGTGGGGCGGACAAAATAGCCCTCATCGCCCAAGGTGACGCCACCGGCCGCCGTCTGGGCACCGTCCTGATCCGCGATGTCGAAATAGGATGTGACCTTGGCGAAATGCTCTTCCGAGATCAGCGGGCCGATTTCCGTTTCCGGATCCAGCGGATGGCCCACCTTGATGTTGTTCACACGGGCGGCCAGACGGGCCTCGAAATCCTCGCGGATCGTGTCCTGGATCAGCAGCCGCGACGAAGAGGTGCAGCGTTCGCCGTTGATCGAATAGATCATGAAGATCACCGCATCCAGGGCGCGTTCCAGATCTGCGTCGTCAAAGACGATGACGGGGTTCTTGCCGCCCAGTTCCAGATGCACCCGCTTGAGCGTATCTGCCCCCTGTTTGGTGATCATGCTGCCTGTGCGGCTTTCCCCGACAAAGGCGATGGCCTTGATGTCCTTATGCTCTGTCAGCGCCTTGCCTGCGTCCTCGCCAAAGCCGTTGACCACGTTCAGCACGCCGGGGGGCAGACCGGCCTCTTCGGCGATCTCGACCAGCAGACGCGCGGTCAGCGGAGAGGCCTCTGCAGGTTTATGGACCACGGTGCAGCCTGCGGCCAGGGCCGGGGCGATCTTCCATGTGGACAGCATGAAGGGCGTGTTCCACGGGGTGATGACACCAACGGGGCCAATGGGGCTGCGGGTGGTGATGTTCATCAAGGTCGGCGATTGCAGGTGCTTGCCATCGCGGGCCGATGTCACCTGATCTGCGAAAAAGCGAAAGTTCTCGGCCCCGCGCAGGGCGGCCTTGGACATGAAGCGCCAGGCCTGACCGGTGTCCCAGCATTCGCACAGGGCGATTTCCTCGGCGCGGGCCTCGATGCCTTCGGCCACCCGGATCAGGATTTTCTTGCGCTCCAGCGCGGGCATGTCGCGCCATGCGGGGAATGCGGCCTTGGCCGCGCGGGCGGCCACGTCGATGTCTGCGGCTGTGCCATGGGCCACCGCGCAGACCACGCTTTTGTCCACCGGCGAGATACTGTCAAAAGTACCGGCGCTGCCAGGGACATCCTGGCCTGCCACACGGTTGAGGATGCCGGTCTGGCGGAACCGCGCAAGATGGCCTTCCAGTTTGGCGATGTTATCGGTCAGAATGCTCATATGCTGTCCTTTAGATGGTCACGGATGGTGCCTGTCTTGGGTGAAAGTGCCGGATCGATGTCCCGCATCTCGAACGACAGGGCGATGGGGTGTATGGCCATGGCGGGGGCAATAAATGTCTCTGCCACGCTGAACAGCTGCTGGGTCGCGGCTTTTTTGACAGCCAGATCCCTGCCGGCCCGCAGGCGGACTGAAATGTCGATATAGCCATGGGCCGGATTGCCGTCTGCAATGCTGTAATGGCGCGCCGGAATGGCGCGGACGCGCACGCCTGCGGCAGGAAAGGCCTCCAGCTTGGTCGCGGCGATGCGCAGCGCGTTGCACAGCCCTGCCATGTCCACGACATCTTCGAGGTTGGCGGAATAGTCGATGATCAGATGCGGCATAATTTAATTACCATGTTAAGTTAATTCCAGAAAACATTTCTTGAGGCCTGCGTCAAGAATTTTCCTTCACAAGCGGGTCCGGCATTCTATAAGCCCTTATGAGCAAAGACAGCATTTCCAGCCAACTTCCCAAAACCGAACGGTCCCTGCCGATCGCCCTGATCCGCGCGCGCGAGAAAGTCATGGCACCGATCCGCGAGATGCTGTCAGAAACGGGAATCACCGAACAGCAATGGCGCGTGCTGCGCGTCCTGTCAGAGCAGCGCGCACTGGATGCAACGGATCTGGCCGAACGCGCCAGCCTGCACCAGCCCAGTCTGACCCGCATCCTGAAGACGCTGAGCGAAAAGGGGTTCATCGCCCGCACCAAGGACAAGCAGGACCTGCGGCGGCAGATCGTGGCCCTGACCGACGCCGGGCATGGGGTCATCAACGACAACCTTGCGCAGGCCACGCGGATCTCCGACGCCTTTGTCTCGCATCTGGGCCAGCGCGACTTTGACCGCCTGCTGGATCTGTTGGCCGACCTCGACGATTTCACCTTTGACGGCCAAGGCCAACAGGATCACGGCATAGGCTGAGGGCGGGGCCGGATCAGGTGTCCGGGTCATCCTTTGCATAAACCTGACCGACCGGGCCGCGATACTTTTGGGTCAGTTCCTCGGGGACTTCGCTGCCGTCATACATGAAAGGCAATACGCCCAGGCGGCCCGAACGTCCGCGCATGTTGATGATGTCCTGCTCGGACCGGGTCACCCGCTGGGACATCCGCCGGCCCCATTGGGCCAGCATGCCATACAGGCGCTCGATCTGTTCGGCGTGGCTGTCGCCCTTGGCCAGATCGTCGAATTCATCGGGGTCCGTTTGCGTATCAAACAGCATCGGGCGGAAACCGCCCTCTGCGTGGATCAGTTTATAGCGCCCGTCAAAGACCATGAACAGCCGCGCATCGCGTGGTGCCAGCCCCAGTTTGACCGCCTGCGGGGTGGCCGAATAATCATATTCGCTGATCGCATAGTCGCGCCAATCAGGCGTTTCGCCGCGCAGCCATGGCAGCAGGGACCGCCCCTCGATGATATGGTCGGGCACCTCGCCGCCCGCTGCCTCAACGAAAGTGGCGGCCAGATCGACGCTTTCGACCAAAGCGTCGCATGTGGTGCCGCGCGCGGCATCCGCCTGGGCCCTTGGGTCAAAGATGATCATCGGAATTTTGACCGAAGGTTCGTGAAACAGGTCCTTTTCGCCCAGCCAGTGATCGCCAAGGTAATCGCCGTGATCCGAGGTCAGCACAATCATCGTATCCTTGAGCGTGTCTGTCTGCTCAAGATGGTCCAGCAGGCGGCCCAGCTGGTCGTCGCATTGCTTGATCAGCCCCATATAGGCCGGGATCACCTTTTCGCGCACTTCGTCGCGCTGAAAGGCCTGTGCGATCTTGTTTTCCATATAGGCCCCGAACACCGGATGCGGGTTTTCACGTTCAACCGCGCTGCGCTTGGCCTGGGGGACGTGGTTCTTGCCGTACATGTTGTGATAGGGCGCAGGGACGATATAGGGCCAATGGGGTTTGATATAACTGACATGGGCGCACCAGGGCCCCTTGGTCTGCTCCATGAAGGCAATGGTTTCATTGGTAAGCCAGGGTGTTTCGCTGTCTTCCTCGCGGATGTTTGCGGGTTTGTCGGCGTTGCGGAACATCCAGCCAGAGGCGATTTGATCGTCATCCACACCGGCATTGGCGTAATCGGCCCAAGGGTTTTCGCCCTCATACCCTTTGGCATTCAGATATTCATTATAGGGGGACCGTTTTTCATCATAAAACCCGTCCGGTCCCTGCGCCCAAAGGCCATCATCCCTGATCCATGTGTCGAAACCGCATTCCGCCTGCCGCGCACCGATCTGGCTGTCAGCAGACAGGCCCAGACGCGCCATGCCTTCGGCATCGGCCTTCATGTGGGTTTTTCCGATCAGCCAGCACGCCATGCCCAGTTTGCGCAGGTGATCGCCCATCGTCTGTTCGCCCACCCGCAGCGGAAACCCGTTCCACTGCGCCCCGTGGCTGGAGGCATAACGCCCGGTATAGAAACACATCCGGCTGGCACCGCAGATGGGCGACTGGACATAAGCATTGGTAAACCGCACGCCCATCTTTGCCACCCGGTCAAATTGAGGCGTATCAATATGCGGATGCCCTGCGCAGCTAAGGTAATCAAACCGAAGCTGATCGTACATGATGAAGAGTATATTCAATGTTCATCCCCCTAACCGCAGTATTCACACCCAGACCGCCAGCCGCTAGCCTTTTTTGCAACCATGCATCAAACCGCTGCCCAACCGCAGACCTGCCAAGAGCCTCGTGTTGCCAGCC
>JAFMGZ010000101.1 GCA_017854855.1 Sulfitobacter sp. | reverse complement strand
CAAAGCCTAAAAAGGCCACCATGCACCCAGCGAAAATAGCCGCTCGAAGACCCGGAGTTTGATCCTTATTTTTCGTCATGCCTGCCTCTGTTGTTGGTTGGAACGCTGTTGCATCACTTGGTCACTTCCCCTCAAACCGAGGGGGTTCCTTGGCCAGAAACGCGGCGATCCCGGCGGGGCCGTCGTCGGTACGCATCATGTCAGCAATGGACCGTGTCTCGCGATCCAGCTGGGTTTCAAGACCATCCGAAAAGGCCGTATCAAGCAACCGTTTCACACCGCCAAACGCCTTGGTGGGCCCGGATGCGATCTGCTGCGCCATCGCACGCGCCTCGTCCAGCACCCCTTCTGGCGGCACCACCTTGTTGACCAATCCCCAGTCCTGCGCCTCCGCCGCCGTCAGGACCCGATTTGTCAGCATCAGCTCCTTCGCACGCAGCAAGCCTACATGCTTCGCCAGATAGTATGTAGACGAACCGTCAGGCGTTAGACCGGATGAGGTGTAGGCCGAGACAAACTTGGCCTTGTCCGACGCGATGACATAGTCGCCAGATAGGACCATAGAGAACCCACCGCCACCTGCGGTACCGTTCACGGCCATGATGACTGGCGCGTCGATTCGGGCAAGCCGGATCAGCCCTGCATGCAGAAGCGTGGCCATTCGGGTCAGATGCGCGTGTTTGTCGGGGGCGGCGTCCATTTCGGCAAGATCGCCGCCGCCGCAAAACATCTTACCCACGGCGGTGACGATCACGGCGCGCACGTCTGGTGCCCCGCATCGTACACCAACATCAAACAGTTCTTCTGCCATTCGGGCGTTCAAGACGTTGGCCGGGCTGTCCTCGCGGTCGATTGTGATTGTTGCGATGCCGTCGGTAATTTCGAAGCGAAGTGTCTCATAGTCCATCGATGTATCCTTTGGCAGTTTTCACGGCGCACGCCTCACAGCTTGTCGTTCCATTTGAAATGGTTCGGAGATTTTGGCTTCCGCGTCGTGGGCTCCCATCCGCTCGCCACAATCCGGGCAGATCATGTGTGGTCTGACCACGTTCCCGCACACCTTGTGCATGATCTGCACTGGAGTGTCTTCTGTACTCAACCAGCGATCGCCCCATTGTTTCAGCGCGATTATGACCGTCCACAAGTCGAGCCCTTTCTCGGTTAGGCGGTATTCATGACGTGGCGGGCGCTCCGAATAAGGTTCGCGCCGGATCACCCCCTGCGTTTCCAGCTTCCTTAGACGCTGTGAAAGAAGGTGAGACGACATGCTTGTCAGGCGCAGGAAATCGTCAAAGCGTCGGGTGCCAAGGAACAATTCCCGCATAATCAGAAGCGTCCATTCATCTCCCACTTGCGCAGAGGCGCGCGCGATGGTGCAGGTGTGCGACGGAAGGTCAGAGCGGCTCATGAGAAGTCACTTCACTTTTTGAATTGACTAACTTCTAAAGTTGAAGTCTCCTCCTTGTCAAACAAATCCCACCAGATGTCCGAGAGGCCTCAAATGAAAGTTTATTTTGCGCCCCAGTCGCGTGCCGTGCGCACGGTTTGGCTGTTGGAAGAAATCGGGCAACCCTATGAATTAGAGAAATTTACGCTCGGCCAGAAGGAAATGCGCGCCCCCGACTACACGGCGATAAATCCGAACGGCCGAGTTCCCACTTTGGTTGATGGGGATGTCACGATCAGCGAGAGCACCGCGATTGCGCAGTATCTGGCGGCAAAATACGCGCCCGGTCTGGCTGCTGGCTCTGATTCCGAGAATTTTGCCGAATACCTGCAATGGCTGCACTATGCCGAAGGCATGATCATGCCGCCAATCAACAACTATGTTGTTGAAACCATCTTGCTTCCCCCCGAACGGCGCAATGATGAGATCGCTGCTCGCGCGCTTAAACTTCTGAACCGCACGCTCGCGGCGGTGGAGCAGCACATGGAAGGACGTGTCTTTCTGGCCGGAGATTTCACGATTGCTGACACAATCACTGGACACGCCGTTGTGATGGCTCGACGCCTTGGTGCAGCGTTTGCGGATTTGCCGAACCTGACATCCTATGCTGACCGATTAGAAGCCAGACCCGCCTTCCAATCGGCCGAAGCGGTATAGGGTAACGACATGACCGCAAAGCCCATCTGTCTGATCATCGGTGCGGGAGATTACATTGGTGCCGCCATTGCCAGGCGGTTTGCCAAAGGTGGGTTTCATGTCGTGATGGGTCGCCGTCGTGGGGAAAATTTTGCGCCCCTGATCGCCGAGATCGAAGCGGCAGGAGGTAGTGCCCAAGGGTTCACCTGGGACGCCCGCAAGGAAGAGACTGCGACCGAGATGTTCGCAATGGTCGAACAGGACATCGGACCAATAGACATCTGCATCTTCAATGTAGGCGGCAACGTTCGGTTTCCAATTCTGGAAACGACCGAACGCGTCTTTCGCAAGGTCTGGGAAATGTGCGCTTACGGTGCGTTTCTGTCCGGGCGCGAAGCCGCGAAATACATGGTGGAGCGGCAAAAAGGTTCGATCTTCTTCACCGGGGCAACCGCCTCGGTTCGCGGCAGTTCGGGATTTGCCGCCTTTGCCTCGGGCAAATTTGCGCTGCGGGGTCTGGCACAGTCGATGGCTCGCGAATTGGGACCAAAAAACATCCACGTGGCGCATCTTGTCATTGACGCGGGCGTCGACACGGAATTTGTGCGCGACCGGGTGCGACAGGCGGGCAAGAACCCCGATAGCCTGCCGCCCGATACCCTTATGAAGCCGGACAGTATTGCCGAAGCCTATTGGAACCTGCATCACCAACAGCGCGATGGCTGGACCCATGAGTTGGATATCCGCCCTTACGCCGAAACATGGTGACAGCTTTGGGCCTATGTGACCGCGCACGCGCCAGCATTCACCCAAGACAACAGAAAGTATCGCGATGCTCGACCAATTGCTGAACGGCGTGTTGCCGGTTTTTGGGATTGGAGCGGTGGGGTACTTTCTCGGCCTGCGTGGAACTTTCGATTTCAACATGGCAATGGCACTGAACAAATTCGTGATGTTCGTCGCAATGCCAGCACTGGGGTTTCAATTGCTGGCCAATGCCCCGCTGGCAGAATTCAACTTGGCTATGCTGGGTGGTTATTTCGTCACCGAATTACTGATGTATGCCACCGGATTTCTGATCGCTCGGCAGGTCTTCAAAACCGATGTCATGGAGGCCGCGCTTTTGGGTCTAGCCATTGCCTTGACCAACCACATCCTGTTCGTTCTGCCGATTGCGGTTACCCTCTTTGGAGAGGCCGCCACAACGCCGATTGTCGCGATCATTTCAATGGATGGTATGCTGATTTTCAGTGGGTCTTTGATCTTGATGGATGTTCTGGCAACCAAGGATGCCTCCCTTGCACATACGCTTGGTAAAATCGTGCGAAATCCACCATTGGTTGCGATGGCACTTGGCCTTGTTGTTGGAGTGCTAGGCATTTCAGTGCCAACGGGTTTCGATGTATTCATGGATTTCTTGGGTGGCACGGCGTCGCCGGTGCTGCTGTTCGCGCTTGGCGTCATTCTGAGCCAGAAAGCCAGCGGTTCGCGGCCTATGTTGCCGGTGGCCATCGCTGGAGTGAAGCTTGTGGTTCACCCGTTGCTGGCCTGGGCCATCTTTGCCGGTGTTCTGCATCTGACGCCCGAAGTGCGCAATCCCGCCATGATGGTGGCAGCCGCGCCCTGCGGGGCAATGTGTTTCATGCTGGCGCTGAACTATGGAGTGCGGATTGACGCCATCGCACGCGCCATTCTCTATTCTTCGATAGGGTCTTTGATCACAATCACTGTGGCCGCTTCGCTATAATTCGACAGACAAATGGCCAGTGCAGCAAGGAGGAATGATGACAGATAGCTTTATAGGCGGCTGTGCCTGCGGTGCAATCCGTTACGACTCTATGGGCCCCGCGCGATACATGGGCAACAGGTAGTTGGAAACACCCCTATGATCTGATGCCGCGTACGTTTCCAGTTTAGAGCATTTTCGATCACTCTGATTGAGCAGAACATCAAAAATCGCTTTATACTTTGGCGAGAGATGAAGTTTTGCTGAACATAATTTCTTGAAAAGCAGCCTTTCGAAGAACGCGCAGCATCAGTCGTTGCAGGCTCACAGCAGCCTTGCGGCAGTGCAGCGTTCGAATTTTGATGGAAGCGCAGCAATGTTGGCTATCCGGGCCGCGCCGGATGGCGGCAGCCAGCCCAAAGCAGACCCACAGCC
>JAFMGZ010000014.1 GCA_017854855.1 Sulfitobacter sp. | reverse complement strand
TCCGGTAAGGGGGGTTCTAGTGTTACTCGCAAATACCCGCAACCCCTTTTTTCAAGAAAACCACGTTTTTTATGTCGGACACGGATTTCTTCATAAAAACAGATGTTTGCTACAGATTTGTTTCAGCACAAGCCTGCTTTCAGCAGCTTTGTTGCTCTTACCATGGGTCACCCTACCGGCACTCAAATCTACATATTGCGTTATCCACAGGGTTACCCCCAAGACACCGGGGGACTCAGCTTGTTTGCGCGAACATTTCTGGTGTGATTCACCCGATTCACACCTGCCTTTGGATGAATCACCTCAGCTGCTGGGATGATTTACCCGCATAATGCCTGAGGCATTCTTTTCAATCTGCCCAATCCGCCTGCATGGTTGTCTGTCTGATGACCCCAGACCCCATCAAATCCCGATCTGATTGCCGGTTCAGCCCGCCGCAGGCACCGCGCGCTGTGGTTTGCGCAACCGAAGCGCCAGCAGCCCCAGGATCACGGCCATATAGATAAGCGGCTCAAACTGGATGCCTTTGACCAGCCAGATGTAATGCACCCCCCCCAGGATCACGGCCAGATAGGTCAGCTTGTGCAGTTTGCGCCAGCTGGGCCCCAGTTTGCGCACTGACCAATTGTTTGATGTCAGGGCCAGCGGCAACAGCAGCAGAAACCCTGCCATGCCGATCGTGACATAGGTCCGCTTGATGATATCCGCGATGACCCGGTCCAGGGCCTGCACGTCCAGCACCGCCCAGACCAGCAGATGCAGCGTGACATAGGTAAAGGCCAGCACACCAAAGGTCCGGCGGAACTTGATCAGGTTCAGACCAAAGTACTGCCGCAAAGGTGTGATGCACAGACCGATGATCAAAAGCTGGAGCGCGATCTCACCGTATTCATGTTCCAGCGGCTTGACCGGATCAGGGCCCAGCCCCCCGGTCAGCGCCAGATAGAACAGGTAAGGTGCCGGCAGCAGGTAGAGTATATAGACAACCCATGTCGGGATCTGGCGTACGGTCCCATTGATGATGTCTTTAATCTTGGTCACGTGTCTGCTGCCTATCCGTCTGGGTCGTTATAGGTATTGCGGGCTGGAATAGGGGGCGGTTTGCAAAACACCGCCCGCCCCGGATGATCTCAGGCTTTAGAAATTCGCCTTCAGGTCCATGCCTTCATACAGGCTCGCAACTTCCTGTTCATATCCGTTGAACATCAGCGTGGGCTTGCGCTTGGCAAACAGGCCCCCGCCCACGGGACGTTCTGTCGCTTGGGACCAGCGCGGATGGCTGACCTCGGGGTTCACATTACTATAGAACCCGTATTCCCCTGCATTGGCCTTGTTCCAGCTGGTGGGCGGTTCCCGGTCCGTCAGGGTGATCCGCACAATGGATTTGATGGATTTGAACCCGTATTTCCACGGCACCACCAGACGCATCGGCGCGCCGTTCTGGTTCGGGATGTCTTTGCCGTAGATGCCCGTCGCCATGATCGTCAGCGGATGCATCGCCTCATCCAGCCGCAGACCTTCGACATAGGGCCAGTCCAGCACCGGATAGCGGACACCGGGCATTTCATCAGGGCGCAGCGCCGTTTCAAAGGCCACGTATTTCGCGCCCGACTGCACACCGACCATCTGCAGCAGGTCTGCCAGTTCAAAACCATTCCACGGGATCACCATCGACCATGCCTCGACACAGCGAAAGCGGTAGATGCGCTCCTCGATCGTCATCGCATTCATGATGTCGCCAAAGGCATAGTCGCCGGGGGCGTCGACCAGCCCGTCAATCTTGACGGTCCAGGGGGCGGTTGTCAGCCTATGTGCATTGGCGGCGGGGTCGTCCTTGCCGGTGCCAAACTCATAGTAGTTATTGTACTGGGTGATATCCTCGTAGGAATTGGGCACCAGCGCGTCTTGCGCATGTGCCGCACCACCTACCCCCGCCAGCCCCACACCGGCGGCAAGGCCCGCCATCACCTGCCGACGGTTCATGAATGCGGCTTTGGGCGTGACGTCCCGATGTGTCAATGTGTTCTTCCAACGATGGGCCATGGGTGATCTCTCCTTACTCTCGTTAGTCAGTAGCTAGGGTGGACCTTGAAAATCGCCAAATGGTTTCCCCCACATTTCACCCCGCACACCGAATTGTCAGATCGGTTGCACTGCCACAAACGCCCCGACAGGTGCCGGTTCCATCACGAAATCCGGCGCGGTTTTCACACTTATTTGACTGGCCAGCCAAAGCGCTGCGGGCTTAGTCCGCGCCCTTGCGGTTTCAACGCGCAGTATCAGCGCACAGGCGGAAATCCCCCCGTGAACCAATTGCCGTCTCGGGCGTATCTCCTGCGATGTCACAGACGACATTCATTATTGGAACCTGAGGAGAAACCAATGTTTCGTAAAACTGCACTTGCCCTGACAACCGCCGCCGCAATGATCAGCACCACTGCATTTGCCGGGGGCCACGCCAAAGACATCGTCGACACAGCTGCCGGTGCCGGCTCCTTCACCACACTTCTCGCCGCAGCCGAAGCGGCAGGCCTTGTGGACACCCTGAAAAGCGAAGGCCCCTTCACTGTCTTCGCCCCCACGGATGAAGCCTTCGCCGCCCTGCCCGCAGGCACCGTCGAAGAGCTGCTCAAGCCAGAGAACAAGGAAATGCTGGCCGGCATCCTGACCTATCACGTGATCGCAGGCAAAGTGATGTCCACCGACCTGACCGACGACATGGAAGCCACGACCGTCCAGGGCACGACGGTAATGATCGACCTGGACAATGGCGTGATGGTTGACGACGCCAATGTGACAACAGCGGACATCGAGGCGACAAATGGCGTGATCCACATCATCGACAAAGTGATCATGCCCTGATTTCAGCCGTCCCCGTCCCCCCGGGGATGACTGAAACACGCGGCCCGCCGGATCATACCGGCGGGCCTTTTTCTCACCTCATAACCGGCTCCGCGCCAGACAGTCTCCGTCAAACCAGCGCCCGCCACTTTTGCGCAGATCCGTTCCGCCACGCCGCTCCACGCTGCAGACCGCCCATGTCGCGCATCGGCCCAAAACCCCGCCTGCCCTATCACTTTGCCTTTAAACTCATTCACAGCCTCAGCCGCGCGCGGGTGGCCCGCGTTGACCTCCTGCTTGATCAACACCGCAGTCTCATGGCGCACTATCAAGCCCCTATCGCTGCGACGCTTTTGACAACAGGTTCAGGTCCGCAGCTTTGCGTCCCCCCATCGCCCTCAAATAAGACAGATCTTGCTTTCGCCATGTGCCAACCAGCCCCCAAAAAAAAGGCCGGCGTAAAACACCGGCCTTTTTCTCACACTATATACATGTCGTCAGTGAACGGTCGCGTCATCCGGCTTGGGGCGGTTGGTCGCCGCGATCCGGTCGCCAATGATCAGACCATCCGCACCCGCCGTGACCTCGATCCGGTCACCGTCGCGTATGTCACCGGCCAGCAGCATCTCGGCCAGCGGGTCTTGCAACGTCCGCTGAATGACCCGCTTCAGGGGGCGCGCCCCGAACACCGGATCATAGCCTTCCTCTGCCAGCCACAGCTTGGCCCCCGCATCCAGCGCCAGATCAATCTTGCGCCCGGCAAGACGTTTCAGCAGCCGCGCCATCTGAATGTCGACGATACCCGCCATGTCCTCGCGCGCCAGCCGGTCAAAGATCACCGTTTCATCCAGCCGGTTCAGGAACTCGGGCCGGAAATGCGCCCGCACCGCGTCCATCACATCGCGTTTGGCCTGCGCCATATCCCCGCCATCCGGCAGCTGGCTCAGCGCCTGCGCCCCAAGGTTCGAAGTCAGGATGATCAGCGTCTGCTTGAAATCCACCGTGCGGCCCTGACCATCGGTCAGCACACCGTCATCCAGAACCTGCAACAACACGTTGAACACATCCGGATGCGCCTTTTCGACCTCATCAAACAGCACCACCTGATAGGGCCTGCGCCGCACTGCTTCGGTCAGCACACCGCCCTCGTCATATCCCACATAGCCCGGAGGCGCCCCGATCAGACGCGCGACCGAATGTTTCTCCATGAACTCGGACATATCCAGACGCACCATGGCATTGTCATCATCAAACAAGAACTCGGCCACGGCCTTGGTCAGCTCGGTCTTACCCACGCCGGTTGGTCCCAGAAACAGGAAGGACCCCAGCGGCCGGTTTTCATCATTCAGACCGGCCCGGGCACGGCGCACGGCATTGGCCACCGCTTTGACCGCCTGATCCTGACCGATGACGCGGCCATGCAACTGCTCTTCCATGCGCAGCAGCTTGTCGCGCTCGCCTTCCAGCATCTTGCCCGCCGGAATGCCGGTCCAGCGCTCGACCACCGCCGCGATCTGGTCAGGGCGTACCGCCTCTTCGACCATCACGCCATCTTCGCGCGATTCTGCTGCTTGCAGGTCTTTTTCCAGCTGCGGGATCACGCCATAGGACAGCTCACCGGCCTTGGCCAGGTTGCCCTCGCGCTTGGCCACATCAAGGGCCGCGCGTGCATGGTCCAGCTTTTCCTTGATGTCGCGCGCACCGGCCAGCTTGTCCCGCTCTGCCTGCCAGGCGGCGGTCATCTCGGCTGAACGCCCCTGCAACTCTGCCAGATCTTTCTGCAGCGTCTCCAGACGGTCTTTCGATGCCTGATCATCCTCCAGCTTCAGCGCTTCCTCTTCGATCTGCAACTGCAGGATCGTCCGGTCCAGCGCATCCAGCTCTTCGGGCTTGCTGTCCACTTCCATGCGCAGACGGCTGGCGGCCTCATCCATCAGGTCGATGGCCTTGTCCGGCAAAAAGCGATCCGTGATATAGCGGTGAGACAGCGTTGCCGCCGCGACCAGCGCACTGTCACTGATCCGCACACCGTGGTGCAATTCGTATTTTTCCTTGATGCCCCGCAGGATCGAAATGGTATCTTCGACCGTCGGCTCCAGCACCATGACAGGCTGGAAACGCCGTGCAAGAGCTGCGTCCTTTTCCACGTGCTTGCGGTATTCGTCCAGCGTGGTGGCACCGATACAATGCAATTCGCCCCGCGCCAGCGCCGGTTTCAACAGGTTGGAGGCATCCATGGCCCCCTCGCCCTTGCCCGCGCCCACCAGCGTGTGCATCTCGTCGATGAACAAAATGATCTCGCCGGCGGCCTCCGTGACCTCGGTCAGCACCGCCTTGAGGCGCTCTTCGAATTCGCCGCGATATTTGGCCCCCGCAATCAGCGACCCCATGTCCAGCGACAAAAGACGTTTGTTGCGCAGGGATTCCGGCACGTCACCGTTCACGATCCGCAGGGCCAGACCCTCGGCAATCGCGGTTTTACCCACGCCGGGTTCCCCAATCAGAACAGGGTTGTTCTTGGTCCGGCGGCTCAGCACCTGCATGGTGCGGCGGATTTCCTCGTCGCGCCCAATAATCGGGTCAATGCGACCTTCCTGTGCGCGCGCCGTCAGATCGGCGCTGTATTTCTTGAGCGCCTCATAACCTTCCTCGGCGCTTGCACTATCAGCGGTGCGCCCCTTGCGAATGTCATTGATCGCAGCATTCAGCCCCTGCGCCGTGACCTGACCCGCCTCAAGCGCGGTCTTGGCACCCGAATTCACCATGCACAACGCCATCAGAATGCGCTCCACCGGCACGAAACTGTCGCCTGCTTTCTTGGCAATCGTCTCGGCTTCGGCCAGCACCTTGGCCGTGGTGTTGTCCAGATAGACCTGGCCCGCGTCGCCTGTGACCTTGGGGATCTTGCCCATCGCCAGCGCCAGCGCCTCTTTCACACGGGTGGCATTGCCGCCACCTGCGTTGATCAGGTTGCTGGCCAAACCCTGATCGTCGTCCAGCAAGGCTTGCAAGACGTGCTCGGGGCTCAGGCGTTGATGATTTTCGCGTGTCGCGATGGTTTGCGCTGCCTGGATAAAGCCGCGCGATCTTTCCGTGAACTTGCTCAAGTCCATGGGGTATCTCCTTTTTAAAAGCGCCCTGTGGTTCGCGCCCGCCCGGCGGCACGCGAGGGTATCGGGCCTCAATATCAATTTGGGGAATGCGCCGCCTTGCTTCAAGTCAATTGCGGTGCAAATTTCGCAATTCCTGCACAGCCGACCTTAATCGCGGGCACCCCAAAAGCCGTTTACCCCCTGATTACATTGAGCAATCAAGAAAGCCGATCTTGCCGCCAACCGATACCATCTGCCAATTTTCAGCCCGCGTTCTTTGCAAAACACGCCATCCACACGCTCAGGTAACATCTTGGCGATGACACCTTTTGCCGCCCAAATCCATGCTTAGGTCTGCAGTGCATCGCGCAAATGATGCCACAGGAACACAGGATACCGACATGTATACATGCCCCATTCAATTGACCGACGTGCGGTATGACGCCAGCAGCCGCAGCTTTCAGGCTTTGGTGACGGTCCACGACAACAGCACCATTCGCAAATACGCCTGCGCCATTTCAGCACCGATCACGATGCCTTTCCATCAGGCCGCCAAGGGCCTGACCAAACAGGCCATCCGCCTGCATCAGGCCAAGGGGGGCCTTTATTCATCCGCGACGACCACGCCTGCCCAACACCGCGCGGGCAGACAGCGGTTTGATCCCCGACGCTGGCTTGAGGGGGTCATCACCCGCCCCGACCGCTCTGTCGCGTGATCGCTGGTGCCGTGTCCGGCCCGCGGACCAAATCTGAGTGATACGTCAGATTATTCCCCTTTTTGCGCGGCCGCCTTGCGATCAAATAGGGATCAAGGCCCACCAAAGGGTCAGGCACCGGAGGCCATGATGCAGACGACACCCCTTTCACCCGGCGCAGTGCGCTACAACCCACAGACCAACGCATTCGAGGCTCTGGTCACCATCCAGACATTGACCGGCACCCACCGCTATCCCTGTTCTTTCGAAGGGTCGCTCAAGATGCCGCTGACCACGGCGGCACATAAATTGACGCAGCAGGCCAAACGCCTTCATGCCGCCAAAGCCGGACTTCGGGCCCATACCAGCGCCCTTGATCTGACCGGCACTGTGCAATCCTGCGGGCAATGCGGCACAGCACCCGCGCCCCGTCTGGCCTAAGGTCAGGACCCAAACGACCCCGCAGATCGCGCAACCTGTCCCCCGCGCGACCTGCTTGCCCTCACAGATTTGAGCTGCCTGCGATATCTGTGAGCCTTGCCCAATGACCGCATTGCGGTTGTTGGGCCTTTTCTTTCGCCCATATGCCCTTGCCCCAGACTTGACCTCGGGCCATCGGTCGGGCAGTGCCTGACAAACACCCAAACAGGAGAAATGCCATGTCTGATGCCATGTCCAAGGATCGTCTGATTGTCGCCCTTGATGTTCCGAACGCGGTCGCCGGACTGGAGCTGGCAGGCAAGCTGGGCGATGCCGTGTCGTTTTACAAGATCGGTCTGGGCATGCTGACCGGCGGCGGTTTGGCACTGGCCAATGAGCTGAAGCACGAACAGGGCAAACGCATCTTTCTGGACATGAAACTGTTTGACATCGGTGCCACGGTAGAGGCCGCCGTGCGCGGTCTGGCGCAATTCGATCTGGATTTCCTGACCGTCCACGGGGACCCTCATGTGGTCAACGCGGCCAAACAGGGGGCCGCTGGCAGCAATCTGAAAATTCTCGGCGTCACCATCCTGACCTCGCTGGACCGGGCCGATCTGGATGCGGCCCTGATCCAGCCGGGCGATGTTGCGGATCTGGTCTTGACCCGCGCCGCCCGCGCCTTTGAGGCCGGTGCAGACGGCGTCATCGCCTCCCCGCAAGAAGCGGCGGCCATCCGCGCCTTGCCAGAGGCGCAGGGCCGTTTGATCGTGACCCCCGGCGTGCGTCCCGCAGGGGCGGCCTTGGGCGACCAGAAACGCGTGGCCACCCCCCGGCAGGCCATCGCCGACGGGGCCGATCACATCGTTGTGGGCCGCCCCATCTGGCAGGCCGCAGACCCCCGTGCGGCAGCGCAGGCAGTGCTGGACGAACTCTGATGCACACCGGTTCAGGGGTGGTATCAACCCAGTCGGGCAGTTCCTTGGGTCGTTGCAACCATAAATATTCTACCTGTGACTGTATCATATTCAGCACAAAATAGACTTTGACCCCTCAGTCAGAAATTCATGACTATGTGAACTAACTTTCCGGTGTTAGCCTTGATGCAGGTGATACTCCCCGACGAACTGGTTCTTCCTGATGTTCGTCACCTCCCCCCCGCTTAAAACAGCGGGGGGCTTCTTAAAAACCCCTCAAAAACAATGATCCAGCGGGCCAGCCGACGCTTTTGCAATCCGCCTTGTTCAACGCGGCCTGAGTCGCCTAAACTACCCCCACATCCTATTGATAGAGGTCCCATGGCCGCGCTTTGCCGTGACTGTCTGACAGAAATAGCGCAGGCCAGACGCTGTTCTGCCTGCGGCAGCCCCCGTGTGCTGGCCCATCCGGAACTGTTTGACCTCACCATCGCCCATATGGATTGCGATGCTTTCTACGCCTCTGTCGAAAAACGCGACAATCCTGCCCTTGCTGGAAAACCCGTCATCATCGGCGGCGGGCGGCGCGGTGTCGTCTCTACCGCCTGCTACGTGGCGCGTATTCGCGGGGTCCGCTCTGCCATGCCGATGTTCAAGGCGCTGCAGCTTTGCCCAGAGGCGGTGATCATCAAACCCCGCATGGACGCCTATGTCGAAGCCTCCCGCGCCATCCGCGCCATGATGGAGGAACTGACCCCCGCCATTCAGCCCCTGTCGCTGGACGAGGCATTTCTGGACATGACCGGCACCACACGCCTGCACGGGTCCCCGCCTGCGGTGATGCTGGCCCGGCTGGTCCGCCGCATGAAGGATGAGCTGGGCCTGACCGGCTCCATCGGGCTGAGCCATAACAAATTTCTCGCCAAGGTCGCCTCTGATCTGGACAAACCGCATGGGTTTTCGGTGATCGGCAAGGCCGAGACCAATGATTTCCTGCGCGACAAACCGGTCAAGATGATCTGGGGCGTGGGGGCCGTCAGCCAGGGGGCGCTGGACAAGGCGGGCATCCGCACCTTTTCCGATCTGCTGCGCTGGGAAAAGACCGATCTGGTGGCGCGGTTCGGCGGCATGGGCGACAGGCTGTGGCATCTGGCCCGCGGTCAGGACAAACGGCCCGTCTCGGCCCATGAGCCGGTAAAATCCATCAGCAAGGAAACCACCTTTAACGAGGACACCCGCGACCGCGATATTCTGGATGGTCACATCTGGCGGCTGTCCGAACAGGTCGCCGACCGCGCCAAGGCACGGGATCTGGCCGGGCGCGTCGTCACGCTGAAACTCAAACGCTCCGATTTCAAGACCCTGACCCGCCGGGTGTCGCTTCATGATCCGACCCAATTGGCCGACCGCATTTACCGCCACGCCCGCGCGCTCTTTGACCAACTGGATGATCAGGGGCCGTTTCGCCTGATCGGCTGCGGGATCTCAGACCTCAGCGCGGCCGAAGGCGCGGATCAGGCGGGGGACCTGCTGGACCCCGATGCCGTAAAACGCGGCAAGGCCGAACGCGCCACCGACAGCATCCGTTCAAAATTCGGCAGCAAAGCCATCGTCAAGGGCCGTGCCCTGCGCTAGGGCCGGACCCGATCAATCCCGCTCACTCAGCCGCCAGCGGCACGCGGCCCTGACCGATCTGCGCCACCTCGGCCACAACCTGCCGCAGCGCGGCTTGCATGTCCTCAAACCCGTCATGGGGCCGGACCTGCGCCTCATCCATGTAAAGCGCGCGGTCAATCTCAACCTGAACCGCATGCTGTGACCGCGCGGGGCGGCCATAGGCCTGGGTGATATAGGCCCCGGCAAAGGGCGTGTTGCGGGTCACGACAAACCCGGCCCCGGCAAAGGCCGCTTCGACACGGTCCACCACATCGCCACTGGCAGAGGCCCCAAACCGGTCGCCCAAAACGACCTGCGGCCGTTTCATACCCGCGCGCACCAAACCGTCCATCGCCTCATGCGGCATCGAATGACAATCAATCAGCACCGCCTGACCGTGGCGCTGATGGGCATGATCCAGCAGCTCTTGCAGCTTTCGATGGTAGGGCTGCCAATATTCGTCAATGCGGCGCTGCGCCTCTGACCGGGTCAGCTTGCCCCGGTAAATCGCACGCCCATTGGCCACCACCCGCGGAATCACCCCCAACCCAGAGGCAATGCGCGGATTATGTCCCTGGCGGCGAACCCCCTCGATCAACGCAGGGTCCAGTTCATCGCAGGCGCGGTTGAGATCAACAAAGGACCGCGGCGCACCCGCCTTGATGAAGGTCGCGCCGAATTTTGGTGCGCAGTCAAACAGTTGGTCGACGAATGCATCCTCTGATGACCGAATCGCATGTTCATCCAAAACCGAACTGCGCAGAAATGCCCATGGGTAGTCGCGCCCCGAATGGGGCGACGCAAAAACCACACAAGAGCGGTTGACGCCCGGGTTTATGACTTCATAGGCTGAATTGGGCATGTGTGTCCCCTTTGTACCTTACATAGCGCAGAACATGTGAATGCCAAAAGCCCCTTGATCCCTCTGACGACTCCTTTTATAGCACCCCAACCGGCGCGTCATTTCGCGCCCCATTTTTGTTTGGGGCCGTGGTAACAAGTTGGAAAAGTGGGTGATTAGCTCAGCGGTAGAGCACTTCGTTGACATCGAAGGGGTCACTGGTTCGATCCCAGTATCGCCCACCACGAAATTCACTGGCCCCAAGCCCTTTCTATAAGGGTGGCGGGGTCGACCGTAACCCGGCGCTGGTCCTTGTCTTAACAGATAAGGCGGGGCCACAGATGGAAGGATAAGAACATGAAAGTTCGCAATTCGCTCCGCTCGCTCAAGAACCGGCACCGTGATTGCCGCGTTGTGCGTCGCAAAGGCCGCGTTTACGTGATCAACAAAACGCAGCGCCGGTTCAAAGCCCGTCAGGGCTGAACCGTTACGCATACAGCGATTGATTTTAAAAAGGCTGCCCTTCGGGGCAGTCTTTTTGTTTGTGGCACAAGACAGGCCTTGCCCGCCCCCTCCGCCACCACCGCCAGACCGTGGGGGCGCAACGCAACGTCACTGGGCACATCTCATTGAATATACCGACGTTGCATGTCGTGCTGTTCCTTTCTCAAACGCATTCTGCAATGAATGACACCTTTTAGGGTCCGGGCAAAAAAGCACTGGAAACAGGCGGACCAAGGCACCACCTTACCTCCAACCCGTAAGGTGGAGGCCCGCTCCACCGCTACCAAAAGGAAATCGCATGGCTGACGCAACCGAATATACCCCCCCCAAGGTCTGGACATGGGACGCCGAAAGCGGCGGCCGCTTTGCCAGCATCAACCGTCCCATCGCGGGGGCCACCAAGGAACACGAACTGCCCATCGGCAAACACCCCCTGCAGCTCTACTCCCTGGCCACGCCCAATGGCGTCAAGGTCACCGTGCTGCTCGAAGAGCTGCTGGCCGCCGGTCACACGGGCGCGGAATATGACGCATGGATCATCAACATCATGGAAGGCGACCAGTTCGGCAGTGATTTCGTCGCCATCAACCCCAATTCGAAAATCCCCGCCCTGATGGACCGCTCCGGCGACACGCCCCAGCGGGTCTTTGAATCCGGCGCGATCATGCTGCATCTGGCTGAAAAATTCGGGGCTTTCATGCCAGCCGATCCCGCCATGCGCACCGAAGCACTCAGCTGGATGTTCTGGCAAATGGGCAGCGCACCCTATCTCGGCGGCGGCTTTGGCCATTTCTACGCCTATGCGCCGCATAAGGATGAATACGCCATCAACCGCTTCACCATGGAAACCAAACGCCAGCTGGACGTGCTTGACCGCCATCTGGCCGAACATTCATGGATGGCGGGTGACTATTCCATCGCCGATATGGCAATCTGGGCCTGGTATGGCCAGTTGGTGCTGGGCCGTCTGTACGGGGCTGCCGACTTCCTCGATGTCACCTCCTACAAGAACGTGATGCGTTGGGCCGAAGCCATTGACGCCCGTCCCGCCGTGCAGCGCGGGCGCATGGTCAATCGCGCCTTTGGCGACGATCTGTCCCTGCAACTGCGCGAACGCCATGACGCCTCTGACTTCGACACCAAGACCCAAGACAAACTGCAACCGCAAGAGAACTGATCCCAAAGCGCAGGCGCAAAAACCCGGAACCCCGTTGCAGGCTGGCCTGATTGTTTTCGGGCAGCACCAGGGGGTTCCGGGCACCCCCAAGGTGCGCTATCTGCCCCGCCCCACCTGACGGCAGATCAGGATCACCGGCAGCAATCCCATCGCCACGATCACCAGCGACGGCACCGCCGCGCCGTCCAGCCGTTCGTCACTGGCCAGCCGGTAGGCCTGCACGGCCAGCGTGTCGAAATTGAACGGCCGCATGATCAATGTGGCGGGCAATTCCTTCATCACATCCACGAAAACGATCAACAGCGCGGTCAGCAGACTGGGGGCCAATATCGGCAGATGCACCCGGCGCAGCGTGCCCAGCGGCGTCTGCCCCAGCGACCTTGCGGCGGCATCCATATTGGCATGCACCATCGCCTGTCCGCCTTCATAGGCCCCCAGGGCCGCCGCCAGAAACCGCACCAGATAAGCCGCAATCAACAGCCAGATCGACCCGGTGATCAACAGGCCCGTGGACAGGCCAAAGGTCGCGCGCATCCAGGCATCCAGCGCATTGTCAAAGGCCGCGAAGGGCACCAATAGCCCCACCGCGATGACCCCGCCGGGAACCGCATAGCCCAGCCGCGCAATATACCCCGCACCCCAGGACAAACGCCCGGGCCGCAGCCGCTGGAAAAACCCGATCGCCACCGCCGCCGCAACAGTGACCAGCGCCGCAATGCCCGCCAATGTCACCGAATTGCGGATAAATCCCAGGTACCGGGGGCTCAGCAGGTTCTGCTCCGATCCCAGGCCCATGCTGAATAGAATGACAATCGGCAGCACCGCCCCCAGGATCACGGGAATACAGCACGCGCATGTGGCCGTAACCGCGCGCCAACCGGACAGCACAAGCGGCTCCATCGCCTGTGCGCGGCGGGCGGCATCATGATACCGCGCCTTGCCACGCTGCACCCGTTCCAGCATCGCCAGCAGCAGCGCAAAGGTCAGCAGGCACAGCGCCAGCTGCGCCGCGCCCGCCCGGTCAAACAGCGAAAACCACGAGGTATAGATGCCCGTGGCAAAGGTCTGGACCCCGAAATAGGCCACCGTGCCGAAATCCGCGATCGTCTCCATCACGGCCAGCAGCACGCCACCGGCAATCGCAGGCCGCGCCAGCGGCAGGCTGACCTTAAAGAACGCGGCCCATGCGCTGGCCCCCAGCGCGCGCGCCGCCAGAAAGGTCGTCCCGCTTTGCTGCAAGAAGGCCGCCCGCGCCAAGAGGTAAACATAAGGATACAACACCAGCGTCAACATCAACGCCGCACCGCCAAGCGACCGGATATCAGGGAACCAGTAATCGCGCGGCCCCCATCCCGTCACCGCACGCAGGGTGGTCTGCACAATGCCGGGATGATCCAGAACATTGGTATAGGCATAGGCCAACACATAGGCCGGAAAGGCCAGCGGCAGCACCAATGCGATCTCCAGGATGCGGGCACCGGGGAAACGGGTCATCGTCACCAACCATGCGGCACCGACCCCAATCGCAAAGGTGCCCGCCGACACCAGCATAACCAGCAACAGCGTCGTACGGGTATATTCGCCCAAAACCGTCGCGATCAAATGCCGGACCGTATCGGTGCCGCCGCTCAGCGCTGCAACCAGCACCGCCACCATCGGCAAGGCACAGGTCAGCGCGGCCAACAGCGCCACGCCCGACAGACCGGTCAGCCCGTCGGGGCGTCTGGCTTTGGCCGCAATAGAGGTAGGATCAGATGTCATGCCCCTATTTCGACGATTTCAGTCAGGATTACCAGTGCGTCAAATCAGTCGTAGGTCCGCTGATCCTCGATCACCAGACCATCGCGCGGCAGGCTGCCGGGGGCGGCAATCACAACCTCGCCCTTCAGCTTCAGCACCTCGGCCACCGATTTGCCATAGGCTGCGATATCGCCGCCCGTGCTTTCGATATGCACGGTCATCACGTCCTGCTCGCCTGCGCGGCTGGCCACAACACGCGCCTTGCTGATCTCGGCATGTTGCGCGACCAGGGCCGCGACCTGCTCAGGGCGCACGAACATGCCCTTGATCTTGGTCGTCTGATCGGCGCGGCCCATCCACCCCTTGATGCGCGCATTGGTGCGCCCGCAGGGCGATGTCCCTTCCATAAAGGCAGACAGGTCGCCCGTTGCAAAACGCACCAGCGGATAATCCCGGTTCAACGAGGTCACGATCACCTCGCCCACCTCACCGGGGGCAACAGGATCGCCCGTGCCGGGGGTCACGATCTCCACGATCACGCCCTCGTCCAGAATCATGCCCTCCATCGCGGCACTCTCATAGGCGATATTGCCGACATCCGCCGTGGCATAGCACTGCAAACAGGAAATGCCGCGGTCGATATAGTATTGGCGCAGCGACGGAAACAGCGCACCGCCCCCGACAGCGGCCTTGGTGATGCCCAGCGTGACGCCCAGCTCATCGGCCTTTTCGAGAATGATCTTGAGGTAGTCGGGCGTGCCCGCATAGGCCGTCGTGCCCACATCGCGCGCGGCTGTGACCTGCAACTCCGTCTGCCCGACACCCGCAGGCAGCACCTTTGCGCCCACGGCGCGCGCGCCGCTCTCAAACATGTGACCCGCCGGCGTCAGATGATAGCCAAAACAGTTCTGCACAATGTCATCCGCACCCAGCCCCGCCGCATGCAAGAACCGGCCCATGCGGAACCAGTCATGGCTGCTGCCGCCAGGCTCATAGATCGGGCCGGGCGATTGAAACACATGGGTGTAATTGCGCACCGTGATGCCGCCAAAGGGTGGTTTCGACTTTTGCCACTTGCTCAGATCGGATTTGCGCAGGATCGGCAGCTTGGCCAGATCGTCCAGCGTCTGCACCTGTGCCGCCGCATCACGCCAGGCCTGCGATGCCTGCGGGATCGCGGCAAGCTGCCCGCGCAGCCGCGCCAGTTGGTCGGCTTGGCGTGCATCCGCACTGCGGGTTTCCAGTTCATCGTAATAGGTCTTGGGCATGGATTTATCTCACTCATGGTGGGCAGGATGCCCACCCTACAGGCGCTATTGGTGCAAGGCAGCGGGCCTTGCCCGCCAGTGTGGTTACGACAACCAACGCTTGCGGCGGCGATACGAACGCACATCGCGGAACGACTTGCGGCCCTCATCGGACATGCCCAGGTAGAATTCCTTCACATCCTGGTTCTCGCGCAAATCGGCGGCGGGGCCGTCCATCACAACGCGACCCGATTCCAGGATATAGCCATAATGGGCAAAGCGCAGCGCGACGTTGGTGTTCTGCTCGGCCAGCAAAAAGGTCACGCCTTCCTTTTCGTTGATCGTCTTGACGATATCGAAAATCTGCTCAACCAACTGCGGGGCCAGCCCCATGGAAGGCTCATCCAACAGGATCGTCTCGGGCTTGGACATCAGGGCGCGGCCCACCGCGCACATCTGCTGCTCCCCACCCGACGTATAGCCCGCCTGCGACTTGCGCCGCTCCCGCAGCCGCGGGAAATACTCATAGACCATCTCAAGGTCCGCCGCGATCGCGCCCTTGCCATCACGGCGCGTATAGGCCCCTGTCAGCAGGTTTTCCTCAACCGTCAGATGCTCAAAACAATGACGGCCCTCCATCACCTGAACGACACCTTTTTTCACGGTCTCCGCCGGGTCCGCGTGCGAAATATCCGTGCCGCGGTATTTGATCGACCCTTTGGTCACCTCGCCCCGCTCAGACGCCAGCAGCCCCGATATCGCCTTGAGCGTCGTGGTCTTGCCCGCGCCGTTTCCGCCCAAAAGGGCCGTGATGCCGCCCTTTGGCACATTCAGGCTGACGCCTTTCAACACAAGGATCACATGGTTGTAGATCACTTCAATGTTGTTGACCTCCAACACGTTATCAACCTGTGTCGCGGCGGCTTGTGCGTCATCCAGCATGGGGCAACCCTTTGTTTGAATTCTCTAAAAATCCCCTGGCCACAGGCAATGCTGCGGCCAGGGAAAAGGTCTGCCTATCAGCAGTTGCCTTCGATGTTGTTCTCAGCGGCATAGGCTGCTGAATCCTCTGCGATCAGCGGCCCGATCACATCCATGTCCGTCGGTGCAAAGTCAGAGACCAGCGACCATGTCTTGGTAGAGGCATCCCACTGGGTCACCCCAACCAGACCGTCACCACCGTGGTTGGCACAAGATACGTTAAAGCTTGGACCAAAGTTCGGCAGGCCCAATGCGGCCATCTTCTCTTCGGTGATCTCCAGCGCTTCCATCCCGTCACGCATCTGCGCGGGCGTGATGTCTGCAACACCGTGGATCGCCTGGGCGGTCTTCACCGCTTCGGCCGCCAGCATCGCGGCATAAAGACCGCGGTTATACAGAACCGTGCCGATCTGATCCCCGGCACCGGCCGCATTGCCCGCATCCACAACATGCGTCTTGATGTCGTCAAACACAGGGAAGTCGCTGCCCACACCGTGGAACGTCAACGCCTTGTACCCATTGGCCGCGTCACCCGCCGCCAGCACGTCGTTCTCGGAACCCGACCACCAGATGCCGATAAAGTTTTCCATCGGGAACCGGATGTTGGCCGCTTCCTGAACCGCAACCTGGTTCATCACGCCCCAACCGTACATGATCACATAATCAGGCTTGTCGCGACGGATCTGCAGCCACTGTGATTTCTGCTCCTGACCGGGGTGATCCACCGGCACTTCCTTGAACTCGAACCCATGTTTGGCCGACAGTTCCTGCAACGTGCGGATCGGCTCTTTGCCGTAAGCAGAGTTGTGATAGACCAGCGCGATCTTCTTGCCGTCCAGCGATCCACCGTTTTCATTCAGCAGATAGTTGATGGCACCGGATGCCCCGTTCCAATAGTTCGCAGGATAGTTGAACGTATGGCTGAACACATCGCCATTTGCGGCAGATGTCCGGCCATAGCCCATGGTGTGCATCGGGATATTATCCGCAGTGGTCTTGGGGATCAGCTGATAGGTGATACCCGTGGACAGCGGCTGATACACCAATGAACCTTCGCCCTTGGTGCTTTCATAGCATTCCACACCTTTTTCGGTGTTATAGCCGGTCTCGCATTCGATCACCTTGGTCATCACGCCGCCGATACCACCGTCACGGGCATTCAGCATGGCAAAGTAATCGGCATAGCCATCCGCAAACGGGATACCGCCCGCCGCATAAGGGCCCGTGCGATAGCTCAGTGACGGGAACACAAGGTCCGCCATGACGGGGCTTGCTGCCATCAGGCCTGCAACGGCCATTGTACCTAGTTTATATTTCATCGGTGTTTCCTCCCAGAATGTTTTCCGATTAGTCGCTTACGGGCGTCGTCCCGCTTCTTCTTCGCAGCCCCCCTAGTGCGGGAAAGGCCACAATCTCAATTTCTCCTTGGCCACCCGCCAAAGCTGCGCAATGCCATGAGGCTCGGCAATCAAAAAGATAATGATCAGGCCGCCCACAATCACCAATTGCAAATGCGCCACGATGTCTGTGGGCCAGCCCAGCCAATCCACACCCACGACCTTCAGCGCCACAGGCAAAAGCACCAGAAACGCCGCCCCCGCAAAAGAGCCAAAGATACTGCCAAGCCCGCCAATGATGATCATGAACAGCACCAGGAATGATTTCTGGATGCCAAAGACCTCGCCCACTTCAACAGCGCCCAGGTACACCGAAAAGAACAGCGCCCCCGATATGCCGATAAAAAAGCTCGATACCGCAAAGGCCGTCAGCTTGGCTTTCAGCGGGTTCACCCCGATGATCTCGGCGGCAATATCCATATCCCGGATCGCCATCCATTTGCGCCCCGACGCACCGCGCGTCATGTTGCGCGCGATCACCGCGCAGGTGATCGTAAAGAACAGGCAGAACAGATAGGCCGCCCAGGGCTGCACGCTGGGCCCTGTCAACAAGACGCCCATGATGTCACGCTCGGGCGCATTGATCTGGCCCGATGCGGAATAGTTGTAGAACCAAGAAATGCGGTTGAACATCCAGACCAGGAAAAATTGTGCCGCCAGTGTCGCCACCGCCAGGTAAAACCCCTTGATCCGCAAACTCGGCAGGCCAAACAGCACCCCCACCACAGCGGTCATCACACCGCCCATGATCACCGAGAAAAAGATGTTGAACTCCGGCAGCCGGAACAGCAATTCGCCCCCCCACCAGATGTCCACACCCGTCATGAACTTGTAGCAAGTATAGGCCCCCACAGCCATGAAACCACCGGTGCCAAGGCTCACCTGCCCGCAATATCCCACCAGGATATTCAACCCGATCGCCGCAATCGCATAGATCAGAAACGGCAAAAGAAGGGAGTTCACCCAGTAGTCATTGATGACAAAAGGCACGACAACAATGGCAATGAACAACACCAGATAATACCGATACCGATCAAACTTGATCGGAAAGGTCTGTTGGTCTTCAGCATAAGTCGAGCTGAAATCGCCTGCTTCACGATAGAACATAAAATGTCTCTCCCAGCTTCATCTTGCCGCCAACTTCATCTTGCATTGTAAACTCCGGGGTCTGGGGCTGGCCCCAGTCCAACATCACGGCCTCAAACACGCTCAATGATCTTCTCCCCAAACAGACCCTGCGGACGGAACACCAGGAACAAAAGCGCCAGCATATAGGCAAACCAGTTCTCCGTCGCCCCACCAAGGAACGGCGCACCGATCAGGAATTCAAACAGCTTCTCACCCACCCCGATGATCAAGCCACCAACAATGGCACCGGGAATAGAGGTAAACCCGCCCAGCATCAGCACCGGCAGCGCTTTCAGCGCAATCAGCGACAGCGAAAACTGCACGCCTGACTTGGCACCCCACATGATACCCGCAACCAGGGCCACAAACCCCGCCAGCGACCAGACCAGGATCCAGATAAAGTTCAGCGAAACCCCGACAGACAAGGCCGCCTGATGATCATCGGCCACCGCGCGCATGGCGCGGCCCTGCTTGGTGTATTGGGCAAACATCACCAGTCCGACCACCAGGATCACCGCCACGATAGAGGCCACGATATCCAGATTGTCGATAAAGAACCCATATCCCAGCGCCTCATAGGTCGTGCCCTCAAGCCACATGTTCATGCCCTGCGGCAGACAGGTGCCGTCAGACGAACAGACATTGAGCGCCTTCAGCTCAGATCCCCACATCAGATCCGCCACCCCTTCCAGGAAATAGGCCAGACCGATGGTCGCCATGAACAGGATGATCGGCTCCTGCCCCACCAGGTGCCGGAACACGAAGCGCTGCACCGCCCAGGCCAGCGCGATCATCACAAAGACGGTCAGCACAATGGCCACGAAACTATGAACCGACCAGCCGAATTTATGCACATCCGTGCCAAAAATCGCATTGATCAGATGGGCAAAGGGGACCTGCCCGTTCTGGATGCCCACCAGGGTCATCGCGGCAAACAGCGCCATCACACCTTGGGCATAGTTGAAAATGCCAGAGGCCTTGTAGATCAGTACAAAGCCCAGAGCGACCAGCGCATAAAGCACCCCCGCCATCAGCCCGTTGGCAAAAACCTCGATTGTAAAAGCCAGTTGTTCGTTCATGACAGGCTTCCTTCAGAAATTTCGTTGCAGTACGCGCGGTGTACGCCCGGTGTACGCGGTGTGACTTTTAACGTTTTGTCAGGATCAGTCATGCGCCACCCCCAGATAGGCATCGATCACCGCCTGGTTGTTGCGCACCTCAGAGGGCGTGCCATCGCCGATCTTCTTGCCGTAATCCATCACGACCACCCGGTCTGACAGGTCCATGACAACGCCCATATCATGCTCGATCAGGGCAATCGTGGTCCCGAATTCGTCATTCACATCCAGGATAAAGCGGCTCATGTCCTCTTTTTCCTCGACGTTCATCCCCGCCATCGGCTCGTCTAAAAGCAAGATCGACGGCTCCGCCGCCAGCGCCCGCGCCAGCTCGACCCGCTTTTTCAACCCGTAAGGCAACCGCGCCACAGGGGTCTTGCGAATAGCCTGGATTTCCAGAAAATCAATAATCTTTTCAGCGACTTCCCGGTTGGCAATCTCTTCGGCTTCCGCCTTGCCCTTCCACAGGGACTGGGCAAAAAGGCCGGTCTTCATATGGGTCAGACGCCCCGTCATCACATTGTCCAGAACGCTCATACCTTCAAACAGGGCGATGTTCTGAAACGTCCGCGCAATCCCCTGCTGGGCCACCTCAAAAGGCTTCATCGCAGGCCGGCGCGCACCCTTATACCAAACCTCACCCTCCTGGGGCACATAGAACCCCGAGATGACATTCAGCATCGACGACTTGCCTGCCCCGTTCGGCCCGATAATCGCGCGGATCTCGCCCTCCCGAATATCAAAAGAGATATCCTTGATCGCCTCAACCCCCCCGAATCTAAGGGTAATATTCTTCATCTCCATGACAACCGGACCAATGGTGCGCCCATCTGCCGTCACATAACTGTCAGCCATGTCTTTCACGCCACCCCATCCTTCATCTTGCAAACTAAACTCATCTCCGCCCTGTCCGCGCAGGCAACGGCCACGATAAGCCGCGCCAAGGCGGCACTTGCGCGCCGGACGCTCATTCTGCGGCCAACTTGGATGCTGTCACCGGCACGACCTTGGCATCGCGCACGCTCAGCGTCGCCTTGATTGACCCTTTGCGCCCGTCTTCATAGGTCACTTCGGTCTCGGTAGAGACCTGCGGCGAGCCGTCATAAAGTGCCGCAATGATATCGGCATATTTCTCTTCGATGATCCGGCGGCGCACTTTGCGGGTGCGGGTCAATTCGCCGTCATCCGCATCAAGTTCCTTGTGCAACACGACAAAACGGTGGATCTGGCAGCCCGACAGCATCGCATCCTGCGCGACAGAGGCGTTGACCTCTTCGACGTGGCTTTGCACCTGCTCCAGAACCTGCGGATGCTGGGCCAATTCCTGGTAGGATGCATAGCCGATGTTGTTGCGCTCGGCCCAGTTGCCTACCGCCGTCAGGTCGATGTTGATAAAGGCGGTGCATTGTTCCTTGCCGTTGCCAAAGACCACCGCCTCCAGAATATTGGGAAAGAATTTCAGTTTGTTTTCAACGTATTTCGGCGCAAACAGCGATCCATCGGCCATCTGGCCCACGTCCTTGGCCCGGTCGATGATGCGCAGATGGCCCGACCCTTCCTCGATGAAACCGGCATCCCCCGTCGCAACCCAGCCTTCGGCGTCCTTGGTATCGGCGGTGCTTTCGGGGTTCTTGTAATACTCCACGAAAACACCCGGTGAGCGGTAGAAAACCTCGCCATTCTCGGCAATGCGCAGCTCCACTCCGGGGCAGGTCACGCCAACCGTGTCGGAACGCACCTCGCCATCGGGCTGGGCGGTGATGAACACTGTCGCTTCGGTCTGACCATAAAGCTGCTTGAGGTTGATCCCCAGCGAGCGGTAGAAATCGAAAATCTCGGGGCCGATGGCCTCGCCGGCCGTATAGCCCACGCGTACCCGGCTAAAGCCAAGCGTGTTCTTCAGCGGCCCATAAACAAAGGCCTCGCCCAGTTTGTATTTGAACCGGTCCCACTGGCTGACGTTCTTGCCATCCAGAATGGCCGGACCCACCCGGCGGGCCAGCGCCATGAAGGTGTCGAACAGCCATTTCTTCATGCGGCTGGCGTCCTCCATGCGGATCATGACATTGGTCAGCTGCGTTTCGAACACGCGGGGCGGGGCGAAATAATAGGTCGGCCCGATTTCGCGCAGGTCGACATGCATCGTGTCGGCGCTTTCGGGGCAATTGGTGCAGAAACCGGTCCACAGGGCCTGACCCACGGAAAAGATAAAATCACCAACCCATGCCATCGGCAGATAGGCCAGAATGTCATCCGTCTGGCGCAGATCATCGAATTCAGACGATGATTTCGCAGTCTCGATGATGTTGCGGTTGGACAGAACCACGCCCTTGGGCTTGCCCGTGGTGCCGGATGTATACAGCATCACGCCGGTGCTGTCGTAATTCAGCTTGGCCTGGCGGGCTTCCAGTTCCTTGATGTTCTTGTCACGATTGGCGCGGCCCATGTCCTGAACGGCGGAATATTGCGTCAGCGCCGTGTGGTCGTATTTGCGCAGACCACGCGGATCCAGGTAAATCATCTGCTGGAATTCCGGCAGCTGGTCCTGCACCTCAAGGATCTTGTCGACCTGTTCCTGATCACCCACGATGGCGAAACGCGCGCCACAATGGTTCATCACATAGGCCATCTCTTCGGCGTTGGCGTCCTGGTACAGCGGCACGGGCACGGCACCCGCCATCTCTGCGGCCATCATCGCCCAATACAGATAGGGACGGTTGCGCCCGATGATCGCGACAAAGTCGCCCTCGTTGATGCCCATCTCCAACAGGCCCAGCGCCAGCGCTTCGACCTCGTCGCGGGTCTGCGACCAGGTCCAGCTTTGCCAGATCCCATATTCCTTTTCACGGTAGGCGGGCGCATCCGCAAACTTAACCGCGTTACGGTGCAACAGCGCCGGGACGGACTGTGGTCCGTCGGCGCGCGTCAGTGGCGTGGCCAAAATCGTATCCTCCCTTACCTGCCGTTTTTCGGCAGGGTCGATCGCTTGGTGCGATTCTCACATCTCTCAGGATGCGCGGTTAAGCCTGAAGGTCAACTTTTTCCTCAAGTTTTCTCAATCCTTACGAATTGTTACAATGGTTTTTTCAGCGCGCATGCCCTTTGCCCCAGGGCCCAACTGGTGCTAGCGATAGGGAGGGAGGGACATCATGCAAATCACGGATGAACAGGCCAAGGCGATGACAACCGCAGGGTTGAACCTGATTGCCCAGGCGCTGACGATCTACGATTCAGACCTCAACCTTGTGGTCAGCAATGCGCCCTTTCAGCAGATGTTCGGCCTGCCCGATGCCTTGGTCACCCCCGGTGCCACCTTTGAAGAAACCATCCGCCATCTGGCCACCCGGGGTGAATACGGCCCCGTGGATGACATCGACAGTTTTGTGCGCGAACGGGTAAACCAGGCCCGCGCATTTGAAGCCCATTACATGGAACGCACCCGCGCCAATGGCCGCACCATCAGCGTCGAAGGGTCGCCCCTGCCCCAGGGCGGCTGGGTGACTGTCTATACCGACATCACCGCGACCAAGACCCAGGAGACGCTGCTGCATGCCCGCTCTGACGCCCTGTCGGATCAGGTGCTGGCCCATGCAGAACAGCTGTCGGCCACCAACCGCGCCCTTGAGGCGATGATCACCACATTGTCAGAAACCAAACGGCAACTCACCGAAAGCGAGGCGCGGACCCGGCTGACCACCGAAATGATGCCCGCCCATATTGCCCATGTCGATGACACCGGGCGCTATACGTTTTCAAACCAGCGTTTGCCGCATGTCCTGCCGGGCCGTCCGGGCCAGATTGTCGGCCTGCCGATCTGTGACGCCCTGGGCGGCTTTGCTTACGGACGGATCAAGGCGGCATTGGATCAGGCCTATCAGGGCACCCCTGCCGTTGTAGAGTTTACCGATGACACCTCGGCACGCCGCATCCGCGTGGCCTTTAACCCAGACACGCAGGGCGGCGTTTATATCCTGTCGATGGACATCACCGAGGAAACCCAGACCCGCGAGGCCCTGCAACAAACCCGCAAACGTGAATTGGCGGCGCAGATGATCTCGGGGCTTGCGCATGACTTCTCCAACCTGTTGACCATCATTCTGGGCATGCAATCGCGTCTTGGGGATCAGCCCGGGCTGACGCCCAAGGCGCAGAACCTGATCGATGGCACATTGGCCGCGGCCCGGCGCGGTGGTGCCTTGCTCAGCTCTATCGCGGATGTCACGGGGCCACGAACGCTGCGGCCCACGGCCACCGACCCCGGCGCGCTGCTTAAGGATCTGACCACGCTTGCCTCCCCCACCCTGCCCGACGCCATCACCCTGCGCATCGACAACCAGATGACCGCCGGGATGGTGCTGCTGGACAAGGGGCGTGTGACCGATTGCCTGCTGAACCTGATCCTGAATGCCCGCGATGCCTGTGGCGGATCGGGCCAGATCATGCTGACCCAAAGGCTGGTCCACGACACGTGGATCGAATGGACGGTCAAGGACAATGGGCCGGGCTTTTCCCCCTCGGCCCTCGACCGCGGGATCGACCCTTTCTTTACCACCAAGGGCAGCGAAGGAACGGGCCTGGGCCTGTCCATGGTCTATGACATGACCAAATCCGCAGGCGGCGATCTGCGCCTGCGCAACAGGGCTGGGGGCGGTGCCTGTGTGATCCTGCGCCTGCCTTACCGCGTGGCCCTGCCGGCCAGCACGGGGCTGATCCTGCTGGTCGAGGATGACGGCGACATCCGCACCACGGTCCGGGACATGCTGATGGATCAGGGCCATTCCGTGATCGAGGCCACCAGCGCCGATGAGGCCAGCGCCCTGCTGGCCGATTTGCAGGACATCACGCTGATCCTGTCTGACATCCAGCTGATCGGCGAGGCCACAGGCCTTGATCTGGCCCGCAGGGTCGCAGGGCAAAAACCGATCCTGCTGATGACCTCCTTGCCTGCGGATCACGAAATCTTTCTGGCCGCCCAGCAGCTTGCCCCGGTCTTGCGCAAACCCTTTGGCGCGGATGACCTTGCCGCGCTGATCACCCCCTCAAAGGCTGCCGCAGAATGACCCGCCCTCTTGTCACGATCCTTGACGATGAACCCGAAATCCGCCGCCTGCTGACGGATGTCCTGGAAGAGGCCGGGTTTGAAACGCTCAGCTTTGGCCGCGCCCGCGCCTTTGAGGCGGCCCTGGCCAAACGCACGCCCGATGTCTGCCTTGTCGACCTAAGCCTGCCGGATACCGACGGGCTGACGCTGGTCCACCGGCTCGCGCTTGAACAGGGGGCCGTCGTGATCATCATCTCTGGCCGTGCCCAGGTACAGGACCGCGTGACCGGGCTGGAACTGGGTGCCGATGACTACATCATCAAACCCTTCGATCCCGCCGAGGTGGTGGCCCGCATCCGCGCCCGCCTGCGCAGCCCCAAACCCCCGGCCTCATCGGGCAACACCGCCCGCTTCAACGGCTGGACCGCCCATTTCGACCGTTATGTCCTCCAGGACGACACCGGCGAAGAGGTCCCGTTTTCCCACGCCGAAAGCGAAGTCTTGCGGCTGTTTCTGGAAAGCCCCAAACGCCTGATCAGCCGCGCACAGATGCAGACCAGCCTGGGCGGTGCGGCATCAGAAAGCTTTGACCGCGCCATGGATGTGCGCATCTCGCGCCTGCGGACCAAACTGCGCGAAGACCCCAAGAACCCCCAGCTGATCAAGACGATCTACGGGGCGGGCTATATCTTTCTGGGCGATGTCACATGGAGCTAGGTCAGATGGATCTAGCACTGCGTCAACACGGACCCGGAGACCCAGAGCTGCCCGCGATCCTTCATCTGATCCAGACCGCTTTCGCCTATATGGAGGGCGTGATTGACCCGCCATCCTCCATGCGGACCCTGACGCTGGACGCGCTTTGCGCACAGGCAACTACGGGTGAAATCTGGTCCGTCGGCCCGCCTCTTGCGGCCTGTGTATTCCTGACCCCGCAACCGCAGGCACTCTATGTCAGCAAACTTGCCGTGGCGGTGCCTTGGCGCGGCCAGGGGCTGGCCCGCCGCCTGATCGACCAGGCGGTCCTCAGGGCCAGGCACCACCAGCGCCCCGCCCTCGACCTTCAAAGCCGCGTAGAGCTGACCGGCAATCACGCGGCCTTCGCCGCCATGGGCTTCGTTGAAACAGGTCGCAGCAGCCACCCCGGCTACAGCCGCCCCACCTCGATCACCTTCCGGCGTGCGCTAGCCTAGCAGCTCCACCGCATGGGCCAACACCTCAAGACCTGCGACCAGATCCTCTTCGCGCGTGTCTTCCTCAAAAGCATGGCTGATCCCCCCGATGGAAGGGACAAACAACATCGCAACTGGCATCAGCCGCGACAGGTTCGTCGCGTCATGCAAGGCCCCCGACGGCATCCTGCGCCATTGGCCCGGTGCCACGGCCTGCGCGCCCTGCTCCAGCGCCGCGCGCAACCGTGCATCCATCGCGACAGGCTCCAGCCCCAACAGCGGCCCATAGCGCAATTCCATGTCAGACGCCGCAGCGGTCTGTGCCGCGACCTCGCGGATGATCTGCTCCATCCGGCCCAACCGCGCGGCATCCCCGTCCCGCCATTGCATCGAAAACGTGACCCGCCCCGGCACGATGGAGGATGCATTGGGATGCAGGCTCACATGGCCGATGGTCCATACGCTGCTAGGCGTGACCACATTGCGCAGACGGTCGTTGAGTGTGGCATTGAACGCTGACAGGGCCTGAAACGCATCCCGCCGCAGATGCATCGGGGTGGTCCCGGCATGGTTCTGCTGGCCTTCAAAGGTGATCTTCATATCGCGGATGCCGACAATATCGGTCACCACCCCGATCTGCTCGCCCGCTGTATCCAGTGTCGGGCCCTGCTCGATATGCAATTCCACAAAACCGGTGAACTGCGCCGCTTGCACATCACCCGTCACCATGTCCGCCATCGCCTGCCGCGCCTCACCCAAGGCGACACCGGCATGATCCACCAATGCGTCCGCCTGCGCCAACGCCAGATGCCCTGACCAGACCGCCGATCCGGTAGTGACACCAAACCGTCCCTCTTCATCCTGAAAGGACACCACCGATATCGCAGGCCCGCCCGCCTGCTTGGCCGCCCGCGCCACCTCTAGTGCCGCAATTACGCCCAGCGCCCCATCCAGCCACCCACCCTCGGGCTGGCTGTCCGAATGCGACCCCATCAACAAGGACGGCCCCTCGGCCAACCCGAACAGATTGCCCATCGCATCTACCTCGACACGCAGGCCCGCTTGAACAAATCGCCCCGCCAGCCAGCGCCGCGCGGCCACATCCGACGCGCAATAGGCAGGCCGCACCACGCCCTTGCCCACGCCAGAGGCCCCGAAAGACCGCAATTCATGCAGGTCAGACAAAAACCGCTTCGGATCAACCTTCACCACGCCTGTCCTCTTCATCTTGCCCATAAACCTCTGGGGGAGTTTGAGGGGGCAAGGCCCCCTCATCAGCAAAACAATATCGACTGCACCCTTGGGTGCCCCTTCATATCACTCCGCCGCAACCCGCGCGGCGGCGGCTTCCACCTTGACGGCGGAAAACTTGAACTCGGGGATTTTCCCGTAAGGGTCCACCGCAGAGTTGGTCAGGATATTCGCCGCTGCCTCAACATAGGCAAAGGGCAGGAACACCATATCGGGTGATACCGCACGATCCTCGCGCGCCATGATCTCGATTGATCCGCGCTTGGTGCTCAGCCGCACATGTTCGCCCGGTGCCACCCCCAGCTTGCGCAGGGTCGATGGATGCAGCGAACAATTTGCCTCCGGCTCCACCGCATCCAGCACCGTGGCACGGCGGGTCATCGAACCGGTGTGCCAATGCTCCAGCTGACGGCCCGTGGTCAGGATCATCGGATATTCCGCATCCGGCACATCATCGGGCGCGATGATGGAGGCGGGCGTGAACCTTGCCCGCCCGTCGGGGCGCGGGAAACCATCGGCAAAGACGATCGCCTGACCGGGATCACTGGGCGACAACGACGGATAGGTGACCGCATTCTCGGCCTCCAGACGCTCCCAGGTGATGTTGTTGAGCGACCGCATGTTCAGCTTCATCTCGGCAAAGACCTCTGCGGGGCCGGTATAGGTCCAGCCAAGCCCAAGGCGTTTTGCCAGCTCAACCTCGATCCACCAATCCTCTTTCGCCTCGCCGGGCGGGGTGACCGCAGGGCGGCCCATCTGCACCTGGCGGTTGGTATTGGTCACGGTCCCAGACTTCTCGGCAAAGGCGCTGGCGGGCAGGATCACATCCGCATAATTCGCCGTTTCGGTGATGAAAATATCCTGCACCACCAGATGCTCCAGCTTGGCCAGCGCATCGCGTGCATGTTCCACATCCGGGTCCGACATCGCAGGGTTTTCGCCCAGCACATACATGCCGCGAATATCGCCGTCATGTACCGCATCCATGATCTCGGTCACGGTCAGGCCCTTCTGGGCCGAGAAATCACCAGACTTCCACACATCGGTAAAGGCCGATCGCACACCATCATCCATCACCGACTGATAATCCGGCAGGAACATCGGGATCAGCCCCGCGTCAGAGGCTCCTTGCACGTTGTTCTGCCCGCGCAGCGGATGCAGACCCGCACCGGGCCGCCCCACCTGGCCGGTCATCAGCGCCAGAGAAATCAGGCAGCGCGCATTGTCGGTGCCGTGAATATGCTGGCTGACGCCCATGCCCCAGAAAATCATCCCCGCCCTGGCCCCGGCAAAGGTGCGCGCCACATCGCGCAGCGTGTCTGCGTCAATGCCGCAGATTGGGGCCATCTTTTCGGGGCTGAAATCCTTGAGGTGCTCTTTCTCGGCCTCCCAATTCTCGGTGTAGGCGTCGATATATTGCTGGTCGTACAGACCCTCTTCGACGATCACATGCATGATCGCATTCAGCATCGACACATCGGTGCCGGGGCGGAACTGCAGCATATGGCTGGAATAGCGTTTCAGGGCCTGCCCGCGCGGATCCATGATGATCAGCTTGCCACCGCGTTTGGTGAATTGCTTGAAATAGGTCGCGGCGACGGGGTGGTTTTCAATCGGGTTGCAGCCGATGGCAATCGCCACATCGGCATTCTCGATCTCGTTAAAGGTTGCGGTGACCGCGCCAGAGCCCACGTTCTCCATCAGCGCCGCCACCGAAGAGGCGTGACACAGGCGCGTACAGTGATCGACGTTGTTATGACCAAAGCCCTGACGGATCATCTTTTGAAACAGATAGGCCTCTTCGTTGGTGCATTTGGCCGAACCAAAGCCCGCGACCCCCGTGCCGCCGATGTCTTTCAGCCCTTTGGCCGAAAAATCCAGCGCCTCATCCCATGACGCTTCGCGGAAAAATTCCTGCCAATTGCCCGGATCGACGTTCAACCCCTTGGCCGGCGCATCCGCGCGGCGGATCAGCGGTTTGGTCAACCGGTGGTCATGGTGGATATAGTCAAAGCCAAAGCGCCCCTTGACGCACAACCGCCCCTCATTGGCGGGGCCGTTGATGCCTTCGACATATTTGACCTTGTTGTCCTTGACCTTGAGCGAAATCTGGCAGCCGACACCGCAGAAGGGGCAGATACTGTCGACTTCGCGGTCAAAATCGGCGCTGTCGCCGACTTGGTCTTCGTTCACAACGGTGGCGGGCATCAAGGCACCGGTGGGGCAGGCCTGCACACATTCACCGCAGGCCACGCAGGTGCTGTCGCCCATCGGGTCGGCCATATCAAAGGTCGGCCAGCTGTCATGGCCGCGGCCCGACATGCCGATCACATCATTGACCTGCACTTCGCGACAGGCGCGCACGCACAGCCCGCATTGAATGCAGGCATCCAGGTTCACGCGCATCGCGACATGGCTGTCATCCAACAGCGGGATATGGCCCTCTTCCAACTTGGGAAAGCGGCTTTCCTCTACGCCATTCAGCGCGGCCATGTCCCACATATGGCTGGATTTGTCATGTGCCGCCTCCTGCGCGGGCTGGTCGGCCAGCAGCAGTTCGATCACCATTTTGCGGGCGCTGGTTGCGCGGGCGTTGTTGGTGGTCACCACCATGCCTTCGCTGGGTTCGCGGATACAAGAGGCCGCCAGCGTGCGCTCGCCTTCGATCTCAACCATACAGGCGCGGCAGTTGCCGTCAGGGCGATAGCCGGGGGCCGGTTTGTGGCACAGATGCGGGATGATCAGGCCGCGGCCATTGGCCACTTCCCAAATGGTCAGCCCGGCATCTGCCTGAACCTGTTCACCGTCCAGCGTGAATGTGATCTTTTCTGCCATGGCCGTCATCCCTCATGTCTGTGGCTATTCTATAGCCGCCGGGCAGCCTGCGCAGGAGTCCCATTCCCGACACCCTGCCCCGATTTTGCGCCAAGCCTGTTTCCGATGCGCGACGCCTGTGCCCTCTGAGGGGTCACTTTTCGCGCTCCTGCCGCTTTCCAACCGCCCCGCGCCGTCCTATCAAAGGCGCAACCAAAGAAAGCAGCGACATGTCCCACATCACCTTGATCCGCCACGGTCAGGCCAATTCCACGGCCAAAGACGAACTGAGCTATGACAAGCTGAGTGATCTGGGCCATAGGCAGGCAGGCTGGCTGGGCCACTACCTGCGCGACACCGCGCATCACCACAGCCGCCTTTATACCGGTACCCTGCGCCGCCATATCGAGACGGCGGAAGGCATGGACACCGGGATGGAACCCATCCGCGATCCACGCCTGAACGAGTTGGAATATTTCAACCTTGCGACCCTGCTCAGCGAACAGCACGGCATTGATCATCCCGCCGAGCAAAGCCAGTTCACCCACCACTTGCCCACCGTCTTTACCTATTGGAGAGACGGCAAACTGGAAGGCGCGCCCGAAACCTGGGCGGCCTTTCACGCCCGTGTGGATGACGCGATGAATGAGATTGCGGCAGGCAATGGTCCGGCATTGGTCGTCACCTCGGGCGGTCTGATCTCTATGACCATGGCGCAGACCTTGCAGTTGGACATCGCCGCCATGGCGCGGATGGCGCTGGCGATCATGCATACCTCGATGCACCGGCTGTTTCCCATCGGCGGCCATCTGTCGCCGGTGCTGTTCAACGCCGTCCCCCATTTGGAAACCCCAGATCGCCGATTGGCGCAAACCCATATTTGAAAGGCAAAATCATGCTGAACCTGCATTACGCAAAGGGCACCGTCTCCATCGCTGTGGCCATCGCATTGGAAGAGACCGGACTGGCCTATACCCCGGTCAAAGTGGATTTTGCCACCGCCGATCAGACCAAACCTGCCTTTCTGAAACTGAACCCCAAGGGCCGTGTGCCGGTGCTTGTTACCGAACAGGGTCAGGCGCTGACCGAAACCGGTGCGCTGCTGGATTACATCGCGGCCCTTACCCCCGAACTGGGCCTGATGCCAACAAACCCCGAAGACGCCGCACATCTGCGCGGGGTGATGTATTATCTGGCCTCCACCATGCATGTGGCCCATGCCCATAAAATGCGTGGCAGCCGCTGGGCCGATCAGGACAGCAGCATCGAGGATATGAAGAAAAAGACCCCCGAAACCATGGCTGCCTGTGCCGCTTATGTGCAATCGGACTGCCTGCGCGGGGATTTCGTGATGGGTGACAGTTTCAGCATCGCAGATCCCTATCTGTTCATCGTCTGCAAC
Organism: Sulfitobacter sp.; assembly: GCA_017854855.1. Lineage (GTDB taxonomy): Bacteria > Pseudomonadota > Alphaproteobacteria > Rhodobacterales > Rhodobacteraceae > Sulfitobacter. The sequence continues at coordinate 40,985 of JAFMGZ010000014.1, read as the reverse complement.
TGGCTGGCGGGCGACGGCGTGCCGCTGGCTGACTTCCCCAGGATCGACGCCTTCATGGCGCGGATGGAAGCCCGCGACAGCGTCAAAGCCATCCGCGCAAAGGGCATGTTATGAGCAAACCACATCTCTGGGTCCGCGCCGAACAGCGCGACAATGAAACCCGCGTTGGCATCACGCCTGCGGGGGTGCGCGCCCTGCTGGATCAGGGCTTTGCCGTGTCGGTCGAGGCCTCGGGCAGCCGTGTGATCGAAACCGCCGGCTATGTGGCCACGGGCTGTGCGATTGTCGCGGAACATTCCTGGCCTTCGGCCTCTGCCGATGCGATCATCTTTGGCCTCAAGGAACTGCCAGACGATGGCACGCCCCTGCCCCATACCCACATCATGTTCGGTCACGCCTTCAAGGGGCAATCCTCGGGCCGGACCCTGCTGAAACGGTTTCGCGCAGGCGGCGGCACCCTGCTGGATCTGGAATATCTCACCAATGATACCGGCCGCCGCGTGGCTGCCTTTGGCTATTGGGCGGGCTTTGCCGGTGCTGCCGTGGCGCTGAAATGCTGGGCCGCGCAGCAATCGGGCGGCATCGCGGGTCCGGTCGGCCCTTACGCGAATGCTGATGCACTCAAGAATGCCTTGTTGGCGGAACTGCAGGCGGCGGGCACGACCCGCCCGACGGCCCTGATCATCGGTGCCTTGGGGCGTGTGGGCACGGGGGCGGCTGATCTGTGCCGCGCGATGGACGTGCCCGTCACACCCTGGGACATGGCCGAAACCGCCCATGGCGGGCCATTCCCCGAAATCATGCAGCACCACGTCTTTCTCAACTGCATTCTGGCAGGTCCACAAACCCCTTTGTTTGTCCCGAAAGAGGCCGTCACCGCCCCCCGCACCCTGACGGTCATCGGTGATATTGCCTGTGACCCTGACAGCGTCTTTAACCCCGTGCCGGTCTATGACCGCGCCACCACCTGGGCTGCGCCTGCCTTGCGCGTCCATGACACACCGGCGCTGGATGTCATGGCCATCGACAACCTGCCCTCCATGCTTCCCTTGGAAAGCTCCGAAGATTACGCAGGCCAGCTGCTTGAGACGCTCAAGGCGCTGGACGGGGATGCAAATGGGGTCTGGGCGCGGGCCAAGGCATTGTTCGAAGACCACGCAAACGCGCTGTGAACCCTAGCTGAAGATCCGGAAATACAGCCAATCCGGCAGGAACTGGCTTAACCTGAACACCATCGAAAAGAGCCATGGAAAGCTCTTTTTGAACCCATCGGTGTTCATATGTTCAAACATCTGCGCCGCCGCTGCATCCGGCGACATCATGAATGGCATGGTGAAATCATTCTTGTCGGTCAGCTGCGTCTTGATAAAGCCGGGGTTTACCACCTGCACCTGAACGCCTGTCTTGCGCAGATCGGCATACATGCATTCGGCCAGTGACATGGTCGCGGCCTTGGACGCGGTATAGCCGATGGAACCGGGCAGCCCCCGAAACCCCGTCAGGCTTGAGGTGATCACGATATGGCCTGCATCGCGTTCCACCATCATCGGCACCACCTGTCCCATGACCCGCATCAGGCCGGTAAAGTTGATATCCGCCATGGCATTGGCCTGATCCGCATCCCAGTCCTTGGCCCCGAAGGGCCAATAGACCCCGGCCAGGAAAACCACGCCATCGACGCGGCCCACATCCGCTGCTGCGGCCTTGACGCTGTCGTTGTCAGACACATCAATGGTGCGGTAGCTGGCCTTGCCGGGCATTTGGGCCGTCAGCGCCTTCAGCTTGTCCTCTGACCTGGCAGACAGGATCACTTCGGCACCAGCACGGCTCATCTTTTGGGCCAATGCTGCACCCAGGCCGTCGCTGGCCCCGACCAGCCAATACCGTTTGCCCTGCCACTCTTTCATCATCTCTCCCTTGGGCGAATGGTCGCGACCAATTCTGCCACCTTGAATCCGAATTTCCGAAACTGGCTGCGGTTGATGATCGCCCCGTTGGGCGTCAGGTACATCCAGTCGACTGCATCCAGAACATGACTGCCCGCGCTTTCCGGCATCCGGATGGCATAGCGCATTTCAACCGCCGGCCCCGCCTGGGTGCCCTTGCCGCCCTTTGGCACATCCTCCGCCTCGGTCTGGAACTGGCCATCCTGGCCGATGGTGATGATCCACTGGCGCTTTTGGCTTGAGCCGTCGTTGTAGTGGAACAATTCGTCCATCACGCCCCTGTCGCCATCCCATGCAATGTGAAATTCGGCGGTAAAGGTGCTGGTCATCCGCCCCATCGGGCCAAAGATCATCCCCTCGCAGACCATGTCACCTCTCAGGTGGGTCTTGAGGTCAAAGTTGGGAAAACCATCCTCATAATCTTCGGGGGTCTGGCCATAAAACTCGGCATAGCGGCGGCGCATGACCATTGCGCCCACGGCCAGCAGAATGCCGATCAATATGAAAATCAGATTTTCCATCAGCCCTCCTCCAGTCCCTTGACGCGGCTCAGCAGCGCGATTGCGATCAGTTTCAATGCACAGGGCACGCCCGCATAAAGCATAACGAGCAGATTGACCGCCTGAACCGGATTATCCGCCGATCCAGACCTCAGCCCTGCAGTCTCTAACAGGGGAAGTAGGGTGACTGCCGCCAAAGCCAATGTGAACTTGGATACAAATGACCATAGTCCGAACCCTTCGGCCGCAGAGGGTGATATTTTTGCCATACGCGTGGCGAACATCGCAGGCAGCAGCGTCAGGTCAGCACCCAGTACCGCCCCAGAGGCTACACAGATCAGCGCAAACCAAACCGCGTCCCCCGTCCCCAGAAACAACGCGCCGCCAAAGGCGACAATGCCCAGAACCATCGCAGACAGCAGCACAGGTTTGCCGCCAAAGCGTTCCGCCAGCATCCCCCAAAACGGGGCTGCCACCGCTGCGGACAAAAAGAACAGCAGCAGCAATACGCCCTCCCAGCCCGGCGCATCCAGTGCAATTTCGACGTAAAACAGGAACAATGTCGAACTGACCGCAACAGGTGCTGCATTGACCAGCGCGATCAACAGCAGTTTGCGTGCCAGCGGGTCCCGCAACACCGTGCCAAACCCGGTTGAGGCCGGCAGCCCGCTGTCGCGCCATTCGCCCGCCATGCCCAAAACCGCTGCCAGTGCCAGCACCGCAAAGCCCACGGCGAATCCCGCGAAAGGCGCACCCATGAACGCCCCCAGTGCCACAGGGGCAACAGAGGCCACACAAACCCCTAGCAAGGCCCCGGTTTCACGCCAGCGGGCCAGCGCCAGATGGCCACTGCCCGGCAGGCTGTCGGCCTTGGCCACCCCTTGGGCATAAAAACAGATGGTCAGAAAGCTGAAGCCAGAGAACACCAGCGTCAGCATCGCCCCGAACCAGATCAACGGCTGCACGGGTGGTGCCACGGCAAACAGCCCGATCATCGCCAGCGCCATCACCGCCGCGCCCATCGCCACCGCCAACCCGCGCCGGTGCCGCAACCGTTCCGACAGCCGCCCCAGCAGCGGGTCTTGGACCACATCCAACAGGCGCAGCCCGAATAAAACAGACCCTAATGCGGCCAAAGAGACCCCATATTCATCCACAAAGAATTTGGGCGCATGAATATAGATCGGCAGGCCCGCCGCCGACAAAAGGGCCGCGAACAATGCATATGACGGCAATCGCTGCGCCCGGATGGACGTCATCGGGTGACTTCTTGTTTGGGGGGCTCTGGGCGGTTGCGGAATGGCGCACCTTTCCACCACAGTTTCAGCGCCTGCCAGTGGATCAGTGCCAGAACCCGCCGCGCGCCAAAGGGGCGGCGCAGCATGGCGCGCAGGATGGCTGCATTGCTCAGCGGCTTGCGCTTGCCCGTCAGCGTGGCAATCAGCCCGCCATTGCCCGCACTATAGTCAATCCAGACACCCACGCGCGTCTGCGTGATATCAAAGCGAAAGGTATAGCTCCCCTCGACCGGCTGAAATGGCGAGACATGGAAAATCTTGGTCGCGCCCAGATGGTCCTGCGGCGTGATCGGGCGCAAATCGTCATGGTGGCACAGATAGCAATGCCGGTCGCCATAGGTATTGGACACCTCGGCAATCACCGTAATCAACGCACCCTGTCCGTCCCGGCAGAGCCAAAAACTGACCGGGTTGAATACATGCCCCAACACCCTTGGCTGCGCCAGAAGCTCGATCTTGCGCACGCCTGCGATACCGTGGGCGGCCAGCACATCGCGCACCCATGCCGCACCCCTACCCTGCTTTGGCGCGCCGCCATGATCACTGTCTTGCAAGGACGTGAGGCCCGCGCGGTTACGCCCGAACAGGCGCGGGGTCTGCACGTCAGCCTCCGCATCACACAACACATAGTCGATCGAATAGCGAAAGGCGTTTTCAACAGCGCCCTTGCGCCCATGAAAGGTGTGCCCCGCAATATGATCGACGCGCGACATCACTCCGCTGCCATCGCCATATCCGCGGACGCCTCGATCTGGTCGACCACTTCCATCGCCGTGGCCAGCCCGTCCTCGTGGAAACCATTGCGCATCCATGCGCCACAAAACCAGGTGTTGCGCGTGCCGTTATGGGCGGCAATTTCCTCTTGGGCCGCCAGCGCGCCCAGGTCATAGACCGGATGGCGCAGCGTCACCTGATCATAGATCAGGTCCTCGCGGATGGTGCGTTTGGTGTTCAGGGTCACGAAATGCAGATCATCCATCGGGATGGGCTGCAGAGAGTTCATCCAATAGGTCAGGTCGATCCGGTCCGACATCGCATTGCGGTCTTCGGTATAGACCCAAGAGGCCCAGGTCTTGCGCCGCTTGGGCATGATCGAGGTATCGGCATGCAGCGTGATGTCATTGGGCTGGTATTTGACCGCGCCCAGCGCCTTTTGCTCGGTCGCATCCGCGTCCATCAGGATCGCCAGCGTGTCATCGGAATGGGTGGCAAAGATCACCTCGTCGAAATGTTCCCATTCGCCGCTCACGGTCTTGACCTCTGCGCCCTGTTCCAGGCGGCGCACGCCCTGCACGGCGGCGTTGAGACGAATATCAACGCCCTTGCGCCGCATCGCCGCCTCCAGCCGTGTCACATAGGATTGCGAACCACCCTGCACAGTGTACCACTGATGCTGTCCGGAATAGCCCAGCAGCGCGTGGTTCTCGAAAAAGTTGATCATCGCATAGGCGGGGAAATCCATGATCTTTTCCGTGGGCGTGGACCAGATAGCACCCGACAGCGGCGACAGGTAATAATCCCGAAAATAGCTGCCCGTCCCCAGCACCTCCAGAAATTCCGCGATGGTCAGTGATCTGTCCTTGGCCAGATCAACAGCCTTGTTGTTGAACTTGACGATGTCGCGGATCATCCGCAGGAATTTAGGATTAAGCGCATTGCGACGCTGGGCAAAGACCGCGTCCAGACTGGTCAGCGCATATTCGAACCGGCCCCCGTCAATCGACGCCCCAAAGCTCATGTTGGATTTGACCACAGGCACATCCAGCTCTTTGAACAGGGCCGCCAGATGCGGATAATTGGCGTAGTTGAACACGATAAATCCGGTGTCCACCGGCTGATCGCCGTTCTTGCCCGCGATGATCGTGCGCGCATGCCCGCCCAGACGGTGCCCTGCCTCAAACAGGGCCACCTGATGCCGGTCGGCCAGCCGGTGTGCGGCACCCATGCCGGTGATACCTGCGCCGATCACGGCAATCTTGCGTCGGGTCTGGCTGCCAGACGGGGCGAGGGTCGGTTCTTCAAATGGCATGGGGTCGGGTTTTCCTGTTCAGACTTACACGTGGTGGACCTAGCGCGAATAAACCACGCGGCGAGAACTGAAAAGTTGCAAATAATTGTGAGCCGGGCCAATTTACGCACGAAACGGCCCAAGCGACTGGAAACATTCAGGTTCAGGCGTCTGATTTGGTCAGCGGCACAACCGTGCTGACCACGGGATCTGCTGCCAGCTCCTCAAAATCAAAGTCATGCAGGCGGCCTGCGCGTTTCGCCGCCTTCTCTGAACTGATCAGGATCTCTTCCACATCTTTACGGGCCTGCCCGAAATGACGGTCCAGATTGCCAACCCGTGTCACCAGCCGTTCCACATCCGAATGCAACAAGCCCAGTTCCTTGCGGATGGCCCCCGCCTGTTCACGCATCTGCGCGTCCTTGAGGATCGCGCGCATGGTGTTCAGCGTCGCCATGCAGGTCGTGGGCGATACGATCCAGACCCGCTTTTCAAAACCATAGCGTGTCACATCGCCGAAATTGGCGTGCAACTCCGCATAGACCGCCTCTGAGGGCAGGAACATCAGCGCCCCATCCGCCGTCTCGCCATCCAGAATATATTTGGACGAAATCGCATCGATATGCGCCCTGACCGCCAGACGCATGGCGCGGGCGGCCTCCTTGAGCTGGTGATCGGTTTCGGCCCGGCGCAGCGCCTCATAGGCCTCAAGCGGGAATTTACTGTCGATCACGATGGGGCCGGGGGGGTTGGGCAGATGGATCAGGCAATCGGGCCGCTTGCCGTTGGACAGCGTGGATTGCAGCGAATAGGCATTGGCCGGCAGCGCCTTGGAGACGATGTCATGCAGCTGGATTTCACCAAAGCTGCCGCGCGTCTGCTTGTTGCTCAGGATGTCCTGCAGGCTCAGGACATCGCCAGACAATTTGGTGATATTGTCCTGTGCCTTGTCAATCGCCGCCAGCCGCTCTTGCAGCTGCGTCAGGCTGTTGGTGGTCTGTTTGGACGATCCGTGCAGGGTCTGGTTCATCCGCTCCTGCATCTCGCTCAGTGATCGGGCCGAACGGGTGGCATTGTCCGCCAGCCGGTCCTGCATGTTCTGCTGTACGGCCTGCAACCGTGCTTCCATGCTCTGGATCAGCTGCGCCTGCGCATTGGCCTGGGTGTCGGACACCATCTGCAACCCACCGCGCAGCTGCTCTTGGCCTGCGCCCAATTGCTGAACGTGACCGCCCAGGATCTGCATATGCTGGGCCAGGGGGGCGGCCATCCGGGCCGATCTGCCCGCCGCGCGGATGGCGATGATCAGCAGCGCAAGGATCAACAGCACAACCGCCGCACCGATCAGCGCGGTAATCACGACAGGGTCGTCAAAAAGATAGGTCTGGCCTGCGATTTCAATCATGTGCGTCCAAAGAGCCGTTCAATATCGGCCAGTTTAAGTTCAACATAGGTGGGACGTCCGTGGTTGCACTGGCCCGAATGGGGCGTGGCCTCCATCTCGCGCAGCAGGGCGTTCATTTCTTCGCCCCGCATCCGCCGTCCCGACCGGATCGAGCCGTGACAGGCAATCCGGCTCAGGATCGCTTCGATCTTGGCCTGCAACAGATTGCTGTCGTTCTGATCCGACAGTTCGTCCAGAATATCCAGCACCAGCGCGCGGGCGTTGACCTCGCCCAGAATGGCAGGGGTTTCGCGCACCGCAATGGCGCTGCCGCCAAAGGGTTCGATGCCCAGACCAAAGCGGTACATCTCAACCGACATATCCAGCAGCAAGGCGCAATCACCTGCCGACAGTTCCACGATTTCGGGGATCAACAGGGCTTGCGCGGCGACGCCATTCTCAGCCATCTGGCGTTTGAGCTTTTCATAGACCAGCCGTTCGTGGGCGGCATGTTGATCGACAATGACCATCCCCGTCGCGGTCTGGGCGATGATGTAGTTTTCATGCACCTGACCGCGTGCGGTGCCCAGCGGATAATCCGGTGTCGCCGCACCTTCTGCCTCTTGCGGCGCGTCCTCTGCCGGGGTTTCCACCCGCCCCCAGGTGCCCGCCATCTCGGCAAAGCCGGGCGCTTGGCCCTGGTAGGCGGCAGCGCGTGCGCCCTGCGACGGGCGGTCCATCTGGTAGACCCGCGCGCCCCCCACAGGCTCTGGCGTCATCGCGCCCAAGGTGGCACTGGCCACGGTGGTAGAGGCGCGATGTCCCGCCTCGGCAAGCGCATGGCGCAGGGCCGAAACGATCAGGCCGCGCGCCAACCCGGGATCGCGAAACCGGACCTCGGATTTGGCGGGGTGGACGTTTACATCGACCAGCGACGGGTCACAGTCCAGAAACAATGCCGCCGCCGGATGGCGGTCACGGCTCAGAAAATCATAATAGGCCCCGCGCAGGGCCCCCACCAACAATTTGTCGCGCACGGGCCGGCCGTTCACGAACAGATATTGTGTCACCGCAGAGCCGCGCGAATAGGTCGGCAGCGCGGCAAAACCCGTCAGGTGCAGCCCCTCGCGCTGCGCATCAATCGGCAGGGCGTTATCGGCAAATTCACGCCCCAGCACCTGCGACAGCCGCCCGCGCAGGGCATCAAACAGATCCCCCTGTTCTGCGCCGACGCGAAACACATCACGGCCCGTTCCCTCACCCGACACATCGCGCAGGGTGAATTGGACAAAGGGCTCTGCCATGGCCAGTCGTTTGACCACATCCGCAATGGCCTGTGCCTCTGCGCGGTCGGTGCGCAGAAACTTGAGCCGCGCAGGCGTGGCAAAGAACAGATCCCGCAGGGTAACCACCGTGCCGCCGTTCAGGGCAGCGGGGCGCACCTGCTCCATCCGGCCGCCGTTGACCGTGACCTCGGCCCCCTCCATCCCCGCCATCCGGCTGGTGATGGTCAAACGGCCAACCGCCCCCAGCGAAGGCAGCGCCTCGCCGCGAAAGCCAAAGGTGTGGATGTTGAGCAGGTCACTGCCGTCAATCTTGGAGGTCGCATGGCGCGACAGCGCGAGGGTCAGATCATCCGGCGCGATGCCGCAGCCGTCATCCGTGACACGGATCAGCGTCTTGCCACCATCGCTATAGTCCACCGTGATCCGCGTGGCCCCCGCATCGATCGCATTCTCGACCAGCTCCTTGACCGCCGAGGCCGGACGCTCCACCACTTCACCCGCCGCGATACGGTTGATCGCGGCGTCATCCAGTTGTCGGATGACCGGCGTCTGGGGGCGCGCAGCTTCGCCTATGTTGGGGTGTTTATCAGCCATGACGCTATACCTAGCATGAGATCACGTCAGACTGAACCCGATTCGAAGGCCGCATGGCGCAAGAGCGCAGCCTAGCGGCGCGCGCGTATCCGGTAAGGTGGACGCCCCGTCCACCCCCCCTTTTTCTAGTTGGAGGTCGCCTCGCGGTACCATGCCACGATCAACGCGCGCTCGCGCTCTTGCATATAGCTGAGGTTGGCGGGCGGCATCGCATGGGTCAGCCCCGCTTGCAAATAGATCTGTTTGGCGGCGTTGGTGATCTGGTGCTCTGTCTCCAGACGCAGGCCCTTTGGGGGCCAATGCATGCCTTCCCAGGCGGGCTCGGCCGCGTGGCACATGCTGCAGCGGCCGGTGACGATGTTCTTGACCTGCTCGAAACCTTCGGCCTCAGCAAACTTCACCGCCGCCCCCTGCGCCTCAACCGGTTCGGGGCTGCGGAACATCGGGGCGGTGGACAGCCACATCACCACGATGAAAATCAGCGCCGTGGCCAGCCAGGTCCAGATCGGATTGCCCCTGCGCGCATGAACCGAGTTGAAGTAATGCCGGATCGTGACGCCCATCAGGAAAATCAGCGATGCAATGATCCAGTTTGCCTCTGACGCGAAGGCCAGTGGATAGTGGTTCGACAGCATCAGGAAAATCACCGGCAGCGTCAGGTAGTTGTTATGGGTGCTGCGCTGTTTGGCGATCTTGCCGTATTTGGCATCCGGCGTGCGCCCCGCCTGCAGATCGGCCACCACAATGCGCTGGTTGGGCATAATGGTGAAGAACACATTGCCCGACATGATCGTGGCCGTGAACGCCCCCAGATGCAGCAGCGCCGCGCGGCCCGAAAAGACCGACGTATAAAAATAGGCCATCCCCACAAGGATCACGTAAAGCAACAGCATCAGCCGCGTATTGTCTTCACCAAACCTGCTTTTGCAGATCTGGTCATAGGCTACCCAGCCAAAGGCCAGCGAGCCCAGCGAAATCAGGATCGCCTGAAAGGTGGTCAGATCCGCCACAGCCGGATCAATCAGATAGAACTCTGCCCCGAAGTAATAGACCAGGATCAGCAGGGCAAAACCGCTGAGCCAGGTTGAGTAGCTTTCCCATTTGAACCAGACCAGATCACCGGGCATCTGCGCCGGTGCCACCAGGTATTTCTGGATATGGTAAAACCCGCCGCCATGGACCTGCCATTCCTCGCCGTCCGCACCACTGGCCAGGTTGCGGTCCCTGTGCAGGCCCAGATCAAGGGCGATGAAGTAAAAGGAAGAGCCGATCCAGGCGATGCCCACGATCACATGGGTCCAGCGGACGGCAAATTCGATCCAGGAGGAAATGGCGGCTAGGTCGTACATGGGTGTTCTTTCCGATAGGTCGCCTTTGGGGCAGCGGCAGTTCTAAGGTATTTAAGGCCAAAAAGAGGAGGGGGCCGTGGTGGTCACGGCCCCCCTTCTGGGTTTACTTGGGCAGGCTGCCCTTGGCATTGCCTTTCATGCCGCCCGAGACTTCTTCGGTGGCTTCCTCGGCCAGCTCTTGGGGCAGGACAAGGTTGAGGACAATGGCGAGCAGGGCTGCGGGCAGCAGGCCGCTGGTCATCAGGATGCGCAGGGTATCGGGCAGGTGCTGGACCGCGCCGGGTTCCAGTTGCAGGCCCAGACCGATGGACAGCGAGATGGCAAAGATCACCATGTTGCGCCGGTTCCAATCCACGTCAGACAGCATCGAGATACCGGCCGCCACCACCATGCCGAACATCACGATCACACCGCCGCCCAGTACCTCGATGGGGACGGTGCGGATGATGCCGCCCACCTTGGGGACCAAGCCGCAGATGATCAGGAAGATCGCGCCGCAGGTCACCACGTGGCGGCTCATCACGCCGGTCATGGCGATCAGGCCCACGTTCTGGCTGAACGATGTGTTGGGCAGGCCGCCAAAGACGCCGGCGACCGCCGTGCCCAGGCCGTCTGCATAGGTGGCACCGGCGATTTCCTTGTCCGTGGCCTCGCGGCCCGCACCGCCCTTGGTGATGCCGCTGACATCGCCCACGGTTTCAATCGCCGAGATGAAGGCCATCAGGCAAAAGCCGATGATGGCGGCAGCAGAGAATTCAATCCCGTATTTGAAAGGATTGGGCAAGGACAGCCATGCCGCGTTGTTGAAGCTGGCGATCACGCCGCGATCACCGCCAAAGGACAGCATGCCCACGGCAACCGCATAGAAATAGCCGACGATGAGGCCGATCAGCACGGCAGAGATCGACAGCATGCCTTTGGTGAAGAATTTGAGCGCTAGGGTAACGAGGATGACCACCAGGGCCGCAGACCAGTTCAGCAGGCTGCCGTATTCGGGGGTTCCGATGGCAGGCACGCCGCCTGCGGCATATTGGATGCCGACCTTAACCAGTGCCAGGCCAATCATCGTGACCACCAGCCCCGTGACCAGGGGCGGCAGGGCAAAGCGGATCTTGCCGATGAACAGACCCAGGCAGGCATGAAACAGCCCGCCCACGACGATGCCGCCGAAAAGGGCGGCCAGTCCGTCAACGCCCTTGCCCGCAACCAGCGGGATCATGATCGGGATAAATGCAAAGGAGGTGCCCTGCACAATCGGCAGCCCCGCGCCCACCGGACCCAGCGTGATCGTCTGGAACAAGGTGGCCACCCCGGCAAAGAGCATCGACATCTGGATCAGATAGAGCAGTTCGGGGAAATCCGGCGAATTGGACCCAAAGCCAAAGCCTGCAGCCCCTGCCACGATGATCGCGGGGGTGACGTTGCTGACAAACATCGCCAGCACATGCTGGATACCCAGCGGTATCGCCTGTGCCAGCGGCGGGGTGTAATCGGGGTCGCGCAGCTGTTGTGCCGTCCCGAGTGAGGAAACTGTCATGTTCTGTCCCTTGTTGGTTGGATCGTTTTGTCGCTGAATAGCCCTGTTATTACGGCCGGGCCTTGATGGTATAGGGTGCCTCCAGCGGGCATTCGTCAAGGTTTTGCGTGTCACCGATGCGGTCCACCACCGCAAAAAGCCCCGGTGTGGCCAGCGGCGTCAGCACGCCATGCCAGGTGCCACGGTGCAGGTTGATGCCCTGATGCGGTGCCGTGATAAAGGCCAGCGGCCTGCCGGGCCGGTCGCCGGCATCGGGGGCGACGATCACCAGAAAAGGATGCGATGTCAGCGGCAAAAAGGCCTGGGAACCTTCGGGGTGCCGCTCCAGCAGGGTCAGCTCATAGGGCAGGCTGCGCGGCTCGGCGTTGAAAATACTGATGCCGGCGCGGCCCTGCGGCCCGAAATCCAGCTGTGCCAGATCATGGTGACGCCCGCACAGGCCCGCGTTGATGATCTTGTCCGGGGTGCCGCTGGCGTCCAGAATGTCGCCAAAGGGGGCAAAGGCCTCTGCGGTCAGGGGCTGGGCAATGATGTCGCGGCTCATAGGGGCATGTGCCGGTTGACGTCTTTGTACAGCAGATAGCGAAACGGCTCGTCTCCGGTGGCGATACAGGCCTGCGGGCAAAAGGCACGCAGCCACATGAAGTCACTGGGACCGACCGGCACCCAATCCTTGTTCAGCAGATAATCTGCCGTGCCCTGCAAAACATACAGCCCATGTTCCATCACATGGGTTTCGGCAAAGGGAATGCGCCCGCCCGGTTGGAATGTAACGATGTTGACATGCATGTCATGGCGCAGATCGCTGGGTTCGACAAAGCGGGTGGTCGCCCAGACCCCATCGCAATCGGGCATGACAATCGGTGCCACCGCCTGATCCGACGTTACAAAAGCCGTCGGCAGGTCAATACCTTCGGCCATGGTGTAGCGTTTTCTGATCCAGTGAAACTGTGCTTTTGCATCAGAGTCGTTCCAGATCGTCCAGACCGCCTCTGGCGGGATATAGGCATAGCCGCCCGCTTGCAGCCGATGTTTGGTGCCGTCAATGTTCAGGGTGATCTGACCTGCTGCCACAAAGATCACCGATTGCGCCTCGGGGTCGACCTCGGGGGCGGCTGATCCGCCCGAGGGGGCCAGTTCCACCGCATATTGCGAAAAGGTTTCGGCAAAGCCGCTCATCGGGCGCGCCAGCACCCACATGCGCATGCCGGTCCAGCCGGGCAGCAGGCTGGTGACGATGTCGCGCTGGGTGACGGCGGGGATCACCGCGTAGGCGGGGGTGAAAACGGCCGTGCCCTCGGGGGATACGGATTGGTCCGGCAGGCCGCCGGGGGGGAAAGCATAGGTCATAGTTTGTCCTCCAGACGTAGCCGGGCAATCCGCTCCACCTGTCGGCAGGCAGTGGCGAATTCGGTTTCGGTATCATTGGCGATGCGGGTCTCGAATGCCCGCAGGATCCCGGCCTTATCGTGGTCCTTGACCGCGATGATGAAAGGGAAGCCGTGTTTGGCGACATAGTCGCTGTTCAATTGCGTAAACTGCGCGCGCTCTGCGTCGGTCAGCGCATCCAGACCGGCGCTGGCCTGTTCTGCGGTGCTGTCGGCGGTCAGGCTTTTGGCCGCCGCCAGCTTGCCCGCCAGATCGGGATGGGCGTTCAGCACTGCCAGCTTTTCGGCATGCGCGGCGGATCGGAACATCCGCGCCAGCGCATTGTGCAGCCCCGCCGCACTGTCATGGGCAGGGCCCAGTTCCAGATCAAAGGCCCGTTCGGCGATCCAGGGCGAATGTTCGAAAATCCCGCCAAAGGCCTCGACAAAGGCGGCCTTGTCCATACGGCTGGGCCGTTGGCCACGTGGTGGTGCGGGATGTACCCGGTGCCAATGCTCGGCAATCTCGATGCGGCGCGGGGTCCAGACGCCTTCGAAACCCTTGATATACTCAATAAAGCGTTGCAAGGCCTGCACCCTGCCGGGCCTGCCCACCAGGCGGCAATGCAGGCCCACCGACATCATCTTGGCCGCGCCTGCGGTGCCTTCGGCATAAAGCGCGTCAAAGGTGTCGCGCAGATAGGCAAAGAACTGATCGCCCGAATTGAACCCCTGCGCTGTGGCAAAGCGCATGTCGTTGCAATCCAGCGTATAGGGGATGATCAGCTGTTCGCGGTCACCGACATCCATCCAATAGGGCAGATCATCGTCATAGGTGTCAGAGACATAGTCAAACACCCCCGATGCCGCGGCAAGTGCCACCGTGTTGACCGAGGTGCGCCCGCAGTACCAGCCTCTGGGCTGTGCGCCGGTCACTTCGGTATGCAGGCGGATGGCCTCCAGCATATCGGCATTCTCTGCCTCGGCGCTGTGGTCCTTGTAGTCGATCCATTTCAGTCCGTGGCTGGCGATTTCCCAACCGGCCTGCTGCATCGCCTCGACCTGTTCGGGCGCGCGCGCCAGCGCAGAGGCCACGCCGTAGACCGTGACCGGGATCTGCGCGCCGGTAAACAGGCGGTGCAGCCGCCAAAAGCCCGCGCGGGCCCCGTAATCATAGATGGATTCCATGTTCCAATGCCGCTGTCCGGGCCAGGGCTGCGCACCAACGATCTCTGACAAGAAGGCCTCTGATGCCGCATCCCCGTGCAGCAGGCAGTTTTCACCGCCCTCTTCGTAATTCACCACAAACTGCACCGCGATGCGGGCACCATCTGGCCAGGCGGCATCGGGGGCATCCGCCCCATAACCGCGGAAATTTCTGGGATATCTGTTCATTGGAATGTCCTGACTGAGGCAAGGCCAAGGTTGCACAGATCTGCGGGGCTGCGCAATTCCAGTTGTGCCGGGCGCAGGGCATTTTCCAATCCTTCCAACCCCTGCCCCAAAAAGCCAACGGGCCGCCAATCAAGGGCGGCCCGTTGTCGGACAAGCTACTGCGACTGTGTTTATTGTTATCCTGGTATTATTAGCCGCTGGCCTGTCCGTATCAGATCGGGAGAGCTGAGCACGTCCCGGTTTGCCTGAAAGATCCGCTCATATTCGTAGGGGCGGCCGTAAAACTGTAGTGAAATATAGGCAAGGCTATCGCCTGCCTCGACGACGTAGACGCGCGCGCCCTTGACGTCGATGGTCTTGGCGCTGGATGCGGCAAAGGCGCGGCGGCTCATTTCGCGCGCGGCCTCTTCGCCCTCGGGCGTGCCATCGGTGGCCAGAGAGGTCTGGATCAGGTTGAACAGCAGCGTGTCCAGATCAATTTCACCATCGGCAGTGTTGAGCGAGGCGGGAATGTCGATGTCGCCGCGTTCTGCCGCTTCCAACAGCAGGTTGCCGGTGGATTCGCGTGTCATCTCGGCGTTGACGGTTTCCAGCACCAGACGTTTCGTGTCACCATCCTGTTTGGCCTTGACCGTATAGACCCCGGCCAGCACCCCCTCGCGCAGCATCCGCATCTTGTTGCGGCTGATGATCGACAGGGCCTCGCGGGCTTTTTCCACCTGCTCTTGTTCAGTCAGCGTGCCAACGGTGCGTTTGGGTTGCAGCCCCTGTAGAACCGCCTGTTCCAAGGCGGGTTCCGGTTTCGCGACGACAGGCATTTCGACGACAGGCATTGCGGGGCCGGGCATTGCGACAACAGGCATTGCGGGGGCCAACAGGTCGGTGCCCTGCGCGCGCGTGACCGTATCCTCTGTGACATCCTGCTGATCGGGCATCAGGACAGGTTCGGGCACCTGCGCTGTCACGATCACCTGCCGGGGGCCCATGAATTGCAATGTCACCATGACACCCAAAAGAAAGGTCAGAACTGCAATCACCGACACCGCAATGATCGTGCCGTTCAGATGCCTGTCGCCCTTGGGGCCTGCATGGGCCTGCACGCTGCCAGGGATGACATAGCTGTCAAAGGTCACGGTTGGCTGTACCGGATCCGGCATGGTATATTTGTTCATGACTGGCCCGCCTCGATGCTAAAGCCCAGAACCGACCAAACCTGCATGCCACCCCGGTAATAGCGGATCATTTCCGGCGGATAGCCTGCGGCCAGCAAGGCAGAGACCAGCACGCCCGCATCATTGCTGCCCGGTCCCTTGTCATAGACCAGCAGCTGGCGGGCATCGGCAAAATTGAACACGCCTTCGAATTCACGCGCGCCCAGCGCCCGCAGGATGTCATCCTTGAAATCGTTTTCAGGGTCCATCGTGCTATAGGGCAGGCTGACACTGCCGGGAATATATCCCAGCGCGCGGTCCTGGGGCAGGCGCGCATCTACCATCAGGCCCCTATTGCCGGCCACTTCGCTGACCAGAAAATTCAGCACTTCGATTTCGTCCAATGTCCGAACGCCGGGGGCCACGTTCAGCGGCGCGATACAGGGCGCGCCACAGCTGCCGGCCGACCCGGCAAACGCCAGCACAAATTGCGCCGCCTGCGGATTGTCGCGGCTGATCTTGATACGCTCGCCATTGAAAATGAAAGACGCCTTTGCCTGCGTCAGATCTTCTTGCGCACTGCTTGCTGTTGCCACCAGAAGTAGCACCATCGCAGCTTGTGCGGCCCCCATTCGCATATTGCCCCCAGACTCTATACTTTTTCTTGCTCTGTACTTGATCTTGCTTGCGTGGCTGGCAGGCCACACAACTACTAGATTAGCGTCCATATATGCAAAGGATGATTCGCTTCGTCAAAGCAAAAACGAATCGGTTTGTGAAAAAAATCGAATCGGAGCCGAATTGATTCGATTTCCCGCATTTCGTCTTGTCTGTCGGGCGATAAAGCGGGCAAATGGAGCGACTTTGACCCTGCCGCTGAAAAGGACTGAATGATGGCTGACGGATATCTGACCACACATGTTCTGGATACCGCGCGCGGATTGCCTGCTGCGGGCCTGCGCATCACGCTGTTTCGGCTGGATGGTGCGGCGCGACACCAACTGGCACAGATGGTCACCAATGCCGACGGACGCACCGACAGCCCGATCCTGCCCGCAGATGGCTTTGCCACCGGCACCTATGAGCTGCTGTTTGAAACCGGTGCCTATCTGGACGCCACCGGCACCCCGCCAGAAGCGCCTCGGTTTCTTGACCAGATCCCGATCCGCTTTGGTATCTCTGACCCGGATGCCCATTATCACGTGCCCTTGCTGCTGTCGCCTTTCGGCTATTCCACCTATCGCGGCAGCTAGGGTCAGGTCCCCGGCACAGGACCTCGCGTCAGCCCTGCTTGCCAAAGCGGGCGTGCCCATGGCACCTTGCATCTCTGAATGGACCGGAGACGCCCATGGCCACTACCCCAAC
Source organism: Sulfitobacter sp. (assembly GCA_017854855.1). Classification (GTDB taxonomy): domain Bacteria; phylum Pseudomonadota; class Alphaproteobacteria; order Rhodobacterales; family Rhodobacteraceae; genus Sulfitobacter. The sequence goes on along the minus strand of JAFMGZ010000014.1, from coordinate 23,805 downwards.
CCAAAGCCTGCATGCCACCGCGACACCCCATCTGCCCCAGGTGACAGAGCCCCGCAATCCCGGCATGCCGCTGGATCTGAACTGGGTGCTGAATGCACAGGCGAACACCTCTGCGATAGAGCGGCGTGCCGCGACCATCGGCACCCGGCGGTCCGTGAAAAAGGCGCATCAGGCGGCATGGCTGCTGCGGGCCATCACCTGCATTGATCTGACGACGCTGTCGGGTGACGATACAGCGCGGCGGGTGGAACGGCTGTGTGCCAAGGCCCGCCAGCCCGTGGCCCCCGCGCTGCTGGACGCGCTGGGGATGGGTCCGATCACCACCGGGGCGGTTTGTGTCTACCATGAGATGATCGCGCCTGCGCTTGCCGCCCTTGCGGGCACAAATATTCCCGTCGCTGCGGTGTCCACGGGTTTCCCCGCGGGGCTGTCGCCACTGGCGCTGCGCATCAAGGAAATAGAAATGAGCGTCGCCGCCGACGCGCGCGAGATCGACATCGTGATTTCGCGCCGCCATGTGCTGTCGGGCGATTGGCAGGCCCTCTACGCCGAAATGCAGGCCTTTCGCGCCGCCTGTGGCGAGGCGCATGTCAAGGCCATCCTGGCAACCGGTGAGCTGGGATCGCTGCGCAACGTGGCGCGGGCATCGCTGGTCTGCATGATGGCGGGTGCCGATTTCATCAAGACCTCTACCGGCAAGGAAAGCGTGAATGCCACGCTGCCGGTATCCCTGGTGATGATCCGCGCCATCCGCGACTATTACGACCGCACCGGCATCCGCGTGGGCTATAAACCCGCTGGCGGCATTTCCAAGGCCAAGGACGCCGTGACCTATCTGTCGCTGATCAAGGAAGAGTTGGGCGACCGCTGGCTGCGCCCTGACCTGTTCCGCTTTGGCGCGTCATCGCTGCTCAATGACATAGAGCGGCAACTGGAGCATCATGTGACCGGCAATTATTCCGCAGGCTATCGCCATGCGACAAGCTAATGCAAGCGGACCCCGACTTTCGAATGAGGTAGAGCAATGAGCGTGGCGGATATTTTCGAGACGATGGACTATGGCACGGCCCCTGAATCCGCCGCAGAGGCGCTGGCATGGATCGTCGATCAGGGCGGCCGCTTTGGCCAGTTCATCAACGGCAGCTTTACCGCGCCCACCGACGGTTTCGACAGCAAGAACCCGGCCACGGGCGAGGTGCTGGCCAGCCTCAGTCAGGCCAGCCAGGCCGATGTGGACAACGCCGTCAGCGCGGCCCGCAAGGCACAGCCCGGCTGGCAAAAGCTGGGAGGTCACGGGCGTGCCAGGGTGCTCTATGCGATCGCGCGGCTGTTGCAGAAACACGCCCGCCTCTTTGCGGTGCTGGAAGTGCTGGACAACGGCAAACCCATCCGCGAGGCGCGCGACATTGACGTGCCTCTGGCGCAGCGGCATTTCTATTACCACGCTGGCATGGCCCAGCTGATGGAAACCGAATTGCCCGGTGCCGAGGCGCTGGGGGTCTGCGGCCAGATCATTCCGTGGAACTTTCCCCTGCTGATGCTGGCATGGAAGGTCGCGCCAGCGCTGGCGATGGGCAATACCGTGGTGCTGAAACCTGCGGAATATACATCGCTTACAGCGCTGTTGTTTGCCGATATCTGCCAGCAGGCGGGCGTGCCCAAGGGCGTGGTGAACATTGTCACCGGTGACGGTGCGGTCGGTGAAATGATCGTGGCCGCCGATGTGGACAAGATCGCCTTTACCGGATCGACCGCCGTGGGCCGCCAGATTCGCGCGGCAACCGCAGGATCAGGCAAGGCGCTCAGCCTCGAACTGGGCGGCAAATCCGCCTATATCGTTTTCGATGACGCCGATCTGGATTCAGCCGTCGAAGGGTTGGTCGATGCCATCTGGTTCAATCAGGGTCAGGTCTGCTGTGCAGGGTCGCGTCTGCTGGTGCATGAACCCGTCGCGGATATGTTTTATGCCAAGCTGCGCGCGCGGATGGACAAGTTGCGCATGGGCAACCCGCTGGACAAGAGCGTGGATTTGGGCACCCTGGTTGATCCCGTGCAATTGCAGACCGTGTCCGACATGGTGGCCCGCAACACCGCCGGGGAAACCCATGTGGCCGCAACGGCACTGCCTGAGGGCGGCAATTTCTATCCGCCCACGCTGATCACCGGGCTGAACCCCGCAGATACCTTGATGCAGGAAGAGATATTTGGCCCGGTCCTTGTCTCAACCACCTTTCGCACCCCGCAAGAGGCCGTGCAGCTGGCCAATAACACCCGCTACGGTCTGGCCGCGTCGGTCTGGTCCGAGAACATCAACCTGGCGTTAGACATGGCCCCCAAGCTGGCCGCCGGCGTGGTCTGGGTCAATGGCACCAATATGCTGGATGCCGCCGCAGGTTTTGGCGGGGTCCGCGAAAGCGGCTTTGGCCGCGAGGGGGGCTGGGAGGGGCTGACCGCCTATACCAAACCCAAAGGTTCCCTGAAGCCGTTAAAAGAGATCAGCCCCTTTGAGGGCAATGGCCGTGGCCCCGTGGACGGCATCGACCGGACCGCAAAGCTGTATATCGGGGGCAAACAGGCGCGGCCCGATGGCGGCTATTCGGTACCTGTCTGGGGGAAATCCACCCATTTGCTGGGCCATGCCAGCGTCGCGGGCCGCAAGGATGTGCGCAATGCCGTAGAGGCCGCGCAGGCGGCCAAGGGCTGGTCGGGCACCACGGGGCATCTGCGGGCGCAGATCCTGTATTACATCGCTGAAAACCTCGATGCGCGGCGGGATGAATTCGCCCATCGGCTGGATGCCCTGCAGGGCGGCAAGGGTGGTGAAAAAGAGGTCGCGGCCTGTGTCCGGCGTCTGTTCACCTATGCGGCCTGGGCCGACAAATACGACGGGCAGGTGCACGGCGTGCCGATCCGGGGTGTGGCCATCGCGATGAAGGAACCGGTGGGTGTGATCGGCGCGCTCTGCCCCGCCGAGGCCCCGCTGCTGGGCCTGATTTCCTGCATGGCCCCCGCGATTGCCATGGGCAACCGGGTGATCCTATGCGCATCCGAACCCTTTCCGCTGGCGGCGACCGATTTCATTCAGGTCCTTGAAACCTCTGATGTGCCAGCCGGTGTGGTGAACATCCTGACCGGGCCGCAAGGTGATCTTGCCGATCCTTTGGCGCGGCATTTGGATGTTGATGCGGTCTGGTGCTTTGGTGCCCCAGCGCTGAGCGCCATTGTCGAAAAAGGTGCCGCGTCAAACCTGAAACGGACATGGGTCAACAATGGTCATGCCCGTGACTGGATGGGTGCGCCAGGCGAGGGGCACGCCTTTCTTCAGGCCGCAACCGAGGTCAAGAATGTCTGGGTGCCCTATGGCGAGTGATACCGTCCAACAGGCCGCCGCATAGCGCGGGGGCCGAACAAGACACAGGGCTGTCCCCGCCGGGACAGCCCTGTGTTTTCGTGTGGAATCAAGCCCCTATGTGGTGCGTTAACCCATTGTTTACAATTAGCATTTAGCGCACTTTAGTTGCCGGCTGTGGTCTCCAGCCCCTCGGGCTGACCCACGACCACGAAATGCAGGTTCTCAGGCTCAAGCAGCTCTTGTGCGACGCGTTTGATGTCGGCCATCGTAACCGCCTCCACCTTGTCATTGCGGGTGGCGATATAGTCGATGGGCAGGCCCAGCATCTGCATCCCCACAAGGATGTTCGCGATCGGGCCGTTGCCGTCAAAGCGCAGCGGATAGGCCCCGGTGATATAGGTTTTGGCGTCGCGCAGTTCCTGTTCGGTCACGCCCTCGGCCTCGGCCTTGGCCCATTCATCGCGGATCACCGCAATGGCCTGCGCGATACGGTCATTGGCCGAACTGACCTGCCCCATGTACACATTCGCCAGATCGCGCGTCATCAGGTAGGAATAGACACCATAGGTCAGGCCACGCTTTTCGCGCACCTCGTTCATCAGGCGGCTTTCGAAAGAACCGCCGCCCAGGATCTGGTTCAGGATCAGCGCGGCAAAGAAGTCAGGATCGCTTTGGGCGATGCCGGGTTGGCCGAACAGCGCCACGGATTGCGGCGTAGCGAAATCCACGACCGTTACGCCGGGCGGGATCGACACCTCTGCGCGCGGCGGCATGGGGGCACCGGTGGTGGGCAGATCGCCCAACAGCTCATCCAGCAGAGCGCCCAGTTCCTGCGCGGTGATGTCGCCCACGGCACCGACGTAGATCCGGTCGCGTGCCAGAACCGCGCGGTGGGCTGCCAGCAGGTCGTCGCGGGTCAATGCCGCGACGCTCTCGGCCGTGCCGTTGGTCGCAAAGGCATAGGGGTGATCACCGTAGGCCATTTTGGCAAATGCGTCGGCTGCGATGTCGTTGGGGTCTTTCAGGTCCGACTGGATCACGGACAGGACCTGCCCGCGCACCCGTTCAATCGCGGCGTCGTCAAAACGCGGCTCTTGCAGGGCGGCACGCAGCAGCGCCACGGAGGCCGCGCGGTTTTCGGTCAGAAAGCGGGCGGAGACGGACAGGCTGTCGCGCGACAGATCAAAGTCAAAGGAGGTTGCCAGTTCTTCCTGTGCGCGGCTGAAGGCGCGGGCGTCCATGTCAGCGGCCCCTTCTTCCAGCAGACCCGTCATCAGGTTGGTGACACCGCGTTTGTCCGCAGGATCAAGCGAGGCACCGCCGCGAAAGCGGATTTCAAGCGCCACGAAGGGGATTGAATGTTCCTCTACCAGCCAGGCGGTGATGCCGCCGGGGCTGGTGACGGACTGGATGTTCACCTCTGCGCGGGCAGGCAGGGCTGCCAGAAATGTCAGGGTTGTCAGGGCAAGGGCGTAAAAGACCTTCATTGCGCGGCCTCCTCTTTCATGAGCCATCCGGTGACGGAGGTACGGCGGTCAAAAATTTCGGCGGCAGCCTGCATGATGTCATCGGCGGTCACCGCATCCAGCACCTTGGGCCAGTCCTGCACATCCTGCACTGTCAGCCCGATGGCCAACGCCTGGCCATAGCGGTTGGCCACGCTTTCTGCGTCATCGCGGGCATAGATCTGTTCGGCGCGGGTTTGCAGTTTGATCCGGTCAAGCTGCGCTTGGTCCACGCCGTCCTGCATGAAACTGGCAAGGGCCGCGTCCATCGCATCTTCGGCCTGCTGCAAGGTCACGTCGGCGGCGGGCACGACCACCAGCGTAAAGGTCGTGTCATCCAAAGATGCGCCGCGATAAAAGGCACCGGTATAGGTGGCGACCTGCGTGTCGAACTGCAGCTTTTCGGCCAAAAACGACGTGGTGCCGCCGCCCAGGATTTCAGACAGGATGGTCAGGGCCGCCGCCTTTTCCTGCGCGCCGGGATCGCGTTCGGGCGCGAGGTAGGACCGTGTGACATAGGGCTGGGCGACACGTGCGTCGTAAAAGGTCAGACGCCGTGCTGCGGTTTGCGGCGGCTCTTGGGTTCGCAGGCGCGGGGGCAAATCGGGGTTGGCCGGGATGGCACCATAGTATTTTTCGGCCAGCGCGCGAACCGCCTCGGGCTCCACGTCACCCGAGACGACCAGAATGGCGTTGTTGGGGGAGTAGTAGGTTTCATAAAAGCTCAATGCATCGTCCAGATCCAGCGCTTCCATCTCGTGGCGCCAGCCGATCACGGGCACGCCGTAGCGGTGGTTGAGATATTGCGCGGCATTCAGTTGTTCGTTGAACAATGCGCCGGGGCTGTTTTCAGTCCGCTGGTTGCGTTCTTCGATGATCACGTCGCGTTCTGTGCGGATGTTTTCGGGCGTGAGGCGGATGTTTTTCATCCGGTCGCTTTCCATCTGCATCATCAGTTCCAGACGGTCTGCGGCGACGCGCTGAAAATAGGCGGTGTAGTCATAGCTGGTAAAGGCGTTGTCGCGCCCCCCGTTGGCGGCGACGGTGGCCGAAAATTCGCCCGATTCCATCTTGTCGGTGGCCTTGAACAACAGATGTTCCAGAAAATGCGCCACCCCTGAGGACCCTTTGGGTTCATCCGCCGATCCGGCACGGTACCAGACCATCTGCTGTACCGCAGGGGCGCGGTGGTCTTCGACCACGACGACCTCCATGCCGTTATCGAGCGTGAAATAGGTCACCTGTTCACTGTCGGCGGCCATGCCTGCGACAGGAGAGAATAGCAACGCGCATGCGGCCGCGAGGGTCGGCAGTCTGAACATCATCCGTCCTTTGATTGACTTGTCTGGGATTGAAGTACGCGCCTGCGCTCGACATTCAAGGTCGATAACAAATTTGTAAGGTGGGATGCGCAGCAAGAAGTGCTGCGGCCTTAGTTTGCGGGCGGAGAGGACGGGGTGCGCGCACCCGCGTTGCGCCAGCGGGCGGCTTCGTTGTCGGCGTTCAGGGTTTGACCGCTGTAGGCCTGATTATAGCGGTCCACGGGGACCAGTCGGAACTGGGTGAACCGCGCCTTGCGCTTGCGGAACTGCGCGTCGGTTTCGGCCAGTTCCTCGCGGATATTGGCCGCCACGCCCATGCGGCTGGCGTGCTGGACCAATGCGCCGTCGCGGGCGGGAATGCCCGCATCGGCGGCTTCGGGACGACCGCCAAAGGCCACGATACCTTCGTTCAGGGCGGAACGGCTGGTCAGGTTGCCCTGGCCCGGCGTGGGCACCGGCAGCGTGCTGTAGCTGGCAGGTGCCTCAAGCGGCTTGGCCGGTTGGATCATGAATTCATCAGGTCCGTTGGAGGGGTTACGCAGATCGCGAAGTCCCTTGTTGGCGCAGGCGGATAAAACCAGCGGGATCAGGACAAGAAATACGATGCGGCGCATGGGTCGTCTCCATTCGGGTTGCGTCTTCAATATCGCAGTCAGGCGGGCAATGTCACTTAAGTTTTTTCTTTGGTGACTTTGGTTTGTCCTCGGCCAGGAAAATCAGACCGATCGCACCGGCAAAAATGAACACATCCGCAAGGTTATAGACAAAGGGATTGTTCAGACCGCAGCAGGAATTGTTGAGGAAATCCAGCACGTAACCATAGATCAGCCGGTCGACCACATTGGCCAGCGCCCCGCCGATCAAAAGACCCGCAGAAATCATCGCCCATTTGCCCAAACCGGCCCGCAGCGCCCAGATCAGGATGGCACCGCAGATCACCAGCGCCAGCACGACCAGCAATCCGATGCTCATCCCGTCGCCCAGACCAAAGTTCACGCCACGGTTTTCGCCATAGCGCAGGTTCAGTAGTGGCGGCAGCACCTTGATCTCGCCGATGCGCCACAGTTCCCACATGTGGATGACCACATATTTGCTGGCTTGATCTATAAAAAAAGCGGCAAAGGCCGACCAGAAGAGGAGACGCATGACCCCCCCTTAGTGCCGGAAGTGGCGCATGTTGGTAAAGACCATCGCCAAACCGGCCTCATCTGCCGCCGCGATCACTTCGTCGTCGCGCATCGAGCCACCGGGTTGGATCAATGCGGTCGCACCCGCCTCTGCGGCCGTGATCAAACCATCTGCAAAAGGAAAGAACGCATCAGAGGCCACGACAGAACCCATGGTCAGCGGTGCGGGCAGGCCCATGGCTTCGGCCATGTCCTGCGCCTTGCGGGCCGCGATACGTGTGCTGTCAACGCGGCTCATCTGGCCGGCACCGACGCCGACGGTGGCACCATCCTTGACGTAGATGATGGCATTGGATTTGACGTGTTTGGCCACGGTCCAGGCAAAGAGCAGATCGCTCAGCTCTTGCTCAGACGGGCTGCGTTTGGTGACGACCTTGAGGTCATCGCGGGTGATGCGGCCCACGTCCTTGTCCTGTACCAGCCAGCCGCCCGAAACCTGTCGCGCGGTCAGTTGCGCCGCATCTGGCATGGCCAGACCATCGGTGGTCAGCAGGCGCAGGTTTTTCTTTTTGGCAAAGATCGCGAGCGCATCGGCATCCGCATCCGGGGCGATGACAACTTCGGTAAAGATGCCGCTGATCGCTTCGGCGGTTTCGCCGTCCAGCGTCTGGTTCAGCGCGATGATCCCGCCAAAGGCGGAGGTACGGTCACAATCAAAGGCGCGGGTATAGGCCTCTACCATTGTGGTGCCGGTGGCCACGCCGCAGGGGTTGGCGTGTTTGATGATCGCGCAGGCCGGGCCGTTTTCGGGGGCAAATTCGCTGACCAGTTCAAAGGCGGCGTCGGTGTCGTTGATGTTGTTGTAGGACAATTCCTTGCCCTGATGCTGGCGGGCGGTGGCCACGCCGGGGCGGTTGGAACCATCGGTATAAAAGGCCGCCTGCTGATGCGGGTTTTCGCCATAGCGCAGGGTCTGGGCCAGCGTGCCGCCAAAGGTGCGGCGGCGGGGCGTGCCGCCCACCTGCGCGGCCATCCATGTGCTGACCGCCGTGTCATAGGCGGCGGTGCGCGCATAGGCGGTCTGGGCCAGACGCTGGCGCAGGGCATAGGTGGTCTGGCCTGCATGGGCGGCCAGTTCCTCGATCACGGCGGCGTAGTCTTCGGTATCGACGACAACATTTACAAAACCGTGGTTCTTGGCGGCAGAGCGGATCATGGCAGGGCCGCCGATGTCGATGTTTTCGATCACCTCGTCATAGGCCGCACCTTTGGCGACGGTTTCCTCAAACGGATAGAGGTTGACGACCACCAGATCGATGCCGCCGATGTTATGTGCGTCCATGGCTGCCACGTGATCGGCATTGTCGCGCAGGGCCAGCAGGCCGCCATGCACCAGCGGGTGCAGGGTCTTGACGCGTCCATCCATCATCTCGGGAAAGCCTGTGACCTCGGCCACGTCCTTGACCGCGAGGCCTGCGTCGCGCAGCGCCTTGGCAGTGCCCCCGGTGCTGAGCAGTTCAACGCCATGGGCGGCAAGGGCCTGTCCCAGTTCGACCAATCCGGTCTTGTCAGAAACAGATAGCAGGGCGCGTTTAACAGGGGCAAGATCGGGCATCGTCAGGGTCCTTTGGTCAGTCTTCGTCGAGATAAGGCTCGTCCATAGACAAGTCACGCACGCCAATCGCAGTTTCCTGCGCTTTGGACAAGGACCACCTGACCCGCGTGGCATAGGTAAATGCCCTGCCGGAGAGTACGATTTGCTGTGCCGCGCGCGGTTTCAGACGGGTGGTTTCAAGGTAAACCCCCGGTTCCAAAGCCAATTTATGGGTGCCATCATGGCGAAACACCCAGACTTCGCCGCTTTTGAGCGCCATCGAGATGGCAGCACCGCCCAGATCAAGGGTGGCATCCACATCGGGGTGCAGATGAAAGCGGATGTGAAAGTCGATGCCTTTGAGCTGGCCTGCATCCAGCACCGCGTCAAAGCGCCGCTTGTCAGGTTGGTCCAGCGCCAGAAGCAGGTCTTCGCCAGCCAGCCCGCGCCCATCAAGGGTCAGTTCCAGCGTGCGGGCATGGGTCAGCCCATGCGAGGACAGATAGCCATTGTGCCCGCCCTGAAACCGCAGGCCGTCGGTGGCGTGCGAAATTTCAACCGGGACATGATCGGGGCCGCTGATCAGCTGCTCATTGCCGGTGGCGGGATCGGGGTCCGCAAGACGGGCGCTGGAATATCCCCCAAGGCTGAGCGTGGAATGGGAGGGCGTTGCACGCCCCGCGCGCCGCCAATCCTGTCCAAAGGACACACCAGAGCCGCAGCTGACCACAAGCGGCCTGCGCCCCGAGGTGAGTTCAAACGCCATGGTGGAGGCATGGGCATTGACCGAAGCGGCACCCGTGGGCGGCGGGGCTGCATCAATCACGATGCTGGTGCGGCCCGCAGACAGGCGCGCGTAGCCCATCGCCAGCCCGCCCGGTTGCGCAATCTTGACGCGCGATGCGGCAAGGGCATGGTCCAGCCAGCCTTCGGCCCCGCGCCCGCCGCCGTGAAACCGCGCCAGCGCCCCGTCCGAATGGCGCAAGGAGCGCAGCGTGGGGGCCACGCGTTCGATCGCGGCCAGATGTTCCTTGGGCGTGCCGCGCCCTGCATCGCTGAGGGCGGCGGCGGCCCAGGTCAGCAGGGTAAAGACGGCCAGCAGCTCTTCGGGGTTGCGGGTGGGCAGGCCGCCCTGGTCGTCGATCTGCAGAGTGCATTCGCGGGCCAGCGCGCGGATGGCGGGTTCCGCCAGCGCCTCCTTGCCCTCAAGCGACAGGCCCGCATAGATCAGGCCCGTCAGCGCCTCAAAGCGCGGCAGGCCCGGTGCGGCGGCCCGCCAGCGGCGCGACAGGAACTGGGTCTGCTGTTCAAGCGAGCGGTAGAAAATCCTGCTTTGCTCTGATTCCTGACCGCGCAGCACGAATAGCGCATGGTTGATCCAGCGGATCAGGCGGCGGCCCGTCAGATCAGGTGTCCAGCCGGGCCCGCGCCCTTTGCCGTAAAGGTCGATCCAGCCCCAAAGCCAGGTCTGCGCGGCCGCACGCGCAGGCACATCGCCCACGGCTGCCAGATCATCAAGCCAGGCAAAGCCCTGAAGTTCAGCCGCATAGGACCCATCGGGCGGCGCGATATCCCAAAGCCCCTGGTCAGGGGCGTTGATCAATGTGCCCGCAAACAGGTAATTCCCCGCCGTCAGCTGCCGCCCGCGGGCATAAGAGCCGATGGTGCGCGGCTCTGGCGATGACACGAAACCTTTGACGCTGGCCTTGGTCCGCGCCGCCGCGCGCGCGTGCAGCGCGTTCAAAACCCGCGTCCGACGCGCTTTCAATGATGAAATATTGAACATAGACAACCTGCCGCTGACGCTCTGATGGCGTTTGGCGCAGCATAGACCGCGTGATGCGGGGTGTCACCGCTTTTTGGCAGGCGGGACAACATTCGGCGGGATTGGCCGTATCTGTATTGTTGTTCACCAGCCGCTGTGGCTAGGCTGGCGGTGGTTTCGACATTGCGAGAACATGCCAGATGATCGCCAGCCTGATGATGTATGCCCGACCCGAGTTGGACCCCGCCCTTGGCCGCTACTGGCAGCTGATCCGTGGCGCGCTGGCCGAGCGGGGGATAGATGCGCCGCCGGCCCTGTCGAACGACGCCGAGGAATTTGCAGTCTGGGAGGCCCCCGATCTGGTGCTGAGCCAGACCTGCGGCATGCCCTACCGGTTGCGCCTGCACGGGAGTGTCAGCCTGATCGGCACGCCGGATTTCGGGATAGAGGGATGTGACCCGGGCTATTACCGCAGTGCCCTGGTGGTGCGCGCGGATGACCCGCGCGCACGGCTGGCAGATTACCGCGCCGCGCGGTTTGCGTTCAATCAGACCATTTCGCAATCGGGGTATGCGGCGGCCTATGCGCTGGCGCAGGCAGAAGGGTTCTGGTTTGCTGATAGGGTACAGACCCATGGCCATGTGCATTCGGCCCGCGCGGTGGCCGAAGGGCGGGCGGATATTGCCGCGATTGATGCGGTGACATGGCGGCTGATCGCCAGATACGACAGTTTTGCCCGGGATTTGCGCGTGCTGACATGGACCAACCCCACGCCCGGCCTGCCCTATATTGCAGCCCTGGGTGCAAACCGTGCCGCAACCGCAGCGGCCGTCACGCAGGCGATAGACGCGCTGGCACCACAGGACCGCTCAACGCTGGGGCTGAAGGGGCTGACAGCCCTTCCTGCGCAGGCCTATCTGGCGGTGCCAAATCCGCCAGACGGGATTTAGGGACGGATAGGATCCAGGGTCAGGCTGCCTTGCGCAGGACCGCGATGTAAAAGCCGTCCATGCCGCCCAGTTCTGACCAGTAATCAGGACGCAGGCGCAGCCCGCCTTCGGTGGTGATCCAGGCGGGATCAATGCCGGGCAGACCAAAGGCTGTGGCATCGGTGGTCATGTCCCCGTGCCGTTCCAGCGCCTCATCGACCTGCACTTCGCCCTCGTCCGGCAAGAGGCTACAGGTGCAGAACACCATGCGCCCGCCAGGTTTAAGCAGCGTCCATGCGTGGTCTATCAATTCGGATTGCAGGCCGATCAGATCGCCAAACTCAGATCCGTCCTTGGCGTAGGGCAGATCGGGGTGGCGGCGGATGGTGCCGGTGGCAGAGCAGGGCGCATCCAGCAAGATGGCGTCGAATGCGCCTTTGACGGCGCGGGCGTCTTTGGTCAGCGTCTTGGCGGTCAGGCCCACGCGGGCAAGGTTTTCCTTGACCCGGACCATCCGTGGCACGGAATCGTCGACAGCCGTCACAGAAGCCCCGGCGGCGGCCAGTTGCATGGTCTTGCCGCCCGGTGCGGCGCAAAGGTCAAGAACCGCCTCGCCCGGTTGCGGGGCCATGATTTGAACGGGCAAGGCCGCTGCCGCATCCTGAACCCACCAATCGCCTGACGCGAAACCGGGCATGGTTGAGACCTGTCCGGGATTTGTCACGCGCACCGTTCCGGTCGGCAGCAAGGTGCCGCTGACCGCCTCGGCCAGAGCCTGCGCATCGCCCTTGGCGGTCAGGTCAAGCGAGGCACCGGCAAAATGCGCGATTTCCATGGCCGCGATGGCATCGGCACCCCATGCCTCTGTCAGCGGGCCGCGCAGCCATTTGGGCAGACGCGGGGCGCGCAGGGCGGCCCATGCCTCTGGCCCTTCGGCGGCGATCTTGCGCAGGACGGCGTTGGTCAGCCCCTTGAGATGGCTCAGTTTGTTGTGCTGCGCCACCAGGTTGACCATGGCATTGACCACACCGTGGGCGGCACCGCCGTTGCACAGTTCAACCGTGCCAACGCGCAGCACATTGCGCACAAAGAGGGGCGGATATTTGCTGAGGTGTTTTTGCAGCAGCCGGTCAGCGCGTTCCAGACCGCGCAATGTTTCGGTTGCCAGACGTTGTGCCCGCGCCCGGTCATCGGGCGGCAGTTTGTCCAGCACGCCCCCTGCCAAAGCCTCTGACATCAGACGCGGTTCGTCTTCGTCCAAGATCATATCAAGGAGGGTTACCGCGCCTCTGCGGGCCTGAACGCCGGTTTGTGACATGGGTGCATTCCTATCCGGGTTGTCCGCCATCCCCTGCGGCGTATATCAAAGGGTAGGATGCCTCAAGAGGATGCTATGACAGATAAGACAGATGATCAGGTGCCAGACGCCACCGCCGAGGATGCAACAGCTGCGCCCAATCCCCTGCCACCCGCCGCCCAGCGCGCGCTGGCAGAGGCCGAAGAGCGCCGCAAGAAAGCCGCCGATCTGAATTTGCCGCCAGAGTTGGGCGGGCGCGACGGGCCAGAGCCTGTACGCTATGGCGACTGGGAGAAAAAGGGAATCGCGGTCGATTTCTAACGGGCAGCACGCGGCAGACAGCTCTAGCGGTTATGGCGGGCCGTCAGCAGCCGCTGCAACGGCAGACAACACAGGATCGCGGCGGCGGTCACGACTGCAAGATAGGCAGGGTTCATGCCACCGGGATAGAGAAACCCGCCAATGCCAAGGACCAGACCGACCGAAAGCGCACGCGCCATCATCGGCGGCAGGATGCAAAACAGGATCAGCGCAGCACCACCCTGAAGGCTGAGAAAAATCCAAAGGTAGTGCAGCGTGACCCCCAGATGAACACCCGGCGAATTGGGCCAGCGCAACAGCATAAGATCAGAAATAAGGGCCAGACACAGGCTGTTTGCCGCTGCCAACGCAACGATCAAAGCGATACGCCGTTTCATGAAGGTCGTGTTTGCGCCTGCGGCCCCTGCCCGGTCGCCATCGGATCAACCCTCCCGGTCAGCGCAGTCGGAAATCAGCCGAATCGCCCGTGCCCTTGTCCGAGGTGATGCGCAGCTGCGATCCGTTGGTTTTGACCTCTTGGCAGTTATAGCCCAGATCATCGCCGCCCCAGACCAAGGTTCGGCACAGATAGCCGTTTTCCCAAGACCATTTACCAGTCACTTCCCATGCGGCACCCTTGCCTGCGATGCGGCCATCAGGCAGCACTTCGATGCTGACAAGCGGGCGGGTCAGGGTCTTGCCGGTGACAAGGGCCATGAAATCATCGCGCGATGTGACCTGCTGAAATTCGGCAAAAGCCGGCGCGGCAAAGCCGATCAGAGCTGCGCAGAATACGGTGGCAAACGTTCTCATGATAGTACTCGCTTGGGTAAGGTCACACTAACTTACGCATAGACCCCCAAGAAGGTTTCACCCTTTCAAAAATATTTATTCCGCCGTCGAGAGCCCCAGCACATCCAGCATGTCATAGGCCCCCGGCGCGCGGCCCTGACCCCAGAGCGCCGCCTTGAGTGCGCCGCGCGCAAAGACGCTGCGGTCAGAGGCGACGTGGCGCAGGATGATGCGTTCGCCGGCGGCTGCGAACATCACGTCATGTTCGCCAATGATGTCGCCCCCGCGGATCGCGGTAAAGCCGATATCGCCGCGTTTGCGGGCACCGGTGATGCCGTCGCGGCCCCTGTCCGACACATCAGAGAGTTTCACGCCGCGCCCCTCGGCTGCGGCCTCGCCCAGCATCAGGGCGGTGCCGGAGGGGGCGTCGACCTTTTGATTGTGATGCGCCTCAATCACTTCGATGTCGTAATCGGCATCCAGCGATGCGGCGACGCGTTTGGTCAGCTGCGTCAAAAGGTTGACCCCCAGGCTCATGTTGCCCGCGCGGATGATCGTTGCGCGGGTGGCATGCGTATCAAGGGCTGCGATTTCATCATCGCTCATGCCGGTGGTGCCGATGACATGGACAATGCCCGCCTGCGCGGCGAGGGCCGCAAAGGCCAGTGTTGCCACAGGGGCGGTGAAATCAATCACCGCATCGGCATTGGCCAAGGCGGATGCCGCATCATCGGTGACCACGACACCCAGTTCCGCACCGCCCATGGCCAGACCCACGTCGCGCCCCACCCAATCATGGCCGGGACGTTCAATGGCACCGGTCAGCGTCATCTTGTCAGAGGCCATGACCAAAGAGATCAGCGTTTGTCCCATACGGCCCGAAGCGCCTGTAATTGCGATGCGCGGGGATTGGGTCATGGCGTTTGCTCCTGCTTAATGTTCCGCCATTGCTTTAGCCTGCCTGCGCCCGCTTGGCAAAGCTGTTGCGAGCGCATAGATGTGGCCCATGGGAAAGAATAAGTTTCATGAGGGCGCAGGCCCGTCGCAACGCCAGCTGCGCGTAGGGGAAACCATCCGCCGGGCCTTGTCCGATGTTCTGGCGCGG
Source organism: Sulfitobacter sp. (assembly GCA_017854855.1). Classification (GTDB taxonomy): domain Bacteria; phylum Pseudomonadota; class Alphaproteobacteria; order Rhodobacterales; family Rhodobacteraceae; genus Sulfitobacter. Next base: position 8,717 of record JAFMGZ010000014.1, on the reverse strand, counting down.
GGTGATGTCCATGATCCGGAGCTGAACCGGCTGTCGATTACGGTGGGCGAGGTAAGAACCTCGTCTGACCTCAAGATCGCAACGGCCTATGTGCTGCCGCTGGGTGGCCAGGGACAAGAGGACGTGCTGAAGCTGCTGGCACGCAACAAGGGCGAGCTGCGCAAACAGGTCGCCAAGAAGCTGACGCTGAAGTTTTCGCCGGATTTGCGGTTCCAGCTGGATCAGACCTTCGACCAGATGGACGAAACTCGCCGGATGCTGAGCCAGGACGTTGTGCGCCGCGATGCGCAAGCACCCGACGAGGCGGCCCCCGATGAGGCGGCAGACGGGTGATCAGGGCTGCTGTCCTGTTTTTGTCACTTTGCGCCCTGCCTGCCGCTGCCGCCGAATGCCGCAAGGAAAGCTTTCGCGACAAGCCATACACGATTTGCGAGGTCGACCTGACCCGCGACCGGCTGGAATTGTTCCTCAAGGATGAGAACGACGCGGTTTACGGCTATTTTGGCAACATCAACGCGGCACTTGCCAAACAGGGGCAACGTCTGGGTTTTGCCACCAATGCCGGCATGTACCACGAAGACCGCAGCCCGGTGGGCCATTACATCGAGAACGGCACAGAGGTGCAAAGGGTGATCCCCAATGCCGGGCCCGGCAACTTTGGCCTGCTGCCAAACGGTGTGCTGTGCCTGCGCGACGGGCGTGCGGATGTGTTTGAGACGCTGGATTACATCGCACAGGCACCTGAATGCCGCGCGGCCACCCAATCTGGGCCGATGCTGGTGATCCAGTCACAGCTGCATCCCAGGTTCTTGCCCGACAGCACGTCGCGTTTCATTCGCAACGGCGTGGGTACCACCGCCGATGGCAGGCGGGCGATCTTTGCTATTTCGGACAGTGCCGTGACCTTTTTCGAGTTTGGCACGCTGTTCCGGGATCACCTGAACGTACCCAATGCGCTGTATTTCGATGGCAATGTGTCGCGGTTGCGGGCCCCCGATCTGGGGCGCAGTGGCAGTGGTTTTACCCCGCTGGGTCCGATCATCGGCGTGGTAGAACCTGCGCAATAGCAAACAATTGGGCAAATGGTCTGGGAAGTTGCGGCGCGCCACAGTATAGCGCGGGCGCAATTCAAGAAACGAGGCAGTGATGGCGCGCAAACGCAAAGGTCGGGATATTTCGGGTTGGCTGGTGGTGGACAAGCCCGCAGGGCCCACCTCAACGGCGGTGGTGAACAAGGTCCGCTGGGCGCTGGATGCCAAAAAAGCTGGCCATGCCGGCACATTGGACCCCGAGGCCACAGGCGTTTTGGCCGTGGCATTGGGCGAGGCCACAAAGACCGTTCCCTATATCACCGACGCGCTGAAAGCCTATGAGTTTACCGTGCGCCTTGGCGTGTCGACCAATACAGACGATGCCGAGGGCGAGGTGCTGCACCGCTCTGATCTGCGTCCCGATGATGCGGCTATAAAAGAGGCGCTTGCGGGGTTCATCGGCGATATCCAGCAGGTGCCGCCACAGTTTTCCGCAGTGAAGATCGACGGCGAACGTGCCTATAAACGTGCACGTGATGGCGAGGAAATGGATCTGGCGGCGCGGGATCTGTTTGTCGAATCCCTGCTGCTGATCGACCGTCCCGATGCCGATCACGTCACATTGGAGATGGTCTGTGGCAAGGGCGGCTATGTGCGGTCGATTGCACGCGATCTGGGTCAGGTGCTGGGCTGTTTCGGGCATGTGCGCGAATTGCGCCGCACCTGGTCTGGCCCCTTTGATGCCGCCGACGGGCTGACGCTGGATCAGATCGACGCCTTGGCGCGAACGCCCGAGCTGGACGCGCATATCCTGCCGCTGGAGCAGGGTCTGAGCGAGCTTCCCGAAGTGAAGGCCACCGCCGAGGGCGCAAACCGGCTGCGCAATGGCAACCCCGGTATGGTGATCGCGCATGACGTGGAATACGGCGATGAATGCTGGGCCTCGCATGAGGGCAAGGCCGTGGCCGTGGGCCGCTACAAGGCGGGCGAATTGCATCCGTCACGGGTGTTCAACACCGAAACCGGATGATCATCCGACAGCATACCAAGGGCGATGCGCCCTCAACGGCGGTTTATTCGGATTGCGAGCGCTATCGCTATAGTCTGACCCGCAGCTGGGATGATGCGGGCCAAAGGGTCTTGTTCGTGATGCTCAACCCCTCCACGGCGACCGAAGTGCAGAACGACCCGACCGTAGAGCGCTGCGAACGTCGCGCCCGGCATCTGGGCTTTGGCGCGTTCCGGGTCACGAATATCTTTGCCTGGCGGGCCACGGACCCGCGTGACATGCGCGCCGCCGCTGATCCGGTTGGCCCCGAGAATGACGCCACCTTGCTGGATGGGGCCGGTTGGGCCGATCAGATCATTGCCGCCTGGGGTACCCATGGGGCGCATCGCGGGCGCGGCCCGGCTGTGGCGGCATTGCTGCGCCGGTTGGATACGCCCCTGTTCCACCTTGGCCTGTCCAAGGCAGGGCACCCCAAACATCCCCTCTATCTGCCCTATGCGCAGCGCCCGGTCCGCTGGGTTTTGGACGCGGCAGGAACCGACAGGGATTAACCAATTTCTGGGTTTGGTTTTGACCTGTAGCCGCCTTTGTGGCCTTTATCGCGGGAACGGCGGGGTCCGTCTTGGGGTTGGATGAGAGCATCATATGTTGTGGCTGGCTGGATTAATGGGGCTGATGGCAATCGGCAGCGTCACCTTGGTGGATCTCAATCCGGAGGATGACGACGACGCGCAAGATACGCCCGAGCCCTTGCCACCCGACAGATCGGCCAACCTGATCCTGGGCACGGACACGGCGGATGCGATTGACGGCAGCGATGGCATGGACCGGATCAGCGGTGCGGCGGGCGACGACCTGATTGATGCCGCTGATGGCGACGACGAGGCGCGCGGCGATGCGGGCAATGACACCATCAACGGCGGTGCAGGTGCCGATACGCTGGTCGGGGCTGAAGGTGCCGATGATCTGCGGGGCGGGGCAGCGAATGACCATCTGATCGGCCAGGACGACGATGACGTGCTGTGGGGCGACACAGGCGATGATACGCTGAACGGATCGGAAGGAGATGACCTGCTGTTCGGTGGCGCGGGCGATGATGCGCTGTCAGGTGGTTTGGGCAACGATCTGCTGCGGGGCGATGCGGGCGTGGATTCGCTGTTCGGCGGGGCCGGGAATGACACCTTGATCGGGCTTGCCGCCAGCATGGACGGGGATGGCCCAAGCGATACCGACACCGCCGATTTTCTGAACGGTGGCGGTGGCGATGACCTGATCATCGCTGGGCAGGATGACGTGGTTCATGGCGGCAGCGGCGCGGATCAGCTGGTCTTGGGCGAATGGATCACACAGGCCGCGTCAATCATAGATTTCGAGCCTGAAGAAGATTCGCTGTTGTTCATCTGGGACGATAGCAACGCACAAAGCGAGCCGCCGGATGTTGTTGTGCAGGCAGACCCGGAAAACGAGGGACAATTGCAGGTCTGGATGGGCGACCAGATCGTTGCGCAGGTCAGCGGGCCATCCCAGCTGGACATGGCGGATATTTCCCTGATCTCGCTGAGTTCTGCCAAGGCGCTGGAGCTTGTGCAGCCCTTCGCGAGCCCAGGTGCGCAATAATCCTTTGCTATCGGCGGAAAATTTTCCTATACGCCACCGTCGCCTGCTGATTCCGGTCAGTTGGCACACCTCCACGGGCCTGAGCTGGACGACATCCCGGCCTGCGCCATATTTTTTACTTTTACCCTGAAAAGGAGACCCCGATGTCGATTACGCCAGAAGAAAAAGCACGCGTCATGAAGGAATACGGCACCAAAGAGGGCGACACTGGTTCCCCCGAGGTGCAGGTTGCCATTCTGAGCTCGCGCATTGCGACGCTGACAGAGCACTTCAAGACACATAAGAAAGACAACCACGGCCGTCGTGGTCTGCTCAAGATGGTTGCGACACGTCGTAAGCTTTTGGACTACACCAAGAGCAAGGACGAAGCCCGTTACCAGGACTTGATCAAACGTCTGGGTCTGCGCCGCTAAGCAGCGTCTGCCACCAAGAATACGAAAAACCGCGTCTGTTTCAGGCGCGGTTTTTTGTTGTGCGGTGGTTATGCGGGTGTGACGACCTTGATCTGCGGGCTGCGCTGTTCAATCGCTTCGGCCGCATCCAGCATGATGTCTTCGCGGTATCGGGCACTGATCAGCTGCGCGCCCAGCGGGGTATGACCCGCCTCGCCGGTGCCAAAGCCGGTAAAGACGGACATGCCGGGCAGGCCCATCAGGGGCAGGCCCACCTGGGTCAATTGCGCCTCAAGCACGCGCGGGAAATCGGTCAGGTCCAGCAGATCGGGGAAGGGTGGCTCTGCCGAGATGGGGCAGATCAGCACAGGATAGTCGGCCAGGAACATCTGCCATTCGCGCAGGAAAACAAGGCGGCTTTGCAGCGCATCCAGCACTTCGTTCAGGTCCGGCAGCGGCGTGATCTTGTGCATCTCGGCCAGCACATGCAGCGCGTCTGGATCGGCCTCTTGGGCAAAGGCGGCCTTGGCACCGCGTTCCATTTCGGCCAGCCATAGTTTGGCCTGCAGGCGGGCGGGTTCGCGGAAAGGCGGGCTTTCGACTTCGACCACCTCCCAGCCGGCATCGGCAAGGCGCGCGGCCGCCTCTCTGAGCGATTGTTCGACCAAAGGATGGGTGTTCAGCCCTTCGGGCGACACGCACAGGGCCGCACGGCGCGGATAGGCCGGGCCGTTCATCGGGACCGGGGCATGCCAGGGGTCCTGCAGATCCGGGGTCGCCATTGCCGTCAGTGTCAGGCGCAAATCCGCGACAGAGCGCGCATGCGGCCCAGAGACAGCCATCAGTTGCGCCCCAATATGGCGATCGGGTGCAGAGGCATTGCGGGCGGCCACGCGCCCCAGCGTGGGCCGGATGCCCTGTAGGCCGCAGGCGTAAGCCGGATAGCGGATGGAGCCGCCAATGTCGGTGCCATGGCCCATCGCACCGATCCCCGCCGCCGTCGCCGAGGCCGCCCCACCAGAGGAGCCGCCGGGAGTGATGCCCGAGTTATGGGGGTTCTTGGTATGGCCATGCAAGGAGTTGCGGGTGAACCAGCGCAGGGAGAAGGCTGGCGTGTTGGTGCGCCCGACAATGACCGCACCCGCACGCCGCAGGCTGGCAACGACGGGGTTGTCTGCAGCGGCGATCAGGTCTTTTTGAATGCGCAACCCGTTGGTGGTGGCAAAGCCGGTCTGGTCGACGTTTTCCTTGATCGTGACGGGCACGCCCGCCATCGGGCCAAGGGGCGTGCCCGCCGCGCGGGCGGCATCCACGGCATCGGCGGCTTGCAGCGCCTCGGCGTCATTTCGGGCAACCACGGCATTGATCGCGGGGTTCACCGCATCCATCCGTGCAAGGACGGCCTGGGTCACCTCTTTGGCGGTGACTTCGCCTGCTTTGATCTTGTCGGCGGTCTGTGTTGCGGTCAGTTCATATAGGTTCATGTCATGCTCCCTTTGCAGACAGACTGGCACGAAGCGGGGTTTGCGGCAATGGAGGCTGCAGGCCGCATCTTGCGCAGGTTCGATTTTGCTTTTACGGCTTTGCCAAATCATGCGCCGGGGAGGTCGATAATGCAAAAGACAGTCGTCAACAGCTGGAACGAATGGGATCCGCTGAAACATGTCATCGTGGGCCGCGCCGACGATTGTCATATCCCCCCCGAAGAGCCCGCGCTGGACGCCAAAGTGCCAGAGGACAGCGATATGCGGGGCCAATGGGGCCGCCGCCCGCAAGAAACGATTGATCGGGCCAATGAGCTGTTGGACAACTTTGCCGGCATGCTGGAAAAACGCGGCGTGCGGGTGGACCGGCCGACGCCGATTGACCATTCCCTGCCTGCCACGACACCGGATTTTCACACGGCCAGCCAGTTTGGCTGCATGCCGCCGCGTGACGTGTTGCTGACCGTGGGGTCAGAGATGCTGGAGGCGACGATGTCTTATCGCTGCCGGTGGTTCGAATACCTGAATTACCGCCCCCTGATGCAGCAGTATTTCAACGAAGACCCTAATTTCCGCCATGAGGCAGCGCCCAAACCGCGCCTGACGGATGCGGATTATCACCCCGATTACCTGAGCGAGAAAATTGGCGATGCCAAACGTCTGGAGTGGGCTGCCAAGAAATTCTTTGTCACCACCGAGGAAGAGCCGCTGTTTGACGCCGCCGATGTGCTGCGGTTTGGCCGTGACCTGGTGGTGCAGCACGGGTTTACGACCAACATGAAGGGTATCGAATGGCTGCGCCGTCACTTTCCCGATCACCGGGTGCATACGGTCAATTTTCCGGGCGATCCCTATCCGATCCACATTGACGCGACCTTTACCCCGCTGCGGCCCGGTCTGATCCTGAACAACCCGCAGCGCCGCCTGCCCCAGGACCAGCGCGGCATGTTCGAGGCGAACGGTTGGGAGATCGTGGATGCGGCGCAGCCTGCCCATAATTCGCCGCCGCCGCTGTGCTATTCCTCCACATGGTTGTCGATGAACGTGCTGGTGCTGGACCCGAAAACCGTCTGTGTCGAGAAGTCCGAGGTGTATCAGGCCGAGCAGATGGACAAGCTGGGCATGGAAGTGGTCGAGGTTGAGCTGCGCGATGCCTATGCCTTTGGCGGTGGCCTGCATTGCTGCACGGCAGATGTGTATCGCGAAGGCGATTGCGAGGATTATTTCCCCAGCCTGAGCGCCTAAATTAGATTTGCCGCCCCCATTCGCGGGGCGGCTGCTGCGCTACCGGTCTTGGCGACACCCAGGGCCAAGCCCCCCTTGGGGTTGCCTGAGGTCCCAGATTTCAACGTGTTAGGGGGCATGTGATCTCTCTGAAGCCTAGGCAAAATGCCTTGATACGGTAATTTGACCAATATCGCCCTTTTTAAAAATGCCCCAATGCGCCATGAATATGGCCACGTTAATTTGGCAAATGAACCGGGGCTTTTATGCGAATTGATGGAATTACGCGCGGCATTGCGTTCAGGCCTGTTACAAAACGCACGCAGGGATTGAAATTGAATTCCGGATACCGCGCATGATCCTGTCTGATGATCATAAGGCCCTGCGCAGTTGTTTCTTGTTTGCCTCGCTGTCAGAGGACGACATCGGCACGCTGTCCGCGCTTTGCACCAGCGTGAAATACACCAGCGGCAGCCAGATTTTCGACATGGGCGATGAAGCAGACGGATTGCGGATCATCACCCAAGGCGCGGTACGCATCTGGATTTCAGAACCACAGGGGCGCGAGTTGACTGTCGCGATTTTGGAGGAAGGCCACAGTTTCGGGGAAGTCGCATTGCTGGACGGTCTGCCCCGAACCGCGACCGCCACCGCGTTGGAACCGACGCGCTGTCTGTTCGTGCCGCACCGGGCGATTGATGCCCTGCTGCAAAAGAACATGAAATTCGCCAAGGAAATCATCCACAGCCTGTGCGAAATCCTGCGCCGCAATACGGATGAGATGACCGCCATCTCTTTTCTCAGCCTGGAGAGCCGTCTGGCGCGCAAGCTGTGTGATCTGGCATTGTCCCATGCGATCATCGAAGGCACGACCGCGCGTTTCACCCGCAAATTCGCGCAAAACGATCTGGCCAAGATGCTGGGCGTGACACGCGAAGCGGTGAATAAGCGGATGATGATCCTGACACAGGAGCAGTTGATCGAAACCCGCGACGGGTTCTTGATCCTTACTGACCTGGACAGGCTGGCAAAACGTGGTGAATAGACCAGCCGACACAAGTGCCGACTGGCCAAGACGTGCTTACAAAATTTCTGCCTGAAAATCGCGATACGGAACGGAAAATAACCGACCGCCTTACCGACATCAGGCTTGCGCCTGACAGCGGATTAGATGTCTTGGCCTGCCGCGCCTGAACAATACAGCGGCGACAGATACCGGAGCAGAGGACCCAATGATCACCGGAAATGCCGGTGCGCAGGGGTGAAAGCCGGATCAGGTTGCGTTCTGACAAATGGTCATTGCGATCCTGTTTTGGCGATCCTGTTTTGCGGGGCCTTTGTGATTGCTCCTTTCGACTGAGGAAGGTTCTGACAGATAAAGACCGGCTTGGATGTGACCATGTTCACAGTGCGGGCCAAACCTGTGACCCTGTTCACAGGGCGCGCGCTGGGGCGCTGATGCGGCGGAAACTTCAGGATCAGGTCGGCGGCGGGATCGTGCATGCCAACCGCCCTTTCCCTCACGCCCATTCTGCTGTACACGCGCGACATCTGAAAGCCGGTGCCCGGACTCCAGCGCCGCCAAAAGACGATATCGGAGTCAGAGGCAATTCGGCCTCTATGCAAATGGTCCGAACAGGGCCAACACAGGAAACGTAGATGTTTAACGTAACTAAGAAATCGATCGAGTGGGGCGAAGAGACGCTGACACTCGAAACCGGCAAGGTCGCGCGCCAGGCGGACGGCTCTGTCATTGCGACGCTGGGGGAAACCAGCGTCATGGCAAACGTGACTTTTGCACGCCAGCAAAAGCCCGGTCAGGACTTTTTTCCTCTGACCGTGCATTACAATGAGAAATACTATGCCGCGGGCAAGATCCCCGGTGGCTTTTTCAAGCGCGAAGCGCGTCCGACGGAAAAAGAGACGCTGACAAGCCGTCTGATCGACCGTCCGATCCGCC
>JAFMGZ010000063.1 GCA_017854855.1 Sulfitobacter sp. | reverse complement strand
GCAACGCCTGTCCCCGGCGGCCCCGCTGAAGCCGTGATCGACATCTGTGCCACCTGCGCTGATCCGGCCACGCCGCCGGACCATTTCCGCGCTCTCGCCTCCACGATGTGGAGCGAAGATCCGGCGCTTCAGGTCCTCGCTGCCCGCACGCTGAAACGGCTCGACACCGATTGGGCGCGCGATCTGTCAGAGCAGCTGTACCTTGATGACGAAACCCGTGCCTGGGCCGACAATATCGCCGGGCAAAGCGACCACCGCGACAGCAACGGCACCCCGCTGGCCACTGGCGATACCGTGGTCCTGATCAAGGACCTCAATGTCAAAGGGGCGGGCTTTACCGCCAAACGCGGCACGGCTGTTTACAAGATATCGCTGGTGCCCGACAATCCCGCCCATATCGAAGGCCGTGTCGAAGGCCAGCGCATCGTGATCCTGACCGAATTCGTCAAACGGCGGGGCTGATCCAGATTTGACCCGCGTCTGTACGCGCGGTGTACGTCTGGTGTACGCTGTGTGACAATTGACGGATTTTTAACATTTGGCCCGGACCGACCCGAACAGGCCAATAAAAACATAGCAATATCAACGGAGTGCGCCTCATGTCCAACCCTTGCATCCTCTGCGTCGCGATCACCGGCTCGGTGCCGACCAAAGCGGCGAATCCCGCAGTGCCCACAACCATCTCAGAGCAGATCGAAAGCACGCATGAAGCCTATGAGGCCGGCGCCAGCATTTGCCACGCCCATGTCCGCAACGCCGATGAAACGCCCAGCTCCGACCCTGAGAAATTCGCGGCCCTACAAGAGGGCCTCAAGAAGCATTGCCCTGATATGATTATACAATTCTCGACCGGCGGGCGTTCGGGCGCGGGTCAGGAACGCGGCGGCATGCTGTCGTTGCGCCCCGATATGGCCTCGCTCTCGGTGGGCTCCAACAACTTTCCCACGCGCGTCTATGAAAACCCGCCCCAATTGGTCGACTGGTTGGCAAGTGAGATGCAAGCCTATGATATTAAACCAGAAATCGAAGCATTCGATCTCAGCCACATCCACAAGGCCGCCGAAATGAACAGCGATGGCCGCATCCCCGGCCAGCTTTATGTGCAATTCGTGATGGGCGTGAAAAACGCCATGCCCGCTGACCGCGAAACCTTTGATTTCTATATCAAAACCCTCAATCGTCTCGCGCCGGATGCGCAGTGGTGTGCGGCCGGTATTGGCCCCAACCAGATCGTACTGAACGAATGGGCCATCTCCAGCGGTGGCCACACCCGCGCCGGCCTCGAAGACAACGTTCGCCTTGACCGTGACACGCTGGCACCCTCCAATGCGGCCCTGATCCAGCGCGCCGTAAGCCTTTGTGATAAATACGAAAGACCGGTTGCAACCCCGGCGCAGGCCCGCGAAATCCTGGGACTTCGCCCCGCCTGATCAGGGCAGCGCGGCCCCGCATGATCGCAGATCAACGGGCCGCGCCCCACCTTCCAGCAACCTGCCAAGGCAGGCCTCGGAAAACGCCCAGATCGCGGCGTCATGGACCAGGTGATGGGTCAGCAAACCCAGCGGCTCTGCACGGTCTGTGTTGCCGTGGCGGCGGTCGCGCAAGATGTTGACAATATTGATGATTTGCCGCTCGGCAGGGACCAGGCCACCGCCCCCCCGCCAGTCGATCGGATCAATATGTGTGTTGATCTGAACCAGCCCCGGCGCGGCCCAGCGGTCCCGGCGCGGCGTAAAGGTCGACACCCCCAGATACCCCAAATCCGCCAGCCGCGTGGTCAGGCCTGCGTCAATCCGGTTCCAGGGCGGCACAAATATCCTGCACAGCTGCTCATCAAAAATCGCCTCAAGACGGGCCAGCCCCGCGGCGGCCTCCTCCTCCAAGCCTTTGCGCGCATTACCAAATTCCGCCTTCTTGGCCCCCGCGGGCGCGTGGTTCTCATGCGCCCAGCCATGGACCACCGGGATCAATATTCCGCTGGCGCAGACCGCCGCGAGACTGGCATCTGCATGTTTTGGAATGACGGCCAGATGCACCGGCATCGCCAGTTTCTCGGCCAGCCCCTGCAGCCGCGCAAGGGCAGGTGTCTGGCCCGTCGCATCATCGTCGCGCCACCATATCGGCAGATCAAGGCGCTCTGCCCGCCAGATCGCCAGTTCCGCATCCAAAGGGGACCAATCAACGCGCATCTGCATGCCTGCATATCTCGGCTACAATTCTGACCGTCTCTTCCGCCCCTTGCATGTGGTCGGTCTGGGCGGCCCGGCGCGGCGCCCGCCTTGCGGCGTCCAGCGCATCAAGCAGGGCGCGCGGCGCCAGTTCAGCGGTTGCCACTGTCTCAATCCCCGGCTGCCCGGCCATGGCATTTGCGCGAATGGTCTGTTCAACCTCGTTGCCCGCGTCAAAGGGTACGAAAACCGCAGGACAGCCGCTTTGCAGAATATCGAGCGCGGTGTTGTAGCCGCACAGCGACACAGACGCCGCCGCATGATGGAGCATCTGGCGAAAATCCGGCCGGGCCGGTTCTGCCGTGACGTTGGCAGGGCTGCCGCGCATCAGTTTGGCGCAGGTCTCAGGGGCATTCTGGCCGCCCACCAGCAGCCGCCAGGGGCGCGACCCATCTGCCGCCGCCGCCTCAAGCGCGCAGGCGAACAGGGTGTCACCCACATCGCCGCCCCCCGCGCTGACCAGCACCTCACCGCGGCCCGCCCCCTGCGGGTGCGCGGGGGCAGGGGCAGGGGTCACAAACCCGGTATAGCGCAGCTTGGGTCGCAGCGCGCCGGTCACCGGCCAGCTTAGGTCAAGCGGCGTGATCTGAGGGTCGGAATGGACCAGTACCGCGTCATAAAAGGTATCAACCATGCCCTGCGCGAATACCGCCTTTTTGGGCTTGGACGGCGGTGCCAGTATGTCGCGGATGGAGGCAAAGACCTGCGGTGGTTGGGCCAGCCTGCGCGCCTGTTCCAGCAGCGCCTGAAACTCTGTCTTCAGGATGCGGCGGCCAAAGGGAAACAGTTCTGTGATCAGGGCGTCAGGGGCGTATTGCGTGATCTGGCGGATCAAAGTCATCTCACGCTCCGCCAGATATTCGGCGCTGGCCACATCCCCCCTGTCGTCCAGAAGCGTGCTGAAATCCACCCCGTCAGAGCGCAGCGGCGGCAGTTGAAAAACGCGCGCATCAGCGCCGCCTAAATGCGCCACGGGCATCCCGCCCGAGATCACCAAAGCGTCATGCCCCCCAGCAACAAAGGCACGGCCAAGGGTCAGGGCCCGTGCCAGATGTCCCGTGCCCAACAGATGGGTGACAACGATGGCGACCTTCATCTGTTCCGCTCCGGCAGGCGAACAGGTTCGGGCCAAAGCCGCAGATCATCGCCATCGACCTCAATGACATACAGCCGGTTGCGCTTGATCTGAAACGGGGCGGGGCCGTCAAAATTCCACCCCGTCGCCATGGCCAGGACAACGCGCATCACACCGATGTGGCAGACCGCAAGACTGTCTTTTGATCTGGCGGCGATCCAGGGCTTTAACCGGGCACGCAGCTGCGATGGGGGCTCCCCTTGGGGCGGGGTATAGTCCCAGCCCCAGTCTTCGATCGGGCGATAATCGCAAGTGGGATCATCGCGCAGATCGGCACCTCGTAATCCTTCCCAATCGCCCCAGTTCATCTCCATCAGTGCGGCGTCGGTTTGCGGCGTTTGGCCACTGACCAGCCGCGCGGTTTCATGGGCACGCGACAGCGGGCTGGACCACAGATCGGCGGCTTGCCACTGCGGCGGCAATTCCAGCCCCGACAGGACCGCGACAGCTTCGGCATCCAGCGGAATATCGGTGCGCCCCTGAATTCGGCCCGCGCGGTTCCATTCGGTGTGCCCGTGGCGCAAAAGTGCAAGATGTATCATGGTGTTATTCCTAAGCGGGCCAAACCCTGCGTCAATGTATCGGCCGCCCGTGGCAGCAGATGCCCCCTGGCTACGAAATCGCGCGCTGCCTTGCCTGCCGCAAGGCGCAGTGGCGCTTCTTTCAGGTAGTGCTGCAGCATGGTGCACAGCCCCTGGGGGCCTTCCTCAACCGCCGGATAGGGCGCAGGGGCCAGCATCTCGCGCATGCCGGGACGATCCTGGGCCACCACGGCCAGCCCGGCCGCCTGCGCCTCCAGGTACACCATCCCCAAGGCCTCATTGACACCGGGCCAGAACAACAGGCCCGCACGCGCATAGGCATGGCCAAGCGCGTCCCCCTCCAGTTTGCCCAGAAAACGGACCCTGCCGCCAAAGGGGCGCATCATCGCTTCGATCTGGGGGCGGGCAGGGCCATCGCCTGCGATGTCTATTGTCCAGCCCTCATCGGGCATCAGGGCAAGGGTTTGCGCGATGATCCGGTAGGAGGCCTGCTTGTCCCCTTCGCGCATCATCCCCACGCTGAGGATCGGACCATTGCCCGCAGTTTGAGGGGGCAATGTGGCGCGGTTCAGGAACGGGCGCAGGTGGATCAATGTCTGGCCTGCTGGCGCATCGCGGCGCAGGGTGCCGGCGTCGCGTTCGGTAAAGTAGAATACCACATCCGCCTGATCCGTCGCCGCTTCGGCGGCCTGGGCGAAAGGGGCCCAGGGGCCGGTCAGGCGCTTTTGCGCGCGGGTGGATTCGATCTGGACATAGGGAATGCCAAGTGCGGCCGCGACGGGGGGGCCGATCAGGTCAGGCGCTTTGTAGTAGTTGTGATAGGTCACCCAGCCCCGCCATCCGGCGCTGCGGCCGGCGTCGGTCAGGCGGGCCACTTCGGCCTCTGCCTCTGAAATGATCTGCTGTTGCCGCTGCGCGTCGCCTGCGCCGTCCCGGCTGCGCAAACGGCAGGCCAGCTGCACGCCATAGCCTGCGTCTTTCAGTGCCGCGACCAAGGCGCGTGCGATGTTTCGGTCGCCCGAGGGCACAGGGTGGTCCGGTGGCTTCATTGGCGCATAAAAGGCCAGCTGCATCAGCTTGCCTGCGACAGCATTGCGGTCAGCCGCGCATGAAGATGCGTGATGCCGGGATGCATCAGGAAATCACGGGTCAGCCGTTCGTAAGCCGCCCCAGCCCGCGCATGGGCCTGGGCGGGATGGGCTGCGACATCCTGCATCGCAGCCGCCAGCGCCCCGGGCGCATCGCTGCTGAGAAGCCCGTGCACGCCATCCTCGATGAATTCTGGAATGGCAGAGACTGGCGTGCTCAGGATCGGCAACATCTGACTGGCGGCTTCCATCAATACATTGGGCAGGCCGTCACGGTCCCCATCGGCCGCTATCCGCGAGGGCAACACGAAAAGGTCGGCCTCGCGCATGGCCGCGATGACTTCGGGTTGGTCACAGGCACCGCGCCAGATGATCCGGTCCGCCAGCCCCTGCCGCACCGCGCGTTCCCGCATCTGCGCATCCAGCGTTCCGCCGCCGATATGGGTCCAGTGCCAGTCAAGGCTGGCAGGCAGCAGGGCCAAGGCGTCGATCAGATTGTCAAAGCCCTTTTTCTCGACCAGCCGTCCGACGGACATCATCCGAAAGGGCGCATCCGGCGCGCGCAATGTCTTTTGCGGGGGCGCAGGAAAACGCGACAGGTCCAACCCGTGATAGACCAGGTCAACCCGGTCGGGGCGATCGGCCAGCCCTTGCAAATGCGCGGCCCCAAAGGCTGTGCAAGTGGCCCCAAAGGCGGCACCATTGGTGTCGGCAGACAGTTTCTCGCGCAGTTCCCATTCCGGCGATGTCCAGATGTCCTTGGCATGGGCCGAAAAGGACCAGGGCAGGCCACGCATAATGGCCGCATAGCGCGCCACCGACGAAGGCGTATGCATGAAATGTGCATAAAGCCCGCCCACCTCGGCGGGCATTTCATGGGCCAGCACGCAGGCTTGCCCCCAGCGACGGCGGCGGTTCGGGGTATCGTCGCGCGCCAGATCCGCCGCATAGGCAATGGCCGCCGCACCGAACCCCGGCAGATCCGCCGCCGCACCGATGGCGCGCGCCACGCGCAATGGTTCATCGCGCAGGTATTCCGGCAAATAGCGCACCTGCGCGGCCAGGCGGTCATGCAGGGGGTGGGTCTTGGTGTCCGTGGGATGGCGCAGCGACCAGATGTCGAAATCCAGCCCCGCCTCTTCCAGGGCCACCAGTTCTTGGGCGATAAAGGTCTCGGACAGGCGCGGCCAGCCTTTGACAATGACAGCCAGTCGGGGCCTTTGCTGGGCAGACGCCAGGGTCATTCGGCGGCTTCCTTGGTCATCAGGGCGCGCGCGCGCTGGATCACGACATCCAAACCGTCCAGCAGACCATTGGCCCCTGCCGCAGAAGGTTTGGATTGCTCCGGCAAAGCCTTGATTGCGGCAATCATCGCCTCAGAGCTAAAGCCGTCGCGGCTTTCGTCCAGCATCCGCACAAGGCCCAGATCCTCGGCGCGGCTGGCGCGGATCCATTGTTCAAGACGCGGTTTGGTGCGGGGCAGGATCACGGCGGGCTTGTCAAACGACAGTACTTCGCAAAACGTGTTATACCCGCCCATGCACACAACGCCGACAGCACCGGCAAACAAGGCCTCGATCCGGCTGTCAAAGCCAACCGCCGTAACCCTGCCGTTCAACTTGGCAACCCTGGCGTCAAAGGCATCGCGCACATCCCCTGACAGGAACGGGCCATAGATCAGCACCGCATTGGGCTGCAAGTCGGGATCCTGTTCATAGGCTGACAGCACCAGCGACACCATTGCGGCCCCATCGCCGCCACCGCCGGGGGTCACCAGGATATAGGGTGTGTCGGGCGTGTCCGACGCATCCGTGATCTGGCGGCGCAGATAGCCTGTCCAATGCATCTTGGCGCGGGTCTTGTCCGACAGGACCAGCCCCTTGGTGGGGTCATAGACATCACGCACGCCGTAGACCCATATTTCATCATACAGCGTCTCTGCGGCGGCCAATGCGCCCTTGCGCGCCCATTCGGTGGCCAGCACCTCTGGTTCATCCAGCACGTCCCGCAGCCCTAGAACCGTGCGCGTGCGTCCGCGCATCCGCAGATATTCCAGCGTCGGCAACAGTTCACCGCGAAATCCGGTGGGTTCCTTGTCGACAATCAGCAGGTCGGGTTCATACCGTTCCACCGCGCTCTGGATCAGACCGGCACGCAGCGACGTGGTGTCGTCAATGTTCAGGCCCAACGTCTGGCTGATATAGGTCCCGTCAGAAAGCTTGGTCACACCGGGCAGGCGGATATGATCGACCCGTTCGGGAAAGGTGAACCGGCCCGCCACCGGCGATCCCGTCAGAATGATGGCAGAGGCCTGATCATCCCCCGCCGTCAGCGCAGAGGCCAGCGCACGGCTGCGCCTGAGATGTCCAAGGCCAAAGGTGTCATGGCTGTAAAACATCACCCTGCGAGAGGATGTTGCGGCGCGGCTGGCCGGGGAGAGCGTTGGCCCCATAAATAATACCTATCCCGGTTCCGGTTCGTGCCATATCACGCTGTGCTGCGTTAATATTGGCCACCCCGGTTTCAGGGATTTTCGTGTGAATTTCAAAGATGCGCGCAGCACCTCAACAATCTAGCCGCTATGGCACATATCAACCTGTTTTGTAAAACCTTCTGGTCCGGTTTTCTTTGAATGTGACACAAGACTGCTACTCAATTGCATTGAAAGCAGCGCTGCCTTAGCGTTTCGCGGGAGGCAAAGCTGAATTATGCAATGCTGCCAGGCAAAAAAGGACCATCATGCGCATCTTGTCTACTCTCCTGGTCGTATTGGGCCTGTTTCTGTTTCAAAACCCACAAAATGCCAATGCGCAGCCGATGGGCTCCATCTTTGCCGGTGCGCAGGCGACGCAGGCCCAGAACGCAATCAATATCGACGAGATCATGAAGCGCGCAGAGGCCAATGGCGTGGGCGTGATCGTGATCGACACTGCCGGCAGGTTGATTGCCGAAACGCCGCCCGATGCCCCGCCAGCCCAGGATGTGTCTGAAGGATCGGACATGTCGGGCCTGATGAAAATCCAGGACCAGACCGTACGGTTTCGCGCGGCCCTGATCCAGCGGTTGCTGGACCTTCCTGTCGCCTTCAACGAGGTCTTGTTCATCCTGCGTGCGGCCAGCCCGGACGGGACGTTGCTGGCTTTTGCCAAAGTCGTGATCTATGCCCTTGGCCTGTTTGCCATCGGGGCCCTGTTCGAACGCGAAATCTATGGCAAGCGTTTCATGAAACGCATTATCGTTGCGCGGATCAAGCAAGACCCCGAAGGCTATTCCGAAAAGATGCCGTTTCTGGTGACGCGTTTCCTGGCCGGTGTCGGGGGGATATTGGTCTCAATGGTGGTCGCCTATATCATCGGCAGCCTGGTTTTCGGACAACTGCAGGACACGGCGATCCAATATACCGCCACATTGGTCAATGTGGGCTATTTTGCCTGCCGGTTCTCTGCCGTGCTATGGCGGATGATCCTGTCCCCCTTTCTGCATCAGTACCGGATCCCCGCGTTCAACGACCGCGATGCCATGAGGCTGCACCGGTGGCTTTGGGTGCTGGCCAGCTTTGACATCTGCGTCATCCTCTTTGGCAGCTGGATCGCCGAGCTGGGATTGAACTATGATGTCTATGCCTTCTTGTTTTCCCTGCTGTCGGTCGTGATCGTTCTGGCCAATATCCTGATGGTGCTGGTCAACCGCAAACCGATCTCAAATGCATTCCTGGGCGGGCAAAGCCCCGAGCAGGCCAGTGCCGGCATACGCCTGCTGAGCCGGATCTGGGCCCCTGTGGTGATTGCCTATGTGATCTTTGCCTGGTTTGAACTGACCTATGGGCTGGTTCTGGGGCAGCCCGGTTCGATCCCCCTGATTGCCGGGGCTTATGCCATTTTGATTTCAATCATCGTGGTCTACGGCGTGATCAATTTCGGGATTGAGCGCAGTTTCAACCGCGCGCGCGCCCTGCGGCGCATGAATGAGATGATGCACGAAGAAGAGGCGCAAGAGCGCGCTTTGGCGGCGGCCACGGAACAGGCGCAGGATGCCGAGGTCAGGCGGTTGACCGAAGAACTGGAGGAAACCCGCGCCCAGGAAGAACAGGCGCGGCTGGCCCTGTCGCAACACCACCATATGAATACCTATGAAGCGCTGGCCCGCCGGGTCGCGGGCATTCTGGCCTTTGTCGCGGGGATCAACGCGTTTTTCTACATCTGGGACAATGACGGTGCCCAAATGGTGGAAAGCTATGCGGATCGCCTTTTGGACATCATGGTGATCATCTTTATCGGCTATATCGTCTTTCACGCCTTTCGCATCTGGATCGACACAAAGATCAAGGAAGAAAGCGGCGATCAGGAAGAGGCCGAATTGGGCGACGAGGGGGGCGGCAGTTCTGCCTCGCGTCTGGCGACCCTGTTGCCGCTGTTCCGCAACATCATCCTGATCGCGGTGGTGGTTTCGATCGTGCTGATTGTCCTGATGGAATTCGGGATCAATGTGGGCCCGCTGTTCGCCGGTGCCGGTATCATCGGTATCGCTGTCGGCTTTGGGTCGCAGGCATTGGTGCGCGACATCTTTGCCGGTGCGTTCTTCTTGTTTGATGATGCCTTTCGCAAGGGCGAATATCTGGATGTCGGCGGGGTGAAGGGAACGGTGGAGAAGATCTCTGTCCGGTCATTCCAACTGCGCCATCACCTGGGCGCGCTGCATACAATCCCCTTTGGGGAACTGCAGGTCATGACAAATTATTCGCGCGATTGGGTGATGATGAAGCTGCCCCTGCGCGTGACCTATGACACGGATGTGGAAAAGGTGCGCAAGCTGATCAAGAAGCTGGGTCAGCGGCTGCTGGAGGATCCGGTGATCGGCCCCGACTTTATCCAGCCGTTGAAATCGCAAGGTGTCATCGAGATGCAAGACAGCGCCATGATCATCCGCGTCAAGTTCATGACCAAGCCCGGTGATCAATGGGTGATCCGCAAGAAGGTCTATGAGGAAATCCGCATCCTGTTCGAGCAGGAGGGCATCAAGTTTGCCCACCGCGAGGTCACTGTCCGGCTGGCGGATGGCAAGGTCGATGATCTGACCAAAGAGCAAAAGAAAACGGTGACCGCAGCCGCGCAGGCTTCAATTGAAGAGGACCTGCTGGAGGGGGGCACCGAGAACGGGGGCGGCGACGACCGCTGAGGCGTTTCTTGGAATAGTTGGTGCGGTACCTGGCCCTTGGCGGGATGAATCTTGTCTCAGGCAGCGGAATGGGGTTTGTGTCTTGCCAGAAACGCGGCCGGATCGCGGGGGGCAAGGGGCTGCTCTTCGGAGGCTCTGCCTCCGGACCTCCGAGGTATTTGGGGCCAAAAAGAGGGGGGTGTCGGTGTGAGCCTCTCCCCCCAGCTGTCTAGCCTTTGTAGGGGTCCAGTGAGGCGCGCAGGCCGTCGCCCAGGAAGTTGAAGGCCAGAACCACGACGATGATGGGCAGCATTGGGATGGCGGTCCACCAGTAGATTTCGATGCTGGCCAGGTTCTGTGCGTCGTTCAGCATCACGCCCCAGCTGACCGCAGGCGCGCGCAGGCCAAGGCCGAGAAAGCTGAGGGCGGTTTCGCCCAGGATCATGGAAGGAATGGACAGGGTCGCGCTGGCAATCAGATGCGACATGAAGTTCGGCAACAGGTGCCGGCGGATCACCCGGGCCGGCTTGGCCCCCATCATTTCGGCGGCTTTGACATATTCCTCTTCGCGCAAGGACAGGAATTTTGAGCGGACCGCACGGGCCAGTCCGGGCCAGTCCAGAATGCCCAGAATGATCGAGATGATAAAGAACACCGCGACCGGTCCCCAATTGGAGGGGACAGCAGCCGACAGGGCAAGCCATAAGGGCAGCTCTGGCAGGGAGCGCAGGATTTCGATCGCGCGGTTGATGATCCAGTCCGTGCGACCGCCGAAATAGCCCGCCATCGCACCGAAGGTGATGCCCAGCAGGAACGACACCGTGATGCCGATCAGACCGACAGTCAGCGAAAGCTGTGCGCCATAGAGGATGCGGCTGAACACGTCGCGGCCCAGCCGGTCCGAGCCCCAGATGAACACGGTGGCACCCTGGGGGGCACAGAACAGATGGGTGTCAGACGGGATCAGACCAAAGAGGCGGTAGGTCTCGCCTTCGCAAAAGAACTCAAGCGGCATCGGTTTTGTTTCATCCGTGGTATAGGTCCAGCGGAAATTGACCAGATCGGCCTCTGCCAGGATGGGATAGACGTAAGGCCCGACAAATTCGCCCTCGTGCCACAGATTGATGCTTTGTGGCGGGGCATAGAGATAATCTGCGCTGCGCTCATTTGCGGTATAGGGGGCGATGAAACCCGCGACCGGCAGGATCAGATAGCAGGTCAGCAGGAAGATGCCCGAGATCAGCGCCAGTTTGTGACGCCGGAATTTGCGCCATGTCAGCAGCCATGCAGGCGCATCCATCTCAGAGCGTTCGGGCGCGCTGATGTTGGCGTCATCTGTCCAGGGTTCAGCGTCTACGAAATGTTCATTATGTGGTCTGGTCATCAGCCGCGATCCCCGTACCGGATGCGCGGATCAAGCAAGACCAGCAGCAAATCTGAAATCATCGTGCCAATCAGCGTCAGCAGTGCCACGAACATCAACACGAAGGCCGCCAGGAACTGGTCCTGCGACTTGAGCGCGGTCAGCAAGGAGGGTCCGATCGTTTGCAGCCCCAAGACCACCGACACCAGAACGGAGCCGGAGACCATGGCAGGCAGCAGATTGCCGATATCGGCTACGAAGGGGTTGAATGCCATGCGCAGCGGATATTTGGACAGCATCCGCACCGGGGCCATGCCTTTTGCCTTTGCCGTCTCAACATAGGGTTTGGAGAGTTCATCCAGCATATTGGCACGCAGCCGTTGCATCATCGCGGCCGCCCCCGAGGTGCCGATCACGAATGTGGGAACGATCAGGTGCAGCAGGATCGATTTCACCTTGTCCCATGACATCGGTTCCCCCTCATATTGGGGGCCCATCAGGCCGCCGATGGGCAGGTCAAAATATTTGTTGCCATAATAAAACAGCATCAGCGCCAGCAGGAAGTTTGGCGTGGCAAGGCCCAGGTAGCCCACGAAGCCTGCGGTATAATCGACCCAGGTTTCGGATTTGGCCGCCGCCAGAATGCCCAGCGGCAAGGCCACCGCATAAACGAAAAGCACCGCGGCCAGATTGACCAGGACCGTCAGCCACAGCGCATCGCCGACGATTTCGCCAACGGGGCGGTCAAATTCGAATGACCAGCCAAAGTCGCCCTGCAAAAGGCCTGAAAAGCCGTTTGGCCCGGGCATCATGCCGACCCAGATGAAATATTGCTCCCACAAGGGGCGATCCAGCGCATATTCCTGGCGCAGGAATTCCGCCTTGGCGACGCCTTCGGCCTGACCGGTCGCGCGCAGTTCTGCGATCTGGTTCGACAAAAAGTCGCCGGGCGGTAGGTTGATGATGATAAATACCAGGATCGACACGACCCAGAGGGTCAGCAGCATCGAGAGCAGTCTAAAGACCGCAAAGCGCAACAGCATCATTGGGTCACCTGCTCAAACGCGTCATCAAAATAAAATTCATCTATGCGGTGAACGCCGAAATGTGCGCCCGGATCATAGGCCCAGATGCCCTTTTCGGGCACGTTGCGCAAGTTCCTTGCCACGACGACTGGCTGCGGTGCCTCGGCCAGAATGCCGATGGCAAACTGCTGATCGGCATGGATGTCCAGCATCGCGTGCCAGATGGCCGTCCGTTCGGCCCGGTCCGTGGTGTGGCCCCAGGCCTTTGCCAGCTCCAGCAATTGCTTGGCGGGCTCCAGATCGGGCGGCTCTCCGGCCTTGCCGCCGGTCACGTAATATTGCCCCCACATGGGCCAGGAAAAATATTCCTGATTGGTTGGGGCCAGGTATTTGGGCGATGTGCCCGCCGTGGGAAGCCCATTGTCCCAGCCGTACCAGATCGCGGCCATGGTGACGCCTGCATAGACCCGGTTGCGCAGGATGTCGCGGTCCAGCGGGCGCATGATCAACCGCACGCCCAGATCGCGCCAAGTATCGGTGACAATGGCCAGTGCGTTCTCAACCTCCTGGCGTTCGCCTGCGGTTTCGATCACGAATTCCATGGGTCGGCCATCGGGCAATTTGCGCAGGCCCGAAGGGGTGCGTTCTGTCAGCCCCATTTCGTCCAGCAAGGCATTTGCCGCTTTCAGGTCCATCTGTGACCACAACAGCAGGTCCTCTTCCTTGTAAAGCGGGCTGGAGGACAGCGCGGTAACCCCGCCTTCATGGGCAAGGCCAAAGTAAAGCGCGCGGTTGATCATGCGGCGGTCAATGCCCATGCTCAGCGCCCGGCGGAACCGCACGTCGCGCATCACCTCGCGCCAGACTGGGTCGCGGAAATTCAGGTTGGGATAGATCGCTATCTGGTTTGCCACCCCGCTGCCCCAAACAAGGGTGCGGTAATTGCCGCCGTCCTGTTCGCCTTTTTTCAGGATCGCAATATCGGGAAACGACAATCCGCGTGCCTGCAGATCGACTTCGCCTGCGTTTGCCTTGGCGGCGACCAGACCGCCGCCAACCACCGTCATGTTGACCACGTCGATATAGGGCAGTTGAAAGCCGCGTGCGTCGATGCGGTGATAATAGGGATTGCGCACAAAAAGCTGTCGCGACGTGCGGTTGCTGGCATTGATCCAGGGCTGCAACGTGGGCAGATCGGGATTGTCGAACTGGTACATGTTATCACGCTTGTTGTGCAGCGCGGCCCAGCTTTTTACCCGGGCGGAACGGACTTCCTCGGCCAGATCATCGGGATCGGCAAAATCCACATGGAATTGTTTGAGATAATGGGCAGGCCGGTAGATAAAGGGCGGAGAGGCCTGCGCCAGCAGCGGCAGGAACTCTGGATTTGGGTCTTGCCATTCGAACACGACCGTGTGGTCGTCTGGAAAGGCAACCGTGCCCAGTTTACCGTCAACGATCATGAACTCTGGCGGGCCGGAGGGGGTAATCTCGCGGTTTCCGACGACTTGCTCCCACCAATAGCGAAAATCGGCGGAGGTAAAGGGCGCGCCGTCCGACCAGCGGTGGCCGGGGCGCAGGTGCAGGATAAACTTGCGGTCGTCGATCACTTCGACGTCGCGCAGAATGTCGGGGTATAATTCGTAATTCGGGTCATAGCCAACCAGACGGGCATAGCCGTAGACGACCATCTGACGCACGTCCTTGGACCGGGTGACCAGGGTCCGCAGGGTGCCGCCGGGGGTGCCGAATGTCCTGCCTTTGGCCTCAAGATCGACCACCAGCGGCGTGCTGGGTAGGCGTTCGTGGATCGGGGGCAGGTTGCCTTGCTGGACTTCCATCGACCAAAAGGTTGTTTCCTTGAGAACGGGTTCGGCCAGCACGGGACCCGCCAGAAAGATGTGGCCTGCAAGCACGGCGACGAGGGCAATCAGTTTACGCATGACATCTTACCATATGGCCTGGGGCCAACTCCCGCAACGCGGGGGCCGTGTTGCCTTCAAATCTGAACATTTCTGGCCAGGTGGTCGGAGAGCCTGCACCTTTGGCGACCAGATCAAGGTCAATGGGGCGGGTCAGATCCGGTTCTGGCTGGGCGGCGATCAGCGCCTTGGTATAGGGATGCTGTGGGTTATAGAACAGCGTATCGGGAGGGGCCTGTTCCACGATCACGCCCGCGCGCATCACCGCAACTTCATCTGCGATCCGCGCGACCACGGCCAGATCATGACTGATGAACAGATAGCTCAGCTTGGCCCGGTCGCGGATATCTTCAAGCAGGGACAGGATCTGATCCTGTACCGATACATCCAGCGCCGAGGTTGGTTCGTCACAGATCAGCAACTTGGGATCAAGGGTCAGGGCGCGGGCAATGGACAGGCGCTGGCGCTGCCCGCCCGAAAAGGCATGCGGATAGCGCCGCAGCATATCAGGGTCCAATCCGACCCAGCGCAGCATTTCGGCAGCCTTGTCCTTGCGGTCACTGCGGTTGCCGATGCCGTGAATTTCCATCGGCTCTGTCAGCGCCTCCATCACCCGCATGCGCGGGCTGAGCGATGAATAGGGGTCCTGAAACACCATCTGCGCCTGACGCTGAAAGGCGGTGCGCTGGGACGATGTCATGGCGTGGACGGGCAGGGCGGGTTCATTGGCCAGAGGGCGAAACAACACTTCGCCGCCCGCGTCGGGCCGTTCTGCCCCCAGCGCCACACGCGCGCATGTGGTCTTGCCCGATCCGCTTTCACCGACCACGGCCGTGGTCTTGCCGCGCGCCACCTTCAGGTTCACATCGCGGCAAGCGGTGATGATCTTGGGCTTGCTCCAGCCACCGGCCCGCATGGTGAAACTCTTGGTCACGTTCTTGAGGTCAAGAATGACATCATCGTGGTTCACGGCCCGTGCCGGTGTGGCCACGGTCGGTATCATCGGCGCGGCAGCAAACAGTTTTGCGGTATAGCCATGCGCGGGTCTGCCCAGAACATCCTCGGCCCGGCCGGCCTCCATGACGCGGCCTTTGTTCATGACAACGACATGCTGCGCCATGTTGGCCACGACACCCAGATCATGGGTCACCAGGATCACGGCCATGCCGGTCTCTTTTTGCAGCGCGTTGATCAGCCCCAGAACCTGCGCCTGCGTGGTCACATCCAGCGCTGTCGTCGGTTCGTCGGCAATCAGCAATGCAGGCTGTGCGACCATGGCCATGGCGATCATCGCCCTTTGGCGCATGCCCCCCGACATCTCGAAGGGATAGCTGCTCCATGCCCGTTCGGCATCTGCAAAACCGACTTTCTCGAATTGTTCCAGCACCCGGCGCTTGGCCTCTGCCTTGCCGATATCGCGGTGCAGATGCAGCACCTCGACCACTTGATTGCCCAGCCGGTGCAAGGGGGAAAGCGACCGCATCGGTTCCTGAAAGATCATCGAAATCCGGTCGCCCCGGATCGCCCGCATCTGCCGCTCGGGTGCCTTGAGCAGATCCACCGTGCCGTCCTGTCCTGCAAAGGTCACGCTGCCGCTGCGCAATTGCGCCGCCTCAGGCAAGATGCGCAGGACACTGCGGCAGGTCAATGTCTTGCCTGAACCGCTTTCCCCGACAAGGGCCAGCGTTTCACCGGCATGGACTGAAAAACTGACGTCTTTTACAACAGGTGGTGCGTTGCCGAATCCAATCGTAAGCGCGTCTACTTCCAGCAAAGAGGCCATTGAAATCCTGTCGAACAATAAAAAATACTTTAGATTCGGAGTGAAACCGATTTGCCGCCCATGGTCCAGTGATCTCTCTGGCATTTTGCGTTCTATCTGGTTTAGATCTGATACGGCGGGGCGGGTTGGCCTGCCGTGAAACTCAAAAGGAAGTTGCCATGAGCAGACTGGATGTATTCATCAACCGTATGGTTTCACAGCGCGCCTGCCTGAATTTCGCGGCTCAGGCGACGGCCGCGATGCCGGGGCCTGTCTTTGAATTGGGTCTGGGCAATGGCCGCACCTACCATCACATGGTTGAAAACATGCCGGGGCGCGACGTCTATGTTTTTGAACGCGCGGTGGCATCGCATCCCGACAGCACTCCACCAGATGACATGCTGATCCTGGGCGATGTCCATGACACCCTGCCTGCAGCACTGGCGCGTTTTGGTCCGACGGCGTCCTTGATCCATGCGGATCTTGGCGGGCACAACCTGGAAAAGAACGATGCCTTTGCCCGCGCCGTATCGCCCCTGGTTGAGCCTTTGTTGGCCCAGGGGGGGCTGATGGTCTCAAGCGACCGGATGTATTTTGACGCGCTGGAAGAAGTTGAATTGCCCGAAGGGGCCGTTCCTTCACGGTGTTTCATTTACCGCAAACCATAAAAACCGGTTCCGAAGCATAAGGTTAGTCAAACACCCTGTTTGGCGGCCGATGTTTCACTTGCGCTTTGCAGGGTGCCTCAGTACGTTTCGCGTGCAAAAGAGAAACGATGTTTCGCTATGTAAAACAACCCTCAAGGCAGGCGTTCGAAACAGGGCATTCGAAAAACAGGGCAATGGATATGGTTGTGCGATGAACGATCAGACGACAGACCGGAAATTTGCCAACACGCTTGCGCGCGGACTGGCTGTGCTGCGCGCCTTTCGGGCCAGTGACAATGGCCTGACCCATGCAGAGATCGCAGAGCGCACAGGCCTGCCCAAGCCGACGATCTCGCGGCTGACCTACACTTTGTGCGAATTGGGATATCTCAGCCATGCCGGGCGCAATGAACGCTTTCGGCTCGGCCCTGCCGCTGTGGCGATGGGCTCTGTCTCGTCCTTGTCCATCGGCTTTGTCGAGCTGGCGTCGGAGATGATGCAGAAACTGGCCGATGCCACGGGCACCCTGACGCTGATCGCCGTGCGCGACGGCGAACGCATGCTGCTGGTCAAGACATGGCGCCCCCAGGGTGCTGCCACCATCTGGTTGGAACCGGGGCACCGCATTCCGATGTTCGGATCCTCGTCTGGTCAGGCGGTTCTGGCCACAATGGCGCAGGAAAAATTCGACACGCTCGACAGCGCGGATGACATGGTGGGGTTTCGTCGCGACGGCTATGATCAATTGATCGGCAAAGGCTTTGTCATTGCGCCGCAACCCACACGCTATGCGCGTACGGTGAATGCGGTCAGCGTGCCCTATTTTGCCTCTGAGTTCGGCGAATCTGTTGCCTTTACCTGCGGTGCATTGCCCAGTGATCTGCCGGATGCGCGAATGTTGAATGATGTGGGTCCGGCCCTGCGGGACGCGGTGCGCGCGCTTGAGCGGCGTACCGGCAACCCCCCAGCCCTGACCCGGCGCGGATAAAATACCAAGGAGAAGACCATGAGCGATAAAGTAGCCTACAGCCGTCACGGGGATATCGCCGTGCTGCGCATTCAGAACCCACCTGTCAATGCGCTGTCCTTGGACGTGCGTCGCGGGTTGCTTGAGACCCTCGCGCGGGCCGAAGCAGACGAGGGCGTCCGGGCCGCGCTGATCGTGGGCGAAGGCCGTGGTTTTATCGCAGGTGCCGACATCAAGGAATTCGGCAAACCGCCCGTTGAGCCCTATCTGCCGGACGTCTGCAACCGGATCGAGGCATCGCCGTTATTGGTCGTGGCGTCGATGCATGGCGCATCCCTGGGCGGGGGGCTGGAAGTGGCGCTGGGCGCACATTACCGCCTGGCCCAACCCACAGCCATCGTGGGATTGCCCGAAGTGCATCTGGGCCTGTTGCCCGGTGCCGGTGGATCGCAACGCCTGCCGCGCATGATCGGTGCCGAGAAGGCGATCGAGGTGATCAGCTCTGGCCGCCAGATCAAAGCCGCCGAGGCGCTTGCGCTGGGCATCATCGACAAGGTCGAAGAGGGCGATCCCGAGGCGGTCGGCCTTGCCTATGCCCGCGCGCTGTTGGACAGCGGTGCCCCACGCCGCCCGGTCAGCGAAATGGCCCCGCCTGCCGCCCTTGACTGGGATGCCACCTATGAGGCCGTGCTGAAGAAAGGCCGTGGCCAGATCAGTCCGGCCCAGGCCGTGCGCGCGGTGCAGGCCTCGGTCGAGCTGCCCTTTCACGAGGGGCTGATGGCCGAGCGCAAGATGTTCATGGACCTGATGCAGACCGACCAGCGCCAAGGCATGATCCATGCGTTCTTTTCCGAACGTGCCGTCAGCTCTCTGCCCGAACTCAAGGGCATCGCGCCGCGCCCGCTGTCCGCGATCGGGGTCATCGGCGGCGGGACGATGGGTGCGGGCATCGCCACTGCGGCGCTGCTGTCGGGTTTTGACGTGGTGCTGATCGAGATGAAGCAAGAGGCCGCAGATGCCGCCCACGCCCGCATCTCGGGGAACCTGCAAGGGGCGCTGAAACGGGGCAAGATCAGCCAGGACAAATTTGACGCGCTGACCACCCAGGCGCTGCGCGTTTCCACCAGCTATGACAGCCTCAGCGATGTTGATCTGGTGGTCGAAGCGGTGTTCGAAGAGATGTCGGTCAAACGCGAGGTCTTTGGCAAGCTGGATGCAGTCTGCAAACCCGGTTGCATCCT
>JAFMGZ010000013.1 GCA_017854855.1 Sulfitobacter sp. | reverse complement strand
TCACCTCGGGATTATTGGTCAGGTATCGCTGCGCAGCCGCTCCAAACACTTCGTCAGACACGTCAGGATCCTGGCTGATGATGGTCGCCAGCTCTCGCAGTGCCAGAATACGATCAAAAATCTGCGCCTGGATGTTTTCGCGGATGACAAAAACGTCCAGAATAACCTCGCGGCGTAGCTGCTGGTCATAGCGGCTGTCGGACAGCTTTTCGCGCTCATAGATGATGAACAGCCCCAAAAACAATGTTGCCAATAGCGCCAGCAACATCACAGGCCGCGTCGGCCCTATGTCAGAGGGCGCGATAATATCCAATTTTGTATTCATCAGGCCGACATCACGAACTTTGCGTTTCACCGACCTTGGCGTCTTGCTTTAGCGTGTAAACCAGATAGCTGGAATCGCTCTCGGTGACGGTCCCTTCCGATCCCCCGCTTGACACTGAAATCATCGGCTCTGGTCCACCGTCATTTCGATAGGACTGATTGGTCAGGGACACCGCCCGCCGTATCGCATCGGCAAGGTCGGATTGGGCCGATCTGCCTGCACCGAAACTGACAACGATAAAGGTGCTATCCCCCAAATAGGCCGCGATCCCGCGCAGGGGCAGGATCATCTTGGCGATATTGCGCGACAGGGTGATCAGATAATGGTCCGATTCCCGGCCATCATGGCGCAGCGGTGCGTTGGCAAAACCACGCATGTGCAAGGTCAACAGATTTGGTGGTCTGCCTGATTGCGCACGAATGCGCCGCAGACAGTTTTCAAACGCGGTTTCACTCAACAATCCGGATTCCATGACAGCAGTCGTGCTGTCGGGCCGTGCCTCGGTAAAGAAAGTCTTTACCTGCTTGTCGACGTCTTCGCTGAGTTCAAGACTGTTTCCAGGGCGGAAAAACATTTCCTCGCCACGGATTTTCGCGGCCTGCAACTGTGTCTCAAGCTCAAAAAACTCAAACGGCTTGGTCACGTAATCAAAGGCACCAGCGACAAATGCAGACGTGATGTTATGCCTGTCATTCAGCGCGGTCATCATGATGATGGGCGTTTCTGCGTAGCCTTTGCATTCACGGATCATCGGGATCAGTTCGATGCCTGTCAGGACCGGCATGCTGATATCCAACAAGATACATTCAAACGGCGGGCTGGCTTCTTTGATCATCGTCAGGGCCGTGGTCGCATTCTCGGCGCAATGCACGTCGGTATAGTCGATCGTCCCCAGATATAGCGTCAGAATTTCCAGTATGAGCGTATCGTCGTCGACAATTAGAATCTTCATCGGAACTTCTTTCTTTCGTGTGCCTTCAAGGCATCCAAGTCGGAATATTGCCGCGATTGATTTGTCACTACGATGAACGCTGGTGGGGCAAGCGGTTCAACGATTTGGACCTAGTATATTTATACACTTTAGGAGTGGAATTTCCCGTTCACTACGAAAAATTGTGAAAAATTCACCTTACGTTAACCAAATATTTAGTCTTTGGCCTAAATCGACGATTTATCATATTTGATAACGCTAACTGAACCGATTGATATGTGTCATTTTTATTACAAGATCACTCAATCAACGGGTTTTTCACATCCTTCAACCCAACGCAGTTCATGCTATCTTAGCCAAACGAATGCGAAAAAAGGGCCACCTCTGCAAACCAGCGTCAAACGCGGGAGCCCTCAAATAATCACACCAAAGACCTGCTTGGCCGTAGCCACACCTTTCAGATCATGGGTGCCAAAGGCCTTCAAATCCCCATAATAGCTTTGCTTGAAATCCTCAGAGGTCAGAATTGGCGCATTTAGTTCCTTGGTCATGGACTCGTAGCGTGTCACTTCGTTTACGGCGGGACCGATGACGGTCATGTCAAGCCGCTGGTCGGTACCGACATTGCCAAACTTTACCTGTCCCACATGCAGCCCAACGCCAAATTCAATAGGAACCAGACCCGCCTCTGGGCGCTGCCGGTTAAGGCTGCCCTTGCGGTTCAGCGCATCTTTGGCTGTCATCACAGCAGCATTGGTCATATCGCGCAGCGGCCGGGCCTCTGGATCATAGGGAAAGATCGCCAAAACCCCGTCACCTATGAATTTCAAAACCTCGCCGCCATGTTCCAGAACGGCCCCTGCCGTGCAGGTGTAATATTCGTTGATCAGCGTCAGATAGTCGGTCATGTCCATGCTGGCCGCCAGCGATGTCGAATTGCGCAGATCGCTGTACCACAAGACACAGTCAATGATCCGCCCGTCACCGCGTGACGTTGCACCATAAAACACGCTGCGGCCTGAATTCTTGCCCAGATAGGTTTCCAGCAAGGTCATCGTCAGCTGTTTGTCCACCGCCACCTTAAGAGCAATGGAAAACGGCAAGGACAGCTCTCTCAGCCGGTCCAGTTCCTGATCTTCGAAACCCGAACGCCGCTTGGTGGAATAGGACAGATAGGACCCTTCGGCGCTGGGGGGCATGCTCGCAAAACCCAGGTTCCGGCTTTGACCGAATGTTTCGGAAAAGGCTGCGTAATCGGTGATATCCATCCCTGCAAGCCGTTCCAGTATCGGGTATTTCTTGCGGTCATTTTCATCCGTCAGATCATACCGTTCATAGCGGGAATTATGCATGCCCATCTGGCAAAACGGTGAATTGCGAAAGCCGTCCGTCGTCACGAAATGCCGCGGAACGGCCTGCGCGATCACGGTATTTGTTCTGGACTCCCAGGTTACGTCAACGGCGCCCAATACCGGGTGCAGCAACATCGCCCCAACATTGATCCGGCACACCGGAATACCACCCGCCAACAGCCGTTCGCCCAATCCCCCGACGGTTTCTTCGATATCCGCAGAAACCAGTGCCTGACGGTATAACCAGTCGGCAATTTTCGGGACGAGCGGACTGTCTTGCAATGCTTTTCCCAACCTGCCTGATGCGATCTGTCGGGGGGCAACGCGGCTGTTATGGCCGCATCCCCACGATCAGATAACTCTGGCCGTGGGGATGGAACAGGTCAATAGCCCATTGCGCAGCCGTCCTTGCGTGGATCGGAACCTGCAATCAGCACGCCTTCGGCGTGGTCGATCTCGATGATCTGGCCGCCACCGAGGGGCGATTTGGTCCAGGCGACGGGGTGCCCCTTGGCTGCAAGACCGTCATAGACCCCCTGCCCCAGTGTCGGTTCGATCTCAATCACGTCTTTCTCTGACCAGAAGACCCGCGCAGAATCCAACGCCTGCTGCGGGTCCATGCCAAAGTCGATCATGTTGGTGATCACATGGGTGTGGCCCACGGGCTGGTACTGGCCGCCCATGACGCCAAAGCAATAGCGCGGCTTGTCGCCCTGCATCGCCATGGCGGGAATAATCGTGTGCAGCGGGCGTTTACCGCCCTCAATCGTGTTGGGATGGCCCGGCAGAACACGGAAACCCGCGCCCCGGTTTTGCAGGATGATGCCTGTCTTGTCAGTCACGATCCCGGACCCGAAGCCCTTGAAAATCGAATTGATCAGCGACACCGCCATACCGTCGCGGTCCACGCAAGACAGATAGATCGTATCACTTTGGAAATTCGGATCAGCCGAGGGCAATGTCTCGTTGCGCTTGGTCCGGTCAATGGTAGCAGCCAGGCCCTTGGCCCATGCCTTGTCGATCAGCGCCTCTGCCGACACACCCATGGTCGACGGGTCACCGATATGCGCGTCGCGGATAGCATAGCCAATGCGCGAGGCTTCCATCTCAAGGTGGAACCGCTCTGTGCCATGCGGGTCCAGATCACCCAGGTCAAAACGCTCCATCAGGTTGAGGATGACCTGCGCGGTCAGGCCCACGCCATTCGGCGGCAATTCGGCCAGATCAATATCGCGGTAACCCGAGGTCACAGGCGTGCACGGATCGGCAGAGATGCCTGCCATGTCCTCTTCGGTCATCACACCGCCTCGCGCTTTCAACTCGGCCACTATATCGGCGGCAACAGCGCCTTCATAAAAACCGCGCGCGCCCTGTTTGGCGATGATCTTGAGCGTTTGGGCCAGCGCAGGAAGCTTGTGAATGCTGCCCATCTTGGGGGCCTGCCCGTTCACCAGGTAATGCTGCCCGCCTGCCCCCTGAGAGGTCAGTTTGCCCACACATTCCTGCCAGTCAGTCCAGACGCGGGGGTAGACGACAAATCCGTTCTCAGCGGCATCAATGGCGGGCTGCAGCGCCTCTTCCAATCCGATGGTCCCGTGACTGGCCAGCAGGCTCTCCCAGCATTTGACCACGCCGGGCACGGTCACCGAATGGGGGCTCAGGTTGTCCATTTGTGACCAACCCTGCCCCAGCAGCATCTCTGTCGACAGCGCGGCTGCGGCCCTGCCAGAGGCGTTCAACCCATAAAGCGGTTCACCGGGTTTGGAGATCAGCGCAAAACCGTCCCCACCGATGGCTGTCATCGCAGGTTCGACCACCGCCAGCACGGCGGCTGCCGTCACACCTGCATCCACGGCATTACCGCCCCGTTTGAGAACCGCCAGACCTGCCTGGGTCGCAAGCGGATGCGAGGTGGCCAAGGCACCATTAGCAGCATAGATCGGGGAACGTTTTGGCTCGTGAAAGTCGCGCATTGTCTGTCCTTTGGTGAATTCTGGCCCGTGGCGGAATTGGCGACAAACTAGCTGAACTTATCGAAGATGACAGGCCCATAAGCGCAAAATTGCGCCATGCCCTGAATTCTAGTCGTCAAACCCGACAAAACGGGCCACCTCAGCCACCTCGCGGCGGGTAGAGACGACGCTGTTGGCCGCAAATTCAGCGTCGGGCCAACCAAGGGCGACACAGGTCATGATCACTTCGTCGTCGGGGATCTGCGCGTGTTCGCGCACGACAGGGGATTGCATGATGCCCTGACCGTTGATCACGGCACCCAACCCACGGTCCCATGCTGCCAGCACCAGACCATAGGTCACCGCACCCAGATCGAAATGCGCAATCGTCCCGTTATCAAGCGACTTGTCAAAGGTCACCACAACCGACACCGGCGCGTCAAACTGACGAAAGCCGCGCATGACCCAATCCTGCCGCATCTCCTTGTCTTCGCGGGCGATCCCCATGGCGGCAAAAAGCTGCTTGGCGATGGCAACCTGACGGTCGCGGTGCGGCCCCTCATAGGCCCCGTGATCGACGATCTCGCGCACGGGGGGCACGCCTTGCAGCATCCGGGTGGAGTTGCCCTCGCGGACGGCCTCCAGTGGGGCACCGGTCAGCACGTGGAAATGCCACGGCTGCGTGTTCATCGACGAAGGCGCGTGGTTGGCCAATGCGATGATCTCTTCCAGAAGCGCGCGCGGGACGGGCTTGTCCTGAAATCCGCGGATCGAACGCCGCTCTTGCATTGCCTGTTCCAGTTCCATCGGTAACCCCTCGCTGAATTTCGCTGACAGGAGGCTATCCGCCACTCTGCCCAAGGGCCAGCCTTTGCCGGGCGGAGTGACGTGTCGTCACGGACGAAGGCGCCGGTCTGGGTTTTGTCACTGCCTCAGCCTTGTTCCAGCTTTTCGTGAATGTCGCGCATCAGCTTTTCCATGAAATCCGGTGACAGGCCTGCGCCGCTGAACCGAATCACATAGCCCTCGCTGTCGCTTTGTGCGCGCAGCGTCACGCCGGTTGAGGTGCGCAGTGTATCGCTGCCGGTCCATGCTGCGCTGGCGGGCTGCTTGCTGGGTCTGCCGCCGCGTTTGAGGTCTGCGGGCGGTTGGTCCTGTTCGGTGATAACACCGTCGATCAGCGCCCATTCGGCCTTGGCGTCGGCGGGGTCCTGCGCGCCCAGCACCTCGCGCAAGCGTGCCTCTGCGCCCGCGCGCAGAGCCTGTGCCAGCCGCAGACCGTCCTTTTCCCGCAGACCCTCTGGAAAGCGCAGCATATCGCCCAGCTCTTCAAAGATCATCGCGAATGACCTGATCTTGCTGCGCTTGGCCTTTGAGGCGGCAGCGAACATATGGGCCACGGCATCTTCGGTTGAGGGAAAGGCCCCCTGCTGTGCGGCAATCGCGGCGATCCTGCCGCGTTCATAATGGCTCAGGTCCTGCCGGATCTCGTTCTCTTCGACCATGGCGACAAAGGCACCGCCGATCTGGTCAGGGTCGCGCAGCACCGCTTTGATCTGGGCAAAGCGTTGATCACCGCTTTGCGCCAATAGCCGCTGTTGGGCGATCAGACGGCGGTAACCGGACAGCAGACCGAAACGCTGGCTGCTTTTGGGGTCCTTGAGGGTGTAGATTTCAATCGGCAGGCGCAGGCCGTTTTGGCGGATGGAATGCTCCAGCTCTGCCATGGCTTCATCATCCATGATGGTGCGGTCGCGCTGCATCGACATCGGTTCTATGTCATCCAGCGGGATGTATTTGATCAGCCGTCCTTGCCCTTCGGCCTCACGGTAGGCCGCGGCCTGAGCTTCGTCGCGGCGCATCTCTGGCGTGCCGGGCTGAAACGATCCGGCGGTCTCTGCCGCGACCTGGGCGATGGGGGCTGACATTGCCCGCGCCGGGGTTTCGCGGCGAAACTCTGCCTCGATACGGCCCAGATCTTCGGCAGACGGTGCCTCCAGTTTACGTCTTTTCACCATCACCGGTCTCCTGTGCTTGTGCCATTTGCAGGTCACGCCACCACGTACCCAACAACACTTCCTTTACCTCTGCCCATGTCCGGTCAAAGGTTTCCCTGCCGCGCACATAGGTGTCGCGGTTGAATTCGCGGTAATCGGCCTCGTAGATGCCGTTCACCTGCTCACCGGCCTGACCGACCATGGCGGTCACTTCCTGCCGGTAGGTTGTCATGAAGTCGCCAAAATAGGCTTGGATCACATTCGCCAGATCGGTCTGCTGACCGGCATCGAACCGCGTGATCAGGGCGCGCACGGCGTCCCATTCAAACTTCATCTCTGGCAGACCATCCTGCCGCCGGATGCGGTTTTCACCTTCCTCGATGCTGGCAAATGTAGAATAAAGCATGTCGAAAAAGCGGCCCGTGCTGTCAAACTCCAGAAACGACGCGCCGAGCGGAACCAGCAGAATGTCTGCGGCGGCCAGCGCATTGATGGTCAGATAGCCCAGGGCAGGGGGCGTATCGATCAGAATGACATCATAGTCATCCAATATCCCGCCCGATTCCAGCGCGTTGGAAAGCGCATCCCACAATGGCCAGCTACGCACCTGCATCCGCCACACCGGTACCTGAAATTCGGCCCAATAGAGGTTCAGCTGCGCACCGATCAGATCAATGTTCGGCCAATGGGTTTCCTGGATCAAGTTTCGCGGCGAAACCTCAAGGCTTTCGCTCAGGGTTTCGTCAAAGGGCAGCTCGGCTGCACCCCGGGCACGGCGCACGGCATTTTCGCCTTGCAGATGGCGGGCAAAATCCTTGGCCAGCAGGGGAAAAGCGGTGGACCATTCATCGGGCACGGTGCCGCCCATGATGGAGGTCAGCGACCCTTGGGAATCCAGATCAATCACCAGCACCCTATATCCGTCCAATGCGGCAGACATCGCCAGATGGGCGCAGGTTGACGTCTTGCCGACCCCGCCTTTGAAATTCGCGACGGAAATCACCTTGGCCGGAAGACCCTCTGGCCGCCATGATTTATATTGTTTGTTCGATGCGCCCTCGGTTGCGAAATGTTCCCGCAGGCTCAGCACTTCTTCTAGGGTGAACCACTTGGACCCTGCCTCGCCGCTGCCCTGGGGCAGATCGGGATGCGCCTTGAGCACCCGGCGCAGGTGCGCGGGGGCCACGTCGATCAGGTAGCGGCACACTTCCCATGTGGAAAACCGGCGCAGACGTTTCTTGCCATCGGGTGCATAGCCACGCTTGGCCAGATCATCCCGCCCCTTGGCGGCAAAAGCCGCGGCTTTTGCGAAACGGGCAGTGTCGATAGGCTCAGACAGACGCGCCGCCGCTTTTTCAGGATCAATATTGAAATAGGGCGGTGGGGGTGTTTTGGGTGTGTTAGCCATATATCCTCGGGCATGTGCGCCAGAAATGGGGGTGTTGCAGGATTTATCGCACATCCGGCGCCAGTTGTGAATCACCAAGGTGGCAAAACGCGTTTCTTCAGTATTTCTATGAAAATAGAGCACAGAACAAACTGTAGAAT
This sequence comes from Sulfitobacter sp., assembly GCA_017854855.1. Classification (GTDB taxonomy): domain Bacteria; phylum Pseudomonadota; class Alphaproteobacteria; order Rhodobacterales; family Rhodobacteraceae; genus Sulfitobacter. Next base: position 65,530 of record JAFMGZ010000013.1, on the reverse strand, counting down.
CTTTCAGAGTCTTTAAGTTATTTACCCGAGATTACAAATTTTAAAACAAGAGGATACGACTGTTTGGGAACCTGTCCACAGGATAAGGGGCACCCAATAACAGGATTTAGGGGACCCGGATACGGGATTAAAGGCACCGATTCGCAGTATTTGAGGGACCAAGCTGCGGGCGCACCTGAAATAGACTCTGATTTGTCCATATTAGGCACTACCGGATCGCGCCTGCGGATATGAGGTCCCGTAAACTGGTACCTTTAGGTGGGGTCATCGGGGGGGAAAGATAGGGGGTAAAGGCACCCAAGCGGTGCTTGCCTATGGGTTCCTTTTGGCGCATGTTGACCGCCACAGACCAGATCGTAATCTGGCAAACAGGGCAGCGCGATGAAACGGCAGACGGTTGATCATAGCGGGGACATCCCCAAGGAGAAACTGACGGGCGCATTGCGGCGCGGGTCGGTCAAGAAACACGTTGGCGCAATTCATGTGTCAGGCAAGCTGACGCTGCTGCAGCGCAAGCTGTCGAATGTGCTCTTGCTCAATGCCTATGACACCTTGATCAGCAATCAGGTGCATATGATCGACGCGCGCACCCTATGCCTGATGATCGGCTATAACTCCAATGACATGGACACGCTCAAGTCGTCGCTGCGCGGCCTGGCCGAAACGGTGGCGGAATGGGATATGCTGGACGATCAGGGCCAGCAGGAATGGGGCGTGTCCAGCCTGCTGAGCTATGCGCGGCTGAAGGGGGGAGTGTGTGAATATGCCTATTCGCCCGCCCTTGCCGCCAAGCTGAATGACCCCAAGGTATTCGCGCTGATCAACCTGAACATCCAGCGCAAGTTCACCAGCGGTCACGCGCTGGCGCTGTATGAAAACTGTTACCGGTTCGTACGCACGGGCAGCACCGGTTGGTGGCCGCTTGACCTGTTTCGGCGGCTGATGGGGGTGGACGACAGCGAATATTACGCGATCTACAAACACCTGAACGCCAAGATCATCAAACCCGCAGTCAAAGAGGTGAACAAGACCTCTAACATCGTGGTGGCCCCCGAGATCAGAAAGCGGGGCCGCACTGTCACCGATATCCGCTTCAAGATTTCCGAGAACCCGCAGCTGGCCATCCTTGATCTGGATGACGGGGCAGGGGTGCGACGGTCGGATGTTTACGGGCATTTGCAGGCCCTTGGCGTCAGCGACCGTCTGGCGCGCCAATGGCTGGCCGAACATGGCGAGGATCACGTCGCCACCAAGATTGCCTACCTGGGCAGCCAATCGGGCATCAAGAACCCTGTCGGTTATCTGTCTGCGGCTTTGACGCAGGATTTTGGCACGGCGGCGCGGGGGGCTGTTGTCTCTTCTGATCGGGCACGGGTGCTGGAGCGGGTGCGCGATCTGGTGGCCGCCCGGACGCCCACGCAGCGCGATGCGGACAAGCGATTGTTCATGTCCCAGATCGAAGACGCAAATGCCCGCGCCGATTTTGAACGGCACGGTTGGATGTCGGCGCTGAATACTGGCGCGATCAGGGCATTTTGGGAAGAACTGGCACCCGAGGCCTTTGAGGGGCTATAGGTCAGCCCCTCAAAGTCATAGCAGGGTTCAGCAGACCAGCCGCCATTTTGGCAGGCGGATGCAGGCAGTTGTGCTGGTCTCAGAGGTGCGCACTTCGAATTCGCCGCCATGCAGTTCGACCAGTTTGCGGGTCAACGGCAGGCCCAGACCCAAACCGCCCTGCGTGCCGCGTTTTTCAACATCACCGCCCACGACGAAAGGTTTGTACAATTGGGCCAGATCGACATGATCATCCATGTTGCCGTCATCTTCGATCAGGATCTCGATATGGCCGTCCGCGCAAAAGTTGGTTTTGACGGTGATGGTCTTGCCGCCATGCAGGATGGAGTTCAACAAGAGCGATGTGACACAGATGTTGAGATGTTCGCGGTCGGCCAGAACGGGTCCCACAACGCCAATGCCAGAGATGTTGAGTGTTTTTTCCGATGCCAGCGCTGTCGGCTCATGCTCTTGCAGGACGCTCTCAAGAAATTCGTCCAGCGAAACGCTGCTGGGGTTCAACTGCAACTCGCCGGTTTGCAGATTGCTGTATTTCAGGATTGAATCGATCAATTTGGCCAGATGGTCGCTGGATTTGATCGAACTTGCGGCAAGTTTCTTTTCTGCCTCTTCCTTGAGCCGGAAATCAAGGATGCGCAGCCCGCCTTGGACGATTGTCAAAGGGGTCCGCAATTCGTGACTGACCAAGGTCAGAAAGGTATTCTGCCCCTGATCCGTCAGCTCTGCGGCGTCTTTGGCCGGGGCCTTTTCCAGGGCGGCGACCACGGCCTTGCCCAGATCTTCGAGAATGGACATGACTTTTTCTGATGGGGCCTCATGCGGGACAAGGTCAAGCGCGCAGAGGCTGCCAAAGCGATAGCCAGAGGACAGGATCAGCGGCACACCGGCATAGAACCGCGCTTGCGGTCCGCCTTCGGCGACCATGGGATGATCTACGAATTTGGGATCCTTGCTGAGATCGGGGATCACCATCGGGCCTTCGCTCATGATGGTATGGGTGCAGAAGGACTGGTTCTTGGGCATCTCGGGCAATTCCATGCCGATGACGCTTTTGTACCATTGGGTCTCTTCTTCGATGACGCTGATATGGGCGATGGGGCAATCCAGCAGTTTGGCGGCGGCGTGGCAAATCATGTCAAAGACAGCGTTATTATCGCGGCTCAGGCCAGGTACATTTTGTACGGCGGCAACGCGTGCTTCTTCGTTAAAGGGCACCGGGAACGTTCTCATTCGTAAACCTCGTCATGACAAAATCGGAATCTCATATCCCACGATTAGCCAGATATTTTGGCCGAAATTTGACCAAGGGTCGGCAAACTATGGGCCAAAGCGTGTAATTTTGAAGGTGGAACGGGTATTTTTTTGAAAGAGAGCATATCGCCTTTGATACATCCCTAGGAGGAATAATGCCTATTGTCTGCTGCGGGGTCAAAAGCGGGTGAGGATGCGACTTTGGCAATCTGTCGATGTTGCCAGTATCCATGGATGCCGATAGGCTGGCCTTATGAAACATGTCCCGAAAGATACCACAGATGATGCGCTTATTCAGGAATTCCTGAACAAGGGCGGCAAAGTCAGCGTTGGCAAAACCAAACCGATGAAGCCCGAACTGGGCCTGAGCAACAACGTTTGGAACAACAAGCTGACCAAGGAAGAAAAAGCCGCGCGCGACAAGAACAAAAAGAAGAAGTGATCCCCCCGGGGATCGGTTCGACAGACGCAGACCTGCACGCAGGTCTAACGTGCGGCCAATAAGGCCGGTATGTTCTGTAACGCCTGTTTAGCGGTAGGGCCCATGCGGCCTATCAGCGCCGACTTTTCCGGATCAGCAGGATCAAATCCCGCCATCAGATGATTGCCGGCGTGCAGGCGGGATTGGCCAAGCCAGTCCTTGACAGCCGGGACCTTGGACCACGCCGCCTGGTTCATCATGCTGGGCAATTGCTGTGCGATGTATTGGGCCGGCGTGTCGTGGAAATCAACCAGATGGGTACAGGCGGCGCGGCTGGCCGCATCGGGCACCCGCGCCTCAAGCAGCGCGATCAGGGCGGCACTGATGATCGGCTGGAACGGGCGGATCATTGAGATGTTGATCGTGTCCCCGTCAAAGATGGGGCGCTGGTCCTGTCCCATGATGATCCCGGCACGGGCGGTGCAATCAATATAGAGAGTATTGTCGGGCATATCCACGCCACCCTGCTCCAACAACAGGCGGCGCGGTTCAATCGCCGTGACATGGCCCATGCGGATGACATTGCGGATCTGCGCCAGTTTCTCTTGCTCGGCGATGGAGCAGACGGCGGCGTGGAATTTCGTGGGTTTCACATCCGGATCAATGCGGTGCCAGATGCCGACGTCTTCCATCATCGTGCAGAATTCATCGACAGTTGTGGCGTTTGCGAGGCTTTCCAATTCTCCCAGGAACGCCTTCATGGTTGTGGTGAACAGATCGGGATGGTTCAGGATACGTTCGCGTTTGAACAGCCAGTAGTCATTGGGCCTGACCCAACTGATCTGCACGGGCGCCACGCCCTGTTGCAGCAGCCAGATCACCGCATCCATACCTGTCTTGCCGGCACCGATGACGGTGAAATGGTCATGCCCCGGCGCGCGGCGGGGCAGATCGTTGATCGGGACAAAATCGGCACCTTCGTCAATGTCGAACTTTGGCTTATGGGTGGCGGGGATGCTGCCCAAGTCACCCCATACGCCGGCATTCACGATCTTTTTGCGGACCTCAACCTGGGTCTGTTTGCCCGTGACCAGATGGCGCACAAGGCCCCCACCCAGATGTTCGGAGTTGCGCAGGTAGGTGACCCGGCCAGAGGCCAGATAGGTTTTTTGCATCAGGTCATGAAAATAGTGCAGGATCTCTGTTTTGGTCGCCAGCTCAAAACTGCCAGCATCAAAGCTTTGGCCGGGGATGCGGGGCGGGGCCAGTGGTCTGGAATTCACCCCGTAAAAGGAGGCTGATTGGTGCAGGCGGACGAAAGGATAGGCATCGTTCCAATGGCCACCCGGCGCATCGCGGCGGTCTACGATGACGACATTGGCATCCGTTTCAGCCAAAAGCACATCAAGAAATGAAAGGGCCGACGCCCCGGCACCAGAAATCAGATAATCGGTTTGCATGGGGCGTCGTCCTTTGTGGTTCAGTCCTTGAAAATAGCAAGCCCCAGCCATTCTGCGACAAGAGCGGGTGTTTCGCTGCCCTCAATCTCTATCGTCAGAATATTGGTTCGCAGCATGTCGTTGGCACTGCGGGCCTTGACGTCTTGCAAGGTAAAGCGGCCGCGCAGGCGTGACCCGGCGACCACGGGTTTTAGAAACCGTAGTTTATTCATACCGTAGTTGATACCCATAACCTGTCCGGGCATCATTGCAAAACAATCATAAGCAAACCGACTGGCCAGCGACAGCGTCAGGAACCCATGCGCAATTGCCCCGCCAAAGGGCGTTTCGGCCGCCGCGCGTTCGGGGTCAACGTGGATCCATTGTTCGTCAAAGGTGGTCTTGGCAAAATCGTCGATCATCTTTTGATCCACGGTGATCCAGTTGGACACGCCGACCTCTGTGCCAATAAGGGATTCACTGTGTTTCAGGGCGTCTGCGAGAGAGGACATATCTGGTCTCCTTAGCTTGGGTCTGCGGCAACACGCACCAAGCGTTTGCCTTTGTTGTCGCCAGCCAAAAGGCCGATCAGGGCATGGGGTGCGTTTTCCAGCCCCTCTACGATGTCTTCGGTCACCTTGATCTGGCCGGTGCTGACCCAATGCTGCATGGCGCGGATGCATTTGGCGTCATTATGGGCAAAATCCATCACGATGAAACCTTCCATCTTGAGGCGTTTGACCACGATCACACCGGGCAGGTTGCGCGGGCCGGTTGGCGTGTCCGTATCATATTGGCTGATCGCGCCACAGCAGACGACGCGGCCTTTTTCATTCATGAAGTTCAGCGAGGATTCGAGGATCTTGCCGCCGACATTGTCGAAATAGACGTCAACGCCATTGGGGCAGGCGGCGGCCAGCGCCTTGCTCAGCCCTGCTTCGCGGTAGTCGATACAGGCGTCAAAACCCATCTCGTCCACGACCCATTTGCATTTGGCCGAACCGCCCGCGATGCCGACCACACGACAGCCCAGAGCCTTGGCAATCTGGCCCACATAACCGCCGACGGATCCTGCGGCGGCAGAGACCAGAACCGTTTCGCCCGCCATGGGTTGTCCGATGGACATCAGCCCGTGATAGGCGGTTTTTCCGGCGATGCCATAGACGGACATAAGGTGGGAAAGCGTCTCTACTTTGGGGAGTTTTTGCACTTTATGCGCTTTGGCGGTGATGAAGTCGGCCCAGACGGCTTCGGCTGCGACAATGTCGCCGGGCGCCAGTTTGGGGCTGTTGGAGTCCATCACTTCGCAGATGGCATAGGTGGGCATGGGGTCGCCCTTCTTGACCGCCGCGCGGTAGGTCGCCCCGCGCAGCCAGGACCGGTTGGCCGCATCAATCGACATCAGGATCACGCGCAGCAGCACTTCGCCGTCGCCCGGCACCGGCATGGGGGCATCGGAGAGTTTGAAATGTTCCGGCAGCAGCGCATCTGCCGGGAGTTCTTCAACAGTGATCTGGCGGTTTGTCATGGGATATGTCCTATTGCTGGCAAACAGTGAAAGGTTGGATATGAAAGAGGCAAGACAGCACCGGTTTACCCCGCCTAAAGGGGCGGCAGATTTGCTGCTGATCCGGCACGGAGAGACGCAAGCGGCGGTGCGCGGTGAAAGTTTTCCGATGGTCGAAGGGCAGGGGGACCCCGCGCTGAGGCCCGAAGGAGAGGCGCAGGCCCATGCGGTGGGGCTGCGGCTGAAAACAGAGCCTATCAAGGCGATTTACGTCACGACGATGCAGCGCACCCATCAGACGGCGGCCCCGCTGGCGCAGCATCTGGGGCTGGTGCCCCGGGTGGAGCGTGACCTGCGGGAGGTGTTTCTGGGCGATTGGGACGGCGGCGAATTCCGCTTTCGCGCGGCAGAGAATGATCCGGCGTTTCTGCGCGCCCGAGAACGGCATGAATGGGGCGAATTGCCGGGGGCGGAAACCACCGCGCAGCTGCAGGCGCGGGTGCGTGCCGGCCTGTTGCGGATCGCAGCGGCCCATGCGGATGAACTGGTGGCGGTGGTCGTGCATGGCGGTGTTGTTTCGGCGGCTTTGGCGATTGCGACAGGATCGCCTGCCTTTGCGTTCAACGGTGCTGACAACGGGTCGATTTCGCGGCTGGTGGTGCATGGCGAACAGATGATCATGCGCGGGTTTAACGATGTTTCGCATTTGTAGAGACTGATCTGGCAGGTCTGAATACAGGTCGGACAGCGCCCAAGGTCCCGCAGGGGCGGGGGCGTGACCCCCGACCCCGGTCGGGGGATGTCCTTGGTTCAGCCGTGCATCGCGCATGTGCAGATCAGTCGATCGTCACAACGACTTTGCCCAAAACCTTGCGGTCTGAGAGCAATTGCAGCGCCTCACCCGCCTGCGCCAGAGGGTAGCTGGCCGAGATGCGCGGCTTGACCTTGCCTTCGGCGTACATGCGGAACAGATCGCCCATGTTTTCGGCGTGGTTTTGCGGTTCGCGCATGGTATGCGCACCCCAGAAAACGCCGACGATCTGGCAGCCTTTGAGCAGCGTCAGGTTCAGCGGAATCTTGGGGATGCCCGCCGGGAAACCCACCACCAGATAACGGCCCTTCCATGCCAAGGCGCGCACGGCAGGTTCGGCGTAATCACCGCCCACCGCATCATAGACCACATCGACACCTTCGCCGCCTGACAGTTTCTTGATCTGGTTGGAGAATTCCTTTTGCACGGCCCGGTCTGACATGTCGCGGGAATAGATCAATGTTTCATCGGCCCCCAGATCGCGGCAGAACTGCGCCTTTTCCTCTGAAGATACTGCGGCGATCACCCGTGCGCCTGCGGCCTTGCCCAGCTCAATCGCCGCCGCACCCACGCCGCCCGCAGCCCCAAGGATCAGCAGGCTTTCGCCCGCCTTGATCGCTGCGCGGTCCTTGAGCGCGTGATGCGATGTGCCATAGGTCAGCACAAAACAGGCCGCTTCGTCATAGGGCATGACATCGGGGATCTTGATGACCTTGGCGGCGTCCAGCACGACATGGCTGGCAAAACCGCCGAAACCCGACATGCCCAGAACGCGGTCACCCACAGCAAGGCCGGTGACCCCTTCGCCCAGGGCATCAACCACGCCTGCAATCTCGCCGCCCGGCGCAAAGGGGCGTGGCGGTTTCATCTGGTACATGTCCCGGATGATCAATGTGTCAGGAAAGTTGACACCAGCGGCGTGAACTTTGATTCGGACCTGTTTCTTGCCCGGTTCGGGGTTTGGCAGTTCCTCCAGAACCAGGGTTTCCGGTCCACCGACTTCTTTACTCAGCATCGCTTTCATTGACGTGCCCTCCCTTTTTGCTTGGCCAAAGGGTGAGACGTGGCGTCCTGTCTTGTCAATCGGATTTCGGGCGGTCATTCTGCATAGCGGAAAGGATGTCCGCAAACTGACGCGACGTCTTTAGGGAGGAAATCGAAAATGACTGTGAACCCCACAGATGAATTCCGCGCGGAATTGTGCGACTGGCTAGAGGCGAACTGCCCCCAAGAGATGCGTGACGGCGCGATGACCGAAGACGGGATTTGCTGGGGCGGCAAGAATTGGGTGTTCACCAGCGACGCACAAAAGCTGTGGCTGGAGCGCTGCGCGGCCAAGGGATACACGGTGCCCACATGGCCGGTTGAATATGGCGGCGCGGGCCTGAGCCGCGATCAGGAAAAAGTGTTCCACGAGGAAATGGGACGCATCAATGCGCGCACACCTTTGCAGAGCTTTGGCATCTGGATGCTGGGGCCCGCCTTGTTGCATTTCGGATCACATGAACAAAAGCTGCATTATCTGCCCCCGATTGCGCGGGGTGAAATACGCTGGTGTCAGGGCTATTCAGAGCCGGGTGCCGGATCGGACCTGGCCAATGTGCAGACGCGCGGTGAGGACAAGGGCGATCACTGGTTGATCAACGGTCAGAAGATCTGGACCTCTTATGCGGACAAGGCCGATTGGATTTTCGCACTGGTGCGCACGGACCGCGAGGCACCCAAGCACAAGGGCATCTCGTTTCTGCTGTGTGATATGGAACAGCCCGGAGTAGAGACGCGCCCGATCAAGATGATCAGCGGTATTTCCCCGTTCTGCGAGACGTTTTTCACCGATGCGGTCATTCCCAAGGAACAGATCGTGGGGGAAGAAAACAAAGGCTGGGATGTGGCCAAATACCTGTTGACCCATGAGCGCGAGATGATCTCTGGCGGTGGTCAGGGTCTGGGCGGTGGTCGTGCCCTGGGCGCGGTGCTGTCGGATACGATGGAAGAAATGGGTGCCACCTTGCGCGCCGATGCGCTGCGCTGCGAGATTGACAGCCTTGCGATCGGTCTGACGCTGGAACGCTACAAGGATCAGTCCGAGGCGGGGCAGGGGGCCGGTGATGCATCGGCCATGCTGAAATACATGGGCACAGAGCTGAACAAACAGCGTCACGAGCTGATGATGTCAGCGGGTGGTTCGGATGCCCTGGAATGGGACGGGCCCTTGGGCAACCGCGCGGGCGACTGGCTGCGCACCAAGGCAAACTCAATCGAAGGCGGCACGAGCGAGGTGATGCTGAGCATCGTGTCGCGGCGTGTGCTTGGGCTTCCGGCGTAGGATCATACAGATGACAAAACTGGTAATGACAGAAGAAGAAACCATGCTGGCCGATATGGCGCGTGGGTTTCTGGATGGTGCGGCCCCGGTGTCCAAGTTCCGCGAAATGCGCGATGTGGGGCAGACCTTTGACCGGGCCTTGTGGCAAGAGATGGCCGATATGGGCTGGGCCGGTGTACTGGTCCCCGAAGACGCAGGCGGCTCAGATATGGGCTATGCGGCGGCCAATGTGATTGCGCAGGAAATGGGCAAGACGCTGGCGGTCTCGCCGTTTATCTCAAGCGCGGTGATCGCGGCGACCGCGCTGCGTCAGGTGTCAGATGCGCGGGCAGTGGAGGCATTGGGCCGGATTGCCTCGGGCGAGGCCACTTACGCTTTGGCGGTGGATGAGGGGATCAAGTTTGACCCCGAAGCGACGGCCTTGCAGGCCAAGGCAGATGGCAATGGTTTCCGTCTGAACGGCAAAAAGCAGTTCGTGGTGGATGGCGCTTTGGCGGATCGTTTGCTGGTGCTGGCACGCACAGAAAACGGGCTGACCCTGTTTGATATTCCGGCGGATCGTGCGGGCGTGCAGCGCGACGCCTCCAATATGATTGACGCCCGCGATGCGGCGCGGATCACATTCGATGATGTTGAGGCAACGGGCGAAGACGTTCTGGGTGCCGTCGACAATGCGATGCAGGTTTTGAAACCGGCCTTGCAGGCGGGGCAGGCGGCGCTGGCCGCTGAAATGACCGGGCTGTCGGCGGGTGCCTTTGACATGACCGTCGGCTATCTGAAAGAGCGCAAGCAATTCGGGGTCGAGATTGGCCGCTTTCAGGCGCTGCAACACCGCGCCGCGCATCTGTGGTGCGAGATCGAGGTGACGGCAAGTGCCATCCTGAATGCGGGCCGGATGCTGGACAGTGATCCCGAGGGTGCCGAACTGGCGGTATCGCTGGCCAAGGCGCGCGCGATCGATACCGCGAAACTGGCGGTGATCGAAGGTGTGCAAATGCATGGCGGCATCGGGATGACCGATGCCTATGACATGGGCTTTTACATGAAACGCGCCCGTGTGGGCGCAGAATGGCTGGGGGATTATTCCTACCACGCCGAAAAAATCGCAGCAGCGAGGGGGTTTTGATGGATATCCAGACGTTATTTGGGTTGGACGGCAAGGTCGCCCTGGTCACCGGCGGGGCGACGGGCATTGGGCGTATGGCCTGCGAGGCGCTGGTGCGGGCGGGGGCGACTGTTTTGATGGCCAGCCGCAAAGGCGATGCCTGCGAAGCAGTCGCGGCAGATTTGAACGCGCTTGGCACCAGCGGCAAGGCGATCGGTTTTGCCGGTGATGTGGGCAGCGAGGCGGGTGTCGATGCATTGGTGGCGGCCGTGAAAGAGCGGACCGACAAACTTGATATCCTGATGAACAATGCCGGCATCACTTGGGGCGCGCCCCTGGGCGAATTCCCGCACAAGGCGTGGGAAAAGGTGATGAACGTGAATGTGGCGGGCATGTTTGATCTGACGCAGAAACTGCTGCCGATGTTGACCGCCTCTGGCACGGTCGATGACCCGGCGCGGGTGATCAACGTGGGCTCTGTCATGGGCGAGCGGGAAATGGGCGACGGGGCCTATTCCTATTCCATGTCCAAGGCAGCTGTGCACCATATGACGCGGATCCTGGGTAAAGAGCTGGCTGGTAAACATGTGACTGTGAACGCGCTGGCACCGGGGCCGTTTGTGTCCAAGATGACCGCCTTTGCCACCCATGACGAAGATATGCGCGAGAAGGTGGGCAAGGATGTTCCGGTCGGGCGCGTGGGCCGTGACGAAGACATTGCGGGCTGTATGCTGTTTCTCTGCGGGCGCGGTGGTGCCTATGTGACCGGCGCGATCATTCCGGTGAGCGGTGGCATCAATGTGATGTCGGGACCTAACATTTTTGAACAGGCGCTGCACTGATGGCTGAGATAAGATTTGATGGGCGCGTCGCCATTGTAACCGGCGCGGGAACGGGTTTGGGACGCAGCCATGCATTGGGACTGGCGGCGCGCGGGGCCAAGGTCGTTGTCAACGACCTTGGCGTGTCACGCGACGGCACGGGATCATCGTCAGAGGCGGCAGATGCCGTGGTGGCAGAGATCATCGCCATGGGCGGCGACGCCATGGCACATGGCTGCGATGTCTCTGATGAGGACGGTGTGATTGATATGGTCGCACAGGCCATGACCGCATGGGGCCGCGTGGATATCGTGGTGAATAACGCCGGTATCCTGCGCGACAAGACATTCGCCAAGATGGACATGGCCGATTTTCGCAAAGTTGTGGATGTGCATCTGATCGGGTCAGCCAATGTGGCCCATGCCTGCTGGCCGATCATGCGCGAACAGAAATACGGGCGGATCGTGTTCACCTCCTCGGGCTCCGGTCTTTATGGCAACTTTGGCCAGTCCAACTATGGGGCGGCCAAGGCGGCGATGATGGGGCTGATGAATGTGCTGCACATGGAAGGCGCGCGTGACAATATCCGCGTCAATACCCTGGCCCCGACGGCCGCGACCCGCATGACCGAAGAGCTGCTGCCCGCCGAAGCTGCGGCACTGCTGGCACCCGAAACAATCACGCCCGGCCTGCTTTATCTGGTGTCGGAGGATGCGCCGAGCCGGTTCATTCTGGGTGCAGGGGCAGGCAGTTTTGCCCAGACGCGGGTCTATGAGACCCAAGGCATCACCCTGTTGGATGATGACAACACACCCGAAGCCGTGGCCGCCCGATTTGCGGAAATGAGCGATCCTTCGGGACAGCAAGAATTGCAAGACGCCTTTAGCCAGACCAAGAAATACGCCCTCAATGCAGCATCGGCCCGTGGCCTGAAGCTGGATTGGTAATCAAATTCAAAGGAGAAGACATATGCGTGACGCAGTCATCGTATCGACCGCCCGGACGCCTATCGGCAAAGCCTATCGCGGCGCTTTTAACAACACCACGCCACAGGCGCTGGCGGCTCATGCGATAGAGCATGCCGTGGCACGGGCGGGGATTGATCCGGCCATGGTGCAGGATGTCATTCTGGGTGCCGCTTTGCAGCAGGGCCATTCGGGCGGTAATATTGCCCGTCAGGCCGCGATCCGCGCGGGCCTGCCGGTCAGCGTGGCGGGCATGTCGCTGGACCGTCAATGTGCCTCTGGCATGATGGCGATTGCGACGGCGGCCAAGCAGGTTGTCATGGACGGAATGGACGTGGCCATCGGCGGCGGCGTCGAAAGCATCTCAATGGTGCAAACGCCAGAGATGCGGGTCAAGGCCGATCCATGGCTGATGCAGAACAAGCCCGAAATCTACATGTCGATGCTGGAAACAGCAGAGACCGTCGCCGAGCGCTATAGCGTCAGCCGCGAACGTCAGGATGAATATGCCGCACGCTCGCAGGAACTGACGCATCTGGCGCAAGAAGCGGGCAAGTTTGACGACGAGATCGTGCCGCTGACCTCCAAGATGATGGTGCAGAACCGTGAGACCAAGGAAATCAGCGAACATGAGGTCACGCTGGAAAAGGATGAGGGCAACCGCCCCGGCACATCTGCAGAAAGCCTTGCCGGGCTGCAGCCGGTGCATAAGGACGGTATCCACATCGAGGAAGGCAAGTTCATTACTGCCGGCAATGCCTCGCAATTGTCGGATGGTGCATCGGCGTCGGTGGTCATGGAGGCCAAGAAGGCCGAGCAATTGGGCCTGCAGCCGCTGGGCCGCTATGTCGGTGTGATGGCCGCAGGGTGCGAACCCGACGAGATGGGCATCGGCCCGATCTATGCGGTGCCTGCCTTGCTCAAGGCGCATGGGCTGACGATGGATGACATCGGCCTGTGGGAATTGAACGAAGCCTTTGCCGTGCAGGTGATCCAGTCACGCGATGTTCTGGGTATTCCTGATGAGCTGTTGAATGTGAATGGCGGTGCGATTTCCATCGGTCATCCCTACGGCATGTCAGGTGCGCGCATGGTTGGTCATGCGCTGATTGAGGGCAAGCGGCGCGGTGCGAAATACGTGGTCTGCACGATGTGTGTGGGCGGCGGCATGGGCGCTGCGGGCCTGTTCGAGGTTCTCTGAGCCTTGCGATTTGCGAACAAGAGGGGCGGGTTCAGCCGCCCCCTGACTGTCAACATGAACCACTTTGGAGGGTATATGCCCCGCGACGATTCACATCTGCCAAGCGCGCTGCAAGGTTTGCGCATTCCTTTGATTGCTTCTCCTTTGTTCATCATTTCGGTTCCCGAACTGGTGATTGCGCAATGCAAGGCGGGGATCGTCGGGTCCTTTCCGGCGCTGAATGCCCGTGAGGGCGAAGGCGAACATCCGATGCTGGACACCTGGCTGACCCGCATCAAGGAAGAACTGGACCGCCACAATCAGGCCAACCCCGACAGGCCCGCCGCACCCTATGCGGTAAATCAGATTGTGCACCGTTCAAACGCGCGGCTGGAGCGTGATCTGGAAATCTGTGTCAAACACGAGGTACCGATCTGGATCACCAGCCTGGGCGCAAGGGTTGAGGTGAACGAGGCGGCGCATTCGTGCGGCGGGGTCGTGATGCATGACATCATCAACAACCGGTTTGCCAAGAAAGCCATTGAAAAGGGTGCCGATGGTCTGGTCGCCGTGGCGGCAGGTGCCGGTGGCCATGCGGGCCAACAATCGCCCTTTGCCCTGATGCGCGAAATCCGCGAGTGGTTTGACGGGCCGGTGGCCCTGTCCGGCTCCATTGCCACGGGCGAAAGCCTGTTGGGTGCGCGGGCCATGGGCGCGGATCTGGGCTATACCGGATCGCCGTTTATCGCCACGGATGAGGCGAATGCCGATCAGGGTTACAAGGACATGATCGTAGAGTCCGGTGCGGAGGACATCGTTTATTCGTCGCTCTTTACCGGGGTCTGGGGGAATTACCTCAAGGGGTCTGTCAAGGCGGCGGGAATGGACCCTGACAATCTGCCGACGGCAGATGCGTCATCCATGGACTTTGGCACCGACCGCGAAAAGCCAAAAGCGTGGAAAACCATCTGGGGCTCTGGTCAGGGCATCGGCGCGATCAAATCGGTCGGGCCTGCGGGTGCGATTGTCGACCGGATGGAACGGGAATATCTGGCAGCTGGCAAGAAGCTGGCAGCCGAGTTCCTGTAAGGTGGCCGAACTTCTGGTCATACGCCATGGGCAGGCGTCTTTTGGGCAGGACAATTACGATGTTCTGTCCGATCTGGGCCATGCCCAGGCACGGACTGTCGGTGCCTTGCTGCGGCAGATGGATTGGGTGCCGGACCGTCTGGTCACCGGCACATTGCAGCGGCAAAAGGAAACGCTGACGTCCATGGGATTTGAACAGGGCGGTGAGGAACACGCAGGGTTCAATGAATATGACTTTGGCGATCTGCTGCATGCGCGGTTCAAGGGCAGGGTGCCCGAACTGGTCAAAGGTGACCGCAAGGTGCATTTCCGCACCCTGCGCGAGACGGTGTTTGACTGGCAAGACGCCGCATTTGACGGCGCGTCTGAGACCTATGAAGAGTTTGCCGCACGGGTTGAGGCAGCGCGGGCCTTTGCCGTAAAGACCGAAGCCAAGCGGGTGCTGGTGGTGTCATCCGGCGGGGTCATCGGCCAGATGACAGCCATGGCGCTGGGGGCACCGAACCGGCAGATGATGAACCTGAACCTGCAGATCAAGAACACGGCCATGACGCGTTTCATGTTCTCGGGGGCGTCGTTTTCGCTGAATGAATTCAACGCAACACCGCATTTTTCCACACCTGAGGGTGCCAGACTGTTAAGCTATAGCTGAGGAGATATCATGAGCGCGGATACACAAACACTCGATGAAGCGGCCGTCAGCAGCTATCTGAAAGATCACCTGCCTGGGTTTGAGGGACCGCTGGAAGTTTCAAAGTTCCAGACCGGACAGTCAAACCCGACCTTTCTGTTGAAAACGCCCGCGCACAACTATGTGCTGCGGCGTAAACCGCCGGGGGTGTTGTTGAAATCAGCCCATGCGGTGGACCGCGAATACCGCGTGCAAAAGGCGCTGGCGGGCACGGACGTGCCGGTCAGCAAGATGCATTTGCTATGCGAAGATGATGCTGTCATCGGGTCGATGTTTTACATTATGGACCATGTGCCGGGGCGCAATTTCAACGAACCTGCGATGCCGGACCTGACCAAGGCGGACCGTGCGGGCGTGATTGACGACATGAACCGCGTGCTGGCCGCATTGCATGAGGTGGATATTGATGCCGTCGGGCTAAGCGATTACGGCCCGCCGGGCAACTATTTTGAACGTCAGGTCGCGCGCTGGTCCAAGCAGTACCGCGCCTCTGAGACGCAGAGCAATCCGGCGATGGATGCGCTGATGGTTGAACTGGTCGAGGCACAGCCCGCCGATGATGGGCAGCGCACCTTGGTGCATGGCGATTACCGTCTGGACAATATGATCTTTGACGCGGTGACCACTGACTGTCGCGCGGTGCTGGATTGGGAGCTGTCGACCATCGGCCATCCCTTTGCGGATTTGGCGGCGGTGATCATGCAGTGGCAATTGCCCGCAGGCACCGAAGGGCGCGGCATGGGCGGATTGGACCGTGCGGCACTGGGCCTGCCGTCGGATGAGGAATTCATCGCGAAATATTGCGAGCGGCGGGGGCTGAGCGGGATTGATAACTTTGGATATTACCTGGGTTTCTGTTTCTTCCGCATGGCGGGGATCATTCAGGGCGTGCTGAAACGTGGTCTGGATGGCAATGCGTCAAATCCTGAACGTGCCCTGAAACTGGGTGAATTCGTGCCGGTCTTTGCGCAGCACGGGCTTGATGCCCTGCGCCGGGGGTGACGCAGTATGGATGATTTCGCCACGGACGGAACCGAAGACAAGGACCGCAATTTTGTCACCGCGCTGGCGCGGGGGCTTGAGATCTTGCGGTGTTTCGAGGCGAATGAGCCGAACCTGACCAACAGCGATATTGCCGCGCGTACCGGCCTGCCTAAGGCAACGGTTTCACGGCTGACACATACATTATGCGAGCTGGATTACCTGGCCACCGACAACCGTGCTGGCACCTACCGGCTGAGTGCCGGGGTGCTGAACCTTGGCTTTAGTGTGCTGGCGTCAATGGATATCGGCGACCGGGTGAAACAGGAAATGCGCGCGCTGCGCGACGGGCCGAATTCATACATCACGGTCGCATTGGCAGAGCAGCATCAGCTGGATGCGGTCTATCTGGCGACGTCAAATTCCCGCGAAGGGGTGACATTGGCGATCCGGATCGGATCGCGGCTGCCGATCTTTCATTCCGCCATCGGCCGCGCCATTCTGGTGGGGATGCAAGAGGATGAACGCGAAAGCGTCTTTGCCATTGCGCGCAAGCAGGGCGGTCAAGTCGAGGCAGATGGGCGCGCACAACTGGCAGATGCGTTGGCAGAATTTGACGATAAGGGCTTTTGCACCGGCTATGGCACATGGCTGAGCGATGTGAACGGGATCGCGGTGCCAGTCTATTCATTGGGCGGTGGCCGGGTCTATGGATTGAACGTCGGCGGGCCGTCGTTTCGGGTCAAGAAAAAGCAGCTTGAGACGGTCTATGGGCCGCTTTTGATCAAGGCGGCCAAGATGATGAGCGCCAACGCCTGACGTGGATGCGATTCCATCCAGAGGGATCGCGGGTGCGACGGACGCTGGTTTCGCAGAGCGGAACATCGAAAATTTCAGTGACTATTTTTTTCAAGAAAATCTTTGCAGGGTTTTGTGAAAAAAGCCGCCTTAAAATTGGACGTTAGGTGTTGGTTGCGCCTAAAATCTATGCGGTGACCTAGGCCCTAAAGGTCATTTTTTATGAATATTAACAATGGATTAACATGTTTTTTCATGCCTTAACGGGGCTGTTTCAGCTGATCCCAAAGGCGGGGAAACCCTTGAAAAACCTGATAAAGTGACGCTGGGAAACAACCCCTCAGAAGCCTTGACTTTAAATGGGGGTATGCAACTCTTTGGCATGACCCGAGACATAAAAAGAAACGTCAAAGTGGTCAGCTTAGGGAGGAATATATGAAGAATATCACCAAGATTGGTGCGGTTTCCGCATTGTCACTTGTCATTGGCGCAAGCGCTGCCTTTGCCGAGAATATCAAAATTGCCTTTATTGACCCGCTGTCCGGTCCATTTGCCAGCACGGGTACCAATGGTCTGCATCAGTTTGAATTTTCCGCTGATTACATGGTCAACCAGAACGGTGGCGTTCTGGACGGTCAGATGTTCGAAGTTGTCGGCTTTGACAACAAGATCAGCCCCAAGGAATCGCTGATCCAGCTGCAGGTCGCGATTGACCAGGGCATCCGCTTTATCGCTCAGGGTAACTCTTCGGGTGTTGCGAACGCCCTGACAGAGGCGATCGACAAGCACAACAAGCGTAACCCAGACAGCCGCGTTCTGTTCCTGAACTATGCGGCCGTTGATCCGGCATTGACCAACGACAAGTGTAATTTCTGGCACTTCCGTTTTGACGCCAACGCCGACATCAAGATGGACGCGCTGACAGATGTCATGGTCCAGAACGAGGACATGAAGAAGGTCTACATCATCGGTCAGGACTATTCGTTCGGCAAGGCTGTGGCTGCAGCTGCGGTTGCCAACCTGACGGCCAAGCGCCCTGATGTAGAGATCGTCGGCAACGAGCTGCACCCGATCGGCAAGGTTAAAGATTTCACACCTTATGCCCGCAAAATTGTGGCCTCTGGTGCGGATGCTGTCATCACGGGTAACTGGGGTGCGGACATGCTGGGTCTGGGCAAGTCGATCATCGACAACGGCTTTACCGGTCCGATCTACACATATTATGCGGCGGGCTCCGGTATCACCGGTGCATTCGGCGAAAGCGGCAAGGGCGTGATCCGTCTGATTGGCGAAGGCCAGGTCAACCCGCCCCCAACGCCGGAAGCAGCGGCCTTTTACACGGCCTATAAGGAAAAATATCCTGACGGCAACGTGGATCAAACCCGGATTTCCAACGTGATAGGCATGCTGGCACAGGCCATCAATACAGCGGGCACAGCGGATGATGTTGTCGCCGTGGCCAATGCGCTGGAGAATATGGAGTTCGACAGCATGTGGGGTTCCAAACTGTTTATGCGTCCACAGGATCACCAGTTGATCCAGGATATGCACATTCAGGCGCATACCAATGAAGGTGTGACCTTTACCTTTGACAACTCCGACTACGGAATGGTTGTGGAATCGACTGTCAAGATGGCGTCGATGGACAGCCCGACAACCTGTGAGATGAAGCGCCCTTAAGGCGATTTATCAGGCCCGCTGCGCAATCGCGCGGCGGGTCATTTTTCCCGACTACACCTTAACCCTCTGGGGGGACCGATGGAACTCATCCTCGTCAATTTGATCGACGGGCTTGTGACCGGATTGCTGTTGTTCATGCTTTCGGCCGGCCTGACGCTTATTTTCTCTATGATGGGCGTGCTCAACTTTGCGCACGCGAGCTTTTACATGCTTGGGGCGTATTTCGCCTATCAGATCAGCATCGCGCTGGGGTTCTGGATGGGCCTTTTACTGGCACCCCTGATCGTCGGGGTGATTGGCGCAGGCGTAGAGAGATATGGGTTGAGACGGGTCCACCAATATGGGCATGTCCCCGAGCTGATCTTTACTTTTGGTTTGGCGCTGCTGATCGAAGAACTGGTGCAGTTCATCTGGGGCAAGAACCAGATGCCCTATTCGGTGCCAGAGGTGCTGGATTTCACCGCCTTTTCCATCGCCGGGAATTCCATTCCGGCATTCAAGATTTTCATGATCTTCATCTCGATCGCGATCTTTATCGGGTTGCTGTTTATCCTGACCAAGACGCGGGTCGGTATGATCATTCAGGCCGCCCTGAGCTATCCGCGCACGGTTGAGGCGCTGGGGCATAATGTGCCGCTGATCTTTATGGGGGTCTTTGGCGTAGGCACGGCGCTGGCCGGTGTTGCCGGTGTGATTGCCGGGCCGGTGCTGGGTACCTTCCCCGGCATGGCCTTTGTTCTTGGCTCCATCGTGTTTGTGACCATCGTGATCGGGGGGCTTGGGTCCTTGTGGGGGGCTTTGGTGGCCTCGCTGTTGATCGGCTGGATCACGACCTTTGCCAAATCCTATAACATCGCGATGTCTGACATCCTGAACGGGATCGGGATCGCGACGCCTGAAAACCTGGGCGATAGTGCCCTGCGGGATTTGTGGACGGTGACCAGCCCACAGATTGCAGACATTCTGCCCTATATCCTGATGGTGCTGATCCTGATCTTCCGCCCAGCAGGCCTTTTCGGAAAGCGTGAATCATGACTGATCAGATCACAACAGACCCGACCAAACCGGCACAGCGGATGCGTGCAGGTTCCATGACAATCACCATTGGGCCTTGGATCGTTGCGGCGATTGCGCTGATGGCGATGCCTTATATCTTTACGTCGAATTCGGCGCTGACGATCATGAACCAGATGTGGATCACCGTCGTTTTTGCGCTGGCCTATAACATGTTGCTGGGGCAGGGGGGCATGCTGTCCTTTGGCCATGCGGTTTATGCCGGTGTGGGCGGTTTCGCCTGTATGCACATCATGAACATGTCCGATCTGTTTGCCGCGATGCCGCTGCCGGTGCTGCCGATCTTTGGCGGGCTGTTTGGCATGGGGCTTGCGATGATTGTGGGCGCGTTTTCAACCCGCAGCGCGGGCACGGTTTTCGCCATGATCTCGCTGGGTGTGGGCGAATTGATTGCCGCTTGTTCGGTGATCATCGTCGCCTTCTTTGGTGGCGAAGAGGGGATCTCGGGGGACCGGACCTATGCGATGCCGTTTTTCGGCAACGAATTCCTGCAGCAGATCGACGTTTATTACCTGACATCCTTCTGGGTGCTGGTGTCTGCCGTTCTGATGTATCTGTGGTCGCGCACGCCGGTGGGCCGGATGGCCAATGCGGTACGTGACAACCCCGAACGGGCAGAGTTTCTGGGCTATTCCGCACGTTGGGTACGTTTCTACAGCTTTGTCGCCTCGGGCTTTTTTGCCGGTGTCGCGGGCGGTTTGTTCGCGATCAACTATGAAATCCTGACCGAAGAGAACCTGAACACAGCCTCATCCGGTGTGATCCTGCTGGTGACTTTCCTGGGCGGTGTCGGTTTCTTCTTTGGGCCGATCATCGGGGCGATTGCATTCACCCTGCTGCAAACAGTGCTCAGTCTTCAGACAGAGCTATGGGCGTTTTATGCGGGCACCTTGTTTGTGGCCACGGTGATGTTCTTTCCGGGGGGACTGGCAGGATTGCTGATGATGCATGTGCCGGCGTTCAAACTGGGCAAGGCCAATCTGCTGGTGGTGCCCTATATCAAGACGCTGATCCCGGCGGCTATCGGTGTCTTTGGTCTGTGTGCGCTGGTCGAGATGGTCTTTCATTTCCGCCATGCGGCGACGGGGGATGATGAGATGACGGTGTTCTGGATGACTTTTGACAGTCACACCATCATGCCATGGATCATCGCAGTTGTCGTGACGGCCGTAGGCTTTGGCATCATGCGGATGACAGCACCGGCCATGAAGGAAGCCTGGAACGCAGCAAATACAGCAGGAGGCAAATCATGAGCACACCCGCACTTGAACTGACGGGCCTCAAGAAGAGCTTTGGCAAGGCCGAGATCATCCGCGGCATCGATCTGTCCATCGGCAAGGCCGAGCGTCATGCGATCATCGGGCCGAACGGGGCGGGCAAATCCACCCTGTTCAACCTGATCACCGCGCGTTTTGCCCCCACCGAGGGACATGTGAAACTGCATGGTCAGGACCTAACAGGTTTGCAGCCCTTCCAGATCAACCGGATGGGCCTGTCGCGGTCATTTCAGATCACCAACATCTTTCCCAAGATGAGCGTGTTTGAAAATGTCCGCTGCGCGCTGCTGTGGTCGCAGGGATATAAATACTCCTTTTGGAATCTGGTGGCCCGGTCACGGCGGTTGACCGAAGGGGCCGAGGCGATCCTGGATCAGATCAACCTGCTGGAACGGCGCGACATGCCTGCGGGCATGTTGTCTTATGCCGAACAGCGCGCGCTTGAGATCGGGATCACCATTGCCGGCGGTGCGGATGTCATCATGCTGGACGAACCAACAGCCGGGATGAGCCATTCAGAGACCGACTATATCACCGACCTGATCCTCAAGGTCACCGAGGGCAAGACCCTGATCATGGTTGAACATGACATGGGCGTGGTCTTTGGTTTGGCGGACCGGATCAGCGTGCTGGTCTACGGCGAAATCATTGCGACGGGCAAACCCGAAGACGTGCGCGGAGACCCCAAGGTACAAGAAGCCTATCTGGGTGCTGCATTGGAGGCAGAACACTGATGATCGAAGTCACTGACATGCACGCCTATTACGGCAAATCCCACATCCTTCAGGGTGTGACCATGAATGTGCAAGAGGGCGAGATTGTTGCCCTTTTGGGGCGCAACGGCGTGGGCCGTTCCACCACCTGCAAGGCCATCATGGGCGAGGTGGAACCGCAGGGCTCGGTCAAGTTCAAAGGCCAGGAAATCGCGGGCAAGAAAGCCTATGAGATCGCTAACATGGGCATTGGTTATGTGCCGGAAAACCGCGATATCTTTCCGGGACTGACGACCCGGCAGAACCTGACGCTGGGGCTCAAGCCCGGGCAAAAGGATGGCGCGGGGCGTTGGTCGATGCAGATGATGTTTGATATGTTCTCCAACCTCAACGAACGCGCGGATGTTGAGGCATCGGTGCTGTCGGGTGGTGAACAGCAGATGTTGACCATGTGTCGGACGCTGATGGGGGATCCCGACTTTGTCATGATCGACGAACCGACCGAAGGCTTGTCACCGCAGATGGTGCAAAAGGTTGCGGAGGTTCTCAAGGAAATCGCCAATCGCGGTATTTCGACCTTGCTGGTGGAGCAAAAGCTGTCGATCGCCATGGACATCGCGCATAGAGTCTATGTCATGGGCCATGGTCAGGTGGTGTTCGAGGGCACCCCGGCTGAGCTGAAAGAGCGGGAAGATGTCCGCAAGGAATGGCTGGAAGTTTAAACGACTGAAACATCGGAGGTCCGGATGGGCAGCTTTGACAAGGGTCGGTTGGACCGCATAACCGATTGGATGCAGGGCTATGTCGACGCGCGACGCTTTGCAGGATGTGCCACGTTGGTGGCGCAGGGCGGCCAAGAGGTGTTCTATGCCGATTGCGGCCTGCGTGATCTGGCCAGCGGCCTGCCGTGGCAGCGCGATACCATGGCCCGGATTTATTCGATGACCAAGCCGATCACATCCGTGGCGCTGATGATGCTGGTGGAACGCGGGCTGGTGCATTTGGACACGCCTGTGTCCGCCTTTATCCCCGGTTTTGCGGATGCACTGTGTCTGGTGCCAGGTGCCACGGACATCTCGCAGGTTGAGGCCTGCGCGGTGCCCACCTTGCATCACTTGCTGACCCATACCTCGGGTCTGAGCTATCCGTTCAATCCTGGTGTTTTGCCAGCAGCGATGCACGAACAGGATCTTGTGTTCGGCCCGGCGCATCCAAGCTTGGCTGACATGTGCGATCAGGTTGCGGCATTGCCGTTGTCCTTTCGCCCCGGCACCCGCTGGGAATATTCAGTGGGTATCGACATTATCGGCCGGGTGATCGAGGTCATCTCGGGCAAGAGCCTTGAGGCGTTTTTCATTGATGAAATACTCGGACCTCTTGGCATGGAGCAGACGCGGTTTACGGTGCGCACGGGCACCGGAGACCGGTTTGCCGCGCTATATACGCCGCTTGCAGGTAATTCCTTTGATCTGAATGCAGCCGAAAAAGGCGGGGAAACCCTGCGCCTGTCGGATGGGGCTGATGGGTCTGCCTATCACGACACGACCATGCATTCGGGCGGCGGCGGATTGGTTGGCACCATTGACGAATATATGAAGTTCACCGAGATGCTGCGCACCGGGGGCAAAGGGCTGCTTTCCCCGCATACCTTGTCCTTTATGATGCGCAACCATTTGCCCGGTGACATTGCCTCAATGGGGCCAGCCAGCTTTGCTGAACAACCGATGGAGGGGATGGGCTTTGGCCTGGGCGGCGCTGTGGTGCTGGATCCGGGGCGGGTGCGCGTACCCAGTTCTGTGGGTGATTTCAGCTGGGGTGGCATGGCCTCAACCTTTTTCTGGGTGGATCCGGTGCATGAGCTCAGCGTGGTGTTCTTTACGCAGCTGGCCCCCAGCAGCTCTTATCCCGCGCGGCCCCAGCTCAAGGCGTTGATCCATGGTGCATTGACATGAGTGGCAAGGTCCTTTGGACACCAACGGCCGAGCGCTATAACGCCTCGACCATGGCGCAGTTCGAACAGTTCGTGGCCCGCACCAAAGGGCTGACCTTTTCGGATTACAACGCCATGTGGCGTTGGAGCATTGATGATCTGGACGGGTTCTGGAACGCGATCTGGGATTTCTTTGACATCCGCGCCTCTGTGCGTCCTGAAAAGCTGTTGGTCAAACGCCAGATGCCTGACATGGAATGGGGCACTGGCGGGATGCTGAACTACGCCGACAATATCTTCAAACATGCCCAGGGGCGCGAGGATCATCCGGCGGTCATTGTTCAGTCCGAAACCTTTGGCCGCTCGGAAATGTCATGGGGCGAATTGCAGCGCCGGGTTGCCAGCGTGGCCGGACGTCTGCGCGGCATGGGGGTGGGGCAGGGTGACCGTGTGGTCGCGATCTTGCCGAATACCGAAACCGCGCTGATTGCCTTTTTGGCGACTGTCAGTATCGGCGGGATCTGGTCGCTTTGTGCGCCCGATATGGGGCATGTGGCGATCCTGGACCGGTTCAAGCAGATTGAACCCAAAGTGCTGATTGCCCAAGATGGCTATCTCTATGCCGGAAAACCCGTGGACCGCCGCGAGATATTGGCCGAGATTGGCGCGGGCCTGCTTTCGGTCGCGCAATTCGTGACCCTGCCGGTGATCGGAGATCTGCCGCAAGGCCATGTGGCCTGGGACGATCTGACCGGCGATGACGTGCCTTATCAAAGTACACAGGTCCCGTTTGAGCATCCGGTCTGGATTGTCTATTCTTCGGGCACCACGGGTAACCCGAAACCGATCGTGCATGGCCATGGCGGCATCATCCTTGAGGCCTGCAAGCAATCGCTGCATGCCGATCTGTCCCCCGCTGACCGCTATTGCTGGCTGACCTCATCGGGCTGGATCATGTGGAACAACCAATGGTCCGCCTTGGGTCAGGGGGCCACAGTGGCGATCTTTGACGGGCCACCGAATTATCCTGACATGGGTGTCATCTGGCGTTTCATCGCGGATGAAAAACTGACCTTCTTTGGGGCAGGGGCGGCCTATTATGCCGGGTCGATGAAGGCGGGCATCACGCCGCGCACCGACGTTGACCTGAGCGCGCTGCGGTCCCTGGGATCGACGGGTTCGCCGCTGTCTGCGGATGCCTATGACTGGATCTACCGCGACGTGAAGGCGGATCAATGGTTGGCACCGATCTCTGGCGGGACAGACCTGGCCGGGGCTTTTGTGCTGGGCCATCCGGGGATGCCGGTGCGGGCGGGCGAAATGCAATGCCGGGCCTTGGGCAATGCCACCCGGGCCTTTGACCCTGATGGAAACGAATTGGTCGGCGAAGTGGGCGAATTGGTCTGCACCGAGCCGCTGCCCTCCATGCCGCTGTATTTCTGGGGCGATGATGACGGGTCGCGCCTGCATGACAGCTATTTTGATACCTATCCGGGTGTTTGGCGCCACGGCGACTGGATCTCTATTGATGAAAACGGCGCCAGCGTGATCTATGGCCGCTCGGATGCCACGATCAACCGCAAGGGTTTGCGTCTGGGCAGTGCAGAGATCTATCAGGCAGTGGAAGGGCTGGATACGATCATGGACAGCCTTGTGGTCGATCTGGAGTTTCTGGGGCGCGAAAGTTTTATGCCGCTGTTCGTTGTTCCCGCGCAGGGCGTCGCGGTGGATGATGCCCTTAAAGAGCAGATTAACGCCGCGATCCGCGCGCAGGTGTCTGCCCGCTTTGTTCCCAATGAAATCGTTGAAATCAAAGAGGTGCCGCGCACGCTGTCGGGTAAGAAGCTTGAAGTTCCGGTGAAAAAGCTGTTGCTTGGCGGTGATCCCGCGCGTGTGGTGAACCGTGACAGCATGGCCAACCCCGACTGTTTTGATTTCTTTATCGCCTATGCAAATGCACGGGCCACTGCCTGAAAGCCCTGACATGACCCCTGCCGAAGAACTCTTGCGCCTGCTGAATATTGAACAGCTTGAGGTTGATCTTTTTCGCGGTGTCGGTGGCGGCGGCGAGACGACAACGCGGATCTTTGGCGGTCATGTGATTGCACAGGCGTTGATGGCGGCCTATCGCACGGTACCGGATCGTATTTGCCATTCGCTGCATGCCTATTTCATCCGGCCCGGCGACCCAGAGATCCCGGTGATCTACCAGGTTGACCGCGCCCGCGACGGCGGCAGTTTCACGACCCGCCGTGTTGTCGCGATCCAGCACGGCAAGCAGATTTTCAACATGTCAGCTTCCTTTCATGTCAGTGAGGAAGGCTGGGATTACCAACATCCGATGCCGCAGGTCGGCAAGCCCGAGGAATGGCCGAACCGCGATGAACTGCGTGCCACTGTGGTGGACAAGCTGCCGGAAAAATACCGCGCTGATTTCATGCGCGAACGCCCCATTGAGTTGCGAGAGGTCGCACCAAGGGATTTCTTCAAGCCGGAAAAGGCATCCGATTCCAACCAGTTGTGGTTCAGAATGGAGGCTGCATCAGGGCAGGGGCCCCAAATGCAGCATTGCCTGCTGGCCTATGCCTCTGACATGAATTTGCTGGGCTCATCGCTGCGGCCTCACGGGCTGACCTGGTATCAGGGCAAGGTCATGACAGCCAGTCTGGATCACGCGATGTGGTTTCATGCGCCGATCGAATTTGCCAATTGGCATTTGTATGATCTGGATGCGCCCTGGACAGGCGGCGCGCGCGGTTTCAACCGCGGTGCGATTTACAGTCAAGACGGCATGCTGGTTGCCAGCGTGGCCCAAGAGGGGCTGATGCGACCCTTGAAAAAATTATGAAGCCCGCGCAGTAACCATAGGGGGCACGCGCCAGGCGCGCGCCCCTTCATTGAATCAGCCAAACACGTAAAAGCACAGTTTGTTGCCGTCAGGGTCATGCACATAGGCCCCGAAAAAGCGGTCTGGAATCCGCTGGCCCGGTGCGCCGTCATCGGTGGCACCCAGTTCGATCGCGCGATCATAAAGTTTGACAACGTCATCTTTATCGCTGGCAGGAAAGGCCACCATAACGCCATTGCCCGGCGTTGGATCGTTTTTGTCGTATGGTTCGCAGACCGCCAGCATGGGCGCGCCCCGCTCTGTTCCGATAAAGGCGATGCGGCCTGTATCAATCACCACCTTTGCGCCCTTGTCGGCAAAGAGGGCTGCATAAAATGTCTTGGCGCGTTCCATGTCAGAAACGCCGAGGGTGGTATAGCCGATCATTTAGAATACCCTTTCATGGGGGAATAAGCGCAGGTCAAACGTGCTGTCTGACCTGCGGGGTGATTACATTTTCTTGTCGCCAAACTTGCGGTTCAGCTTGCGCATGCCGCCTATCCAGCGATCGTAATCATTGGTCTTGTTCTTCATATACTCGCGCACTTCTTCGTGCGGTAGGATCAGGAAGGTTTCGTCGCGGATCGCTTCGATACAGATTTCCGCCACCGGTTCGGGCTCCATCATGCCATTGATGGCGGCGACGTGGTCTTCGTGGCCACGGGTCATTTCGGTGCGTACCGCTTGTGGGCAAAGCACCGATACCTTGATGCCGTCGTCGCCGTGGGTCAGGGCGATCCATTCCGCCAGACCAACAGCGGCATGTTTCGTGACCCCGTAAGAGGCCGAGCCGATCTGGTTCAGCAGTCCCGCAGCGGATGCGGTGTTGAGCAGATAGCCACCGCCGCGCGCCTTCATCAGCGGCACCAGATGGCGTGCGGCCCAGACGTGGGCCATCACGTTGATCTCCCATGTGCGCTGCCATTGGTCGTTGGGCGTGTCCATCCCGCCGCCGACGGCGATGCCGGCGTTTGACCAATACAGATCAATTGGGCCGATGTCCTTTTCGACACTGTCGATCATTTTGGTGATCTCAGCCTCGTTTGAGACATCGACCGTATAGGCAGCCCCGCCTACGGCCTCAGCTGTTTCGGCGGCACCTGCACCGTTGAGGTCTACGCAGATGACTTCTTTGGCACCGGCATCCGCAAAAGCAAGGCAGAGTGCCTTGCCGATACCGCTGGCGGCACCGGTCACGACGCAGATTTTATCTTTTAGTTCCATGATTCAGGTCCACATGTTTGAACCGCCACAGACGGTCAGCGCCTGTCCGGTAATGTATTTACTGGCATCTGAGGCAAGATAGACCGCCAGCCCTGCAAAATCCTCAGGCTCTCCCAGTCGGCGCAGGGGGATTTCATTCTCGATCCGCTTGGCGACTTCTGGATTGTCCCAGAGTTCGCGGGCGAATTCGGTTTTCACAAGGCCCGGACAGATCGCATTGAACCGCAGACCCTTGGGCCCGAATTCAGCGGCAAGGTTGCGAACAAGGCCGATCAACGCCAGCTTTGACATGCCGTAAGTGCCCAGCATGACCGAAGGTTTGAACGCCCCGATGGACGAGGTGAAGGCCATGGAACCCGCCCCCTTTGCCACCATATCAGGAGCGACCATCTGTGCCAGCCAGAGGTTGGATTGCACATTGGCGTTCATGGTTTTCTGATAGGCATCATCGGGAATTTCAGATGTCTTGCCGTAGTATGGGTTCACCCCGGCATTTCCGATGACCACATCAATCGGTCCGGCCAGTTCATGTGTCTTATCAACCAGGGCCTGCAGCTGTTCCTTGTAGCCAACGTTGCAGGACACCCCATAGGCCTTGCCACGGCCCAGGGCATTGATGCCCTCGGCCGCTGCGTCCAGCTGATCTTGTTTGCGGGCAGAGATGACGACGGTGGCGCCATGTTCGGCCAGGGCGGTGGCCATGGCCAGCCCCATGCCCTTGGAGGCGCCGGTCAACAGCGCCACCTTTCCGGTCAGATCAAACAGGGCGCTCATACGCCGCCTCTTGTGCGGCCTGTCGCGATTTCACCACGTGCGCGGGAGGTGCGGGCGTTGGAGCTTTGGTAGTCTTGCACTTCGTTGCGGGCGATGACGTGGTGGTGCACTTCATCCGGGCCATCTGCATAGCGCAGGGTGCGCTGTGCCGTATACATGCCTGACAATGGCGACCACTGGGAAATACCCGTGGCACCATGCACCTGCATCGCCTGGTCAATGATGTCGCAGACCTGCTCTGGCACTTTGGCCTTGATCATCGAGACCCAGATGCGGGCTTCCTTGTTGCCCAGAACGTCCATCGCCTTGGCCGCTTTCAGAACCAGCAGGCGCATCGATTCAATCTCGATCTTGGCGCGCGAGATGGTTTCCATGTTCTTGCCAAGGTCGAGGATTTTCTTGCCGAATGCCACACGGCTGAGACCACGTTCGATCATCAGATCCAACGCCTTTTCGGCAGATCCGATAGACCGCATGCAATGGTGGATGCGGCCAGGTCCAAGGCGCACCTGGCTGATCTCAAAACCACGGCCCTCTCCCCAGAGGATGTTGCTTTCGGGGACGCGGACATTGTTGAACTTGATGTGCATGTGACCATGGGGGGCGTCGTCATGGCCAAAGACATGCATCGGGCCTACGATTTCGACACCGGGGGTGTCGATGGGCACAAGGATCTGTGATTGCTGGCGGAATGGCTCTGCGTCGGGGGATGTCTTGACCATGGTGATCATGATCTTGCAGCGCGGATCACCGGCGCCCGAGATATAATATTTCTCGCCGTTGATGACCCATTCGCCGTTTTCCAGCACCGCCGAGGTCGAGATGTTTTTCGCGTCAGACGAGGCCATATCAGGCTCAGTCATGGCAAAAGCGGAACGGATCTTGCCCGCGAGCAGCGGCTTGAGCCATTGTTCTTTTTGCTCGGGCGTGCCGATACGTTCCAGCACTTCCATATTGCCGGTGTCAGGGGCCGAACAGTTCAGCGTCTCGGATGCCAGCGGGCTTTTGCCCAGTTCAGCAGCGATATAGGCGTAATCGAGGTTGGACAGGCCCTCGCCGGTTTCGGCATTGGGCAGAAAGAAGTTCCAAAGACCGGCATCGCGGGCCTTTTGCTTGACGCTTTCCAGCAACTCCAGCTGGCCGGGTGCATAGGACCAGCGGTTTTCGCGGCCCTCGCCCAAGGCATAGAATTCTTCGGCAATCGGATCAACGTTGTCGCGGATGTGCGCGATCACGGCATCAAGCAGCGGCTTGGCCTTGTCGGACATGGCCAGGTTGTTCATTTCCATTGGTGTCTTGCTTGTATCAGGCATTTGGTGCCTCCCTGTTTATCTGTGTTTTGCCCTGTTTAGAGCATGTTTTCGTCACCCGGAACGGGCGTTATCTGTTTACCCAATTGGGTTTGCGTTTCTCGACAAAGGCTTGCACGCCCTCTTTGAAATCCTCGGTCTGGGCCAGATCCATCTGGACCTCGCGAGAGTAGTTCAGGCTTTCGGGCAGCCCTTCGGCGACGGCCATGCTGTTCAGGATACGCTTGGTCGCTTTGATGGAGGATGGTGAAACGCTGGCCAACTCCTGTGCCTTTTCCATGGCCCGTGCCATCAGTTGATCGGCGGGCACGACTTCGTTGACGCAGCCCAGACGCAGCGCTTCGGCGGCATCAATGGTGCGCCCGGACAGCATCAGTTCCTGGGCGGCCAGACGTCCGATGTAGCGCGACAGGCGCTGCACGCCTGAGGCCGAAGCGAAAAATCCGACCTTCACTTCGGGCAGGGCGAATTTGGCCACATCCGCCGCGATGATGATGTCGCAAGACAGGGCGGTTTCAAAACCACCGCCCATGGCAAAGCCGTTGACGGCGGCAATGATCGGCTTTTCCAGATCAAAACGCGAGGACAGACCGGCGAAACCTGTTGCGGCCAGTGTCTTTTTCGACCCGCCCTTGGCCGTCGCCTTGAGGTCATTGCCCGCAGTAAAGGCCTTGTCGCCCGCACCGGTCAGAACGGCAACCCACAGATCCGGGTTGGCGGCAAAATCATCCCAGCAATCGCTCATCTCCTGATGCATTTCGGCATGAACGGCGTTGTAGACCTCGGGCCGGTTCATGGTGACGATCAGGACATTGCCCTGCACTTCGGTTTTGATGAATTCGTAGCTCATACTTTCAGCCCTCCGGTATCGATGTCAGTGAATTTGCCGCCCTCGGCGGCCAGTTTGCGCAGGGTTTCCGCCGGTGCAAATGCGTCGTCTTCGGCCCCCAGTTTTTCCATGCGGTCCAGCACCGCCTGTGCGCCGACCATATCGCCAAAGAACATCGGGCCGCCCTTGTCGGCGGGCCAGCCATAGCCGTTCAGCCAGACCACATCGACGTCCGAGGGGCGCTGTGCCTTGTTCTCTTCGAGGATCTTTACGGCCTCGTTGATCATGGGGTAGATGCAAATCTCAATGATCTCTTCGGCGCTCATGCTGGAAGGTTCTGCCCCGGTTATGTCACGGATGATGCCTGCGGTCACGTCAGAGGGGATGGGGCGGCGGTTTTCGTCGTAGTCATAGAACCCCGCCTTGGTTTTCTGGCCGCGCCGGTCCATTTCGCACAGGGCATCCCGGATCGGATTGTCGGTCTTGGCCCCCTTGGACCAGCCGATATCAAGCCCCGCCAGATCAGACATCTGGAACGGTCCCATTTTAAAGCCGAACTGGTTCAGCGCGGCATCCACATCCCAGGGCATAACACCCCGGTAGACCAGTTTGTTGGCTTGGATCTGGCGGGCGAACAGGATGCGGTTGCCGACGAAACCGGGGCAGACGCCCACCAGCGTCGCGATCTTGTTGATGTCGCGGGCCAGCGCCATGCAGGTGGCGACCACATCATCAGCGGTATGTTTGGCGCGCACGATCTCAAGCAGTTTCATGACATTGGCGGGCGAAAAGAAATGCAGACCGATCACATCCTGGGGCCGTTTGGTCATGCTCGCGATTTCGTTGATGTCCAGCGCTGATGTGTTGGTGGCCAGTATCGCACCCGGTTTCATCACGGCATCCAGCTCGGTGAAAATCTTGCGCTTCAGCTCCATGTTCTCGAACACGGCTTCGATCACCAGGTCGCAATCGGCCAGATCGGCAATCGCCAGACGTCCGTCAAAACGCCCCATCCGCGCCTCTACCTCATCCTGCGGGAAGCGGCCCTTGTCAGAGGAGCGTTGGTAGTTGCCGCGCACGACGCTTAGGCCCCGGTCCAGCGCCTCTTGTGTTGTCTCCACGATTTTCACGTTGATGCCCGCAGTGGCAAAGTTCATCGCGATGCCGCCGCCCATGGTGCCTGCACCGATGATGCCAACGGTTTTTACAGGTCGTTTGGGCGCGTTTTCGGGTAGTCCCGGCACCTGCCATGCGGCCTGGCCTGCGGCGGCGATATAGGCACCGATTTCTTCTTCTGTGGGGGTATTCATACTTGAGCCTCTTGGTTGTCCAGACAGGCGGTGCGGATTGCACGTCGGTCAATCTTGTCAGTGGCACCACGGGTCAGCACGTCATACTGGACCCACAGATGCACGGGGATTTTGAATTTCGCGGTATGCTGTTCCAGAAAGGTGGCCATCTGGTCGCGGGTCATGGTGGTGCCCTGGCGCAGTTGCACGGCTGCGCCTACAATTTCGCCCAGACGGTCGTCGGGCACGGAAAATGCCGCCGCCTCAAGCACGTCCGGATGGCGGTGCAGCGCGCCTTCGACATCCAGACAGGCGATGTTTTCGCCGCCGCGGATGATGATGTTCTTTTTGCGATCCAGAATGGTGACGTAACCGTCATCATCCAGAACCCCCAGATCACCGGTGCGCAGCCAGCCGTCTTGTACCGTTTCTGCGGTGGCTTCGGGTTTGTTGAGATAGCAGCGCATGATCTGGGGCCCTTTGACCGCGATTTCGCCGATCGTGCCGTTGGGCACGTCATTGCAGTCATCATCCAGCATCCGCAATTCCTGAACCGGCGGGTGCAGTTTGCCCGCGCTTTCGGGCCGCGCCTTGTAATCATCGCCGATCATGCCGATGCCAAGGGCATTCGTTTCTGTCATGCCCCAGCCGGTGGCGATGCCTGCGTTTGGAAAGGCTTCAGCCAGTTGCGCCACCTGTGCTGCGGGGCGTTTGGCCCCGCCAGAGCCGAGGTAATCCATGGTCGAGAGCGGCTCGCCCATGCGTTTGGCGGCCTCCATCAATTCAGCGGATTGCGTCGGCACGCCCAAAAAACGCGTGATCTGGTTATCACGGATCAGGCGCACCGCCTCTTCGGCGTCCCATTTGTGCATCAAGGTGATCTTGGCCCCCGCAGGCAGGCTGAGCAAGAACAAAGGATGTGTGGCCGTGACATGAAACAGTGGAGTGACCACCAAGTCAGAGGGGCGGGGTGCCTCTGCTGCGTCTGGTTCGGGCGGTGTGACAAGGGGGGCGATCACCGATTGCAGAAGCCAGCTAAACACCGAATTCACAGCGCCGCGATGGGTTTGAACCACGCCCTTGGGATGACCGGTCGTGCCGGATGAATACATCACCGCGAAATCATCATCGGTGTCGATGGCAACATCGGGGGCGGTATCGGCGGCGGCCCCGTCGCGCAGGGGGGTGAAATCATATGTGCCCTGACCCTCGGCGTCACGCACGCCGATCAAGGTCAGGCCCAGATCGTCCTGCAGCGGTTGCAGCCGTGCCATGCGGGGACTGTCGGCAAAGATGACCTTGGCCTCACTGTCGCGCAGGGCATAGTCCAGTTCCTGGGTGGTCCACCAGGCATTCACAAAGACGACGACCCCCCCGATCGAGGAAATCGCCAGCACCATGATCAAAAGTTCTGGATAATTGCGCATCGCCAACGCAATACGGTCGCCTTGCCCCAGGCCCAGTTCATCGCGCATCGCATGGGCCATGCGGTTCACGCTGCTGGTAAAATCAGCATAGCTTAGGGTTTCGTCTTCATAGGCGAGATAGGGCAATTGCCCCTCGCCGTGCTGGGCCCAGCCTGCGGCCATCAGGGCAGGCACGGTTGGTGGGATATTCTTGAACGCTTTGACGGTAACGCCGCGCACATCAACCTTGTGCACTTCGAATGTCGGGTTGGTGGTGATCACATGATTGACGGCGTCTTCCGGTGTCATGGCGGTCATAGGCCGCCCTCTTTGGTCTGCATGTATCCCCCCCTCCCAAGGCATCAAGACGCAGACAGCCCTCCCCGGCGGTCCACGACTCTGTTGGATGCAGACTAGGCAGTTAATTCACCGCTGCCAATACCGCAGTACGGAACGTCATTCCGCAAATGACCGCAGTCTGCGTCTTGACGCAGCGTTCCAGTCTTTTGGCAGGCTGGCAAGTGTGACGGTAAGTAATTCCTGAGCCACAAAGCGATGCGGCTGATTGGCTGTGGTGCAGCTCAGGCGGGGTCAGGGCCCAGCCATGCTTCGGCGGCTGCATGTTGAGCAGGCTCAAAGCTTTTGATCTCTATGCCGGGGAACAATAGGCCCTCTACCTCGGCGGCTTTCCTGATCCAATTGGCGTCGCTCAGCACCGCGCATTTGTCGAACTTGCCCAAGAGGCCAAAAAGCTTTGGCAATCGCGACATTTCCACGCCGATCGCCCCAAGGGTCGGCATGGAGAAATCCGTGATCTTATAGAGCATCCTGCCTTTGCTTATGCCTTCGGACTTTGCGATCAACTCATCTAAGGCCTCGCGCATGATCTGTGCATCAACACTCCCAGTTAAGTTAATGTTCAAACGGTTGGCTGACGGCTTTGTAATCTTCAACATAGGGGATTCTCCTGATCTATGCGGGAGTATTGCAGTACAGATCAGAACTGTTGTTGATCTTAATCAAGATGATGCCCGTCTGAGCGATACCTGCACCGCGGGTCCTATTGTCTTTGAGGGTAGGGTTCCTGGCCCATTCCCTTCAACATGCGTTCTTGGAAGACTTCCGCTGGTGTCTTCGGTAGTGCCTCGGGGCGTGGTTTAATTCCAGCGTTATCGCGGGCTGAGTTGAGCCCTGCGTAGCTCAGGCGAAGCCCGTGCGGCTTTCTGGGTGGTCATGGACGTTCTCCGGTAGGGTTGAGTTGCAAAACTGACCTACCGATCAAGGAGATCTCCCATGACCAAAGACATGATAGCAGAAACCGTCGCGCTGAAGGCGCTTCTTTCGGACACCGCGGACCATCAAATACTGGCCGAGATGCTTGGGTTTGTCGTCGATCGCCTGACGGCGCTGGATGTGGACCAGCGATGCGGTGCTGGAACGCATGAGCGCAGCATCGAACGCGTAAATCATCGGAATGGATATCGTGAGCGCCCCTCTCATCGCTGCAAGCAGCGACTGTCGGGCAGTGGGATGGGAAACTCGGGCCGGAACATGTTCTCTGCGCTGTCTGAATGTCCTGCAGCTGTTGCCAGCCTACGACGTCGCCTAATTTCGTAAGACCCCAGTGAGAACAAAATTCCGATCAGCGGAAACCGCACCACAGCAACGACAAGTCAAGAATTTTTCCCTGTTACATAATTGATGAAGCCGTTGATAATGCATGTCAAAAAGGAAACCAGTGGAAAACAGGTCCGTTACAACCGCGGCACAGACCTTTCAGCAAGGCTTTGGATAATGTCAGACCCTGTCGGCCTACGCACAATTGGTGCGCCATGCGGTTTATTGCCCTGACTAAAGCGCACCTCAAGTTAATAAACAGCATAAGGGATTTTGGGCGTTTCACGCTCCATCGCCGTTCCGCAGCAGTGTTCGGCAAGATTGTTTGCCAATCCGATCCTGTCGGAGAAAAGTCGTTGGGCATCTTCGTCCCGCCGGCTTTCAGTATCACGAATGCATCACTTTCGGAAATGATCTAGGCCGAGGTGGCCTCGTCTGGATCGCGGGTTTTCATTCTATTCGGATTGGGCCAACCTCAGGGAAAGGAAATTTTCCCTTTCTAATGCTGTAGTTTGAAAGATAACGTGCATGGCCGACGAACCGCATTTCATTCAATTCTTGCTCAGTATCGCTGGGGCTGCGGCTCTTTTGATCTGGGCGGTAAGACTAGTGCGTACGGGAGTGGAACGCGGCTTTGCAACGCCTCTGCGGATCTGGCTGCGACATTCTGCAAGAAACAGGTTTCTCGCTGCAGCGACGGGTATGGGGGCCGCTGTGTTGCTGCAGAGCTCGACTGCAGTGGCTGTTTTTGTTTCGAACTTTGTTTCAAAAGGTGGGCTTGCAGCCTCAGCCGGCTTGGTCATTCTGCTTGGTGCCGATGTAGGATCAGCTTTGGTCACACAGCTGTTGATGGTGCGACAAGCATTTCTGATCCCACTACTGCTACTTATCGGCGTAGGAATCTTCCTGCGTGGAGCAGGCAACATGCGCCAAATTGGCCGTATTCTAATCGGGCTCGCTCTTATTTTTGTTTCACTCGACATGATACGCGAAGCGACTAGCCCACTGGTTGGTAACCCTGGTACACAAGCGGTCATGGCCTATTTAGCGAGTGACTTGCTAACGGCCTTTATTTTGGGGGCAGGGTTTGCATGGATTGTACACTCCAGCGTTGCCGCTGTTTTGCTGTTCGTCACGCTGGCAGGCCAGACTGTGTTACCTACGACTGCGGCTGCTGGGATGATCCTTGGTGCGAACCTGGGCGGTGCTTTAATCGCCTATGTCTTTACATTAACCGCGCCAAGTGTCGCGCGCCGGATGATTGTAGCCAATGTCGCGTTGCGGGGTGGTGGTGCCATCCTGATTACTCTGCTCATCTCCGCTAGGCCTGATCTTTTGGAGCAACTGGGTTCAACGCCGGCACGGCAAAGTATTAACCTGCACCTGGCTTTCAACCTAGTACTTGCGATTGTCGCATTGCCTTTCGTTGGCCCGCTGATGGCTGTGTTGAATCGTATCATGGTGGACAAGACCGCTGACAACAAACCAATGGTATCTGTCTCCGCGTTGGATCCGTCAGTTTTGGACCGCCCGCAGCGTGGTTTGGATTGTGCCGCGCGGGAACTGCTTGGCATGGGGCAGAAAATCGAACAGATGTTGAGCGCAGTTGAACCGCTTTATGATCAATGGGACACAGCCGCTGGCAAATTGATCCGCGATCAGGATGCGGAGATAAAAATGATGCATCTGAATGTTAAGCTATATTTGGCTAAGTTGGGCAAGAAAGGTCTGGAAGAAGATCTCAGCCGCCGCTCGATGGAACTTGCGTCAATCTCTTCGAGCTTAGACTCAGCCTCTGATGCGATTGCGCGGATCATGTTGGAACTTGCCAAGAGGCTGGATATGCAAAAGTTGAAATTTTCATCACAGGGTCGCAAAGAGATAAGCGACTTCGCTGATCGGGTGCAAAGCAACGTGCAACTCGCGCTGAATGTTATGATGAACCAGAACCCCGCCGAAGCCCGCGAACTGGTTGCCGCAAAAGAAAAGGTGCGTCAGGTCGAACAGAAGTTGCAACGCAATCACATCGGCCGATTGCGTGATGGCTTGTCCGAGAGCATCGACACAAGCAACATCCACCAAGAAACCCTAAGGGCACTTAAGCAGATAAACACTGCTTTTTCGATGGTTGGTTATCCGATCCTTCTAAAATCAGGGGATCTATTGGAAAGCCGTCTGGCCGAGACCTGAGTCTGGATTGACATAACACAAGGCGTTGATGATGAAGCTGTTGAAATACTGCGTTCAACAGCCTTCAGGGTTGCTGCAAGATATAGTCTGGCTGAATGCCAGATGTCTCAATAGGGCCTTGAAGATCATGGCCCGAAAAGAAGCCGTAATCAGCAATCAGCGCGGTCTTTAGCCCTGCTGATTGTCCCCCTAGAATATCGGTATGAAGGCTGTCTCCAACCATAACCACGCGGTTACGCTCAACTAAGCCCAGCTGCGAGAAAGCAAGATCAAAGATGTTGCCAAAAGGTTTGCCAAAGAACTGCAACTCTACATCAGTCTGGTCAGCCAGGCGGTGGGCAAAATATCCCGGCTCAATTGAAAATCCGCCCTCGCGCGGGGCCACTATATCGGGGTTGCCGACATATACAGGTCGAGGGTGCGCCTTGAGCGAGGCTTCAAGCAGCGTCTGGCGCGTCTCGGTCCATACAGCGCTGCCTAACAGAACAAATGCCTCGGCGGCGGCGTAAGCGGCGGCATCCTCGGCCAGATAGGTCATGTCAAAGGGTTCGATGTCGCCACGTCCCAGACTTTCGGTGGCCATTAATCCCCATTTCACAGGTGGTGCATGGTGCAGGGCATGCAGCGTCGCTTTTCGACTGGTGATAACGTCCTCGGGCGCAAAATTGTAACCAAGACGTTTGTATTTTTCCATCAAGTTAGCATGGGGAAACCCGGCTGCGTTTGAAACAATCATCACCCGCTTGCCCGCCTTTTGCAGGGTTGCAACACGTTCTGGCACGCCTGCAATTGCAGTGTCGCCGATGTTTAGTACACCAAAAGCATCCAGCAAAAAGACGTCCATCTCATCAGCAAGTGCATCAAGGTTTGGCAGTCTTTTACATGACCCGCCTGACGTTGGTCTCGGCAGGCGGTGGCGCACGCGTTCATAACTTGCAAAGGCTTCTGTAACGTTCAAATGATAGCACCTCTAACTTTGGCAGAGACCCACTCTGAGATGACAACCGCAGCAAGGATCACCAGCAAGATCAACGATACCTGGGGCCATGCCAGGACGTTCAGCGAAGAGGATAGCTGCAGGCCAATCCCGCCTGCTCCAACCAAACCCAGCACGGTTGATTCACGGATATTGATGTCCCAGCGGAAAACAGCGATCCCAGCAAAGGCGGGCAGGATCTGTGGGACGATCCCATAGGCCATAACCTGCCAGCGCGACGCCCCTGTTGCAATAATCGCCTCAACCTGCGTTTGGTCGATCTCTTCGATGGCCTCATACAACAGCTTGGCGCAAAACCCGATGGAGCGGATTGCAATCGCGATTACCCCTGCGAAAACGCCGGGGCCGATAATCGCAATCAGCAGCAGCGCCCAGATCAACGAGTTGATCGACCGGGTTGAGACAATGATAAGCAGCGCAATTGGGCGGATCAACAGCAATGACGGCGTGGTATTGCGCGCTGCCAGAAAGGCAACTGGCACGGCAAGTATCAGCGAAAAGATCGTTCCCAGTGTCGCGATATTCAGCGTGTCCCAAATCGGTTTTCCCAATTGGCTAATGTATTCCCAACGCGGTGGCGTGGCACGGGTCCAGATGTCGTCGGCGATGCGCGGTGCGTCCCAGACAAAAAACCATGTGGTTGCACTCGATATCTGCTGCCAACAATAGGCAAAGATAGCCACACCGATCAGCCAAATGACCCAGTGACCAAGGCTTTCACGGCCTGTACGGCGCTGCCAGATTTTCTGGCCCTTAACGTCTTGCATTGGCATTTACTGAACCCTCGCACGGATCACACCGGATAGATATTCCAGCGCCATGACGATCACGATGATGATCAATAGAATTGCTGCCGCCGTGTCGTATTCATAACGGTCAAAGGCGGTGTTTAGAGTTGCACCGATGCCGCCTGCGCCCACCAGCCCAAGAATTGCACTTTCGCGAAAGTTGATGTCGAGGCGGTAGATACTGAGACCAATAAGACGTGGCATCACCTGAGGTTGCACACCATAATTGATCCACTGTGTCCACTTGGCACCGGAGGCCTTGATGGCTTCGGCCTGCACTTTGTCCATGCTTTCGATATCTTCGGCCAAGAGTTTGGACAGAAACCCGATGGTCGCAAAACTGAGCGTAAGGAATCCGGCCAACGGGCCAAATCCAAAAATCGCGACCAGAAGTATTGCCACAATGATTTCTTGCAATGCGCGGCTGACAGCGATGATAGAGCGGCAGATCAGATAAACGGGCAGGGGCGCTATGTTGCGTGCAGCGCCCAATGCAATCGGGACAGAAATCGCAATTCCTACAACCGACGCGGCTATGGTCATAATGATGCTTTCCGTCATGCCCTCAATAATATCGCCTGAACGCGTGGTGAAATCTGGGTTGGTAAAGGCGAGCACAAATTTCTTGCCGCGCTCCAGACCTTCATACACACGGGACCAGTTTACCTCGATCGTCAGATAAGCGGCGATCAAATAGACGAAGAAACCCATTATAATGG
The DNA here is from genome assembly GCA_017854855.1 of Sulfitobacter sp. GTDB lineage: Bacteria > Pseudomonadota > Alphaproteobacteria > Rhodobacterales > Rhodobacteraceae > Sulfitobacter. The sequence goes on along the minus strand of JAFMGZ010000013.1, from coordinate 25,866 downwards.
CCCATCTGAGCAAAGGCCGTTTGATGAAAGACGGCTTCCGCCAAGGTTTGCCGATCAACGCGTGGACTTCAGTCATTCTGCCGCCTCGTCGATCTCTTCGTTATCTACCGTTTCGATGGTTGCTTCCCAATCTTCCTCGCCGTAAATCGTGGTCAGAACCTCGGGGGTAAGCCCTTCGGGTGGACCATCAAATTCGACCGCACCAAACCGCAGACCAATGACGCGCTGCACGAACATCTGCGCCAGAGCAACGTCATGGATGTTGATGATTGCGGCCAAGCCGCGTTCTTTGCACAGCTCACAGATAAGGCGCATAATCTGACGCGATGTCTTGGGGTCAAGGGATGCTGTCGGCTCATCGACCAACAATAGCGCGGGATTTTGGATCAATGCGCGGCAGATTCCAACCCGCTGGCGCTGCCCGCCCGACAATTCATCCGCGCGCTTATCAGCCATATGTGCAAGGCCGACCCTGTCCAGCAGACGAAAAGCTTCGTCCACGTCAGATTGTGGGAAGCGCCGCAAAAAGCTGCGCCAAAACCCTACATAGCCTAAACGACCTGACAGAACGTTTTCCATCACGCTCAGGCGTTCGACCAATGCGTATTCCTGAAAGATCATTCCCATGCGGCGGCGTTCGCGGCGCAGATTGCTTGAGGACAGTCCCGTCAGCTCCACATCGCCCAAATTTACCTTGCCAGAAGTCGGCTCAACCAGCCGATTGATACAGCGAATAAGCGTTGATTTTCCAGCACCTGATGGGCCAATCAAAGCCAATACCTGACCTTCGGGCACGGCAAGATCAACCGCCTTCAGAGCCTGATCGCCCGTTTTATATGTCTTTACAAGCTTCTCAAGCCTCAGCATGAAAGCACCCCCACCCGAAATGTTTTTGGAAAAGGCGGGTCCGAAGACCCGCCAAATCAGTTGCTACTCACAGGCGTAGCTGACACCATTTGCAGTGTCGATTTTGCGTATGACTTCCCAAAATTCTTTGTAGGTCATCGGCAGGAACTGACCTTCGTTCGATTTCTCAAACTCAGCCTGCAGCGAGGTGCCTTCCCATTCAAAGTTAAAAAACGCATTGCGGATTTTATCTTTCAACTCGGGCGTCAGGTTATGGGCAGTGCCAAACCCTGTCGTTGGAAAGGTCTGCGACTTGTAGATGGTCACAACTTGATCTTCGGTAATCACATCACGGCTGAGCATCCGCGCCTTGACTGAATTTGCGATCGAGGCCGCAGCATAGTCTTTGTTTGCTACACCAAGAATCGAGTTGTCATGTTTGCCAGAATAGACCGGTTCAAAGTCGCGGTCAGGCAGCATGTCGAAATCACCTTTCAAAATGGCGCTTGGTGCTTTGAAGCCTGAGTTCGAAGTGGGCGAGGTAAATGCCAGTTGTTTGCCTTTGATATCTTCGACCTTTTCGATGCCAGAGCCGGGATAGGTGATAATTTCCATCTCGTAGCCGAAATTTCCATCTTTGGAAGCCATGATTGTGAAGGGGTTAAAGCCCGCGCAATTCACCGCCAAAGGGTTAGAACCGGTATTAAAGCCCGCAATATGCAAGCGGCCCGAGCGCATCGCCTCAATCTGTGCGGCGTTGCTTTGAACAGGGAAGAAAATGACCTTCTTGCCTGTTTCCGCCTCCAAATGTGTCAGAAAATCAGACCAAGCCTCTTTGTAGACTGCCGGATCTTCCACGGGTGTGTAGGCAAAGATCAAAGTGTCAGGATCTGCCAATTGCGCTGGATCCGTTGGTGTGTCGGCAATAAGGTCACCATCCACATCGCAAAAGCGTTTATCCAGATCGCCGCGTGGGCAGTCTTGGGCTAAGGCCGGGCTGGCCAATGATAGTGCCAATGCCACGGCGGCTCCTGACAGCAAAGTGTTCATTATTTTCATAGTAGTCTCCTCCCAGATCAAGGAGGCTAACTAGAACGCGTGACATTGCAAGCTTGTTTGTACCTGCTGCGTTCTTAAAAAAGGATGCCGTGGTCCGCCCAGTCGTCAAAAATATCCTTTGTGGCGAAGCCTGCCAAGGATCCATTAAGGTAGCCTTGAGAGAAAAGCCTGAAGTTGACGCTTGCATTACGTGACGTATCAAAGTCGATTGTGCTATCCCCAACATAAAGCGCATGATTAGGATGGACGCCCAAATTGTGGATACAGGTCAACAACGGTGATGGGTCTGGCTTTTTGGGTTGCCCGTCTTCCGCTCCCGTGATCACTTTGAAAAAGCGGGTCAAATCGAGTCGGTCACAGATTTCCTGAGCAGGTTTCCTTGGTTTGTTCGTGCAAATACCCAGCGGAATGCCGGCACCCTGAAATGCCTCAAGTGCAGCCAGGACGCCGGGGTACGGTCGTGTCAGGGTGGTTATGTTCTGACTGTAGTTGTCCAAAAACGATTCCAACGCAGCTTGTTTGAGCGCTGGGTCGTAACCACCTGTTGCATCAAGTGTCCGCTCAACCAGTTTATCCACGCCGTTTCCGATGAAGGAGATAATGGTGGGCAGATCAAGCGCGTCACGGCCAAGGCCATCAAGCGTGACGTTTGCAGCTGCGTGCAGATCCGGCGCGCTGTGTATCAAGGTGCCGTCTAGATCGAATATTATTGCTTTGGGGGTTTCCATTAAAATATTCTATCGCTTCGATTGTCGTTATACAAACCCAAAACGTTGTATGGGAGATAGGTCTATGGTTCGGGGCAGGTAAGGGCAGTCGCGTTTTGAACCTGTTATATGAGGGTTAACTCAGATAATATTTGGGCTTCGCTGGCCTAACCAAAATGCGCGAACCGAAAGATTGGATCGCCTTTTCGTGAGTGGAAGTATAATTTACTCCGGAAAAGTCGGCTGTCGTCGTTTAGGGGGCGTATAAAACCGATATGTGGAAAGATGCGATTGCACGATCCATTCACGTCTTGGAACAGCGAAACCCATGCCATGTTCAGCATTTAAGGATGCCAGATGTTTTCATTTTCCAGCCCTCAAACCATTCTCTTTGGGCGCGGGCAAAGCCAAGAAACGGCCCGTTTAGCCAAGGAGTTTGGCGGTAACGTTTTGATCGTTCACGGCGCTAATGCAGAACGGGCGGCTTGGCTGATCATGTCATGCCATGCTGCAGGACTTGTGACAAAAGAGATTGCTTGCAAAAATGAGCCATCGTTGCATGAGATTGAACGTGCTCTGTTTGCCATGAACGGCTTTCATCCTGCTGTTGTGATTGCCCTTGGGGGTGGTTCTGTAATCGACTTCGGTAAGGCATTGGCCGCTCTTATTCCATGCGACGGGCCTGCTATTCGCTACCTTGAAGTAGTTGGGGATGGCAGCACTCTAGAACATCCACCAGTCCCGATGATTGCCCTGCCAACCACTGCCGGTACTGGCGCGGAAGTAACCAAAAATGCCGTTATTTCGTTGCCGGAACAGAACCTGAAAGTTAGTTTGCGCGATCCACGGATGATCCCAAAAGTCGCCATCGTTGATGCGTCATTAATGCAAGATGCCCCTAAACGGGTGGCCCTGAGCGCTGGTTTGGATGCCGTTACGCAAGTTATTGAGCCCTATTTATCGGTAAAGGCAAACTCAATGACAGATGCGATTTGCCGCGCCGCGATCCCAGTGGGCCTTCGGGCGTTGCGCGATGTCGTTGAAAATAGCTCCTCTGATTCTTGGGATGAAATGGCTTGGGTCAGCACCTGTGGCGGCTTGGCATTGGCAAATGCAGGGCTTGGTGCGGTGCACGGTTTTGCCGGTGTGATTGGCGGGAAGACCAACGCACCCCATGGGGAAATCTGCGGTGTCCTACTACCGGCTGTTCTAAATAGCCACGTTGAAAAAGCGCAGGCCAACACCAATATCTATGTCAGGCTATGTTGGGTGACAACGCAGATCGACAGAAGTTTTGCCCAAGGCCAACAAGGAGGCGGTATCATCGCCTTGAGAGAATGGTCGACACAGATGGGTTTGCGCAGTCTCACTGATTTAGGACTCTCCTTCCATGATCATTTTGAGGTCGCAACCTTTGCAAACCAGGCGTCTTCCATGAAGGGCAATCCCTTTGAGCTATCCCAAGATGACCTGATGAGAATTTTGCAGGCTGCAAGTTAGGCAAAAGCCTGGAACGAGACTTTCCAAACCAATTTCACCTTCAGCCCTTAGATTTCAAAAAGTTGGGTGCGAATATCACGGGTGTTCCGAAACACGGATTTGAACCGTTTGCTCTCTGCGCTGTCAAGATGTCCTGCAGCTCCATGAGGCGGTTCACTTCTGGTGGAACCGGTTCGGCCCATTGTTTGCAGCTGAAATCCGAAAGAAACGGAGTCAGCAACTTCGTGCTCATTCGAATTGGCAATGGCATCTGGATGAGGTGTTTGTGAAGATCAACGGTGAAACGCACTACTTGTAGCGCGCCGTAGATCACGAAGGCGAAGTGCTGGAAAGCTATGTCACGAAGCGCCGCGACCGCAAGGCAGCGATGAAATTCCTTAGGAAAGCAATGAAACGCTTTGGCCAACCACATGTCATCGTGACCGATCTACTTCGGTCTTACGGCGCTGCCATGAAGGTTATTGGCAATGCAAATCGCCAGGAGACAGGTCGCTGGAAAAACAATCGCCCCGAGAATTCTCACTTGCCGTTTCGACGAAGAGAGCGAGCCATGCTGCGCTTCCGCCGAACGCGAAGTATGCAAAAGTTCGTCTCAGCCCACGCCTCGGTCCACAACCACTTCAACCAGGAACGCCACCTTTACTCACGCGCCAACTTCAAGTTTAGATTGCCCCAATTCATCTGCAGGATATGTGCAATGCGAAATCGCACAATATCGCGCCTAGGCAAGAGTTCTGCGATACAGACGAATTGGTGAAGTTCTAGCCTGAGCGCCATTTCGCCTAACGGATGTCCTTTGGGGTCAATGAGGTCAAAAAGATGCGGGTTTTGGAAGATTAGGTCTGGTCGTGCGGTCCATTTCCGCCAACACTTGGGTCACGGAACACACTGATGTGGAGTGCCACCATGACACCAAAACCACTGCAATTCAAAAGCCTTGTTGAGGTTGGCCAGATGATCCGCCAAGGGGAGGCGACATCCGCTGGCGTCACGCAAGTCATGCTGGACCTGATCGCGGGCATGGATGGGGGTCTAAAAAGCTACATCCATCTTTGCGCAGATCGCGCGCTGGCGCAGGCGGGAACGGCAGATGCCGAGATTGCGGCTGGCATCTATAAAGGACCGCTGCACGGCGTGCCCATTGCCGTCAAGGACCTGTGCTATACGACCTATGCGCCGACCCGTGCGGGGACGACGATCTACAAGGATTTCGTGCCGACTTATAATGCGACAGTCGTTGATAGGCTCGAAACCGCGGGCGCAGTGATCCTGGGCAAGCTTTCGATGACCGAAGGTGCCTATACCGGCCATCACCCGACTATTCCTGTCCCCGTCAATCCTTGGAACCGGGAGTACTGGGTCGGCACCTCGTCCAGCGGCTCGGGCGTCGCGCCGTCAGCCGGTTTGTGCTTTGCGTCATTGGGCAGTGATACGGGGGGATCGATCCGCTATCCTTGTGCCACATGCGGGTTAACGGGGATCAAGCCAACTTGGGGTCGCGTCAGCCGCCATGGCGTCTTTGCGCTGGCGGATTCGCTTGATCACATGGGACCGATGGCGCGGTCGGCTGCGGATTGTGCGGCGGTGCTGCAAGTGATTGCCGGATGGGATGCCCAAGATCCAACCTCTTTAGATGTGCCGGTGCCAGATTACATGGCAGAGATCGGCAAAAGCGTGCGCGATATGCGCATTGGCATTGATCGCAGCTTTGCGTTTGATGGCATTGATCCTCAGGTGGTCGACGCGTTGGAAGGTGCCTTGGAAGTATTCATCAAGCTTGGCGCACGCGTGGTTGAGGTGACGCTGCCGGAGTACGATGCCCTTGTGAACGCATGGGTCAGGATGTGCGCGATTGAAACTGCTGTTGCGCATAGAGACACATATCCTGCACGCGCTGATGACTATGGCCGTGACCTTGCACAGCTGATTGATGAGGGGCGCGCAACCACCGGCATGCAGGCGGCAGAGGGCCACCATCTGCGGATTGCATTCTCCGCCGCCTTTGAGACAATGTTCGGCGATATGGATTGCATGCTTTGCCCAACAATGCCCACGCCGACGCCGAGCCTTGCCGATATGGCGGATTACGGCGCTGATCCGGATGTTCTGGGCGCTATCATGCGGTTTACTGCCCCCTTTGATTTTAGTGGCAGCCCGACGGTGACGTTGCCCAGCGGATTTGACAGCGCGGGCATGCCGTTGAGCATGCAGATCGTCGGGCCAAAGCTGGGCGAGGCGGCGATCATACGCGCCGCACATGCCTATCAAAGCGCCACAGACTGGCACGCGCGCCACCCAAACATGGGCGCATAGAAGATTAACGAAAACGCATTAGAAACAGGGAGAACAGCATGGGATGGACAGACAGCTCGATCATGGGCCGCAACGCGGTCGCCAAGGGGCAAGCCGGTGCCAAACACCGCCTGAGCGAAGAGGCCCAAGGCACGTTTCACTATGTCTATGGTCCCTATGCAGAACCGGTCATGCGCATCGCACCCGGTGATGTGGTAGAGGTTGAAACGCTCGACGCTTTCGGCGGTGCGATCAAGACAGAGGATGATTTGCCGTCTCAGGTGTTGAACATGCCTTTCGTCAATCCGCAAAACGGGCCCATAGCCGTGGAAGGGGCCGAGAAAGGCGATGTACTGGCCGTACATATCCACTCGCTTCTGCCGCGGGGGCCACAGCCCGTTGGAACAACTGCGCTGATCCCCAGCTTTGGCGCGCTGGTGGCGGATGGCAATCAAATGCTGAACGCGCCGATCGTCGAACGGGTCAAGAAAATGGAAGTGACACCCGAGGGCGGCGTCAAATTCTCAGACCGTGTCACACTGCCTTATGAACCTTTTGTCGGCACCATGGGCGTCAGCCCCGAGATTGAAGCGGTCAGCTCGCTGCAACCCGATTATTGGGGCGGGAATATGGATTGTCCTGATGTGGCGCCCGGCGCGATCATCTATTTTCCGGTGCAACGGACAGGCGCGCATTTCTTTATCGGGGATTGTCATGGCCGTCAGGGGGACGGTGAACTGTGTGGTGTGGCGGTCGAGATTCCGGCCACAGTGACGGTGCAGATCGACCTCATCAAAGGCTGGTCGATCCCCGGTGTGCGCATTGAGACCGAAGATTTCATCATGTCGCTCGGCAGTGCCCGCCCGATGGAGGACGCCGCCCGCATGGCCTACCGCGATCTGATCCGCTGGTTGGTAGAGGACTATGATTTTGAGGAATCAGAGGCCTATTTCCTTGCTACGCAGGCGGGGAAAATGCGGGTCGGGAATATGGTCGATCCGAAATACACATTGGGCGCGTCCATGCTCAAAGAATACATTGAACAATAGGGGGTCGTAAAATGGATCTGGGACTAAAAGGACTGAACGTGCTGATAACCGGCGGCACCAAGGGGATTGGCCGTCAATGCGCTGAGATTTTTGCCGCTGAAGGCGCAAATGTCGCCATCTGTGCGCGTGACAGTGCAGGGGTGACCGACACGATTGAGGCGCTCAAGGCCAAAGGGGTCACCGCCATTGGACGCGGCGTGGATGTGGCGGACAAACATGCGCTGAAATCATGGGTCACAGATTCCGCCTCCGCTTTGGGGGGCATCGACATTGTTGTGGCCAATGTCTCGGCCCTTGCTGTGGCGGATGATGAGGCCGCGTGGGAAGCCGGCTTTGGCGTTGATATGATGCACTCGGTACGACTGGTGAACGCCGCAATGCCGTTTCTGGAGAAATCCAAGGCCGCATCGATCACGCTGATCTCCTCCGTTTCGGGGCGCGAGATTGACTTTACCGGCCCGGCTTACGGTGCCTTCAAGGCCGCCTTGGTGCACTACGCTCAGGGACAGGCGATGAAACTGGCACCTAAGGGCATTCGCGCCAACACCGTGTCACCGGGCAATACCTATTTCGAAGGCGGGATCTGGCAAAACATCGAACAGAACAACAAAGCACTGTTCGACGAAGCGATGGGGATGAACCCAATGGGCCGCATGGCCAGCCCGCAAGAGATCGCGCGGGGCGTTGTGTTTCTGGCCAGCCCAGCGTCGAGCTTTACCACAGGCACCAATCTGGTGATTGACGGGGCGCTGACGAAGGGCGTGCAGCTTTAGGGCCAGATTTCTTCGGCTGTCACCACGGTCACGTCGCCATCCAGCAGATCGCCTGCCGCAGCAAAGAAACCTTGGGAGCCGGCACCGTTGTTGTGCCGGTCCATGGCCGCCTTATCGGTGAACCTCTCGTATGTTGTGAAAACGCAGGCATCGTCAGGGTCTTGCGCGACATGAAAGCCGATGGTGTCGGGCTCATTGTCGCGGGCAAAGACGCCAACCTTCAGCAGTTCGGCGCGTACAATATCCTCCCGGCCCTTTTGGGCGCGGATGATGGCGGTCAGGGTATGCATGGGCGGTTTCCTCCTAAAATCAGGTGGGCAGGGCAATGCCAAGCTCTGCGCACATCGCCTCCTGCATCTTGAACTTCTGCGGTTTGCCCGTGGCCGTCAGCGGCATGTCCCCCGCAAACCTGATGTGGCGCGGTACTTTGAAACGGGCGATCTTTTTGCGGCACCAGTCTTGCAGCGCGGGTGATGTCAGAGCGGCATTGGGGCGCAGGATGACCCACGCGGCCACCTCTTCGCCCAGCCGCGCGTCAGGCAGGCCAAAGACCTGTGCCTGCGCAATATCGGGATGGGTCAGCAGCAGTTCTTCGACCTCGGCCGGATAGACATTTTCGCCGCCCCGGATCAGCATATCGCCCGCACGTCCGGTGATCTGGCAATAGCCATCGGCGTCGATGGTCGCGAGATCGCCCGTATGCATCCAGCCATCACGGATGGCGTCGGCGGTAAATCCGGGATCATTCCAATAGCCCTTCATCACCAGATAGCCACGGGTCAGCAGTTGGCCTTGCTGCCCCACCGGCAGGGTCCGCCCCGCATCATCAACGACGCGGCATTCCACATGAGGTTGAATACGGCCCACAGTTGATACGCGCCGCGCAGGCGGATCGTCGGGGTCAGACTGAAACGAGATCGGGCTGGTTTCGGTCATGCCATAGCCGATGGTAATGCCGCTGCAATGCATGTCCTTCATCACGCGGGCCATCAGCGGGGCAGGGCAGAGCGATCCGGCCATCACCCCAGTCCGCAGGCGGCGCAGATCAAAGCGCGCAAACTCGGGATGATCCAGCATCGCGGCGAACATGGTGGGCACGCCGTGCAGCGCGGTGCAACCTTCAGCTTCCACGGCCTTTAAGGTGGCAAGTGGGTCAAACCCTTCACCCGGAAAGACCATTTTGACGCCATAAGACACCGCCGCAAGATTGCCCAAAACCATGCCAAAGCAATGATACAGCGGCACCGGAATGCACAGCGCATCATCCGGTGTCAGCTGCATGGTGCGCGCTGTTGAGATGGCGTTGTTGATGATGCTTTCGTGGGTCAGGGTCGCACCTTTGGGGCGGCCTGTGGTGCCGGAGGTGAACTGGATGTTGATCGCGTCACCCGGTTTCAGTGCCGCGCTGATGCCATCAAGGCGGGCTTTGGGCGCGGCATTGCCCCGCGTCATGACCTCGTCAAAGGACATCGCACCCGCCATAGGGTTGGGCCCAAGCTGGACGATACGGCGCAAGTCGGGCAGCTTTTTGCTGTGCAGGTGACCGGGCCGGGCGGTGGCAAGTTCGGGCGCAAGATCCCGCAGCTTGCCCAGATAATCCGATTCCCGAAATTGTGGTGCGGTGATTAGCGTGCTGACCCCGGCATGGCGCAGGGCATATTCCAGCTCGGGCGTCTGGTAAGCGGGGTTGATGTTCACCAAGATCGCGCCGATCCGCGCTGTGGCGAATTGCGTCAGCACCCATTCTGGTCTGTTGGGGGACCAGATCCCCACACGGTCGCCCTTGTAGACTCCGAGCGACAACAGCCCCGCCGCCAACCGGTCCGCCCGGCGCATCAGGTCGTCATAGGTCCAGCGTTCTCCGGTCTGGCTGAAAACGGCAGCCATGCGGTGCCCGTGGCGTTTGCGCACTTCGGCAATGAAACTGGGGATCGTCGCATGGATCAAGGGGCGCGTGGTGCTGCCTTTGACATGTGAAAGACCGTTGATTGGACGTGTCATAACAGCCCCAGCCTACATCTCGCGCCAGTCGCCCGCCTGTTCAAAGGCCGAGGCGGCGCGGTAGATCGTGCTTTCATCATAACGCCGCCCGATGATTTGCAGACCAACGGGCAACCCGTCCGACATGCCGCAAGGCACCGACATTGCCGGATGGCCCGTGACGTCGAATGTTGCGGTGTTGGTGATATTCTCGAACGCACGTTGGCACCACTCTTCCAGCGTGGCGTCGCTGGACGGGAGAGGCGGGGCTTTCATCGCGGTTGTTGGTGTTAGCAGCAGATCGTAGGAGGCAAACACCTTGTTGAACTCATCGCGCAGCTGCCGCGACAGGTTCTGCGCTTTGGCGTAATAGCGTCCGCGCGTATGCTTAAGGTGATATTGGCCGATCAGCATGGAGATCTTGAGCGTATCGCTCAGCTCATCCGCGCGGGTGCGCCAGTTGGAATGATGCTCCAGCAATGAGGTCGTATAAAGCCCCTCCCAGCCTGTGCCCATGCCGTTGCCCAGCATCATCTGCTGGGTCAACCCCTCTAGCGCAATGGGTGTCCAGATCGCGACGCCGTTCAGGTGCCAAGGTACAGAAATCTCGTCCACGGTCGCGCCCAAGCCGCGCAGGGTTTCAGCGGCGGCACGCACCTTCTCGTTGACGTCTGCCTCTGCCCCGGGCTGCTCGTAACCTTCCTTGATCACGCCAATGCGCAGGCCAGAAACACCACGCCCAACGGCAGCAGTATAGCGGTCCGTTTTGACGTCATACTGTCGCGGATCAAGGCCGTCGGCCCCTGCGATCACTTCCAGCATCAGCGCATTGTCCATGACGTTTTGCGTCATTGGGCCGGTATGGTCGATGGTGTTCTCAATCGGCATGATACCAGAATAGGGGACAAGACCATGGGTCGGTTTCATCCCGTAGCAACCACAAAAGGACGCAGGCATGCGGATCGAACCACCTTGGTCGCCACCGATGGCCATGTCGATCAAGCCTCCGCCCACCAAAGCACCCGAGCCGGAAGACGACCCGCCTGCGGAATACCCATGCTTGTGCGGATTATGCACCGGACCTGTTGCATTGGTGTGCGAGCCGCCCGACAGGCAGAAATATTCGCAGTGGGCTTTGCCCGCGATGGTGGCACCGGCGTCCAGCAAACGGGTCACAATGGTGGCGTCCAGATCAGGCGTATAGCCCTTGAGCGTCGAGGCACCGTTCATCATTGGCACACCGGCAAGGCAAACATTGTCCTTAAGGGCAACACTGCGTCCCAGCAGCGGACCACGTGGTGCGCCTTTGATCTCGGTCTTAACATACCACGCATTCATCGGGTTTTCTTCTGCAGTAGGGCGATACCCCGAGGTGCGCGGATAAAGCACCGGCGGCAAATAATCGGGCAACCCGTCGACAATGTCATAGGCATCCAGCGTGCCTTGCATCACGTCCAGGAACTCCTGCACGCGGGCATCTGACATGCTCATCCCCAGTTCAGTGACCACGTCTTTCATCTGGGAGAGGGTGGGGCGTTGGACGGTCATGTAAGACATCCTTTCCATAAGGGAGGGCGTATTGGCAGGCGAAGGCGGCGCAGTCTGAGAAGGGATCGAAGTGCTGCGCATTTGGGAGGTGGGAGCTTTGTTGAGCGCCCCTGTCTCAGAGCCGAGCGCAGGTTTTGCCAAGCCGCCCGAAGCACCAAATCCGGTAAACTCTTCAATCAGGGCCGGGTCGGAGGCTTCTGAGCCAGATATCTCACCGGTGATTGTGCCTTTCTGGATCAACAGCACACGCTCGGACAAGGCAGTGATAAAATCAAGGCTCTGCTCTACCAGAACAATGGCGATGCCGGTGCGCTTGTTGAGCGACTGCAACAACTCAATAATCTCATCGATGATGGAGGGCTGAATGCCTTCGGTCGGTTCATCCAGAAAGATCAGGTCTGGTTCGGATATCAGACAACGCGCCAGCGCCAACAGCTGCTGCTCTCCGCCAGATAATGCGCCACCATCGCGGTCCAGCAACCGTTCAAGGCGCGGAAAATCGGCGAGCACGCGTTCAATCGCGTCCCCTTCGTCCATATCATGGGCGGCTACCCCCATGCGCAGATTGTCCTGCACACTCAGGTTTGGAAAGATGCCGCGCCCTTGCGGGACATAGCCTAATCCCATTCGTGCGCGGCCCGAAGACTTCATCCCGCTTAGGTCTTCGCCGTCAAACACAACCTGACCGCCGGTCGCGGGTACGATCCCCATCAGCGTTTTCAGCAGCGTGGTTTTACCCATGCCGTTGTGCCCCAACACGCCCAGAATTTCACCCGCGCCGACCTCCAGGCTGATGCCATGTAAGACCGGCACCTTGCCATAGCCTGCCATCAGGCCTTTGACTTTCAGCAAGGCACTCATGCGCGGTTCCCCAGATAGACTTCGCGGGCGCGCTTGTCGTTAGATATTGCCTCCATGGTGTCTTCCATCAATATCTGCCCTTCGTGGAAAACGGTGACTTGTTGCGAGATCATGCGGATAAACTGCATGTCATGTTCGACCACAATCAATGCGGCCTGCGTGTTAATCTCTTTGATCAAATCGGCGGTGCGCGCGGTTTCTTCGTGGGTCATGCCGGCAGCTGGTTCGTCTAGCAGAACGAGCCACGGTTCAGCTGCAACAACCATGCCCAGCTCCACCCATTGGCGCTGACCATGGGCAAGCTGGCCCACGATCTCGCGCCGAATATCGCCAAGGTTCATCCGCTCGATCGTTTCCGAGGTCAGGCTGCGGGCGCGCTTGGCGTTGTGCCAGCGGCGGGCGGACATCCAGATGTTTTCATCAACGCTCAGCCCGTCAAAAAGGTTGGGAACCTGCGTTTTGATGCCAACGCCAAGGCTGGCAATCTCATGCGTTTCTGCACGGGTTGTGTCCTGCCCGCGGATGATCACTTCACCTGCTGTTGGGGAAAGCTGACCGGTGAGACACTTGAAAAACGTAGATTTTCCCGCACCATTGGGACCGATCAAACAGCGCAATTCTTTATCGTAGAGGGTGAAGTCCACCTGATCCACGGCGCGCACGCCGCCGAAATGCATCGCCAGATTGCGGGTCTCAACGATAACCTCGCGCTTGTCGCGTTTGCGGCTCATGTGCTGCGCCCCTGCTTGCGCCGACGGCGGCTGTTGCGCGCGGGCTTGCGGCGTTTGGTGAACCAATCTGTGATGGTGGGGGCCACACCCTTGGGCACCAGCAGAACAAAGAAGATCAGGATGACGCCCAGCACAAGATTGTTGTTCAGTACTGATTGCCCGCCGAGCGCGGAAGTCAGATAGAACAGCCCAAATGTCGCGGCGATAGGCCCAATGAGCGTGCCGCGCCCGCCGACGATCACCCAGATGATCGTAAGGGCCGCGTTATAGAGGTTGAACACATCCGGCGTGATCCGCCCCACGCCATTGCAGAACAACACCCCCCCAATCGCCGCGATTCCGGCTGAGATGGTGAAGATACCAAGCTTGTAAAGACGTGAGTCGTATCCCAGCAATTCACTGCGCAGCTCGTTCTCGCGGATGCCCGCGCAGACCCGGCCAAAGCGTGTGTTCACCAGCCAGCCGCAAAAGACATAGCAAAGAATGAGAGCTGCCATGGCGACATAGAACACATGTTCCGGGAACAGGAAGGACGAGGTATCCCAAGGCAGGTTCAGCGGCGGTGATGTGACCCCGTTAAAGCCGCCAATCAGCGCATTGCCGATCTTGTAATCAGGCCCAGAGGTGCGGCGGATCAGCGAAAAGAAGATCAGTGTGACCGTCAAGGTGATGACACCCAGATATACATCCGAGACTCGTCCAAAGAAGACAAAATACCCCAGTATGGCCGCGAAGGCAGAGGCGACCATGACCGCCACCAGAATGGCCCAGGTCGATCCGCCAAAGTTAATTGCGGCAATGGTATAGGCGTAAGCCCCAAGACCAAAAAACGCGACCTGCCCGAAACACAAGATGCCGCCATAACCCCACACCAGTGCAAGGCTGAGCGCGAGGACCGCCAGCGCAATTGCTGTGGTCAGGTTGATGATAGTGAACAGCTGCAGCACGTAGGGGGCCGCAAACATGAACACGACCCCGATCAGCGCAAAGACGAACACAGGCTTCATTGCGCGCAATGTATCGTTACCGTTCATAGGGATTTGCGGAAGAACCGCCCAGTGATCCCGCGTGGCAAAAGCCGCAGCAGAATGATGGCTGAGACAAGCAGGGCGACCTCACCAATGGTCGGGCCTGTGATAAAGGCAAAGATCCCGTTGACCCCGCCCAGCAGGATCGAGCCTGCCGCTGTGCCTGCAAGGATCGAGGCACCACCCGAGATGACAGTAATGAACGCCTTGGCAATATAGGTAGCTCCGATGGTCGGCAGCACGCCTGTTACCGGTGCCAGCAGCCCTCCGGCCAGACCGGTGACAGCGGCACCCAAGCCGAAAGTAATCATGTAGATGCGCGTATTAGACACGCCCAAAGCGGCAGACATTTCGGGGTTCTGCATGGTGCCACGTGCGACCAGCCCCAACTTGGTCAGCTTTAGCGTGGCCCAGACCGCAATAAAGAGCACGACTGTCACACCGATCAAGAACAGCTCGTAGCCCGAGGCGGAATAATCGCCGATGCGGATGATCCCGAGCGGTGGCGAAATCGTCGTACCAGTAGAGGCCCCAAAGATCGACGTGACCAGCCCGATCAACAACAGCGACAGCCCCCATGTGGCCAGCAACGTATCCACCATACGCCCGTAAAGCCATCTTATCAGCAGACGTTCCACAATCACCCCGATCAGGCCGACCACCAGCGGCGCAAGGATCAGCATCGCGATCCAGATGTTCACGCCGGCGTTGGTGGCCACCACAACAGTATAGCCTCCCAGCATGAGAAACTCGCCATGCGCCAGATTGATCACCCGCATCATGCCAAAGATAATCGCCAGCCCGAGGCTGATCAGCGCAAGGTTTGCGATGCCGTAAACAAGCTGAAAAAGAACTGCGACGACCAGATCCAAGGCGATCTCCTGCGGGGGGAAAAGAATAGGAGGGTTGGCCCGGCGTGTGCCGGGCCAAAGGAGTTTACTTGATACCGGCCGCTTCCAGACCGTTCTCAAACAAGAAGGTGGACTGGTTGGGGTTCTCGTTCAGATCACAGACCAGCTGGGTGTCCGCAGGGGGTTGGTTTTCGAAGGATTCCACAATGTTCCATTCCTGATTGGCCAATTCGCCGATATAGACGTTCATGGAACAGTGGTTGGTCTGAGAATCAATGGTCACCTTGCCCGACGGCCCGTCATAGCTGAGGCCAGAACGCAGCGCCTCGATCACCGGCTCGCGGTCGATGGTGCCTGCAGCCTTAACCGCCTCAGCCCAAAGCATCGCACCCTCGTAAGACCGGATCGCCAGCTCGTTCATCACCGGACGGCCTGCGCCTAGCTTGGCCTCCAACCGCGTGAGGAAGTCTTTGTTCGCCCCGCTATCGATGCCTTCGAAGTAGCCGTAAGAGGCTATGATGCCATTGCCTTCTTCGGCCGAGATCAGCTTTTGCTCGTTGCCTACACCGAAAGTAGTAGACGCGATGGGGATTTCTTTGAGCATTCCCGCCGCCGCATATTGGCGGTAGAACGACACATGCGCGCCGCCCACAAGGGCAGAGATCACCATATCAGGCTTGGCTGTCTGGATTTTGTTGATGGTAGGACCAAAGTTGGTGACGTCCAACGGGAAGAATTCAACATCCAGCGTTTCGCCGCCGTTTTCTGCTACGAACTTCTGCATCCACTGTGCGGTGATCTGACCGTAGTTGTAGTCAGCCGCAACGATATAAACCTTCTTGCCCCATTTGTTCATGGCGTAAGGCACAACCTTGGCAACCGTCTGCGCTGGCGTGGAGCCGGTGCAGAAGTTGTTGTAGTCGCAAACCCCACCTTCGTACTGAGTGTTGTAGAAGTAGAGTGTCTTGAACCGCGCCAGCGTGGGCCGGATGGCCTCGCGCGAGGCGGAGGTGATGCCAGCGTGGACCGTCGCGGCCTTGTCACCGGCGGCGGCCTGTGTTGCAAATTGGGTGTAGAATTGGATCGTGGACTGCGCATCATACATCTTCAGCTCGACCTCGCGGCCCAGCAGGCCACCGGCCGCGTTGATGTCCTCGATCGCCAGCTTAGTGGTCTCGGCCATGGGCGCGCCATAGATATCGAGGCCGCCTGAAAGGTCGAGGATTGAAGCGAACTTGATGTTATCCGATTGTGCCCGGGCAATGGTAGCCGGAGCGGCGAGGGCCAGAGCGGAAGTGCCCATCACAAAATGTCTGCGGGAAAGTTTCATTGGTGTTGTCTCCTGTCGGTGAGTGACGAACGCGGACGCAGGTCAGTCTTTTTTGTCGGATGAAACGTCATCCGACGTTATTTCCGGGGCGTCCCCGGCGGTTTTGCCATTGAGTGAGTTTGAAAGCCCGCGCACGCCGTCGCCGATATTCATGCCGACCTCCTCGCCCAGCTTTTGAACAGCAGGGAGTTGCAGCGCCATGTTGAGCACGGAATCAACCACCTGATTGATGGTAGACTTGTCGCCGCCTTCACCGCCGCTGGCACCGTTGAAGCCGTTCATCTGGTTGATGCGAATGCTTTCGATCTTTTCGGTGGGTTTCATCATCTTCTCAACCAGCTGCGGCAAGGTGCGCATGCGTTGCTCATCAAGCTTCATCGCGATCAGCTCGGGGCTCTGTGTATTTTCGGCGGTGATGATGGCCGCACGGCCTTTTGCCTCTGACAGTAAGCGGTCGCGGTCTGCATTGGCACCGTCGATCATGGCCTTCGCATGCGCCTCAGCCATAGAGGTAATTGTATCCGCTTCGGATTTCACGCGGGTGTCGTCCACCTCTGCCTGCTCAGCGGCACGGATCAGAGCGAGGGCCTTGTCGCGTTCGGCAGCCGCAGTTTCGCGGATGGTACGCACGCGCTCTTCGGCTTCGGCCTCATTGCCCTTTGCGGCAATGGCTTCGGCTTCGGCCTTGGCTTCTTCACCACGTTTTTGTGCCATCGTGACGGTGTTCTCGGATTTCTTGAGGGCTGAGTTCAATTCCGACTCAAGCGTTTGCCGGCGCAATTCAGTATCACGCGCAATCTCTGACGAGCGCACTTCGCGCTCGCGCTCAATGCGTGCAGCCTCGCGGCGCTTCTCTGAGACCGACTGTTCCTCTGCCGTTTCCGCAGCAGAGCGGGAACGTGCAATCTCAATCTCCCGCTGCTGGGTGATCATCGCTTCTTCTTCTTCGCGGGAGATCGTCAGTTTGCGTTTTGTCGCATCCAGCTGGCTTTGACGCACGGATACATCGGCGTCGGCCTCAATCACAGCCCGTTCTTTTTTGTTCACAGCGATGATTTCGGCCAAGCGCCGCATGCCCAAGGCGTTAAAGGCGTTGTTTTCGTCCAGTGCGTGAAACGGGGTCTGGTCGATCCGCGTCAGCGACATAGATTCCAGCATCAGACCGTTTTGGGCAAGGTTATCGCCCAACATATCGCTCACTTCCTTGGCATAGGCCGCGCGATTGTCCTGCAATTCGTCCATGGTATAGCGCGCCGCGACCGAAAGCATCGCGTCGACAAGCTTACCTTCGAGGATTTCTTCTAAATCCACCGCGCGAAAGGATTTACCCGCGAGCGCCTGTGCCGCGGTGGCCACACCCTCAATGTTAGCTTGAACGCGCACATAGAATTCAGCAGCCACATCAACCCGCAGACGGTCTTTTGTGATAATTGATTTCGGGCCCGTGCGTTCAATATCAAGTTTAGAGGTGCGCATGTTCACTTCCGCGACCTTGTGCAGGAAGGGCAGGGCAAGACAGCCTCCATCCAGCACAACTTTCTGGCCACCTTGCCCGGTGCGGACCACGCTGATTTCGCGCGTTGCCTTGCGGTAATACCGGCTCAAAAAGAGAATTATGAGTATGGCCGCAATAACCAGCAATACGATCGTGACAAACCACGCCATAGACATGCCTCTTCTCTGATTTATGGACTTTTACATCCCCCAGCCAATGGAATGGGCTAGCAGGCCGCAACTCTGTTGGTCATCTCAGCTTAAGGCTTATAAAAAAGTTCTGTCAAGAATTTACTTTAAACTTCAATTATTGAGTGAATGGCGGAAGGTTCCAGCGCCTACTTTTTCAGCGTTAATTGGTTTTGTTGCGCATATTCAGATCTCTAAAAAACCGGCAAAACCAGTATGATAGACAAAAGTCATATGCAATTGATACCTGATGAAGACCAAGCGCTCGGACTGACTGTTTAAACGGCTTTTCACTTTGTGTCGCCAGAGCGCGCAAACGCGTATTGCAATAAAACGCGCTCATGTGTTCACGCGGACGGGACACCGGATGTGATACCCCGGCGAGGTTTCGACCAATTGCGGTCTTGCGGTCTTGCAGGTCTCTTGAGCTACGGGGCAGCGGGTGACAAAAGGGCAGCCCTTTGGGGGATGCAACGGGCTTGGCAAATCACCCTCAAGAAGGATGCGTTTGCGTTTACCACGCAACGTTGGATCCGGCACCGGAATCGCGGACAACAGGGCTTCGGTATAGGGGTGTACCCATCACTGAGCCTGTAGGCTAAGTCCCTCTGGGGGAAGGGGAAGAACGTCCTTCACCCGATTTGTGCATGTATGGATGCCCCCGTTGGTGCAAGAGATTTCTGAACGGTTTGGAGTGTGTGATCGGATGCGGTCATGTATCAGGCCTCTCGTTGCGGCGATTGATACAGCCGCGGGCCGGTATGGCGATGCGCGAACCAAAGGCAGATCAACAAATCGAGCTCATAGGCTCCTGCACAAAGACTGCTTTATCTGGTCCGGATCTTTCCGATCATTTCCCCTTACTGTTCATCGATCTCCTCACACGCCCAAGTTCCGGGGTTTGATGTCTGTCGCATTGCGCTTATGCCATCGTTGCCGGGGTTCGGTAGTCCACTTGCTTCGTCACCATGGCCCACAGACCGCGGGCCATCTTATTCGCCAGTGCCACGGCAACAAGCATACGTGGTTTGCGTTCCAGCATGGCTATCAGCCAAGTGTTATGCGGCGTTCCAAATCGCTCAACAGCTTGAAGAACAGCCATTGCACCAGAGATCAGCAACCGGCGAATGTCGCGTTGGCCCATCTTCGAGGTCTTACCAAGGCGAGGTTTGCCGCCTGTCGAGTTCTGCTTGGGGACCAAGCCCAGCCATGCCGCAAAATCCCGACCTCGGCGAAAGCAGTTCAGATCAGGCGCGAAGGTCTCAATTGCCAATGCTGTAATTGGCCCCACACCCGGCATGGTCTGGGCCCGCCGTGCCGCTTCAGCTTCTTTAGCAGCCCCCTTCATCTTTTGATCCAGCGTCGTAATCTGAACATTGAGACCTTCGATCTGGGCGAGATACACTTGGGCGAGTTCTCGGACTTCTTCGGGCAAGCCCACGGTCTCATCCGCAACTGCGTCGGCCAAGCATTTGACGTGAATGGCTCCCTTTGGCGCAACGATGCCGTGCTCGGCAAGATGGCCACGCAGTGCGTTGCTCGTCTGAGTGCGCTGACCGATGAACATCTGTCGTGTCCTAAACAACATAGCACGCGCCTGCTGGGCCTCGGACTTCAACGCAACAAACCGCATTGTTGGCCGCGAGGCCGCCTCAACGATGGCTTCAGCGTCGGCAACATCATTCTTTTGTCGTTTTACAAACGGCTTCACATAATTTGGCGCAATCAGTTGCACCGTGTGC
This sequence comes from Sulfitobacter sp., assembly GCA_017854855.1. Taxonomy (GTDB): domain Bacteria; phylum Pseudomonadota; class Alphaproteobacteria; order Rhodobacterales; family Rhodobacteraceae; genus Sulfitobacter. The sequence continues at coordinate 5,886 of JAFMGZ010000013.1, read as the reverse complement.
CCAAGCTTCTCGATCTCGCGGCCCCAGCAATGAGCTGTAGCACAGGCCTCCATCGCAACAGTGCATTTGGGCTGTTCGCTCATAAATGCAAGAAGCTGAACACGCGTCAGTTTCTTGCGAAAAATAACAGCTCCGTTTGCGCAAGCCCCGTGACGTTGAAACACGCGCTTTGCAAGGTCTATGCCGATTATGCTAACTTCTGACATGGATGCTCTCCCTTTGAGTGATGCTTTCTGAAACATCACAATGGCACACTACGATGCCGGTAGGTGGGGGTATCCACGCCATCAACAAAGCCCTTTTGAGGTACCTTCGCCTTCAGGACAGATGTATTGGTCGTTCGCGGCGTCCCATTCAAAGTCGGTGCGAGACCAAGTGCCGTCGGTGCGACCGGCTTTATCCAGCACGGGAATGTGGGGATTGATTTTGCGATCAACGAGCCACCCAAGCATCGGCCCTGATCGATAAGCGCTGTCTGCAATGAGCTGTTCAGGGTCGAAGTTATGCCGATTCTTGATCCTGTCCAACATGGTGCGCACCGATCCGACTTCGGCCTGGCGGATGGATCTGGTTCCCTCAACGTCGACGATGACATTGTGATCGGTGTCGATCAGAAAATTGGTTGAATAGGCAAACAACGCTGGGCCTTTGCGCGCAGCGGTCCATTGGCTCGACGGGTCTGAATGGGATGCGAACTTGGGCTCAACACATAGGCCTTCGGATGAAAGGCGGCACAAATGCGTTGAGAAATCGGAACCCAAGTGGGAGAAAAAAACCGGAGTTGAAGTCAACGGATGTCGGCATTGACAACCGCATCCTTTAGAGAAGCGTGGCCCCTATTGGGGCCACTCCACGTTGCTTTTCTAAAGATTCACGTCAGATCATTTCGCCCATTGGAATGTGACGCAAACGTTTGCCCTGCGCCTCAAACACCGCATTCGCTATCGATGGCGCGACAGGCGGCACGCCAGGCTCGCCAACCCCCGTCGAGTGTTCGTCAAATCCATGCGGTACGATATGCACCTTGACGTTGTTGGGATAGTTTGTTGAGCGCGTGACGTCGTAATCATAGAAATTCGACTGCTCCACAGCACCGTCTGCAAATGTGATCCCCGAATGTTGCGCGATGGTCATGCCCATAACAGAGGCACCTTCCATCTGGCTACTAATCCGTTCAGGGTTGGCCGCATAGCCGCAATCAATCGCCATGTGCATCTCGGGCACCGTCACCTTACCGTCGATGATTTTGACACGCGTTGCGACAGCCACGTAGCTGACAAAGCTGCGGTGCACGGCAAGGCCGATCCCCTCACCTTCGGGCAGGTCTTTGCCGTAGCCGATTGCATCCGCTGCTATGTTTAACACATTGATCAGCTTACCGGTCTTGATTTCAAATCCGTTGGCAGGCTCCCCATAGTTCCAGTAGGTTTCAGGATAGCCTTCAGCAACAGTATCCACCGTGCGCGGAGCGCCGATCAACTCAAGCCACATGGCCCGCTGGTCCTTGCCCAGCTCGTGGGCCAATTCACCAACAAACGAACCGATCGCCCAAGCGCGAGGCACATTTGACACTGCACGGAACCAACCGATCCGCGTGTGCGCCATGGCTTTACCATTGTCCATCCGAACGTTTGGAATATCGAACGGTACATCAACATGGCCCATCCCTGTTTCAATTGGAAACTGATGGCCACTATCTGGCGCAAAGATCGACAAGATTGAGGGTGCCGTTGAGTTGTGACGCCAGCCGACAACCTTGCCGCTGCCGTCCAGTGCCGCCTCGATCCGCTCGGCAGATGCAGTGTGATAGAATGAGTGATGCACGTCATCTTCACGCGTCCACTGCACCCGAACCGGTGCCTTGACCAGTTGCGACAACAATGCTGCTTCGGTTACATAGTCGGCCTTTGACTTGCGTCCGAAACCACCACCCAATAGCGTAACATTGACGCGCACATTGGCCTCATCCAGCCCGACAGCTTTTGCTGCGTCCTGACGCGCTTGATAGGGACTTTGCACCGGGGCCCAAATTTCCATCGCATCACCTGTGAAATTGGCCAATGCTACAGGTGGCTCCATTGGAATATGCGCCATGTGGTCCTGAGTATAAGTCTGGGTGAACACTTTAGCAGCATTTGCAAAAGCCGTATCAGGATCCCCTTGTTCACGCATGACCGTGCCCATTTTTCTGGTCTCAGCGACCATTTCGGCCATATAGGATTTGGAGGTATAGCCTGCGTGCGGTCCGCCTTCCCATGTGATGTTCAGTGCTTCGCGACCCTGTATCGCAGCATAAGTGTTGTCAGCGACGACGGCGACACCGCCCAAAGGCGCAAAGCCTGCAGGCATGATCGAATAAGGCAATTCGTGCACGGCGACCACACCTGGGATCGCCATCGCCGCTTCCGCGTCAAAGCTCGTGGCCTTGCCACCAACGACGGGCGGCCGGGCGACCATCGCAATTTTCATGCCCGGCAAAGTGACGTCTGCACCATAGACCGCAGCACCTGTTGTGATGTCACGCAGGTCGGTGATCTGCACCTGACCCTTGCCAATATAGCGGAAAGCGTCCTCGGACTTATAATCGATATCCTTGTGTGCCGGCACAGGCATCGCCATGGCATTCTCTGCCAGATCGCCGAAGCCAAGCGATTTACCCCCGTGGCTCACGGTGTGATTGGAGACGACAACCTCGCCTACTGGCACACCCCACTCTTCGGCAGCAGCCCCTGCCAGCATCATGCGGACCGACCCACCAATCTTGCGGGCTGCCTGAATGTGGTGGCGCAAGCTGCGTGAGCCGTCTGTGTTCTGGTTGCCGTACTTCGGTTCGTCCCCCTCAGCCTGAATAATGTTAACGCGGTCCCAGTCTGCCTCCATTTCATCCGCCATGATCATAGGAAGTGTGGTACGCGACCCTGTGCCCATCTCTGAGCGGTGAGCAACAAGGTGAACGGTGCCATCGGTGTCAATCGAGACAAAAACCATGGGGTCATCGACCAGGCCGTTTGGCATGGCGCTTCCGCCTGTCTCCCAGACAGGGAAGGCTTCAGCGCGGGGCGCTGTAAAAACAGCGACAGCAAAGGCTGAACTGGTGCCAAGAAATGCGCGGCGGCTGACTTTTTGAACGGTCAAGGCGCGGGCAACGGGTGAGTGAATCTGGTCTAAATATTTCAACATGTCTTATGCTCCCGTGCTGGCCAGCCGAACGGCGGCGACGATACGTTGATAACATCCACAGCGACAAACGTTGCCTTCCATAGCCTCAAGAATTTCGCCATCCGTGGGCTTGGGGTTTTCAGCCAACAGCGATGCTGCCTGCATGATTTGCCCAGATTGGCAGAACCCACATTGCGGGACGTTCAATTCGCGCCATGCTTGTTGGACCCGGTGTTCGCCGTTCGCGTCCAAACCTTCAATAGTGGTCACAGCTTTGCCAACGACCTCATCAACGGTTATCTGGCAGGACCGCTGGGCGACGCCATCAATATGGACTGTGCAGGCACCACACAGGCCGACGCCGCAGCCGTATTTTGTGCCCGTCATGCCTGCGATATCACGCACGGCCCAGAGCAGCGGCATGCTGCCGTCTGCCTCGACGTCCATTTCGGTTCCATTGATATTCAGTTTTGTCATTTGGACTTCCCTCCCAGAAAAGTGGATGCGCGGCCCGCTAAAGAGTCGCAGTGATCCATGCTTAGTCGGCAATAAATTCGAAGTTGAGTAAATTGGACCATAGTCGGATTGAGTTGCTCTTGGACTCCTGTCCGTGGACACATGATGTGGAACGCCTGCCCGGGTTGCCAATATCATTGGGTAGGCGGATATCGACCATGGCATCTTGACGACTGGATCATCCCGAATGACATTTGACCTCATCACTGAGCGCCCTCTGATATGCCACGACCGATGGACGTGCTATCGATAACGAGTTGCGATAATCCACCAAATGGCGGCGCATTGCGCAGCACGATTGGGTGGTCAACCACATCGATAAATGACACGCTTCTGATTTTGTCGGCCTAAACAACCGCGCGTTCGCGCTGGCCGACAATGATCCTGCTCTCATCAAACACAAGCAAAGCCTGGTTCTTGATCACGACCATCGACTAGAAATCAAAACGTTTGCCTGTCCCGGGTCCGCGCCCACCCAATATTGGTGGGATGTAGGGGCTGAGCACGAAATGTACTTTTTGGTGCATAAATAAAGGCCAGCTGCTAATCTCCCCTCATCTGTTCACAAAAGGGCCAAGGTCATGCACCCTACCGAAAAGGTCGTTCGACAATTTCACGAATCCTGGGATATGCGCGATCCCGATCGTGGCGCAGAGGTCATCTCTGAAGACTGTGCCTTTGAGGATATTGCCCGCGGCGAACAGCTTCCAGGAAAGCAAGCCTACAAGGCCGACTACTATCGCTGGCGCGAGGCCTTCCCAGACGGGCTATGCAAAGTCGAAAACGTCATTGTCAGCGACGATGGACAGTGGGCGATAGTCGAGTTTCGGAACACTGGCACTCATACAGGGGTTCTGCGATCCAGCCTCGGAAATTTCCCAGCGACCGGTAAAAGAGCTGAAGTCCGATATTGTTCAGTAATGCGCGTCAAAGATGGAAAGGTTGTCGAGGGCCGAGATTATTATGACAGCGCCACAATCACACGTCAGCTGGGATTGGTCGGCTGATTAACCAAATCGGCTTGCCCCCATTTGCGTTTCAAAGACGACAAGCAATGTACGGTGCGAAGTTCGCTCCTTCTGGAGGCTGTGTCAAAACTATCGGTCCGGTGGCAAAACGAAAAAATAGCCAGATTTGCAGTCCCTCCCATTGAGCTGAGCCACATACAGTTCGCTTCAATCAGTATGATTGTGTCCGGTAGTTCTGCCTTCGCAAGGGTCTCGCGCCGGGCATTTTGCCAGGTGAACCTCTGTCGTAATTAAGGTACCCGGTTTGCCTTTGGCAGTAGCGGCGAGATAGAGCGAGCTTATCCCGAAGGACGCGCCAAACTCGACAACCCTGCGTGCTTTAATCGCGCAGGCGAAGGTCCAAACGAGGCATCCTTCGTTGGGCGATACGGCGAGGTAGAAGTCCGCAGCCGCACCAGCGTGTCGCTTCCGCCCGCGTTTGCTGCGAGGTTGGTCTTGGCCGTCCGGTCTCTTCGGCGTCGGAATCGGCACGCACCGCGTCAGTTGCCCCAACACCGTGTCGCAACACCACGAAGGCAATGAACGTCATGGACAGAACCGCGAGCACGTAGCCTAGTTTGAAAAGGGTTTCGCCCTCTTCGGTAATCGCCAGAACGATCCCCTGCGTCAGCACGAGCACCGCCGCCGTCACGAACCTTTAGTGAAGAGAGGCGATGCTTCCGGATCGGACACCTACTTCGGGGTCCATGCACCTTCGATCCGGCGAAGGCGCAGAAACGATTCCGTATTTCGGGTAGCGATTTCTTCGCCGAGATGCTCCTGCCACGGCTCGCCAATCGGCTGCAGGTGGCGGCACCCTTGATACGGGTGCACCTAGTTGACCTCTTTCCTGACAACCATTTGGATACACTAGAGAGATACGAGGTAGACCTTGCGCTTCTCCTGATCGCACTCGCGCATCGGATCGCGCCGTCCGTCAGCTTCGAAATCTTGCATCCGCCAGTGCGTATGGTGCCAGCTCAGCTTGTTCAGCTCTGGTATCATAGGTCCACCTCCAGTCTGGCGCATGTCTGGTTGCGGGATCAGATTGCAGATCTATTACGCCCTCTTTGGGATGCCAGGTGGGGCAGAACAAACAAGGAAACGCTTCATTTTCGTTCTTTGTTTGAGGCGCGCTCTAACCCTAAGAGGGCAGCCCATCTTTTTCCTGTGAGAAGAAGAGATTTGAGCGCCAGCGGGAAAA
>JAFMGZ010000062.1 GCA_017854855.1 Sulfitobacter sp. | reverse complement strand
AGATGCTTTTGACCAAATCCATCGTTGTTTTGTCGCTTGCCCTGCTCTGGCCCTTTGCAGCCCTGGCCCAGATCACGGATGAACGCCGTGTTGCGCTGATTATCGGCAACTCTGATTACGAACTGGTCAGCCCGCTGGACAACCCGGGCAATGATGCTGCCGACATTACCGTCGCTTTGGAAGGGCTGGGGTTTGAGGTGTTTCTGGGCCTTGATGTCGGGCACCAACAAATGGCCGATATTTCTGAACAGTTTTCAACGGCGATTAAGAACGCTGATGTGTCGCTGTTCTATTACGCTGGACATGGGTTTCAGGTCGGCGGGCAAAACTACCTCGTACCGACAGACGCCAGAATTCAACGTCCCGAGGATATCGGCGAACAGACGATCCCCCTCAGCGTTATTCTGGAACGTATGGAAGCCGCACCGGGGATCAAATTCGTCTTTCTTGATGCCTGCAGGAACAACCCCTTCGAAGGAATCCTGACCTCTGTCTCAGAGGGGCTTGCACGGATCGGCAATGCAGCGGATTTTATGATTTCCTTTGCGACACAGCCTGACAATGTCGCCTATGACGGTACAGGCAGGAACAGCTTTTTCACCGAAGCATTGCTTAGCCATATCTATACGCCTGGCCTTGATGTGTCCGATCTGATGATTTCTGTGCGCAAGGACGTGCTGTCCTCAACCGGTGGTCGGCAAATCCCCTGGGAGAACTCATCGCTGACGCGCCAGTTCCGCTTTGATCCGCGTCCTGACACGGTTTCGGCTGAAACCCTGCTGTGGCAAGTGGCGGCAAATGCACGCGATCCGCAATTGATGAAGCTCTATGCAGAACGCTATCCACAAGGGGTCCATAGCCAGCAGGTCATGGCCTTTCTCGATCCCTCCCTCGCTGACGGCAACACCCTGTCGCGTGACTACGCGCCACCGCAACAAGACGCGCAAGAAGAGCGGCTGTGGCAATTGGCCCGTCGGGGGCGGATGCGACCCCTCGTGCAATTCTACCTCGATCAATATCCCAATGGCACCTACGCCCGGGATGCGCGGCGCCTGATTGCAACCCTGCCTGCCGACTCTCAGGCCGGTGCCGGGCGGCTGTGTGAACGTCTGGCCACCCATCCGCGCGATGCAACGGCCAGCACATCGGGCGTGCCATTCAGCAAATTGCAGCCCAATGCCCTGTCAGCCATCCAAGCCTGTCAGGCCGCCGCCGCCGCCAGCCCGAATTTGCCCCATTACACCGCCCTTCTGGCCCGCGCCACAATCGCTGCCGGTGATGTGGAAGAGGCGGTGCGCCTGTACAAGATTGCCGCAGATCAGGGCGATCTGCGCGCGATGGTCAGCCTTGGCCTGATGACCGAAGCCGGACGTGGTGTCCCAGCAAACCAGACAGAGGCCCTTCGTCTGTTCGAAGCCGCAGCCAAAGCCGGCAGCGCGGATGCCAAAATCAATCTTGCCGTTGCCCTGTTCGAAGGGGCCGGCCTGCAGAAAGACGAAGCGCGGGCGGTACAATTGCTAAATGAGGCGGCCGATCTTGGCTCTGCCATTGCCAATTACAATCTTGGCGTGCTGGCCCGGGACGGGTCAGCCGGTGATCCCGCAGAAGCGCTTGAATATTTCCGCCGCGCCATCAAGGCAGGCGAGCCGCGCGGCTATGTAGCCGGGGCCATCTTGCTGGACGAGGGCCGTATCGTAGCGCGCAATCCGAATGCCGCAGCAAACTTGTTGCTGCGCGGTGCGGCAGAGGACAGCGGCGAAAGCATCCAACAGATCACGCAAAATACCTCTGACTGGTCGCGCGATACCATCACGGCCGTTCAGGAACGGCTCAAGGCCGCAGGATATTACAAGAGCGCGGTGGATGGCCTAAGTGGTCCGGGCTTTGTCGCGGCACTTGAAACATGGCGCAATGGCGGTTTTGAGGCAGATGTTTTGATCGAATGATCCCCTGATAGGGTTTTACTTTAAGCCTAAAAGTTTTTAGGCTGAAGGCGACGTCATCGGGGGAGAGCGGCACATGCCAGGTGAAAACGTGGCCGGACGGGCCAATGTCGAAGACACGCCCGAACTGCTTGAATATTACAAGGAGCTGGACGGCTATCACACCGGCGCGCTTTGGACCGTCGCCAACAAGATCGAACCCTGGGAGCCGAAATCCCAGTCGGTGCCGGTCCTGTGGCGCTATGCAGAGCTGCGCGAAAAAGTATTGCGATCTGTTGATTTGGTAACGCCGGAAAAGGCGGGGCGCCGCGTGATCTACTTCAACAATCCCGGCAGAACCGACGTTTCAGCCGCAGTCGGCTGGATCTATGCGGGCCTGCAGGTCATGCACCCCGGCGAAAAGGCGACCGCGCACCGCCATTCCGCCAGCGCCATCCGTTTCATCATGGAAGGCACCGGTGCCTATACGGTTGTTGACGGGCACAAGATGACCCTGGGCCGCAACGATTTTGTTCTGACCCCCAATGGCACATGGCATGAACATGCCGTCGAAGACACCGGCAGCCCCTGCATCTGGCAAGACGGGCTGGACATTCCATTTGTGAATGCACTTGAGGCGAACTTCTTTGAGGTGCATCCGAACCTGACAGAACCTGTGGCCTATCCCGTTGATGACATGACAAAAACCTGGGGCAATCCGGGTCTTACACCGGGCGGCGGCACATGGGACAAGGGCTATAGCCCGATGTTCAAATACGAATGGGACCGCACCTATGAGGCGCTGGAAAAATACAGTGCCGCCTCTGACCCATCGCCCTTTGACGGGACCCTGTTGGAATATGTGAACCCCACCAACAACGGCCCCGTGATGAAAACCCTCGGGGCCAGCATGCAGCGTCTTGCACCCGGCCAAGTCACACAGGCCCATCGGCACACTGGCAGCTCCCTCTATCAGGTGGCCAAGGGTGCCGGATATTCCATCATCAACGGGCAACGGTTCGACTGGTCAGAGCGGGACATCTTCTGTGTCCCCTCATGGGCCTGGCATGAACATGGCAATGCATCCCCGACTGAGGATGCCGTGTTGTTCTGCCTCAACGATCTGCCGGTGATCCGCGCATTGGGCCTTTACCGCGAAGAAGCATTTGGCGAAAACAACGGCCAGCAGCATCTCAATACATAAGGCCGTTGACCCAAAACGGCCCATCAACTTGTTAGGAACCACATGAAACTCGTCACATATAGAACCGATATCGAAGCCGCCGCACGTCTGGGCGTGATCGAAGACGGCATCGTTGTCGATGTTGCAGGCTTTGGCGAACATGCTGGGCTTGATCTGCCAGATCATATGCTTGATTTCATCAATCTGGGCCCCGTCGCTGTTGCACAACTGCGCGAGGCGCTGCATCTGGCGGCCGGCGTTTGGGGCAATGCCCTGGCCCTGCCCATCGAAAGCGTCACCCTGTTGGCCCCGATCCCGCGCCCGCGCAAGAATATCTTTGGCATCGGGCTGAACTACCTTGATCATATTGCCGAAAGCACGAAGGCGCTGGATGTCTCTCCTGATTTGCCAAAGGAACCTGTGGTCTTTTCCAAACCGCCCACCGCGGTCGTTGGCCCCAATGAACCCGTGAACCATGACGCCGACATGACCCAGCAGTTGGACTGGGAAGTGGAGCTGGCCGTCATCATCGGCACCAACGCCAGCCACGTGAAGCGTGAAAATGCGCTCAAACATGTGTTTGGCTATTCGATCATGGTCGATGTTTCGGCCCGCGACAACCGCCGGGCAGGTCAGTGGATATTCTCCAAGGGTATGGACACCTATGCGCCTTTCGGGCCCTGCATCGTGACGGCCGATGAAATCCCAGATCCCCAGACGCTGGATTTATGGCTGACCATCAATGGCGTGGAAAAACAGCGTTCAAACACCGCTAACATGCTGTTTAAAGTGGATGAACTGATCGCGGACCTGTCGAGGGGCATGACGCTGGAACCCGGTGATATCATCGCCTCGGGCACGCCCGAAGGTGTCGGCGCTGGCCGTACCCCACAGGAATTCATGTGGCCCGGCGACGTGATGGAGGCCCACGTCCAAGGCATCGGCATGATCCGCAATCCGATCATCAACACCACCGCCTTCAAATGAACGCCTTCCCGCTTGATCCGCAAATCGACCACGATTTCAACGCCCGCGAAAGTGTCGCCTCTTTTGACGATGAATTCGCCCAGTTGAACCGGATCAGCGCACAGGCCATGGCAGAAGTTCCGTGCAGGCGGAACCTCGTCTTTGATCCTGACAGCGGATCATCCCTTGACCTCTATGGGGCAGCGCCGGGCCGCCCGGTGTTCTTGTGGATTCACGGCGGGTATTGGCGGCTTGGCACAAAAGAAGGCAACGCCTTTGCCGCACCGGGTCTGGTGGCAAATGACGTGGCCGTCGCGGTGATGGATTATTCACTGGCCCCGGCGGTCAGCCTGGCGCAAATCGTGCATGAGGTCCGCCTCGCCGTTGCATGGCTGTACCGCAATGGCGCGTCCTTTGGCCTGGATACAACCAAGATCCACGTGGGCGGGTCATCCGCCGGTGGCCATTTGACCGGCACCGTCCTGGCCGGGGGGTGGCATGCGGAATATGGCGTGCCCCAAAACGTGATCGGCGCCGCCCTCGCACTCAGCGGCATCTACGATCTGGAACCATTGCTGCACACGCAGGTCAACGGCTGGATGAATATGGACATGGACACCGTCCAAGCGCTGTCCCCGATCAGGCATATCCCACAGGCCACGGATATCCAGCTGGTCTTGTCCGTTGGTGGGCAGGAACGGGACGGATTTCTACGTGAAACCAAAGGTTTCCATGATGCCTGGGCCGCCAAGGGGCACGATGTTACCTTGATCGACATGGCAGACTACAACCATTTCGACATCACAGGAACGCTTTGCGATCCGCAAGGCGTACTGGTTCAGGCGACACTGACAGCGATCAAGGCGTGTTCATAAAAGCGTGACGTTCCGACAGGTCCGGCAGGCGACCTTCTCAGGCAGCGGCCTTTTGCACCCGCATCTGCAACTTGTGACGCAGCGCATCCGGCCAAGGCGTTGATTTTCCAAAGCCATCAATCAGCACCAATGTAGATGTCGCCAGAAAACGGCGCGCACCCTGGCAGGTCGCTTCTGTTTGAATGCCCAGGCTGGACCGCCCCAGACGGGTGCAGGTCAACGCCAGCTCCAGATGGTCACCATGGCGGCTGGGTGCTGTGAATTGCACCGATATCTCTGCCGTGGGCACGCCACCCTCCTTGTGCAGATCCTCAAAGGGGCAGGCCAGCGCATCGTCAAAAAACGCCTCCACGCAATCATTGATCATCTCAAAATAACGCGGATAGAAAACGATCCCGGCGGGATCGCAATGTTTGAATTTGACCTTTTGTGGCATCACAAAACGCATGGCTGTTCCTATGGCTGAAAGAGGTGTCTCTGCTTAGTTCTGAACTTAGTGCCACGCCGCGCCGCGCCACCGCGTCAAAGCACCGCAGTTGCCTCAATCTCGACCAGGGCTTCGTCCTCAACCAGACCTGCGACCACGACCATCGTCATCGCCGGAAAATGGCGGCCCAGAACCTTGCGATACACTTCGCCCACCTCGCGCTGGCGGGCCACATATTCTTTCTTGTCTGTGACATACCAGGTCAGCCGCACCAAATCTTCGATCTTGCCACCGGCGGCTTCCAAGACGGCGACGATATTGCGCAGCGCCTGTTCCATCTGGCCAATGAAATCCTGCGTCTCGAACAGCTGATCGGCGTTCCACCCGATCTGGCCCCCGATAAACAGCTGATTGTCAGCGGTCTTGATCCCGTTGGCGTACCCTTTGGCCTTGGCCCAGCCTTCGGGCTGGATAATCTCATGTGCCATCTTCGGTCTCTCCTTGCATTTCCATGTGCAGCAATGCGCGGATCTTATCCGTCCAGGGCTGCGACTTGCCTGTTGCGTCAATAAACACGATCGTCGACTGCGCGGTAAAGCGCGGCGCGTTTCCACAAACCGCGGCATAGCCCAGACCCAGGCTGGACCGGCCCAGTCGCGTACAGCGCAGGCTGATGTCCAGAACATCGCCCAGACGGCTGGGTGCCTGAAACTGCGCTTCGATCTGCGCGGTGGGAATGCCGGATGTCCGGTGCATTTCGGAAAACGGAAAATCCAGCCGCTGGGCAAAAAAGGCCTCGACCGTGTCATTCATCATCTCGAAAAACCGCGGATAGAATACGATGCCCGCCGGGTCACAATGGCGAAACTTGACCTCTTGGGTATAGGTGAATGCCATGCCTCAGACCCCCAGATACTGATCTTTGAGGTCACTTGTCAGCGCATCAATCCCGCCCGTCCACACCGATTTGCCCCGCTCCAGGATCACGACCTTATCCGCGATCTGGCGCAATTCGCTGATGGTTTTGTCCACCACGATGATCGACAGGTTTGTCGTCTGTTTCAGCGTTGCAATCGCCGTCCAGATTTCCTGCCGCACGACGGGGGCCAGCCCCTCTGTCGCCTCGTCTAGGATCAGCAGGCTGGGGTTGGTCATCAGGGCGCGGCCAATCGCCAGCATCTGCTGTTCGCCCCCCGACAGCGATCCGGCCAGTTGGTCACTGCGTTCGCCCAGGCGCGGAAACAGGCTGTGGACCTTGTCGAAATCCCATTCGCCGGGCCGCGCCGAGGCATAAAGGTTTTCATAGACCGTCAGGTTCGTGAAACAGCGCCGCCCCTCTGGCACCAACCCCAGACCCATCTTTGCTGCCTTGTGCGAGGGCAGATTGCCGATGTCACGACCCGCAAAATGTACCGTGCCGGCCGAATGTTTCAGCATCCGGCAGATCACCTTGATCGTGGTGGATTTGCCCATGCCATTGCGGCCCATGAGGGCGATGACCTCGCCTTCGTCAAGGCTCAGGTCAATGCCAAACAGCGCTTGGGACGCCCCATAGCTGGCGGTGATCCCTTGTAGGGACAGGAAACTCATACCGGCTCCTCCTCTCCCAGATATGCGACCCTAACCTGCGGGTTAGAGCGTATTTCATCGACAGAGCCCGTCGCAATGATCTGGCCGTAAACCAGAACACTGATCCGGTCTGCACAGGCAAAAACCGCGTCCATGTCATGTTCCACCAACAGGATCGGGGCCTCATGCTTTAGCTCCTGCAGGAATGTGGTCAGCTCTCTTGAACCTTCGGCCCCCATCCCCGCCATAGGCTCATCCATCAAAAAGGCTTTCGGCTCCAGCGTCAGGGCAACGGCGACTTCCAATTGGCGGCGCTGACCGTGGGACAGCTCAGAGGTGATAATGTCTTCGTGGTCTTGCAGGCCGACCCGGTCCAACGCCCTGCGTGCACGTGCCAGCAGCGCTGGATCTTTCATCGCAGGTCTAAAGAACTGGAACACCGATCCGCTTTGCCCCACGGCACCCAGCACCGCGTTTTCAAGCACGCTATACTGCATCGCCAGGGCAGAGATTTGAAAGGTCCGGCCCAGACCCAGACGCGCGCGCTGTGCGGTCGATTTGGCCGTAACGTCACGGCCCATGAACGCCACGCTGCCGCTGTCGGGTTTCAACCCCCCCGCGATCTGCTTGATCAGGGTCGATTTGCCCGCACCATTCGGCCCGATCAGCGCATGAATTTCACCCGCCACCAGATCAAGCGATATGCCATCGCTGGCCTTCAACGCGCCAAAGGATTTTTCGATGTTGCGAACGCTCAGGATACTATCCGGCATGGCGCGTCTCCTTTTTGGACAGGCCACCGATGATACCGCCTTTGGCAAACAGCACCACGAACAACAAGATCACCCCAAGATAGATGAACCAATATTCCGACAGCCCGCCTAGGAAATGTTCCAGCATGATATAGACTGCGGCACCGACCACCGGACCAAACAGGCGCGCCACACCGCCCAGAATGATAAAGATCATGATTTCCCCCGAGACACCCCAGCTGAACATCGTCGGGCTGACAAATCGGTTCAGGTCCGCAAACAGCGCACCCGCCAGTCCCGTGATCGCACCCGAGATGACAAAGGCCACCAAGCGCAAACGGTACACATTGATGCCCACGGTCAGGGCGCGTTCCTCGTTTTGATGTGCGCCGTTCAGCGCCAGACCAAAGGGGGATTTGTTCAACCGGTTCACCCCATACAGAACCGCCAGCAGCAGCACAAAACAGATGCCGTAGAACTGGATCGGATCCAGCGTATTCAGCCCCGGAAACTGATTGCGCACATAGATCGACAGCCCGTCTTCGCCGCCATAGGCAGGCCAGCTGATGGTGAAATAGTAAAACATCTGCCCAAAGGCGAGGGTCACCATGATGAAATAAACCCCCGTCGTGCGCAGGCTCAGCGCGCCGATCAGCAGCGCCAGCAGCGCGCTGGCCACGATCGCGACCAGCCAGATGACCGGCATGGAATTGGTCCCCTCGATGACGAATGGCACCTCCATCAGTGGTTCGTAATTCTGGGCGTGGCTGGCAAGGATGCCCATCGCATAGCCGCCCATCCCGAAATAGGCCGCATGGCCGAAACTGACCAATCCGCCCTGCCCCAAGGCAAGGTTCAGGCCCACCCCCGCCAGCGCAAAGATCACCGCACGGGTGGCCAGCGTGATGGTAAAGGGTTCATCCATCAGCACGGCATAGGCCGGGACCAGCACCAGCAGGGCAAGGACCATCATGTTGAGATAACGTTCGCGGATCATGTCAGGCTTTCCCAAAAAGGCCAGTAGGTTTGAACAGCAAAACCCCCGCCATCAAAATATAGATCAGCATGGATGCCAGCGCCGAACCCACGGTCGTGGCCGATGACGCCTCCATGAAAGTGCCGAAAATCACAGGCAGCATGGTGCGGCCCAACGTGTCGGTCAGCCCGACCAGAATGGCCCCCGCCAAGGCCCCCTTGATAGATCCGATCCCGCCGATCACGATCACCACGAAGGCAAGGATCAGCACAGGTTCGCCCATGCCCACCTCAACCGACTGGATCGCACCGACCAGCGCGCCGGACAATCCGGCAAGTGCGGCCCCCAGCGCAAAAACCATCGTGTAGAGGACAGAAATATCGACACCCAACGCGCCAATCATCTCGCGGTCATTTTCGCCCGCGCGAATGCGCATGCCGACGCGCGTCTTGGAAATCAGCAAAAACAAACCCACCGCAACCGCCAGACCAATCAGGATGATCGTCAGCCGGTAAAGCGAATATTCGATCCCACCGGGCAGGATGATCGTACCTTTCAGCGCATCGGGAATGTTCAGAAACAAGGGGAATGACCCAAAGACCCATCGTGTCGCTTCGGAAAAGATCAAGATCAGCGCAAATGTGGCCAGCACCTGATCCAGATGATCGCGGTCATATAGCCGCCGGATCACCGTCAGTTCGATAATCGCCCCTGCAATCGCCGCCACGATCAGGCTGGCCATCAGGGCCAACAGGAAATTCCCCGTCCATGCCGCCACCGCCGCCGCAGCAAAGGCCCCGATCATATAAAGCGACCCATGCGCGAGGTTGATCAGCCCCATCACCCCGAATATCAGCGTCAGCCCGGCCGCCATCAAAAACAGCATCACGCCGAATTGCAGCCCGTTGAGCACTTGTTCAATCAAAAGGATAGTTGTCATCAGGCCCCCCGAACTGACAGGCCCCCGGCAGCATATACCGCCGGGGGCCAGTTTCAGATCTTACATCTTGCAGTCTACGCCATAGACGTCCTGACGGTCTTCCAGCGCCACACCGATGATCTTGTTGGTATAGACGTCACCGTCCTTGATCACTTCGCGGACATAGAAGTCCTGAATGGGGTGATGGTTGGGGGCGAATTTGAAATCACCACGGGTAGAGGCAAAATCAGCCTCCAGCAGGGCCGCACGGAAGGCATCCATGTCTTTCACATCTGCCTTGGCCGCTGCCGAAGCGATCAGGTTCGCGGTGTCAAAGGCCTGCTGGGCATAGATGGAAGGGATACGACCATATTCCGCCTTAAAGCTTTCGACGAAAGCCTTGCTGGCGGCATTGTCCAGATCCGGGCTCCATTGTGCGGTGTTGTGAATGCCCATTGCGGCCTCTCCCACGGCACCCAGAATGGTCTGGTCAAAGCTGAAGGCAGGGCCAACAACCGGCAGTTCGATGCCGCTGTCTGAATACTGCTTGAGAAAGGAAATCCCCATGCCGCCGGGCAGGAAGAAGAAGATGCCATCGGCATCTGCCGCCCGGATCTGCGCCAGCTCTGCCGCATAATCGGTCTGACCCAGCTTTGTATAAAGCTCGCCTGCCAGTTCACCGCCATACATGCGTTTGAAGCCGGTCAGCGCGTCCTTGCCCGCTGGATAGTTAGGGGCCAGGATAAAGGGCTTTTTGAAACCCAGCTCTTTGGCATGCGCGCCTGCGGCCTCATGGGGGCCATCGTTCTGCCAGGCGACGTTGAAATAGTTCTTGTGACATCCCTTGCCGGCCAGTTGCGCCGGACCCGCGTTGGGCGAGATATAGAATTTACCCTGCGCGGTCGCGGCAGGGGCCACAGCGAGGGCAAGGTTGGACCATACGATACCGGTCAGGATATCGACGTTTTCGGACTGGATCATCTTGTCGGCCAATTGCACCGCGATGTCCGGTTTGCGCTGATCATCCTCAACGACCACCTCGATCCCGTCATTGCCAGCCTGCTGAACACCCAGCAGGAAACCATCCCGGATATCGACGCCCAATGCGGCACCGCCACCTGTCAGCGTGGTGATCAAGCCCACTTTGACCTTGCCGTGACCATCGGCCATGGCACCCGACGTCATCGCCAGTGCCACGGCAGTCGCCGCGCCAACCGCCTTGAGCGTCTGTTTTGTTTTCGTTGAAATCATTCTTATTCTCCCAGTTGATTGGTCGCTTTTTCAGCGACTCGTGCGACACTTTGTGCCCGTAACAGACCAATTGAAATGGCCTTGTTCCGAAAAGGCTACTAAAGGTCCAAATTTATTTCAAGTACGAAATATTTGAGCTTGAACTTATTATGCAGATCATAGCACCCCTTGCCCCGCGCAGACACGCGGCATCCGGGTGCCGCCCGCTGCATGGTTCGCAGCCTTGGTTGATTCCAAAATGACGGACCCTAGGCCGGCGCTTTTCCATTCTGTGGGAAGGGGGCTGGTCAAATCGTCGCGGCAGCAGGATGTGAAATGAATCGGGTATCTTTCATGGCAAAACCTGCATCCGCCAATTCACTGACCGGAATAGAATATTTTGACATGTACATAATTTGTTACACTTATATGTCTGACTAATTATACAGCAAACCTCTATAAACAAAAGACAATCTGAAGGAAAAGTTGTAACTCACCAAAACTGTGATATGTAAATTTATGCGAACAGACGCCATGAAAATGGCACCAGATAGACGAAGTCACATCATGGGGGAGTGATGCCTTCAGCGAGAGAAAATACCGATTTGGTCTCTTTCGACCAAATCAACAGGTCGTTTCAGGACTTTAAACAGCTGCGCAAGCAGCTGCCGGAGGATGCCGTCGTAGCATTGGCTCGGGAAGTGTTGAAAAGTCTCGCAAGGCAAATGGATGACAGCGGCACCAAGTCGAAAGACGTGCTGGAGCTGTCTCATGCGCTGGTTGGGCCCGACAACAAGGCAGCGCCGCTGATCGTTGAGCGGATATTGAAAAATGGCCTCGATACGAACAGGCTTTACCTGGAATATCTGTCCCCCGCATCTCATCAACTGGGCCAATGGTGGGACGAGAGCGAAGTCAGTTTTGCCGATGTCACCATCGGAACAGGCCGGATTTATGCGATCATGCGCGCATTGGAACGGCGCAGACCCAAGAAAACTTTCCTGGTCAATAAGACCGCGCTGTTTGCCATGACGCCTGGCGAAGATCATATTCTGGGTCTGCGGATGGCATCAGATATGGCGCGCAAAGACGGCTGGCATATCGAATTGGCAGTAGATGATGGGCATGATGCCCTGATTGAACGGATCACGTCATCCAAACAGCTGATCATCGGCCTTTCTGCCGCTGGCAGGCATTCAGTGCCCAACCTCGCCCGGCTGGTGATCGCCATCCGCCTCAAGGCACCAAAGGCCTATATCATGGTCAGCGGCAATGTTGTGGATGTCGCAGAAGAAAGCGTGCGATTGATGGACGTTGACGGTATGGCGCGGGATTATAAGGGGGCCATGCAGCATCTCGATCAATTCTGGGGCCTATTGCGCCGCGCTGACATCAATTAATGCGTTTCGCAAAATGCGTAATACAACACGTATCACCTAACGCGTTGAAATCTTTGTTTTCAGGCATCCTGCATGTTTCAGACTTTACCAAAAATAGGAAAGGCGGCGCTGCATATGCAGCGCCGCCTTTGGAAACCTTACTAAACAGATCAGGTCTTATTCAGCGGCTGGGCCGACAGAAACCAGATATGCCCATACATTCTTTGAATCGTCCTCGCTGCCCAACTTAAAGGACATCTTGGAACGCGCGCGTTTGTCATCATTGTAAGTGCGCAGGAATTCACGCGGATCAGACACATATGCCACGAAATCCGCTTCGTTCCACATCAGACCCTTTTCACCGGCTTCGATCAGTGAATCGCCATATTTCTTGGCGAAATCTTCGTTTGTGCCGGCCTGACGCGTGTAGAGACCATAAAGGTTCGGACCAGTGCGGCCACCTTTGACGATGTCATTGCCATCCGCATCAACGACTGCGTGACATGCTTTGCATTTCTGGAAAACACCTTCGCCCGCTGCAGCATCACCCGTTGCGTGACCATCGGCAAACGCCGGACCCGCAACAAGGGCAAGGCCAAGTGCGGCGATTTTCAACTTATTCATTATAGAACTCCCAATTTTTGTGTTCTCGATTTCGGTACGTAGTGCTTTTTCAGATAAGACCAATCCTTAAAGAAGAATAATTTTCATGCAATTCAAAGCAAGCGCATTTCACCAAAATTTGTCCATCTAACTTTACACTTGTAGACTCGCGCACTGTCAGGCTAGGTTTACACTATGACAGTCACAACTGATATCATCCCCCGTCGTTTGCCAGAACCGCGCGCCATGCTGCGGCTGATCAAACCGATCACATGGTTCCCGCCCATGTGGGCATATCTATGCGGTGTCGTGTCATCGGGGATGGCGCTGACCGGGGAATGGCCAATGATCCTTTTGGGCGTGCTTTTGGCAGGGCCCATTGTCTGCGGCATGTCACAGGCCGCAAATGACTGGTGCGACCGCCACGTCGATGCAATCAACGAACCCGATCGCCCCATTCCATCGGGCCGCATTCCGGGCCGTTGGGGTCTGTGGATCGCACTGGCGATGTCGGTCCTGTCGCTTGCGGTGGGTTGGCTGCTGGGCCCTTGGGGCTTTGGCGCCACGATCATCGGCGTTCTGGCGGCCTGGGCCTATTCCGCCGAACCCGTGCGCCTGAAGAAATCCGGCTGGTGGGGACCGGGCCTTGTGGGCCTATGCTACGAAGGGCTGCCTTGGTTCACCGGTGCCGCGGTGCTGGCGGCGGGTGCGCCCTCACTCCAGATCGTGACCATCGCATTGCTCTATGCGCTTGGGGCGCATGGCATCATGACATTAAATGACTTCAAGGCCCTTGAGGGCGACACCAAGATGGGCGTGAATTCATTGCCCGTCACATTGGGCCCGCGCCGGGCCGCGATTGTCGCCTGCTGGGGCATGGCAGTGCCGCAGACAGTGGTCATTGCGCTGCTGTTTTTCTGGGACAAACCCTATCACGCGCTGGCCATCACCGCGATGCTGGCAGCACAGCTGGCCGCCATGCGTGTGCTGCTGCGCGACCCAAAGGGCCGCGCGCCGTGGTACAATGGCACCGGTGTCACACTCTATGTCAGTGGCATGATGGTTGCCGCCTTTGCCCTGCGAGGCATCGGATGACGCTGAGCTGGACACAGATCGCCCGCATGGGGCTGGTGCAGATGGCGCTCGGGGCTATCGTGGTGCTGACCACGTCCACGCTGAACCGTCTGATGGTTGTGGAATTTGCGCTGCCTGCGGTCCTGCCGGGCATGTTGGTCGGGTTGCACTATGGCATTCAACTGTCGCGCCCGCGCTGGGGCTTTACCTCTGACACCGGCGGCAATCGCACCACCTGGATCATCAGCGGCATGATCATCCTGGCCCTGGGCGGTTTTCTGGCGGCCTTTGCTGTGACGCTGTTTGCCGCCAGCTTTTGGGCCGCACTGGCGTTGTCGGTCCTGGCCTACGGGCTGATCGGCATCGGGGTCGGCGCTTCGGGCACTTCCTTGCTGGCCCTGCTGGCCACCGCCACCGCACCACAGCGTCGCGCCGCGGCGGCCACCATCACCTGGCTGATGATGATCTTTGGCATCGCCATGACCGCAGGCGTCGCTGGCAGTTTTCTTGACCCTTATTCCCCTGCCCGCCTTTTGACCGTTGTCGCGGTGGTCTGCGTCGGGGCCACGCTACTGACCATCATCGCGGTGACCGGCATAGAGGCGCGCGTCACCACCACCCAAGAGCCAGATCACACACCCTTCATCCAGGGACTGCGCGAGGTCTGGTCAGAGCGCAAGACACGCAACTTTACCCTCTTTGTCTTCCTCTCCATGAACGCCTACTTCATGCAGGAACTGATACTTGAACCCTATGCCGGTCTTGTCTGGGGCTTTACCCCCGGCCAATCGACCAGCCTGTCTGGGGCGCAGAACGGTGGCGTCTTTATCGGCATGCTGACCGTCGGGATCGCGGCAACCGGGTTCAAGATCGGCGCATTGCGCATGTGGGTAATCATGGGCTGCATTGGCTCTGCCCTCAGCCTTCTTGCCATCGCCTCAGCTGTGCTGAGCCTGACACCTTTGGTCGTGGCCCTGGGGTTCTTCAACGGCATGTTCGCTGTCGCCGCCATCGGCTCCATGATGGCGCTGGCCGCCGAAGGGCGCGGCAGACGCGAAGGCACCCGCATGGGCCTTTGGGGCGCCGCACAGGCAATCGCTGCTGGGTTCGGCGGGCTTACAGGGGCCGCCGCCGTCGACATCATGCGCGGCTTTCAACCCGATGCCACGGCCTTCGGCACCGTCTTCGCGGCAGAGGCCGCCTTGTTCATCGCAGCCGCAGTCATGGCGCTGCAAATTATGGAAAACACCCCCCAGCAGACCGCTGGCATGGTACCGGGAGAATAGCATATGTTTGACGTCGTCGTCGTCGGTGGCGGGCCCTCGGGCGCAACCGCAGCAGAAGAACTGGCCCGTTCCGGTCACAAGGTCGCCCTGCTTGACCGTGATGGCCGCATCAAACCCTGTGGCGGTGCCGTGCCGCCCCGGCTGATTTCAGACTTCAACATCCCCGACGCGCAGGTCGTCGCCCGGATCAACACCGCACGGATGATCTCTCCGTCCCAGCGCCAGGTCGATATCCCGATAGAAAACGGCTATGTCGGCATGGTCGACCGGGAACATTTCGACGCATTCCTGCGCGACCGCGCCGCACAGGCCGGTGCCACCCCCCTGACCGGCACTTTCACCAAGATTGAGCGCGACGGGTCGAAAACCTTTGTGGTCTACCGCGACAAATCCAGCGGCGAAACACGCAGCCTGCAAACCCGCCTGATCATCGGTGCCGATGGGGCCCGCTCCAACGTGGCCAAAGCCGAAGTGCCGGGCGGCGACAAGATCCCCTATGTCATCGCCTATCATGAAATCATCGAGGCCCCAGCGGCCACCGCCACCTATGACCCCAAACGCTGCGACGTGATCTATGACGGTGCCATCAGCCCCGATTTCTACGGTTGGGTCTTTCCCCATGGCAAATCCGCCAGCGTCGGCATGGGCACCGGTATTGACGGTGTCGACCTCAAGAAAGCGACAGCAGAACTGCGTATCGCTTCGGGGCTGGAGCATTGCAAGACCATCCGCCGCGAAGGCGCGCCAATCCCGCTCAAACCTCTGGACAAATGGGACAATGGCCGTGACGTCCTGCTGGCGGGGGATGCGGCAGGTGTTGTTGCCCCCTCTTCCGGCGAAGGGATCTATTACGCAATGGTCGGCGGTCAGGTCGCAGCTGCGGCAGCATCTGCCTTTCTCGCCACGGGCCGTCCCCGCGACCTGCAATTGGCCCGCAAACTGTTCATGCGCGAACACAAACAGGTGTTCCGCGTGCTCGGTGCGATGCAAAACGCCTACTACCGCAGCGATGCACGCCGCGAACGCTTTGTCTCCCTGTGCCATGACGTTGACGTCCAACGCCTGACCTTCGAGGCCTATATGAACAAGAAACTGGTCAAGGCACGGCCCATGGCCCACCTCAAGATCGGGATCAAGAACCTTGCACATCTCGCAGGGATCGTGTCAGAAACCCGCGTCTGAGGTAACGGCAATGGACGGCGGCATGATCCCCACCGATATCATGATCCCAGCTTGGGTCGACGGCACGCTCACACCGGTGGAAAAGCTCGCCGCGCATCAGCGCGGGCTGCGCCACCTTGCGATCTCGGTCTTCGTGATCCGCGATGGCGCGATCCTGATCCAGCAACGGGCGCTGTCCAAATACCACACCCCGGGCCTCTGGGCGAATACCTGCTGTACCCATCCCGCCTGGGGCGAGGACGCATTGGCCTGTGCCCACCGCCGCGTGGACGAAGAACTCGGCATAACCGGCCTCACCCTCACGCACCGCGGCCAGGTCGAATATCGCGCAGATGTCGGCAACGGGCTGATCGAACATGAGGTGGTCGAAGTGTTCCTGGCAGCAGCCCCCACAGACATGCCGCTTGATCCCAACCCTCAAGAGGTCATGGCAACCCGCTGGCTCAGCCCCGACCGCCTAAGATCAGAAATCGCCGCCACGCCAGAGGCTTTCACACCCTGGCTGCGGATCTATCTGGAAAAACATAGCGATATGATCCTGGGCACCCCCTGAATCCCTTGAACCGGTCTGAAATCAAAGATTTCCGCCCGTCAAAAGGCACCCGGCATTCCAAAACCGCTTCATGCTCTTTTTGGCCCCAAATACCTCGGGGGTCTGGGGGCAGCGCCCCCATCACACCTCAATTCAAATAGGCCCCATCGGCCTACCGGATACTCACACCCCGATGATACTCTTGGCCGTCACCCCGACCGCCTGCATCGCTGTGGCGGCAATATCGGTCGCGGTCAGACCCGCATCCGCATACATCGCATCGGGTGCCGCCTGTTCGATATAGCGATCCGGCAAGGTCATCGTGCGAATGGCAAGCTTGCCATCCAGCAGGCCTTCGCTTGCCAGATCATGCAATACCATCGCACCAAATCCGCCACGGGCCCCCTGCTCCACCGTGATCAGCGCAGCATGACTGCGCGCCAAACGGTGCAGCAATTCGCGGTCCAGAGGTTTGGCAAAACGCGCATCCGCAAGGGTCACCGACAGGCCCTGCGCCGCCAATTTATCCGCGGCTTTGCGGCATTCACCCAGATGCGCCCCAAAGGACAGGATCGCGACATCGGTCCCCTCAAAAATCACCCGGCCCTTGCCGATCTCAAGGATGTCGCCCACCTCGGGCATCTCGATCCCTTCGCCCTCCCCCCGGGGATAGCGAAAGGCGATCGGGCCACAGGAATGCGCAGCGGCTGTGGCCACCATATGCACCAGTTCCGCTTCATCCGCCGCCGCCATCACTGTCATATTGGGCAGGGCAGTCAGAAAACCGATGTCAAAAGCCCCCGCATGGGTGGCCCCATCGGCCCCCACCAATCCCGCGCGGTCTATCGCAAAGCGCACAGGCAGGTTCTGCAAGGCCACGTCATGGACGATCTGGTCATATCCGCGCTGCAAGAAGGTCGAATAGATCGCGCAAAAGGGCTTCAGCCCGGCGGCGGCCATCCCTGCGGCAAAGGTCACCCCATGTTGCTCTGCGATGCCTACATCAAACATGCGCTTGGGGTGGGCCTTGGCGAAAATATCCATGCCGGTGCCGCCTGGCATGGCCGCGGTGATCCCGACGATATTGGGATCATCCTGCGCCAGACGGCTCAGGGCATCGCCAAAAACTTTCGTATAGCTGGGCGCATTGGCCCGTTTCTTGGCCTGCGCCCCCGTCGCCACTTCAAACTTGGACACGCCGTGATATTTATCCGCAGATTGCTCTGCCGGGGCATAGCCCTTGCCCTTGACCGTGCAGCAATGGATCAGCACCGGCCCGGTGGCCCGCGCCCGTGCGGCGCGTAAAACCGTTGTCAGCTGCTCCATGTCATGCCCGTTGATCGGGCCCACATATTGAAACCCCAGTTCCTCAAACAAGGTGCCCTGGGCACCGACGGCCCCGGTGACCATCTGCCGTGCACGGCGCGCGTGGTCGCGCAAGGGCCCGGGCAGGGCCGCTTCAAATCCTTCGGCCACCTGCTGCAACCCGCCCAGCGGAGAGCCGTAAAGCCCGGACAGATATTTGGACATCGCCCCCACCGGCGGCGCGATGCTCATCTCATTGTCGTTCAGGATGACAAACATCCGCCGCCCTTCGGCACCTGCGTTGTTCATCGCCTCATAGGCCATGCCGGCACTGATCGACCCGTCGCCAATCACCGCGATTGCATCGCCCGTGGGCAGCCCCATGTCGCGCCCGATGGTGAACCCCAGGGCCGCGGAAATAGAGGTGGAACTATGTGCCGCGCCGAACGGATCATATTCAGATTCGCTGCGCTTGGTGAAACCGGAAATCCCGCCCTCCTGGCGCAGGGTATGCATGCGGTCACGCCGCCCGGTCAGCACCTTATGCGGATAGCATTGGTGGCCCACATCCCAGATCAGTTTGTCGCGTGGCGTATCAAATACCGCATGCAGCGCCACGGTCAGTTCGACAACACCCAGCGAAGATCCCAAATGGCCCCCCGTCTGCGCCACCGCCTCGATCACATCGCCACGCAGTTCATCCGCGACCTGGCGCAGTTGCGCGGTGCTCAGACCCTTCAGGTCATGCGGCGCATGGATGCGGTCCAACAACGGGGTGGGACGGGCGGATTCAGAACGGGACATATGCAACTCCTTTTGCGTCAAGGGAGGGTGCCTGTTGGCCCGGATCAGGGGAGACAGTACCGCAAGCAGCGCTGCCCCCCCTGGTTCCCGTAGCCAACAGGACATGTCAGGAAAGCCTCTTCCTGACGTTTCCAGACAGATCAAGGGACATGATCGGGCTGGAACTTGTGGGCAGGGCCAGCCGCATGGCGGCCCCGCCGATCTCTTAGGCGACCTGGTCGGCGTCCACTGTCAGATTATAGGACAGCGGCGTCGGATCACTTGTGTCGCGGGATTCCTCGGGCAGCAGCAAACCGATGGCATAGAGGGCCCACATCATGAAACCGACCACCACACACAAGAGTGCCGCATATCCCGCACCTTTCAGCATCAGGGCCATGATGTCCGCTCTCAGACGGAAATCGCCAGTGTTGGTGCGCAGCATGTCGTTGTTGTCACTCATCATCTTTTCTCCCTATCAATCAAGCGGCGCATAGCCGTGGTCCTGGGCCCAGACGAACCAGTTATCAACAACCGTCCCCGTCAGCAGGATACCGATACCGCCTGTCAGCGTCGTCAGTACCGCAAACCACCAAGCCCAGCGGTGAATGCCTTCCATCGTGGCGTTAAAGCCCATGGTCC
>JAFMGZ010000061.1 GCA_017854855.1 Sulfitobacter sp. | reverse complement strand
ATCATCGCCCTGATATGTTGGAACGGCAGAAATTGCGCTTCGCCATGAGTTCTCATCAGGCGGACCCTGTCCGGACCGCGCCCAAACGCTTATAATTTGCCCTGATCAAGCCATTCTTCCAACTGCTTGCGGCTGATTTCGAAATGCATGCTGTCCTCGCGGCGCCAAGATGCACCCCAGACCCAACCTTCGGTGCGGAAAAAATCTGCAAGTATCGTCAAACCCAATTGGGTGCGACCGTCCCCAAGCGTATCAAGGCGCCCGTCGATGTTGAGATCAACGGCAAGACCGAAACTATGGGTTGAGAGACTGTCGCGGGTGCCGCGAATGCGTCTGACACATAGCGCACCTGCAGTGTTGATGCGTGCATATAAATCAGGATCCGTGATCCGGACATTTTCAAACACGCGGCGCAGGGATTCGATGGCAGGTTTCAGCATGGTGACACGGATGGGGCCCACCTGCTCTGTCACAAGCTGGGATTTCAAACGGGCGTTTGTCATCGGCTCACAGGTATCGCTTAGAATGTCACGCGGTCTGCCCAGTTTGGCGGCCAGATATGTCGGTCCCGCGACCTTCAGCCCCTTGTTCACATTCTGGCGGTCCGCGATCAATACAACCTGAGCATAGGCATCAATAATATCATTCACCCCATTTTGCTCAAAAACTTCGGATCCGTCTGTCAGGGCTCCTTGAGTTCCAGCTCCTGGTGTTTGAGGCGTAAATGCGGGGCGATTGCGGACTTCTTGCCCCAGTGCAGACATCCCTTCGCGGATATCCTCGAGGCGCAGCCTGATGTCCTCGACTTGCTGGTTCAAAATTTCAATTTCAATGCGCGCCTGGGAATCGATTGCAGGGCCGCTGCTGCTGTAATTCTGCCCGATGGCCATGGGAATAACGTACCATAGGACGGGTGCCAAAATGATGGCAAAGGCAAGGATAATGGTCGGTATCAACCGCATAAAGATGTGCTTTCTAAAATGAGTGGGCGCTGCCACGTCCGCAGTGTAGGCGAAACACCTATCCCGCGTCAAAAGCGTTGTGACAGGGCGCGCTGTCGTATAGCCTGAAGTCAATAGATTTAGCGAAACCCATTTTTTGAAAGGAGGAGATATGTTTTTCTCACGTGCTTTTGCGACCGTTTCTCTGACTGCAGCCTTAGCGCTGGCTGGCCAGTTTGCCGCTGCCCAGACTGAATTGACAGCCGATCAGATCAAAGACGCTTTTAACAAGCAAAAAACCCGCGGTCTGGTCATCGTACCACAGGGCCAAGAAAACGCTGCCGCAACAGACAGCAGTGCGCAAACCGAAGTGGCGGCAGCCGCGGCATATTCCGCTGTGGACAAGGCCGATCAGGTGAACGTCAAGATCAGCTTTGATTTCGACAGCGCGGCCCTGCGCGAGGATTCAAAGCCCAAGCTGGCCAGCATGTGCCAAGCGATGAAGGCGGTGGACGTTGCCGTGTTCCAGATCATCGGCCATACCGACAGCTCGGGTTCTGCCTCTTATAACCAGAACCTTTCCTTGCTGCGTGCCCAAGAGGTCAAGCGCCATCTGGTATCGACCTGCGATATTGACCCGAACCGCCTTGAAGCCATCGGGATGGGCGAAAGTGCCCCGTTCGATCCGGCTGATCCACGCAGTGATGCCAATCGCCGGGTTGAGTTTCAGGCGCTGGGTTAAACCCACGCCGCACCTCGCCGGAACTCTCATTGGATTGAGCTTATGACAGAACCCCGCCCCGGCGACGCCTTTCAGCCTGGTGACGTCCTGAACAACACCTATCGGATCGAAGCGTTATTGGGGCGCGGTGGAACCTCTGATGTATACCGCGCCCGGAGCGAAATTTCCGGGCGACTGGTTGCGATCAAGGTGCTCAAGGCAGAATTTGCGACAAATGACGATTATCTGATCCTGATGACCCGCGAAGAAGAAATTCGCGAGATCAGGCATGATGCGATCGTGCGGTATTCCGAAAACCACCGGACTTCGGACGGTTTGGTCTATCTGTTGATGGATTTCATTGATGGGCCGGGCCTGGACCGCAGACTGAAAGACGGGCCAATGTCGGCCGATGATCTGATGGTGGTGTGTAAACGGGTCGGTGAGGGGCTGCAGGCCGCTCATGCCCGCAGCATCGTTCACCGTGATCTTTCCCCTGACAATATCATTCTGCGTGACAATGATCCGGCACAGGCGGTGGTGATTGATTTTGGCATCGCAAAGGATACTAATCCCGGCGCTGAAACCATCGTAGGTAATGAATTTGCCGGGAAATACGCCTATGCCGCGCCTGAACAGCTAAGCGGAAAGACCGATGCACGGTCTGATATCTATTCGCTGGGCGCGCTGTTGCTGGCGAATTTCCGTGGCAAATCCCCCGATGTGGGGGCCAACCCCATGGAGGTGGTCCAGAAAAAGACCCAGACCCTGGATACATCCGACGTGCCAGAGCCGTTCAAGACGCTGCTGGACAAGATGACTGCCCCTGATCCGAACGACCGGTTTCAGACGATGGCCGAGGTTCTGGCGTTCTTGGACAATGGCGGTGCCCAGGACGCCCTGTCAGACGCGACAGTGATTGTGGCCCCGCCCCGCGCACAAAAAATTGAGGTGGCACCGAAAGCAGAACCCGCACCCAAAAAGGCCGAAAAATCCGGGGGCATGTCCGGTGGCCTGATTGCAGCGGCGGCGGCTGTTGTGGTGATTGGCGGGGGGGCTGCGGCGTTTTTTGGTGGCCTGTTTGGCGGTGGCGGCCCCAGCTATCCAGCGGTCAGCCCCTTTGCGCTGGTCATTGATAATATGGAAAACCTGCCGGTTGCCGCAAATGGCTATGTGCCGGACGCAGATTTGCAGAATGCATTGGTGGCCCGCATGGCGGCACTGGGCGGGACGGCAAATTTGACGCTCGCCTCAGGTGATATTTCCGACAGCTGGTCGCAGGATGTTCTGACGGTATTGGATGACCTTGCCCCACTGAACGAATGGCAGCTCAGCCTTGAGGGAAATACAGCTGAAATCAACGGGACCACCACGGATCAGTCGGTTCTGGCCGCGCTGGACACGAAATATTCCCAAGGATGGCCCGGCGGGCTGAGTGGTACATTTGATGTTGCCCTTACCTCGCTCTTCCTGGCCCCGGCTGAGGTGGAGGGGCTGCTGACGGATTTTGCTGATTGCGGCCCGCTGCATCTGATTAATGCGCCTCTTGCCCTTGGCTACGGTGCGGATGATCCGATCCTCGTCGCGGGCTCTTTTGCGAGCGAGGCAAGCCGGGACGGTTTGCAGTCCTCACTTGACGCGATCGCGCAGGCGCGGCCGGTTGTGATCAACGCTGATATTCTGAACCCGACTTTATGTCTTGTGGAGAACTACCTGCCCAATGCCCCCGAGAGCGATATCACCATTGCCTTTGAGGATGGGGCCACGGGCCGCAATGTTCCCAGTGGCGAATTCGTGGTGGGCCAAAACCCCGTGATTGACGTGATTATTCCCGAAACCCTCAGCACTGGATATCTGTCGGTGTCTGTTCTGGATGTGTCGGGCAATGTCTTTCATCTGTTGCCCAACATAGGCCGGTCTGACAATTCAGTTGAGACGCTGCGCGCGTCACAGGATGGCGCTGTGCCTTTGAGGGTGGCCTACCGTCTGGATGAAGAGCGCCCGTCGGGCGGCATCGCCTTTGCCGTGGATGGCACATCGCTTGGCAAAAGCAAGATCCTGGTGATCCATTCTGATGCGCCACTGTTTCGCGAAATGCGTCCTACAACGGAATCGGCCCTGGGCTATGCCGAAGCATTGAGCAAACAGGTCGAAGCAACGGACAGGTTGATCCGGTCCTTGGACAGCCGCATTCTGACGTCGCAAAACCCCTGACGGCTGGGGTGGTTTTCGAAACAACCCGATCAGGTATTCCGAGAAACGCGTCAGACGATATCCACCACTGCCGTGGTGATATTGTCCGCGCCCCCGCCTGCCAGCGCAATCTGGATCAGATGATCGCAGATCAGCTCAATCGGTTGGGTAGAAAGCGCCTGGCGCAGCATTTCAAAGGTCGCGTATTTGGTCAGCCCGTCAGAGCACAGCAGAAAACGGTCACCGGGTGCCGTTTCACCACGTATCTTGTCCAGATCCAGCACATCTCCGACACCCACGGCACGGGTGATCGCATTGGATTGCGGATGGTGTTCGGCCTCGTCCCAGGTCATTTGCCCACTTTCAACCAGCACCGCAACGACCGAATGATCGGTGGTCAGCATGTCAATTTCGCCGTCGCGTAGCCGGTATAATCTGCTGTCCCCGGCCCAAAGTGCCGCAAAATGGCCATCGGCGAGCAGCAGACCGACCACTGTGGCACCTATGACATCAAACCCTTGTGTTTCGGCTTCTTTCTGGATCAGACGGTGGGCGTCCTGGATCGTATCGCGCAGCGCCTGCAACCTGTCGGCGGGGGCCAGATCTTGGGGTATGCCTGCCGCCATATCGGTGATCAACCGGCTGGCGAAATCACCAGCAGCATGGCCGCCCATGCCATCTGACACCAGCCAGATGTTCAATTCAGGCAGCGCCAGAACGGCGTCCTCGTTGACTTTGCGTTTATGCCCGACATGGGTCTGCACGGAATAACGGGTGTTCAGGGTCATGTTTGTGGTCCCGCGTCTGCCCAAAATGGGGAATTCATATCATACAGGGCCGGGACCTGCCTGGCATCTGGCAACCCGTCGCAGATCATGGCCCGGCGGCTGTCGCCAAGTATCGTGCTCCAAACGCTTGGCGTGGAAAAACCCCCTGCCCCCAGCAACGCTGTGGCCAGTTCAGGCGCAAACCCGGTGACTGGGGCCTGTGGCATCACCAATGCACCGGCCTTACGGTACACCGGGGCCGGGTGGTTTTGCGCAGGCTGGGGAATCTGCGCGAGGGCCGCTGCCAATTTGTCCCGGTCCATTGCGTCCTCCAGACAGGCAAGGGCCAGATCCTCAAGGCTGTCAAAGGTGGCATCAGATGTCAGGTGATCCAGTGCCGCTGCGGATGGTCCCGCCACGCTTGTCATCAGGGCCAGCGGAAAGCGGCGGCCGACCCGGTCCACCGATGGCATCAGCACCCCGATTACCTTTGCCGGGCCTGCGATGCCGGGTGCCAGTGAGAACCGCCAGATGGGCGCGGACATATATTGATCATCCCAAGCCGTGCCGATGGTGTCTGCGGCCGCCACCATCGCGCGTTGCAGCCAATCGTCCCAGACCCGCACAAATCCCTTTGGCGCATTGATCTGAAAGAAATCGCCCAAGGCGGGCATCTTTCCAAAAGCGCCAACCCCCCCTTCCATCAGAATGTCTTGGGGCAGTTGAATTTTGACAGAGCCGGAAGCGCAAAGGGATTGATCACCGATCCTGACTGCAGTTGGAAAATTGCGATACGGCCCGAGACGTTAAAGATCACACGCTTGCGGTCAGACACATTGGTGCGTCTGATTTCCGCCGCATCCAGCAAACGGAACCACGCCCAGGGACCATCCTTGGCCAATTGGCTTTCGCCATTTTTGAGGTTGGGTTGAAACACGACACCAGCAAGCCCCACTGTCCCGGGCCAGGTAATCGCCACGGGCGTATTATTGGGGCGTCGGGTTTCAAACAGAACATTCTGTGCACCGATGGTCAGCTGCACGGAATCCGCTTTTGGATCCAGCGCCTCTGGGGTGATCTGGAACTGGACGCTCGGTGTTGCCCCCCCGGCAAAGAAGGCATCCTTGATCTCTGCTGCGTATTGCAGCTGCAGCAGAACAGCCGGTGAAATGCCCAGATCAACATCATTCACCTTTTTCCACGTCCAGGGTCGGCTGCGGGTATCGACATATTTGCCGAGGTTTTCATTGAAGAAGGCATCAATCAGCCCGCCCGGAGCAAAGAGTTTCTGAAAATCGGCCATGGCCACATCAGCCCGTGCACGCCGGTTAAAGGGATAGCGGTTTTCAAGCGCCTGCGTGCAGAATGGCAGCACTGCCGATTGCCAGCGCGCATTGATCGAAGATCGCGTGCCATCCGCTGTGATCCCGGTAGAGCTGCTGGTGATCTGTGATGCCCAACGTTCCAGAGGGCCGGGAATACGCGCAGCCATCTGTTGGAAACGCTGTGTCGCCGTGCCCCCTTCGGCAGCGGTGGCGGCAACGCCGCTGAACGACATCTTGTTGAGTTCCTGATAGACCTCTTGCAGCACGGCAATCAGCTGATCCAACTGACTGTTCTGACCTTCGGGCCGGTCCACAAGTGTATGGAGCCATTCAAACCGTTCCTCGACATAGGCCCCGGGCGGTTTTGGCGGCGCGCCATTTGTGCCTGTCGCACTGTTTTGCAGCGCCTCAAGCAAGATCTCGCCCTGAATGCTGAGGGCTGATCGCGCCTCAATCCCTGCGACTTGTCCCAGCCCTTCGCTGACTGCCTGACTGGCAGCCGAAGACCGGTCTTCGGTCAGTTTGGTCTGCTGCGAGATTTCGTTGAGGATATTCACCAAGGGCGACGTAGGGCCAGACAGAACATTGGTCACCTCAACCGCATGTGACAGCGATTCCAGTGGTACAACGTCGATATCCCCAAGCAGCGCGTCATATTTGGCAATATAATCATTGTAATACAGGTTCAGAACATCCCGGCTGAGCGCGGTCAGCGCGGCATCTGTTTGTTCCGCAACGCCGCGCGGTCCCAGAACCCAGCTCTCACTCTGGATGCGTTTGGCCACGCCAAGTGCTTCTCCGAGAAAGACTTCGTTGAAGCCCGAATAGGTAAAGATGCCTTCGACACCTTCGTTCAGCGGCTTTCCAGATGATCGTACCAACACCCGTGCGACTGCCGGACCACCGGCGTCGGTCAGGCGCCATTCGGGCAAATTCGTTGCAGAAGGGCTCTTGATGATGCCGTTATAGACACGTTGTGCCAGCGGCATTTCAGACAAAAGACCTTGAACCTGCTCGACAAGCGGGCCGTTCAACGCGATTTTCGCCATCGGCTGCGACAGCAAGGCATCAAGATGCAGCGCCAGATCATTGCGCAGATCGGCGCGGCTGGGACCGGCAAAGGTGATGGACCAATCAATATTCATCCATTCCTTGATCAGGGCGGGGTTCATTGGCCCCTCAAGACCCAGCATCAGGTATATCTTCAGCGCTTCATAAAGCAGGTCTGGGTTGTTCACATTCCCGGTGATCTGTTCCTCAAGCCGCAAAAGCAGCCGCGGCAAGAGCCGTTGGTTCAATGCCGCGCGGTAGGTCTGCGCGGCTTGCGTGCCGATCACTTCGCCCTGGTACAGCCCGTAGGTCAGGCGGCTTTCGGGTTCGGGGTCACCTGCGGTGGGGTTAGTGGGCATGTCGCGCAGAATGTTCAGCGCATCGATGACCGGTGGCAAATCCGTATCGCCGATCGGGCTGCCGGGCAGTGTCGAGCTGAGGACCTGATAGGCCTCCACGTGGTCGGCGGCCTGTGCGATCAATGTCTCATTGCCCAGATAGCTGCGGGTGAACAAGGTACCCGTGACTGCAGCAACCACAATGGTGGCCGCAATTGCCAGACGTTTGGTCCAGCGGTAGCGGCGTTCAACCTTATCGTCTGCCGATACCAGTCCGGCCTCGGGAAAGATGACGCCTTCGAACAGACGGGTCAAAAAGTACGAACGCCCCTGCCCCTGTCCCGTTCCGATGGCCTGACGGCCGATACCAAAGGTCCGCGCCATGCCCAGCATCAAACGGTCGATGGGCGTGCCTTCTTGCGTGCCGGAGGTAAAATAGATCCCGCGCAGCATATGGCGCTGTTCATAGCGGTTGTCCTGGAACACCTCGGCAAGGAAATTGCGCGCGACAGACCGCATGGCCGCGACCTGCGAAGGGAAGCCCGCGACCATGGACCGGCGCTGCGGATCGGTCTCTGTCTGCATCCGTTCAAGCGACTGGGCATTCAACTGCCCCAAAAGCAGCGCAAATTCGGAATCAAAGGCAGCCACAGGCGATGCTTCGCCCTTGGTCTTGTCCAACGGCAGGGTAAAGCCCCAGACCTGTTCGCGATCTTCCTTGCCGAGATTGTCAAAAAATTCGCTGAAACCGGCGATCAGATCGGCCTTGGTAAAAAGCACGTAAACCGGGAAGCGCACCCCCAGTTTCTCGCGCAGCTCATTCAGGCGGCGACGCACGGCGACAGCATGGCTGGCCTGTGTGATTTCATCCTGCATCAGCAGATCGCTGAGGCTGATGGCGATCATCGCGCCGTTGATGGGCTGGCGTTTGCGATATTTCTTGAGCAGGCTCAGAAAGCCAAGCCAACCTGCATTATCGGTTTCCGCATCGCTTTCTTGGGTGGTGTAGCGCCCGGCGGTGTCGATCAACACCGCGTTATTGGTGAACCACCAATCGCAGTTGCGCGTGCCGCCTACCCCGCCAATGGCCCCTTTGCCCATGCTTTCCGCCAGCGGAAATTGCAGGCCTGAATTCACGATTGCCGTTGTCTTGCCCGCGCCGGGCGGGCCAATCATGACGTACCATGGCAATTCATTCAGATGCTTGCGCCCGTTCTTGGATTTACGCAGCTCCGACATCGCCTTTTTCAGCTTGTCGCGCAGTTCTCCCAATTCGGCGGTGGCGATGTCGTCACCGCTGTTGTCGATCTGCTCGGCGATCTCTTCGGTCATCTGGTTCTCATTGCGCCGACGGCGCAAGAAGATGAACAGCACCAGGGACAGGAAAAAGAGCCAGACGATGCCGATGAATATCGACCGTGACAAAATACCATCAAAGGGCCGCCAGGTTTCGCCGCCGATAAAGGGCGACAGATACCAGATGCACACCGACAGAACGGCAGCGGCCAGAAAGAGGATCGTGTAAATTGAGCTAAAGAAGAACCTGACAATACGAAGACCGTACATTATTGCGCCTCCTGTACCAAAACCACTTCGATGCGGCGGTTTTTGGCCCGCCCCTCGCGTGTGCTGTTATCTGCGATGGGTTCCTTTTCGGCGCGGCCTTCTGCCGACAGGCGCGCAGGATCCTTGAGCGTTTTGGTCATCGATTCCATCACGGCCTTTGCCCGCGCAAGGCTGAGATGCATGTTCGACGGAAAACGGGACGATTTGATAGGCACGTTGTCGGAATGCCCCGTTATGATCACGGGACCCGGTTCATCATTCAGCGCATTTGCGACCCGTGCTATGGGTTCGGCGAATTTGTCCGTGAGTTGGTCAGAGCCTGAGCCGAACATGTTGGAACCAGCGATGCGAATGACCAATGTATTGCCCTTTTGAAAAACGTTAACGATGCCTTCGTCGATTTCCTTTTGGAGGAAATTCGTGACCTTCAGCAGGCGGACCTCGTCTGGTGGTGTGGGCGGTGGCGGGGGTGCACGCCGCTGCAGCTCTGCAATCGGGCCGCTGTCGATGACGGAAAGCTGGCCGATCAGACGCTCTGTCTGGTTGGACAGGACGTAAGACAGGCTGGTGAATTGCAGCACCAAAAGCGCCGCCGTTGTGCCGAGGGCAATCCAGAGCAAACGCCAGGCAGAAAGGGCAAGGAACGGTTTGTCCTCGCCTTCCCAATGGGGGGACAGATCGCGTTCCACATCGCCGCGCTGGCCCCGGATGATCCGCGCCAGACCTTGGCGGATTTGCAGATGCTTGTCCGATCCGCCCTGTTCGATACGCAAACGGCCCTCAAAGCCCAGCGACAGGCACATGTAAATGAACTCAAGCACGTCCAGATTGGTGTTTGGCTCTTTTTCCAGCCGCGCCAGCAGGTCATAAAAACGGTCGCCACCCACCGTTTCGCGGTGAAACGTGCCTACCATGGATTGCAAACCCCAACTGGATTGTCCCCCCCAAGGAGTGTTCAAAACCACATCATCCAAAGTGGCGCAAAGCGCATAGCGCGCGATCTTGACCGTTTGTGCCGGAACACCGGCCTGAAGCGCCCGGTTTTCAAAGGCCCGCACTTCGGCCACGACAGAAGAACGCAGCTTGTCGGGGTCCATATGCTGGGCGCGGTTGCGGATGCGGCTGATCAGGGAAAACAAAGGGGCCGCACAAGCGGTCAGCTGGTTCATGCCTGTCAGAACCATCTCGATCTCTTGCGGGCCATCCTTGCGCGCGGCCTGTGGTGCTGCGGCCGCGGCGGCAGGAATGCCCACGGCATCCACGGCAGGGGCTGCCATGGGTTCTGCCGGTGCGGCCTGAGGCATGGTTGCGCCGGTTCTGCGCCCGCCCGGATTGGGCCGGATTACTGTCTTGTCCGTGTCTTCGGGTTCTGCAAACGGGTCGTTGTCTGACATGGTCTGCCCCTTTTCTTGATCTTTACGTGTTACGGATCGCCCATAGTTCCATGTTCAATCCGGGATACTGACCCGAAACATGCACGGCGATACCGCCTGAAGTCGTCATTTTACCCCAGTAGGGGCTATCAGAGGCCAGTTCGAAATAGACGACCCCGGCGTGATAGGGGATCTGCCGGGGGGCCACGGGAAGCGGGCGCAGCGTGATGCCCGGCAGCGCGGAATTGACCAATTGGCGGATTTCCTCGACCGGACCGATCTTGGCCTGGCCTGCAAAATGCCGGCGGACATCTTCGGCTGCGATTTCTGCCTGAACCGCCAGAACAAAGCCTGCGGTGCTGATCAGCTTGCGGTCGGCGATCACGCCAACGCTGACACCGTATTTGCGGGCCT
Source organism: Sulfitobacter sp. (assembly GCA_017854855.1). GTDB lineage: Bacteria > Pseudomonadota > Alphaproteobacteria > Rhodobacterales > Rhodobacteraceae > Sulfitobacter. The sequence goes on along the minus strand of JAFMGZ010000061.1, from coordinate 9,052 downwards.
CCAGCGGAATCGAAATGGCCGTCTGTTCCAGCACAGAGCTGAGATATTGCCGCAGCGTGCGGATCACCGGTGCAAAGGTCTTTGACAGGTTGTCATGCTGGTACGGCGGAAATTCGGGCGGCTGTTTGGTCGTGGTCATAAAGACCGACAATTCCCCGGCCAGTGAAATGCAATGGCGATAGGCATCTTCGGGGTGCAGGTTTTCCACCGTGTTCAGATGGCGAAAGATCGGGATCATCCGGTTGATCACGGTCAGCAACAAAAAGTCAGACACTTCTGCCACGGCCTTGGCGGCCCCGCCTTCGGACAGGCGGCCGGCAAGTGCGCTCATCCGGTGTGACAGCAGCCCTTCGATTTCGCGGATGAAACCATCCAGCGGGGTCGCGGCGCGCAGATCAATGCAGCTGGGAATAAAGCTGCGGTCAAGGATGATCTCCTTGTCCGGGCGGACCTCGATGATACGGGCAATCGGGATTGCGAACAGATCGGACAGGTCATCAACGGCCAGCGCGAATTGCAGACGCATCTTGCCCACGCCGATGGTGATCGGCTTTTGATCGCGGCCCATGGTGTCGGTGATTTCAAGCTCGGCGGGACGCAGGCGGCTGGCCGATTGCTCTGCACCGGTCAGATCCACCTCTACTGCGCCTTGTCGGCGCTGTGGCACTGTCAGATAGACGACGCAGTCCTTGATCGTGTCAGGCACCTCAAGGGCGGGAGGATGATCATCGGTTTGCGGCACCCGGAACACCATGCCGTCATGGGTCAGACCAGCGCAGCCCTTGAGTGCGAATTGCCCCACCTTGAGGACTTCTTCGTCGATCTCAAGCGCACTTACACCCCAGCCATAAGGCCGGATGCGACGGGCAAGCCCGCCGACCATTGCTTCGGCATAGCGGTCCGCCTGCTGGAAATGGTGAGGTTGCAGAAACAACCCCTCCGTCCAAAGCACTTTACTGTCCCAGGACACGCAATTCTCCCCTGTCGTCCGCCCCTAATGGGGTCGGGTTATTTCAACTTATCCAGTTGCTCTTTGTAGGCGCGCGCAAATTCGCGGCTGAACAACTCATGAAAATCATTCTCGGCCTGATCGGAAATCTGGCCATACATTTTTTCGTATACTTCCCAATAGCGGGCTTTCTTGCCCTTCAACAGGCTGCCAATACCGCCCCCTGTTTCGATCTGCGCACCCAGAACCTCTGGATCGAGCCGGGCAAGAATGCCCTTCAGCGCCGCCTCCATCCCGGTGACCATGGCAACTTCATGCGCCTTGATGTCATTCAGCGCCTGCTCTGTAGCCGTCTCTGAACCCAGATAGCCGCGCGCTTTCGGTTTAACCAATGCCTCGATCGCCTGATCGGGGCTGATTGAAAATTTTAGTGGGTTGTTTCCACCCGCGCTGATCATCGTCTGCTCAATACGGAATTCGGATTTGATGGAGGTCCGTGTCATCAGGATCTCGCGCAGGCCTGTGATCATGGTCCGCATCACCCGGCCCATCCGGCCCATTGTCGTGTGCAGTTCCTCGTCCGAAATCACCAGCCCCTCTACATCCAAAGCATCCAGAAAGGCCCGCGCCGAAGACTGATCACCCGATGCCACAACGGGCTGTTCAGAGGCGGGTGGCGCGTCGGGTACAGGGACCTTTGTTGCCTCGGACTGGGGTGTCGGGGTGGCAGCTGCGGGTTCGGCTATGGGTGGGGGTGCGACTGGTGGCACCTGTGCGGCCGGCGGCGCGGCTGGTGGTGGCGTGGGTTCCGGTGCTGCGGGGGACAGGAAATCATCGTCCCAGTCATCCGGGATCACCGCAGGCCCGGTGGCCAATGAAGGCCGAAAGCTGTCGCTTGTTCCGGAGTTATGCATGGATTGGCTGGGCCCCAAATCCTCTGGAATGCTTTCATTTCGGGGGGCGGCAAAGAATGGGTCTTCTTCCTCGCCCAAAGGTGGCAGCAAATCGTCCATGGGATCGGCGATCTGAATCTGGCCGGGCCCTTTCGGCCCCTCGGGTGATCCCAGCAGGTCATCCAGAAAATCACCGCCCGGCCCTGCGTCATCCAGCAGTTGCATGGGATCGGGGGCATTGTTTGCTGCCCCATGGGAGACCGGTCCATCGCTCAAGGGGTCAAGAATGGGCTCCGGCATGGCGGCGGCGATCTCTACCAGCAGTTCGTAGCTGCCCACAGACAGGATATCGCCATTGTTCAACGGTGTGGGCGTGCGGCCCAAAGGTGTCTTGGAATAGTTCAAAAAGGTGCCGTTGGTCGAAAAATCCACCACCACCACATTGCCGTTATGATCCTCCAGCACGCAGTGGTTCTTGGACAACTGGCGTTCGGGATCTGGCAGGACGATGTCGTTCGCCGGGCCCCGCCCGATGCTCAGGCTGCCGTTGGTGGGCATCTGCATAAGGCCGACATTGCCCGGCATGGTCCCTGATGACTGAAAGGATAGTTTGACCGGCATCTGTGTGGTTAGCCCCCGATCAATACGGTGGGCATACAGGGCGGCAGGATCATACCACCACAGGCACAGGTATCCATGACCCGTGCAGCGGGCATGTTCGAGATGAGCACAGTCGCTGACCCTTTGACGATGGGATGGGGCGGCGCGGATGACGCCATGTCAGTCACACGTGCAGCAGGCAGATTGCCGATCAGGACCGTGGGCGCGCCGGGCATCGCGATGGGCAAGGGCACTGGCGCGGGCGGCGGTGGAACAGAGGGCAGATTGCACAGGTGCATATCGGTCAAACGTGCTGCCGGAAAAGTCATGACTGTGCCTCCTTCATTGCATCGTTGCCTTCGATCCTGCCATTGCCGCCCCGTGCGATATCCACGGCGCGATCAATCAGAAATTGTCCATATTCCTCAAACCTATCAGAGTTTTTGTCCAGTGCCACGATATTCATGATGAATGCACAGGTTTCCGCGGCCCCCGCAGGGGCAGGATAATGAGCCAGATCAGCAGGGCCCATGGTGCCATCTGAATACATGACGGACATCGCGATATTGACCGTTTCATCGTCAATATAGGCCTCATCCATGGACAGGCGCGCCCGTTCGCGGTTTTCGGGGGTTGGTTTGAACACCCAATCCTCCGATGCGGTCAAGGATTTTGGGTCTTTGTCGGATTTGGGCCCGATATAATCGCGCGCCGCCAGGCAGGCCCACCAGACGCGTTCGCGTGCGGGCAAGGCGATCGACAACAGCCGCAGCACGTCAAACATCGCGCCTTTTTCGTCCAGTTCGGCCAGAACAACTTCGGGCAAGGCCGCCACGGGTGAGGTGATCGGCGTCTCCAGCCGTGTGTTGGTCAGCGCCAGCAACTTTGCTGCAGGCTCTTGCGGGACTTTGGTCATGTCTTTGAAACGTTCGCTCATCGGTCCCACCTCAATTGATCTTGGTCAGACCGCCCTTAAGGGTCAGCATCGCGCTGCCCTTAACGGTGGTGTTTAAGGCTTGGACATCCACGGTCGTTGTGCCCTTGATCTTGACCCCTGTTGGGCTGATCTCGATCGAATTGCCACCCACTTTGAGCGTAATTTTTGTCTTTGCGGTCATGGTGATATTCTGACCTGAATCGACGTCGATATTGCCCTTGGCATCAATGTCTATGGTGCCTTTTTTCACATCAAGTGTCATGTTGCCCGAATTTAGGGTCTCCGTCATGTCTTTCTCTACCGTCAGAGTCAGACTGCCCTTTTCGATCGTCTCCGTCTTGTCGCCTTTCTTGACCACCTCTGTGACGTTTTGCTCAACAGTTTGCAAAAGGCTGCCCGCCTCGGCCGTCTGACCGGTGGCAGAGACATTGACGCTCTTGTCGCCAATGGTGATCTGCGCGCTGTCCTTGACCACCATCTGGTAGTCTTTTTGAGACTGAAGGTGGACGTATTCCTTGCCCTTCTCGTCTTGCATGACCAGCGCGTTGTAATCATCCTCTTTGCCCTTGGGGGAGGACCGGGTCATCAGCCCGGTGCGGGTGGGCTGTGCGGGGTCAACATAGGGCGGCATCGTGTCGGCATTATACATCATCCCTGTTACAATCGGCCGATCCGGATCACCGTCTTCGAATTGTACAATGACCTCCTGACCAATGCGCGGGATAGACAAAAGCCCGTAATTCTTGCCGGACCACTGCGTGGCCACCCTGATCCAGCACGAGGCGGTATCGTCGCTTTTGCTGTGGCGATCCCACCGGAACAAGACCTTAACCCGCCCATATTTATCGGTTTCAATTTCCTTGCCACTTGCACCGACAACTTCACCTATCTGGATGCCGGGGATTTCGGGCCAGGGCGTCACAAAGGGTGCGCGATATTGCTGTGCCTTGGGGACGGCACCAAAGGTAAAGGAATAATCGTTCCTGATTTCTTCTTGTATTTCAATATTTTGTGGCAAAAGAGCGAACCAGCTGGTGTCGTTATCCTTCATCTCGTCCGAGTCTCGGATGACGTGCAATGCTTCGGTGATTAGGTATTCGATGTTGTTTTGGTCTTCGGGATGTTCGGTTAGTTTGAACAGAAATCCAGTGCCAAAATGCCGGATATCACCGGCACCGCGGTAGACCTGATGCTTGATGGCATCTGCTTCAACCCTGACACGCGCCCGGGTCTTGCCCAGGTTGGTTTCACCCCGGTAGTGCCCGGAATTGTCGTAGAACTCATAGTCCTTGTGACTATGGGCACCTTTTGCGATGGCCGTGGTTTCCATCTGCCGCACCGAGGGTTTTTCAAAATCATAGTCTGTCAGGCTGACCTTGCCGCGTGTCACGTTCTGGGCTGCTGCCCATTCCGATATGGTCTGGCCCGTCTTTGAGTCCCCGCCATCGCGGGGTTTGAAGGTCAGGGCCGGGCCGCCTTTTACGTTGTCATGGCCCTTCAGGCCGTCAGCGATGATCAGGACTTCGTTCTTTTCCTTCGCGTCGGTGTGATCAAAGAAGTAATATAATCCCTCCTCTTCCATCAGGCGCGACAAGAAATCGAAATCCGTCTCGCGGTATTGCACGCAATATTCGCGCTTTTGATATTTCTCCGATGTCTTGATCTTAAAGTCTGCGAAACTGTGATCCCCAAAGACCTCTTTAATGATCTGGTCAACGGTCTTGTCCTGAAACACCCGCGTATTGCGTGTCAGGGTCAGCATCCAAAACCACGGTCTGACTTGCGCCACATAATGATCGTCACCGTCACGCATCCCCATCGCTTCGACGGAAACACAGGTGCCCGAAAACAGGCGGCCATCGGGAAAATCCTCGTGCTGCACATGGACGGTCATGATCTTGCCGACAAAGTCCTTTAGCTGCACATCCGTATTGCGAGCCAGAAACTCGATGGTGATCTGGGTCAGTGTGCTCATCTTTTCTTTGACCACGGCCTGTTTCAGCCGCAGCTTTTTGGTCTTGTAGGTTCCCGACATCCAGGTCGAGGCGTCGTCTCTTGGCTTACTAATGGTCATAATAATGCCCTCTCAAAAATGCACGCCCGCGCGGGGTGAAATGCCCCCGCTCAGAGATCTGCAAGCAGTGCCGCCAGGTCGTCATCAATATCGTCATCATCGCTGTCGGTCTCATCGTCATCTCCAAATGAATCCAGATCGAAACCGGCCAGCAGATCATCCATATCGTCATCATCGCCACCGAAAACATCGTCATCTTCATCGTCTCCGCCTGCTGTTTCCGCTGCGGGTTTCGCAGGCTTTGGCGGGGATGGCGGAGGCGGAGCCACACCCGTCCAGGGGCCCAGAATGTCACCACCGGCAAGCGACTGGAAAGACCCCAGCCTGACCTCATCGCGCCCCTTGATCGAAATCACGGGCAGGTATCCCCGGCCCAGAACCGTCTCAACCTTGTCCAGCGTCAGATTGCGCTCTGTACAGGGCAGTGCCACCTGATCCCCAAAACGGTCCAGAACGTAATGATAGGGTATGTCGCCCAGTGACATGATCTTGCCCAGTCCCATATGGGCACCATTTTCCTTAAACGATTTTGCAAGCAAGATAGCGATCAGCACCACGGGGTTCGCCCAAAGCATACCAGAAAGTCCGACCTTCTGGGTGAATTCTTCAAAATCAAATTCGTAGATCGGTTCTGTCTTGGCTCCGTAAGGACGGCGCAGCATGAAACGCGGGCTTGCAAGGCCCAGATGCCCGGCCTCTGGCATTGCGCGCAACGTGTCCCATTCCTTGGCGACCAGCGGGTGACGATCGGCCTTGGGGGTCTCAAGGAAACCCGGTGTCATTGCGGCAAAGAACGGTGCATCCACATGGGCCGCGACCCGCGCGATGCGCCCCAGCAACTGCGCATGAGGGGGCGTTTCCTCGAATGTGTACATCCCGACCATGGCCGAATATGCCCCGCGCCCGGTTTCTTCGTCCATTGGCCCTTCCGTCAAGAGCCGGGCAAAACCGCTTTGTGACAGATCATCGGACTGGGTCAGGTCAGCGGCAATTTCTTCGGCTGATATGTCATACAGGACCACTTCCAGCGTATCGTCTGTTTCAATGCTGCGCGCGATCAGATCAATGGAGCGCCATTGCGCCTCAACCGATTGGAAATCAGGGTGGTGCAGCACCAGCCGCATGGCACCGCTCAAGGCATCATCGACGGCCTGCGCCATCGCAGTTGCATTTGGATCGGGCAGCTTGCGAATATGCGGCCCGACGATACGTGCCAAAAGGTCGTCAACCGGCGATGGTTTGGCCAGTGTGCCACCTGTGTCGCCGATCAGCTTTTGAAAATCGCTTAGCTTCAGATCAGCGCGCACCGTATTGCCGCCCGAAACCGCACTGGCGGGGGCCACATGCCGCCCATGGGCTTCGCCCCAAGCCTTTAGGGACTTGGCCGCATTTTCGGCGGTACCGCCGTTGCTCAGCTGTGATTTCAGGCTTTTCAGCGCTGAGAATATTTCGACGTTTTCATAAAGCTCATCGGGGTGCAGATCATCCAGCCCCCCCAGCTTGACCTCAACCCCGGCACCTTCCTTGCCGATGGGCAAGACAAGGGTTGTGCCAAAACTCTCGATTACGTCTTCGACGGTATCGGGGTCCAGGAGGATGGGTTTGCGGTTGGCCAGCGCCTCGCCGACCTCGATTTCCCCTTTGACAGAGCGGCCGGTAAAATCGCCAAGAATTGCCAGGCGGAATCTTTTGCGCACAAGTTTTTGTGGCTCGGGTCGGGCGGCACTCATCTGACCATAGGCCAACTCGGGTTCGGCACTTTTTATGCCGGAATTTTCTGTCGCATCATCGCCGTCATCGTCTAGACCGGCCAAGAGCGCATCTTCTTCGTCGTCATCGTCGAGGCCCGCCAAGAGTGCGTCAAGGTCATCGTCCCCGCCGTCCTCTTCGTCGTCCTCACCGTTGCCCGCCAAGAGCGCGTCGAGATCATCGTCTCCGTCTTTCTCTTCGTCGTCATCGTCGAGGCCCGCCAAGAGTGCGTCAAGGTCATCGTCCCCGCCGTCCTCTTCGTCGTCCTCACCGTTGCCCGCCAAGAGCGCGTCGAGATCATCGTCTCCGTCTTTCTCTTCGTCGTCATCGTCGAGGCCCGCCAAGAGTGCGTCAAGGTCATCGTCCCCGCCGTCCTCTTTGTCGTCCTCATCGGTGCCCGCCAAGAGCGCGTCGAGATCATCGTCTCCGTCTTCCTCTTCGTCGTCATCGTCGAGGCCCGCCATGAGCGCATCGAGTTCATCGTCCCCGTCCGCATCCTCGTTGTCCTCGAGTGTGTTAGGCCCTGCGAGAACGTCATTTAGATCATCTGCACTGTCTCCTTCTTCGACGGCGTCCAGGCCTGCAAGGATGTCGTCGGTATCATCCGCCACCTCATCCTCAACGTTTTCGAGACCTGCGAGGACATCGTCCAGATCGTCCTCCTCCGTCTGCGGCTGATCGGGCGTTTCGAGGCCCGCGAGGATATCGTCGGCGTCTTCGCTGTCGTCTTCGCTTTCGACCGCCTCTAGCCCTGCTAGGATGTCGTCGGTGTCATCCGCGCCCTCATCCTCGACGATTTCGAGACCTGCGAGGACATCGTCCAGATCGTTGTCATCGGTCTGCGGCTGCTGGGGCGTTTCGAGGCCAGCGAGGATATCGTCGGCGTCGTCGCTGTCGTCTTCCACTTCGACAGCATCCAGGCCTGCAAGGATGTCGTCGGTATCATCCGCCACCTCCTCCTCAACGATTTCGAGACCTGCGAGGACATCGTCCAGATCGTTGTCATCGGTCTGCGGCTGCTGGGGCGTTTCGAGGCCCGCGAGGATATCGTCGGCGTCTTCGCTGTCGTCTTCCACTTCGACAGCATCCAGGCCTGCAAGGATGTCGTCGGTATCATCCGCCACCTCCTCCTCAACGATTTCGAGACCTGCGAGGACATCGTCCAGATCGTTGTCATCGGTCTGCGGCTGCTGGGGCGTTTCGAGGCCCGCGAGGATATCGTCGGCGTCTTCGCTGTCGTCTTCGCTTTCGACCGCGTCCAGGCTTGCAAGGATGTCGTCGGTGTCATCCGCAACCTCTTCCTCGACGATTTCGAGACCTGCGAGGACATCGTCCAGGTCATCCTCCTCCGTCTGCGGCTGATCGGGCGCTTCGAGGCCCGCGAGGATATCGTCAGCGTCGTCGATTTCATCTTCGCTTTCGACCGCGTCCAGGCTTGCAAGGATGTCGTCGGTGTCATCCGCAACCTCTTCCTCGACGATTTCGAGACCTGCGAGGACATCGTCCAGGTCATCCTCCTCCGTCTGCGGCTGATCGGGCGCTTCGAGGCCCGCGAGGATATCGTCAGCGTCGTCGATTTCATCTTCGCTTTCGACCGCGTCCAGGCTTGCAAGGATGTCGTCGGTGTCATCCGCAACCTCTTCCTCGACGATTTCGAGACCTGCGAGGACATCGTCCAGGTCATCCTCCTCCGTCTGCGGCTGATCGGGCGCTTCGAGGCCCGCGAGGATATCGTCAGCGCCGTCGATTTCATCTTCGCTTTCGACCGCGTCTAGCCCTGCAAGGATGTCGTCGGTGTCGTCGTGTTCTGGGACATCTTCTGGGGCATCCAGTCCGGCCAGTATCGCGGC
>JAFMGZ010000060.1 GCA_017854855.1 Sulfitobacter sp. | reverse complement strand
GAAGGGAAGTCCTTCATCTTGGGCAGGCCATCCTGCATCGGCAAGACGGTTTCGGCATAGTTGACGTGAATACCCGGCGCAAAGGTCTGGGTCGGGATGGTGGCAGCATAGACATCCATCAATCCCCAATGCGGATGAAAGGTCATCAGATGCCCGCCACATTTGGTGCAGAACTGGCGGTCGCTCTTCTCGGTTTTCTTGTAGTGACCGATATGTTCCTCACCTTGGGTCACCTGCACATTCTCGTTCTTGAACAGGGTAAAGGCGTTGACCGGCCCGGCAGACCATGACCGGCAAGATGCGCAATGGCAGTACCCCATTGCTTCGGGGTCGCCGGTCACTTCGATTTCGACGGCACCGCAAAAGCAGGCACCTTTCTGGATATCAGACATTTTTTCCCCCTCTGTCGTAGACGCGGGCGGCACTGCACCGCTTTCGCTACCAGCACGCTCATACCACAGCTTTGGCTGTTCTCCGACTCATGTCTGCTGCGAAAGGGGCGCTACTTCAGCAGCACCGGGATCTGCACCGGACCCCGAAAACCGAAACCCCGCCAGATCACGGCAGAGGTGTCGGGGATCTGCATATCGGGAAAGCGGTCGAACAGCAGGGGCAGCATGACCTTGCCCACCGCGCGGCGGGCCACATGGGTGCCCTGACAGAAATGCGGCCCGTTGCCAAAGGACTGATGCAGGATCTTGTCGCGGTAGACATTGAACACCTCGCCGTCCTCAACCACGTCTTCATCGCGGTTGGCACTGGCCTGGATCGTCATCACCGTGTCCCCCTTGGGGATCAGATAGCCCCTGATTTCGGTGTCTTCGGTCGCCACCCGAGATGAGGCAGAGATGGGTGCAACCCAGCGCACACCTTCCTCGAATGCTTTGTCCCAGTCGGCGTTGCGCTTGACCTCGGCCAGCTGGTCGGGGTTGGTCAGCAGACCGTAGAGGATCGTGTTCATCGCATCGCGGGGCTCGTTGATGCCGCCGCCGATGGCAATCTTGATATTGGCGTAGATCTGCTTCTCGGGGATCGGATCATCCGCGTTCAGCATCACCGAAAAGGCTGAATTATTGGGCGACGCGCGATGCCGGTCCTGCAACCGGTCCAGCAGTGCGTGAATGGCTTCGTTCGCGCGGTCTGCGCGGGCGAAAGGTTCGTCGCGCCAGCCGAAATTGCCCGCCCCTTCGATCAGGGCTTGGGACCATTCCATCATCTCGTCATCCGTGGCTTCTTCCATGCCCAACAGGATCGCAAGACCCCGTGCCGCATAGGCACCAGACAACAGGCCAAACAGATCGACCACCTCGCCGCGCGGCAATCGGGCGACGTATTCCTCAGCGATGCGCATATATTGCGGCATCCAGTCGTTCTGGATCACCTTGGGGGCAAATGCGGGGGCCATGGCCATGCGTTCGCGCCGGTGTTCCTCGCCATCCTTGCGCATCAGCGTATGCGCCCAGAACGCCCGTTTCATCGGCGTATTGGGATCGTCCGAGCTGAACAGCTCGGGGTTATCCTTGACGTATTTGGTGTCCTCGGCCTTGGTCAACAGCGTGCGGGCCACTGATTTCATCCGCACCACCGGTGCCTCGCGGCGCAGGCGGCGGTAGATGGGAAAGGGGTCCAGATCCAGCTGGGCCAACGTGATCGTGTCGTCAATCGGTGCCAGATCGGCCATGCCATGTCCCCCTTTTGGTGCGATCCTAGCTGGTTTCTCCCAGAATACGCAGCGCATTCTCCTTGAGGATCAGCGGGCGGACCTCGTCCTTGAACGGGGCATCCGCAAAATCCTTGAGCCAGCGGTCCGGCGTGATCGCAGGCCAGTCAGACCCAAAGAGCATCTTTTTCTTCAAGATGGAATTGGCATAACGCACAAATATCTCGGGGAAGTATTTTGGCGACCAGCCCGACATGTCGTAATAGACATTGGGTTTATGCTGGGCCACGGCCAGACCTTCTTCGGTCCAGGGAAAGCTGGGATGCGCCAGAACGATGGGCATATCAGGGAAATCAACCGCGACGTCATCCAGATGCATCGGGTTGGAATATTTCAACCGCATCCCCATGCCGCCCTTCATGCCAGACCCGACACCGGTCTGGCCGGTGTGGAACAGGGTGATCACGCCTTCCTCGGCACAGGCCTCAAGCACGGTATAGCAGGCATCGCGGTCATTGGGGTAAAACCCCTGCATGGTGGGATGAAACTTGAACCCCCGCACGCCGAAATCACGCACCAGACGGCGCACTTCGCGCGCACCGGCCTTGCCCTTGTGCGGATCGACAGAGGCAAAGGGGATCAGGATATCGTCGTTTTCGGCACAGATGCCGGCGACCTCTTCGTTGGAATAGCGGCGAAACCCCGTCTCGCGCTCTGCATCCACCGGAAAGATCACGGCGGCGATGTTGCGTTCGCGGTAATAGGCGGCGGTGTCTTGCACAGAGGGCAACATTCCTTCGGCACCGGCTGGATTCTTGAAATAGGCGGCCATGCCGGATTGAAATTCATTGTAGCCATCATCACGATGGTCACAGCAGGGCTCTTCTGCATGTGTGTGAAAATCAATGGCTTTCACCTTGGAAAAATCGACCATCGTGCTGCTCCCTCGCAAATCTGGCGCGTCTAGAAATTGCTATACAACAAAACTGTTAAGCTATACAACAAAAACCAGTGACAAGATTTGAGGTCGAAAATGTCAGATAACGCCACCGCCGGAAAAGTGACACGCGTCGAGATCGAGGGCGATATCGCCACCTTGGTCTTTAACCGTCCCGAAAAACGCAACGCCATGAACGAGGCGTTGGTGGATGAACTGGATGCGTTCTTTTCCCACCCGCCCAAGGGGGTGAATGTGGTGATCCTGCGCGGTGAGGGCGGGCATTACTGCTCCGGGCTGGATCTGGCAGAACACGAAAGCCGCGAACCCGTGGCGGGTGTCTATCATTCGCGCAACTGGCACCGGGTGTCCGAATTGATCGAATTCGGCGGTCTGCCCGTGATCTCTGTGATGACCGGTGCTGTCATCGGCGGTGGGCTGGAAATTGCGACCTCGACCCATGTGCGCATTGCCGAACCCTCCGTACGTTTTCAGCTGCCAGAGGGGCGGCGCGGTATCTTTGTCGGCGGCGGTGCAACGGTGCGTGTCGGCCGAATCATCGGCCCTGACCGCATGCGCGAAATGATGCTGACAGGCCGCAACTATGGGGCCAAAGACGGGCTGGCCATGGGGCTGGCGCATTATTCAGTTGAAGAAGGCGAAGGTCTGCCGCTGGCCATGAAACTGGCCCGCAAGATTGCCGACAACGCTGAATTCTCAAATTACCTGATGATCCAGTCGATCAGCCGGATCAATGACATGTCCCGCTCAGATGGCCTATTTACAGAAAGCCTTGCTGCTGCAATGTCTCAGACATCGGACGGGGCCAAGGAAGGAATGCGTGCATTCCTGGAAAAACGCGAACCGAAATTTAGATAAAGGTCGTGAAAACGGCTTTTGACTGTCACATCTGGGAGGAAAAGACATGAAAAGAAGAGATTTCCTAAAGACCACTGCCGCCGTCGGCGCATTGGCGGCTGTTCCAACGGGCGCTTTTGCCCAGGACATGACACTGCGGCTGCACCAGTTCCTGCCGCCCGTCGCCACCGTGCCCGCCAAGATCCTCAAGCCCTGGGGCGAACGTCTGGCAGCAGCTTCGGGTGGACGTCTGAACATCCAGCATTTTGACGCGATGTCGCTGGGCGGCCGCCCGCCAGAGCTGATGGATCAGGCGCGCGACGGTGTGGCAGACATCACAATGACCGTTGTCGGCTATACGCCCGGCCGCTTCCCGCGCAGCGAAGTGTTTGAACTGCCGTTCATGATGACCAGCCCTGTCGCCACCTCGCTGGCCTTTTGGGAAATGGTCGAAACCGATTTCCAGAGCAGCGAATATCAGGACCTCAAGGTTCTGGGCGCATGGGTCCACGGCCCCGGCGTGATCCACTCTGCCGATCCGATCGCCAGCCTTGAGGACATGAAAGGCAAGACCGTGCGCGGCCCGACCCGTGTCATCAACGACATGCTGTCCGAACTGGGCGGCACACCTGTTGGCATGCCCCTGCCCGCGATCCCCGAAGGTCTGTCCAAAGGCGTGATCAACGCGACCGTGATCCCATGGGAAGTCACACCCGCCGTGCGCCTGACCGAACTGGTCACCAACCACACCGAATTCACCGGACCAGAGGCGCTGTATACCGCGACAATCGTTCTGGTGATGAACAAGGCCAAATACGAGGCCCTGCCTGACGATCTCAAGGCGATCATTGATGCGGAATCCGGTGCCAAACTGTCGGAATTCGCAGCACAGGTGATGTGGGACAACGATGCGCCGGGCCGCGAAAAAGCCGTGGCAGCAGGCAACAACATCATCCAGCTGGACGATGCCGAAGTCGCCCGTTGGAAGGCAGCAGCACAGCCGGTCATCGCCCGCTGGGTCGCTGAGATGGACAGCAAGGGCATCGACGGACAGGCGCTGATTGATCAGGCCAAGGCGCTGATCGCGGCCAAGTCCTCCTGATCAAGCTGAAATACGACGATACGGAAGGGCCGTGTTGGCCCTTCCGACCTTTGGGGGAATGCGATGTACAACGGGTTTTACCGCCTTGCAGACCGGCTTGCACGCGCGCTGGCCTATGCGGGGGGCGCGGTTTTGGTGGTCATCATTGTGCTCAATTGCATCTCGATCATCGGGCGGGCCTTTGTGCCGCTGGACATCGGGATCGGCCCCATTCGCGGCATCTATGACATCACGGAAATCGCGATGGCCGCTGCCATCTTTGCCTTTTTGCCCTGGGCCCAACTGCGCGAAACCCATGCAAAGGTCGATCTGTTCCAATCCTTCATGGCCCCGCGTTTTGACCAAACGCTGGACCTGCTCTTTAACATCGCCATGGCGATGATCGCCGCCGTAGGGACATGGCGGCTTTATCTGGGGATGCTGGATAAATACGGCTACGGCGAAACCACCCTGATCGCGCAGATCCCGGTCTGGCAGGGCTATGCCGCCGGATTGGTGGGCGCTGTCGGATTTGTCATCATCTCGCTGTTTTGTGTGCTGCGCTCCGGGCGCAGGCTGGCAGGCTTGGGCACCGAAGGATAATACAGTGACATATTTTGAGCTGGCCATCTGGTCTTTCCCCGTCCTGCTGATCCTTGTGTTTCTGCGCGCCCCAATCGCGCTGGCGATGATCGCGGTGGGGGTTGGCGGCACCTATCTGGTGATCGGCAATTCCATGATGACGCTGAACCAGCTCAAGACGCTGACCTATGGGACCTTCTCCAACTATTCCTTTTCCATCATCCCGCTGTTTCTGCTGATGGGGCAGTTCGCCACGCTGTCGGGCATGTCCGCCGCATTGTTCAAGGCCGCCGAAAGCTTTCTGGGCCACCGCCGGGGCGGCGTGGCCATGTCCGCAGTCGGTGCCTGTGCAGGTTTTGGCGCGATCTGCGGGTCGTCGCTGGCCACCGCGGCCACCATGGGGCAGGTCGCCCTGCCCGAACTCAAGCGTTACGGCTATCCCGGCTCTCTGGCGACAGGGGCATTGGCGGCAGGCGGCACCCTTGGCATCCTGATCCCGCCTTCCGTGATCCTGGTGATCTATGCGATCCTGGCCGAACAGAACATTGAGAAACTCTTTGTCGCCGCCCTGATCCCCGGCATTCTGGCTGCGATTGGCTATATGGTCGCCATCTCGATCTGGGTCCGCGTCTCGCCCAATTCCGCCGCCGTCAAGGACCGCGTGCCATGGGGTGAACGCATGACCGCACTGGCCAGCGTCTGGCCTGTGCTGATGATCTTTCTGGCGGTGGTGGGCGGCATTTACGCAGGTATCTTTACCCCTACCGAAGCCGCAGCCGTAGGTGCCGCCGGCACCGGCATCATCGCCTATATGTCCGGCCAGATGAGCTGGGAAAAACTGGGCGAGGCGATCCTGTCCACCGCTGGTTCCACCGCGATGATCTTTCTGATCATCCTGGGCGCGGGCATCTACAACAACTTCCTGTCGCTGACGCAACTGCCGCAAAGCGCCTCCATGTGGGTGGGTGAACAGGGTTTCTCACCCTGGTTCATCCTGTCGATCGTCTTGGTCATGTACCTGATCTTTGGCTGCGTGATGGATTCGCTGTCGATGGTCCTGCTGACCGTCCCGATCATCTTTCCGATCATGTCCGTTCTCGACTTCGGAATGAGCGCGGATGACTTTGGCCTGTGGTTCGGCATTCTGGTGCTGATCGTGGTAGAGGTCGGGTTGATCACCCCGCCGGTCGGGATGAACCTGTTCATCATCAACTCGATGGACAAACAAACCCCGATCTCAGCGACCTACAAGGGGGCCCTGCCCTTTGTCCTCACCGACATCATCCGCGTTGTGATCCTGGCATCTTTCCCGGCAGTCACCCTCTGGCTGGTCTGGTTCATCGACAGCTTTGGTTAAGGCAACTTTCTACGATGGAAAATTCGTGCCTGCCCGTACGAAAAACAGCTGTCGCCGCCCTTGGCCATGCCGCGCGGCAAAAGATGTTCTATCTGAGCGATCCAGCGGCACTCAGCTGATGATCACTTCGGGCCCGCCCGCATAAAGTGTTGCGATCAGATCGGCCTTGTTGGTGCGCAGTGCACGTTGATTAAGCGAACCTTTCTCGGTGATCTCTCCGCGATCGAAACTGGGCACGTCGGTCAGGATCATGGCCCGGCGCACCCGGCTGGCTGATCCGGTGGCGGCGCGGGCCGCGGCCGTCAGCTTCTCTTGCAGCGCGGCACGCAAGGCATCCGCCGGCATCGCCTGCCCGCGATCCGACAGGATCAACAAGGCACCCAATTCGCCCTCGTTCTCACCCGTGATCACCGCATCCCGCACCAGCCCATCCATGGCATCCACAAGGCTCGCGCGCACGGCACCAACAGCCACCCATGTGCCCGTGGTCAGCTTAAAATTCTCCGCGATGCGGCCATCGAAAAAGAACCCTTTGGAAAAATCGTCCGGGTCCGCAGGGCGCAGCGCATCGCCCATGCAATAATAACCCTCCTCGTCGAACACTTCTGCCGTCTTGGCCGGATCGCCAAAATACCCCGGCGTGATCGTCGGCCCCTTGAGCCGCGCCTCCAGCTTGCCGCCATTCGGCACCAGCTTGAGCGACAGCCCCCGCGAGGGTGGCCCGACGTTGCCGGCCTTGTCCTGCACCTGGGTGCAGGCCAGCGCGAATGGCGCAGTTTCCGTGGCACCCAGGCCCGTCGCCAACAGCACCTCATGCCCAGTCGCCTTGCGACCGGCCGCGCGCAGCCTGTCCCATATGTTCTGCGGCATTCCGGCACCGGCATAAAACATCATGCCCAGCTCTTTGAAAAAGGTCGCGGCCAGCGCCGGATCGCTTTCCAGCGCATCCACCAGCATCTCGTAGCCGACCGGCACGTTGAAATACCACGAACAGGATAATTCGCGCAGATTGCGCAGGGTTTCGTCAAACTTGCCCGGCACAGGACGGCCGTCGTCGATGTAATAGGTGCCGCCATTGGTCATGACCATATAGAACACCTTGTTGCCCGCCGCCGTATGGTTCCACGGGGCCCAGTTCAGCACCACGGGCGGTTTCTTGGTCAGGAAACGATAGCAATCGCGCACCATGGCCTGCATGGCACAGATCATCAGATTGGTGTTGATCACCGCCTTGGGTGATCCGGTAGAGCCAGAGGTGAACAGATATTTCACCACCGTCTGCGGCGTCAGCGCCGCCCGCGCGGCGTCGGCCAATGCCACGTCACCTTCCAGCAGACTGTCGAATGTCACGGCCCCCGCCACCGCATCACGGTGGTTGATCACCACCCGACCCTCCTGCGCAATCGCGTCAAAGGCCTTGGCAAAGGGCGCGCCAGTATCGGCAAAGACGGCACCGGGTTGCAGCAAGCCCGCGATATCCCTCAGCTTGCCATGATCAGTAGAGACCAGCGAATAGGCAGGCGAGACCGGCGCATAGGGAATGCCCACATAGGCGCAGGCCATGCCCAAAAGCCCATGTTCGAGACTGTTTTCCGAC
Source organism: Sulfitobacter sp. (assembly GCA_017854855.1). Taxonomy (GTDB): domain Bacteria; phylum Pseudomonadota; class Alphaproteobacteria; order Rhodobacterales; family Rhodobacteraceae; genus Sulfitobacter. Next base: position 11,851 of record JAFMGZ010000060.1, on the reverse strand, counting down.
AACACCAGCAAGGGCCGACTGGGCCCCAGTCCCATCGCCAGCAAAGAGGCACCAATGGCGCGCGCCTTGGCCCGCCCCGCACCATAGCTGATCCGATCCCAATCACCGCCCTCGTGCCGCCGCGCGATCCATGTCTGGTCCGGCGTGGTATCGGCCCAATGGTCAAAATAATCGGCCAATGTCGCACGATATTCGGTCAACTCACCGCGATGGCGCATCACGATGGAGCCATCGGCGCGGTTTTCATAATCGAACTGGGGTGCCCAGAAATCAGTAGCGTCCAAACTGGTCAGCTGGTCCATGTCAGTATCCTTGATTGATGTCGTGCACGCGGATCGGGCCTATTCCTCGCCCGATCTGATTTTCTGCAATAGCCCTATTAGGGTCTGTTTTTCGGCGGCTGTCAGGTTTTCCAACAGCAGGTCTTCATGTTCTTTGACCCGTGCCTGCGCATCCCGGTAGGCGGTGATCCCCTGTTTGGTCGGGACCAGCGCCTGCACCCGGCGGTCGCCCGGCACTGTGGTCCGCGCCAGAAAACCGCGCCCCTCAAGTTCATCAATGATGGCCACCAGACCAGAGCGTTCAATACCCAGTTTGCGCGCCAGTCTGCTTTGCGTGATATGCGAAAACTGCACCACCAGCGACAGGGCCGAAAACACCCGTGGCCCCAGCCCGTCCTTGCCCAGGGCCGCACGAAAATCATTCTGAACGATCACATAGGCCCGTTTCAGATTATAGCCTATAAATTCCTCCAGATCAGAGGCATCCTGTTCACGCTTCAGTTCGGCGATTTTTGATTCCTCTGATCCGGCCACGTGTCACACCCCTTGCATTCTTGCGGTTGTGTGTACAATAAAACGTTAACTAGGTAAACAGTTTTATACCTGAAAGGTGCGCAATGACCCTCCCCATCCCCCGGCTTGAACATGTCTGCGATCTAAGTGTGACACTTGACCCGATCCGCGAAATGGGGACGGGCCGCGCAGGCCAGCGGCGCATCATCCCGATTGTGGGCGGCACGGTCACGGGCCCCCTGCTGCAGGGGCGCATCCTGAACCTTGGCGCGGATTGGCAGACCATTTTCCCCAATGGTCTGGCCGAACTGGATACCCGCTATGGAATGGAAACCCATGACGGTGCCACGATCGAGATCATCAATTACGGCTACCGCCATGGCCCGCAAGAGGTGCTGGACGCCATCGCGCGCGGCGAAGAGGTGGATCACAACAGCTATTACATGCGCACCCATGCGCGGCTTGAAACCGGCGATCCGCGCTATGACTGGGTTAACAAGACGCTGTTTGTCGGCGTGGGCGCGCGCCTGCAACAGGCCGTGCAGGTCCAGCTTTATGCGATCAGATAGGGCCAGCCGCCGCAGCCTCTGCCAGCGCATCGCGAAATACAGACACCAAGGTGCTTGGGGTCTCGGATATCCAGGACATCATGCCAACCGGTCCCTGTGCCGAGGTCATGTCAATGTCCAGCGCCACCAGTGTCCCATCCGCCAGATCATCTTCGACGACACCTTGTGACACGATCCAGATGGGCCGCATCGGCCCCAGCACCGCCGCCCTTCCAAAACCCGCTGAAACAGTCTCGATCCGCTTGGCAAACAACGGCAAACCCTGTGACAACATCAGCCGCGCCATAAAGGGACGGATCGCGGCAGTGTCGGGGGGGTAAAGGATCAGCTCATCCATGATCTGCTCCAATCGGGTCACCGCCCGCTTGGGGTGATCGGGGGCTGCAACCGCCACGACAGGTTCTGAATACAGCGCAGCAAAAGAAAGCCCCTCCATCATCTCGCGGTCCGCCAGCCGACCGATGACCAAATCCAAATCCCCCGTCCGCAGCATGTCCGCCAGATGGCCATGCGGCCCCTCTTCGATGCGCACCGTGGTATTGCGCGAAATCTCGCGAAACCGCGCAACTGCCGCTGGCAACACCTGTCCGGCCACGGCTGGTAGAACACCGATCCGCAACATCGCCCCGCCCACGTCATTCAGCGATGCAATCTTATGCAGCCCCTGGGTCAAGGCCACGGTGCTTTGCTCGGCGAATTGCATGAAGATCTTGCCCTCAGGCGTCAGTTCAACGCCCGCGCGGTCGCGCTGCATCAGCCGGACACCCAGAATTTCCTCCAAGTCCTTGAGGCTTTTGGAAATTGCAGGCTGGGTCAGGTTCAACTGCTCAGCCGCAATTTTCAGCCGCTTTGTCCGGGCAATGGCCACGAAAGCCTCCAGATGGCGAAATTTGATCCTGCGGTCCATTTGCATGCCATTTTTGATAAGTATAATGCAGAATATGTCATTTTACATTCCGTTATAGAAACTAAATATTTCTAGGAACGGAGGATTCAATGAAAACACAAACGGTCATCATTGGGGGCGGCCCGTCAGGACTGCTTTTGTCACAACTGCTGCATACGCGTGGCATCGACAGTATCGTGCTTGAACGCAAGACCAAGGACTACGTGCTGGGCCGCATCCGCGCCGGCGTGTTGGAACGGGGTCTGGTTTCCCTGCTGCGCGAGGCGGGCGTGGCGGACCGGCTGGACAAAGAAGGCATGCCCCATGACGGCACGCTGATTTCCTATAATGACACCGCATTCCGCGTGGATTTTGCCAAACTTACCAACAGCCACGTGGTGGTTTACGGTCAGACCGAAGTTACACGTGACCTTTATGCCGCGCGCGAAAAGGCAGGCGGGCAGATTGAATTCAACGTCGAGGATGTGGTGATCCACGACGCAGAGTCAGACGCGCCCTATGTGACCTACCGCGTAGGCGATGATGCCCGCCGCATTGATTGTGATTTCGTCGCAGGCTGTGATGGCTTTCACGGCGTCAGCCGCCAGACGATCCCGGCGGACAAACGCCAAGAGTTTGAAAAGATCTATCCTTTCGGCTGGCTCGGCATCCTTAGCAAAACACCGCCCGTGGATCATGAACTGATCTATGCCAATTCCCCGCGCGGCTTTGCCCTGTGTTCCATGCGCAACGAAAACCTCAGCCGCTATTACGTGCAATGCCCGCTGACCGACAAGCCCGAAGACTGGAGCGATGAGGCATTCTGGGCCGAACTCAAACGCCGCATTCCATCCGAATATGCGGACAAGCTGGTCACTGGTCCCAGCATCGAAAAATCCATCGCGCCGCTGCGGTCCTTTGTGACCGAACCCATGCGCTGGGGGCGACTATTCCTGTGTGGTGACGCGGCCCATATCGTGCCGCCCACCGGTGCCAAGGGGCTGAACACTGCCGCCTCTGATGTGCATTACCTCTATAACGCCCTGCGCGATTTCTATGAAAACAACAGTCAGGCCGGCATTGACGCCTATTCAGAAAAGGCTTTGGCCCGCGTCTGGAAGGCCGAGCGTTTCTCTTGGTGGTTCTCATCGCTGATGCACCGCTATCCCGATCAGACCGAGTTTGACCAAAAGATGCAGGTGGCAGAACTGGAATTCCTGCGCGCAAGCCCCGCCGCCCAACAGGCCATGGCCGAGAATTACGTGGGCCTGCCCTACTAAGGCCAATCCCGCAGCGCTTGGGCCAGCCGGTCCAGCCCGTCTGACAGGTTGACACCGGCACCGCCGCCCACGCCCAGCCGGATATGGCCGGGCTGGTCATAGGCGCTTCCGGGCAGCAGAAAGGTCCGGTAAGGATCGCCCAGCAGGAACTTGGCAAATGCGTCGCTGTCGATGCCTTGGGGGAGACGCCCCAATCCGATCAATCCGGCCCTTGGAGCGATCCAGCTCAGCCCCTCTTGGGCCTTTACCCAAGCATCCATCTGCGCAAGGTTCGCCGCCCCCTCGCTGCGCGCCTTTTCCATGGCCATCGCGTAACGCGCGGGGCGCAGGGCAACCTCGGCAATCACTTCGCCCATGATGTTCATGATCTCTGATGCATTCTCACGCAGGATCACCGCATCCATGACCATCTGTGCATCCGGGCAGATCAGCCAACCGGTGCGCAGGCCCTGAAGGCCCAACGCCTTGCTGACCGATCCCGTCGTGATCCCACGTGCGTACATCCCCGCCACGGAGGGCCCGCGCGGCCCGTCCCATTCCAGCCCAGCATAAACCTCATCCACCAACAGCCAGGCCCCCACGCCATCGGCAATGCGCACCAGCTCTGCCATCTCACTCTGCCCCAGCAAATCACCCGTAGGATTGTTGGGGTTGGTGATGAAAATCATCTTGGTCTTGGGGCCTACCGCCTTTGCCAGATCATCCAGCGGCAAGGCCCAGGCATCCGCCTCCTGCCGCTCTACCTTGACCACCTTCGCCCCGATCGCCTTTGCCAGCACCTCGGCCTGCGGCCAGCCGGGGGTTTCAATAACGATCTCATCACCGGGCTGCAACAGCTGCATGATCGCCAGATAATTCGCCTCTGCCGCCCCTGCGGTGATCAGCACGTCTTTGGCGTCACAGAGCCCAATCAGCCCCGCCTGACGCAAAACATGATCGCGCAGCTCTGGCAGCCCGCGAAAATCGCGCCCGTTCCAGTCCAGTGACTGGTTCGGGTCCAGATCATCCAGATAGTCCCCCAGCACAGGGGAGCCTGACAGCGAAAACCCCACAATCGCTTGCGGCGCGGCATCGACCGTTTCCAGCAGATGTTGAAACAACCTGTGTATCTTGACTTTCATAGCGCGCCCTTACCCAATGGCCCCATGAGTACCCAGATCACCCTCAGGGGCAAACCCAAACGTCTGGCCGTGTTGGATTACGGGCTGTTCGAGGTCCATTCAGGCCCCCGCACCATCGGCATCTGCGGCTATGTCATTGAAACCGACGCCAATGAGGTCGTCCTGATCGACACAGGCTTTCCCCAGAAATACGCCGATGATGCAGATGCCGCCACAGCCGAGGATGATCTGGGCAGTTTTGGCCGCGTTCTATCGGTGACGGGCGAAAACATGCCAGGGCCGCAATTGGCCAAACTGGGGCTGCGCAAATCCGATGTGACCCTGATGATCCAGAGCCATACCCATATCGACCATGTCGGCGATATGGCGGGCTATCCTCATGCGCCAATCCTGATTGCTGCGGCTGAACGCGCCCTGCCCCGCCCGCTGTATTGGTCTGGCAAACAGGCGATGGAATGGCCTAATCGCGATTACCGGCTGGTGACCGGGGATATGATGTTGGGTGACGGCTTTGACGTGCTGCTCTGTCCGGGCCATGCGCCGGGGCAACTGGCCTTTATGGTGCAGCTGCCCCAAACCGGCTGGGTGCTGCTGACCTCAGATGCAATCAGCCGCGCGTCTGAGATTGACGAAGGCTTCGCAGGCTCATGGGACGTGGAACAAGCGATCCATCATGGCGACCGTTTGATGGCAATGGCCACAGCGCGCGAGGCATTGGTCATTTTCGGCCATAGCCCCGAACAATGGCCCGCCCTGAAAAAAGCACCCGATTGGTTTGAGTAACGCAAACCCTCAATCATGCATCACCGCACATCGCGGCCCTGATTCAGGATGATCACATTGCCGCTGGACACATCCCCCGCAGGCGACACCAGGAACCCAACCCAGGCGGCAATCTCATCTGGTTGCATGGCGCGGCCATGGGGCATCTGGGCAATCGCCTTGGCCAGCACCTCTTCGCTCAAGACACCGAACAGCGGGGTTTCGGTCATCGCAGGGGCGATCGAATTGGCTGTGATCTTATCATTGGCATAGCGGCGGGCCAGATCTTTGGTCAGATTGTCCAATGCTGCCTTGGAGGCGCGGTAATGCGGCGGGTCAAAGACATCAAAATTATACGCCCCGTTTGAGCTGATGTTGACGATCTTGCGCACGCCCTCGCGGCCCATCATCAGCTTGACCGCCGCCTGACAGCAATGGAACGCGGCCGAGAAGTTCAGCGCCATCTGCCGCTCGAACTCATCTTCGGGTATCTCGGGGAATTCCGACATGAAACAGGTGCCCGCATTATTGACCAAAACGTCAACGCCGCCATGATCCTGCGCGATCTGCTCAAAGGCCGCGCGGATGGCCTGTGCATCCATCAGGTCCACCACAATTCCGGTAAACCCCTCTTGCGCCATTCCCGCCAGCCCCTGTGCATCCACATCCAGCCCGACGACCGCACAACCGTCGCCCATCAGCCGCGCCACAATCGCGCGGCCCATGCCACCAGCCGCCCCCGTCACAACCGCAATCTTGCTCATACCCCTGCCCTTTTCATGATCCCTCAGCTAGATGTAGCCAAGCACCCGCCCCTTGCCAAGGAACACCCTATGCCCATCCGCCCTGCCCGCCGCATCACAGACACCAGCCCCAAAAACTTTGGCATGTTTGCCAAGGCCGTCGGGATGCAGGGCGATCTGATCCACCTCGAACTGGGCATGCCCGCCGAAGATACGCCCTTGCACATTAAGGACGCCACCATCGCCGCCCTACAGGCAGGCCATGTGCATTACTCCGATCTTCAGGGGATCCCCGAATTGCGCGCCGCCATCGCCGATAAACTGCGCCGCCAAAACGGGCTGGACCTGAGCGCGGATGAGGTGATCGTCACCAACGGGCTGACGCAGGCTTCCTTTGCCGCTTTCATGGCCTTTCTGGATGCGGGCGACGAATGCCTGCTGCTGGCCCCCTATTATCCCCAGCATATCGGCAAGGCCGAGCTGGCAGGGGCACGCGTCACCATCACCCCGCTGGACGCGGCCAACGGATTTACCATCAATCGCGCCCTGATAGAGCCGCATATCACGCCTGCCACCCGCGCCATCGCGCTGATCAACCCCTGCAATCCCACAGGGCGCGTCTATACCTGGGATGAGCTGCAAATATTGGCTGACATCGCGCAGGATCACGACCTGCTGGTCCTCTCTGATGAGGTCTACGAAGAGATCACCTATGACGGGGCCAAACATATCTCTATCGCCGCCCTGCCGGGGATGAAGGAACGCACCATCACCATGTTCGCCTTTACCAAGGCCTATGCGATGGATGGCTGGCGGCTGGGCTACATCGCTGCCGATGCCGCGCTGATCGGTCCCTGCATGAAGATCACGACAAATGAAGTGACCCATGTGAATACCTTTGTCCAACACGGTGCTCTGGCTGCCCTTACCGGTGATCCATCGGTGCTGGCCAGCATGGTCGCGCGGGACAAGGACCGCCGCGATCTGGTGGTGGCACGTTTGAACCAGATGCCCGGCGTCACCTGCGCCGCGGTGGAAGGGACGATCTATGCCTTCCCCAACATCACCGCCACGGGGCTATCGGCCCAAGATTGCGCTGACCGGCTGCTGGCCGAAACCGGCGTGGTGGTTGAGGCCGGCAGTTTTTACGGTGCCGCAGGCGAAGGCCACCTGCGTGTCTGCTTTGGATGCGCCGAAATCAACGTGTTGCAAGACGCAATGGATCGGATGCAGCGCTTTTTCAACGCCCTGTGACCCGGACCGTTTTCAGTCTCTAAACCAGCGCTTTCAACCCTGCAAACAACCGTTCCACATGGCGCAGTTCGGTCACCGCACCGGGTGAAATCCGCATGATCCGCCCCCTTGCGTCCACGTGAATCCCTTGCTCCCGCAACCCGTCCACCACCACTTTGGGCTCTGCCGACGCGGGCAGTTCCACCATGATAGATCCACCCCGCTGCGCCTCGTTCAGGGGCGTGGCGATGGTCAGACCCGCATCGGACGCCACATCAATCACTGCCGCCGTCAGCAGCCGGTTATGGCCCAGCAAATCCCCCTGCCCCGCATGCCACCGCAGCGCAGGCACCGACCCCACACAGGCTAGGACCGAGGGCGTGCCATGGTCAAACCGCCGCGCGTCGGGCGCATAGTCAAAGGCGTCCAGATCCCATGAAAACGGATTGTCCTGCGAAAACCAGCCGCGCAATTGCGGCCTGACCTGATCAATCAGATCAGGCCGCATCTGGATGATCCCGGCCCCCGGCGTGCCGCAAAGCCATTTCAGCGTAGTTGATAGCACGAAATCCGCCGGAAAATCATGCAGCGAAAACGGGACGATGCCGATGCCCTGCGTCAGGTCCACGCCCACCAGCGATCCCATCCTGTGACCATGCGCGATCAACGCCTCCAGATCGCACCGGTGCGAAGAGGTCGAGGTCACAAAGGTCAGCAGCGCCAGCCCAACGCTTTCATCCCATGCGGCCAGCATATCTTCATCACGAACCCAGAAATCCCCCTGCCGCAGCGGCACCGTCTCAAGCGTATAGCCCAGACGGTCCGCCATCCCGTTCAACAGAAAATGCAACGAGGGAAAGCAATCCGCCCCGATCAGCACCCGCTTGCCGCGCAACCGTTCGCCGGGCAGCCCGCCCAGCACGGAAAACAGCGCCGTCGTCACATTCTCGGCAGAGGTCAGCGACCCTTCGGGCGCGTCAATCAGGTCTTGCCACAGCTGCAGAAACGCGGCCCGCGCGCCCAGCACCGATGGCCATTGCGCGTCATCCATTGCCGCCCAGTCGTGCGAAAACGCCGCCAGTGCCGCGGCCATGTCTGCGGCCTTGTCCGGGTAAAGCCCGATGGAATGGTACAGGAAATAGGCAGGATCATCTTGCATCATATCAGTCTCTAAATTGGGTTTTTTGCGGCATAGCTCTTGAAAAAGGCAAGGTAGTCGGCGCGCGCCACTTTGAAGTGCGGCCCCCATTAGAAAACAATATATTATCTGATATGAGAGTTTGGCATGGGATCTGTTTACACGCAACTGAGCATTCATGAACGGCTCAGTATCGATGTTCGGTAGCATGAAAAAGTGCCTGTCTCAGAGATGCCACGCGTTCTTAAACAGCACAGATCGACGATCTTCCGAGAGATCAAACGCAACTCTTGGGCGGAACAGGCATTTCCCAAGAAGTACGCAGGATATTTCGGAATGGCGGCCCGTCAGCGCATACAACGACGGCAATCCACCCAATGCAAGCTGATCCAGCATCCTAAGGTATCTACATGGAACTGTTCCATTCATTCTGACAGGTTGCGAGTGATGGATGTGTCCGGGTTTGATTGTTCGGACAATCTCTATCCCGCTCAGGGTCGCTTTGGCCGTTCGTAAGGAACGGAATCTTTGCCTGTAGCTGAGAAGCCGTTTCATTGCGGCATGGTCACTCTCGATCCTGTTTTTCGCCATTTTCGGTCGTTATGTCTCATGCTGTCAAAATATGGTTCATATCGGTGATTGATCTCACGAATGACGCGCCGGTAGGTGTGCGCATTGTCGGTACAGATCGTGACGGGTCTGTGGAGCCGAACCCACTCGATAGTGCTGTTGAGAAAGGCTTTAGCGGCCTTGGCTTCCCTGCGAGTGGTCAGGCGGAGATCAACCATCTGGCCATTCGCATCAATCGCACGCCACAGGTAGCGCCATTATCCAACAACACTGAGATAGGTCTCGTCCACATGCCAGTCGACGCCTGCACGGCGCAGGTATTTCTCGGTCCGCTTCGTCAAATCAGGGCCAAACTTCTAGACCCTGCGGAATTCAGTTGATCGGTCAACAGCAATGCCACAATCGGCCAGCAGGTCAGCCACGTCCTGATAAGAAAGCGGGTAGTGCAGATACCAAGGTATAGCACATAGAATGATATCACGGGGCAAGCGATGGTGCTTGAAAGGGGATTGGCGCGGCATGATAAACCTCAAGCGCCGTAAAGTGACCAAACCTTCCAACTAATTCAACAGTCCCCCGGGATTCCAAGCATATGAATTCATCATTTGGCAGATCGCCACTATCTGCTAAACTCTATCAAGGGGGCGTAAGAATTGGACCCAATCAGTTTGACATTTGAGATGGCGGTTGTCCTCGGTCTATTGGGCTTCACTGTCATATTATTCGTTTCAGAAGTGGTTCGAATAGATTTCGCGGCTATTCTTGTAATGGTGCTGCTGGGCCTCCTAAGCCAGCTCCCGGGTCTTGGGTCGCTTGCAGACGTCAGCCAGCTTTTCAATGGTCTCGCCTCCAACGCCGTGGTTTCGATCATTGCCGTGATGATCATTGGCGCGGGGCTAGATAAGACCGGTTTGATGAGCAAAGTTGCCGCGCTGATCCTGAAATATGGTGGAAACTCTGAGGGGCGTGTGGTCCCAATCATCTCAGGCACAGTGGGCGTTATTTCGTCTTTTATGCAAAACGTCGGTGCCGCCGCATTATTTTTGCCCGTTGTCAGCCGGATATCTGTTCGAACTGAAATCCCGCTCAGCAGATTGCTGATGCCGATGGGGTTTTGCGCCATTCTTGGCGGCACGATGACTATGGTAGGTTCGTCACCTCTGATATTGCTGAATGATCTGATCCTGACGGCCAATCAGTCTCTTCCTGAGGCCCAGCAGATGGATACTTTTGGGCTCTTTTCAGTGACACCAGTGGGCATCGCTCTGGTTGCTACTGGAATCCTCTATTTTGTTATTTTTGGGCGTTGGGTTCTGCCTGTGACAAAAAAGGGTGGCGATGCCACAAGCGGGCGTTCCATGAAGGAATATCTCAAAGAGCTATACGGCCTTAAGACGGACATTTTCGAGATTACCATTCCTGAAGGCAGCGCGGTCGTTGGGGAGACGTTTGACGACGTCATCCAACGATACCATGTCTACATCATTGGTAGCGCGTATCAGGGAAAAACTTGGTTTGCACCAATCATTCAAACAGAGATCACAGCGCCCTGTCGGTTGGCCGTGTTGGGCCGAAAAAAGGAAGTCCGACACATGGCACAGGATGCGGGTTTCATCCTGCATGAAAAATTAGATGTGTTCGCCGAGGATTACGCCCCGACCCGATCCGGTGTCGCCGAGGTGGTCATCCCTCCGGGGTCCTCCCTGATTGGAAAGTGTGCACATGACGTCGTGTTTCGTAAAACATACGGGGCCAGCATGTTGGCCATCCATCGCGGCGAAGAAACCCTCAGCCTTGTCGCCACTGAGGATCATAAACCGACGCAAATCGGCGAAGTGCCCTTTCTTGCTGGCGATACATTGGTCATTCTCAGCACGTGGGAAGCCCTGACACGATTGACCCGTGATCGCGATTTCGTAGTGGTCACAAGCGATTTCCCGCAGGAAGAACTGCGGCCAACAAAGGTGAGTTGGGCGCTGCTGTTCTTTGCAATTTCTTTGTTCCTAATTCTGTTCACCGATCTGCGCCTATCTCTTTGTCTGCTAACGGGCGCTGTCGGGATGATCCTGACCGGCGTGCTCGATATAGACGACGCCTATGAGGCCGTCAGTTGGAGCACGGTGTTCTTGCTGGCAAGTCTTATACCCCTTGGACAGGCGGTACAATCGTCCGGAACAGCGGCCTGGATCGCGCAGCAGGTCCTTATTCTTCTAGATGGCTGGCCACTTTGGTCCTTACAGGCAGGGCTTGCAATCATTGCGACAGTTTTTACTCTGATCATGTCGAACGTTGGTGCCACTGTTTTGTTAGTGCCACTCGCGGTGTCAATCGCAGTTGCCGCTGGTGGAGACCCTGCGATCTTTGCACTGACCGTTGCCATATCGACGTCAAACTCATTCCTCATACCCACGCATCAGGTTAACGCCCTCATCATGGGACCTGCAGGCTACAAGGTAACTGATTTCATCAAGAGCGGTGGGATAATGACAATCCTATTCTTGGTTGTTTCATTACTCGTTTTGAACGTCATTTCATAACATCCTGGACATGTTCCGGAGTCCTACGGCAGATGAACCCCCTCGGTCCTACCAATGCTAGAATTGGTTTGTCCCCATCGTGTGAGTTCAGCCCCGCTGCAATGCTGGGGCGCGGCTGCGAAATGCCTGAAGCAAGAAGAGTGCGCATCGTCAACAGCCTGCGTTTTCCCGCTGGCGCTCAAATCTCTTCTTCTCACAGGAAAAAGATGGGCTGCCCT
>JAFMGZ010000100.1 GCA_017854855.1 Sulfitobacter sp. | reverse complement strand
GAGGCCTTGCTGCGCACAGGCTGAAAATGTTTCGCGCGCGAAACATTCGGGGGATCGGGGCATCTGTCTGACAGGTGGTCCAGCAGGCCCGAGGGGCAGGAACCCGCAGCGGTGTCCACGCAGTATTACCTATACTTGCATAGGGCGGCGTGCTAGATTTTTCAGAGTATTTTTAGTATACTGTTTCGAAAAATGGGGGGATGCCATAATGGCTACACAACAGCAAATAAATGCAATTGTATCACTTTACGCAGGGTATTTTGACCGCGCGCCGGACCCGATCGGACTGCAGTTCTGGATCAACCAGATCGACAACGGCCGCGCCTTCAACACGATTGCCGCAGACTTTGCCGCAGGTTTCGAGGCGCGGGGGCTGTACCCTTTTCTGGTGTCGCCGGGCACTACTGACCCCACAAGTTTCGTGGTGTCGGTCTATAACAACCTGTTCAACCGGGGTCCTGATGCTGAAGGTCTGACCTTTTGGGTGAATGTGATCAAAGCAGGTACCGTGCCTGTGGGTGACATGATCCAGCGGATCATTGATGGGGCTAAGGACGCGCCTTTCGCATCGCCCCCCACCTTTGATTTGCTGATCATGGCCAACAAACAGACCGTTGGTCTGGATTTTGCTGCCAAAGCTGCAGCCAAAACGGGCTTTACCTTTGACGCTGCCGCCGCTGCCGCAGCCAAGTCGGCCATGGACGGGATCACCAGTGATCCTGCAAGCGTTACAAAAGGTCTGGCCGATAATGCTGCCTTTTTCGGCAGCACGGGCAGCCCAGGCAATACCATCTTCCTGACATCCAACACCGACCAGCCGGGCGGCGGGGGCAATGGGGCCAATACCCAGGGCACATCCGGGGATGATACCTATTCGGCCACCTTTGAAACAAACACCGGTACCTTGCAAAGCAGCGATAACATCGCCGCGGGTGCCGGCAGCGATACGCTGAATATTCGCGTCATCTCTACCGGTGGGACCACAGCTACCGTATCACCGGTCGCCACGGATCTGGAAAAGGTGGTCATCACCAATCAGGATGCGACCAGCGGTATTTTCAGGCTCGACTTCAACTCGATCACAGGCGAGACGGAAGTTACGACGCAGCAAAACGCAAGTAACGCCACGACCCTCGTCAGCAATGTCGATATGGGCACGACGCTGGGCATGAAAGAGGTCAAAGGCCTGTTTTTTGCGAATTTCAAAGGCGACACCAGCGGTTCTGCCGATGCGATTACCCTGAACGTGGAAAACTCTGGCTCGGTGACGGATTTTGCACGCTTCTTGACCACCGATGCGACAGCCAACACCATCGATAAGAACTTTGAGGCAATCACCGTTGACGCGGCTGGCACCACCGGTTCCTTTATCGACCTGTTCGGCATGACCTTGCAGACGATCACGGTGACCGGATCGCAGGCGCTGAGCTTGGAAGACGTATCGGGACAATTCGCCGGTCTGAAATCCGTTGATGCATCTGCGATGACAGGCGGCGGCCTGACGATTGATGCCAATGCCACAACCGAGGCTGATCTGTCCTTCAAGGGCAGTGGTCAAAGTGACCGTCTGGTGCTGAGCAATACCATCTTCAACACCTCCAGCACGCTGAACCTGGACGGGGGCAACGGGACCGACACAATTGTGGTCGACTCTTTCAGCAACCTGTCTGCAACCTCGGTCAACAAGGCTACGAATTTCGAAGTGCTTGAGGCCAAGAATGCAACCTCCAGCCTGAACGCGAGCGATTTCACCCAGATCAACACCTTTGTCTTTGCAGGGCAGTCGTCCAATGGCAGCCGGACCAACATCAACGGTGTGACAGGCAATGACACATTCGTTTTCGCAACGGACGTCGGTCAAAGCGATGAGACCATCCGCTTTTCTGCCGATACGGCTGGCCAATCGCTGAAGTTTGAACTGCGCGCCAATGCCGCCACCAACGGCGAAGTGCGCATCCTTGCCGATTCAAATTCGGGCAATGACACGGCTGCCGTGGGTTTTGGAAATTCCAATATCTCATCGGTTCAAATCGTCTCAAGCGGGACAAACACCAATGCAAACGTCATTCGCGCGGTCGATACTGGCAGCAACAATTACTATGCGTTCGACAACCAGGGTGGCCCCAACAACTTTAGCATTTCGGGCTCACAGGCGCTGACCATCACCGCCGAGGTCGGGGTGGCGCTGACCGCCTCATCCGATGAACGCGGCTTCCACTCCGGGGTGAACTTAGATGGTTCCAACGCCAGCGGTGCGCTGCGGATCGCGGGGTCCGGGTCTTCGGATACCCTGCAGGGTGGATCAGGCAATGACATTCTTTATGGTCTGGGCGGAAATGACGTCCTGACGGGGAATAACGGCACAGACCAGTTCCGCTTTTCCGACTGGAACGGCACGGACAAGATCCAGGATTTTGCCAGCGGCGTGGACAAGGTTGGCCTCAATCGTTTTGATTTCGGCAATACCAACGAATCCAGTTCCGGCACGACGCTGAACAGCTCTGACTATGTGCAGAACCTGCAGGTCATTGCCAATATCAGCAATGCGGAAAACCACCGCGTGGTTGAACTGCAATCGGGGGCAAGTTCCAACCAGATCACACAGACGACCACCGCTGCGGTCGAGGCCTATGTGCTGGTGTTCAACCAGACCACGGGCAAAGGCGAGCTGTGGTATGACAATGACTGGTCCACAACCAGCAGCCGGAGCCAGACTGCGGAATTCACCAATATCACGGAGCTTGCGCAGCTGACGGGTCTGACCAACACCGACTTTGTGGAATATACATTCTAAGGCGTTTTTCGAAAACGCTTGAACACCGAATATGCAGGCGGCGGACCCAAGTGCCCGCCGCCTGTCACAGAAATGAAGAAAGGCCCCATGCACGTCATGCGGGCCTTTTTTGTTGACGCAACTCTATGGATTGGGTGACAGTTTAGGCATTGGCCGAACAGGCATATACATTTCATTCAGGAGGGCTCTGCCTTGCTTATCACCACATTACCAAATGCATCCGGCAACCCATATATTGATGGACTTACCACCGAAGCCGCACGGGGGCAGAACACACCGGTGGTCTATACGCCCGGCTCTACGATCAGCTATTTCTTTGATACAGATGCGCGGGGCTGGTCCGATAGCGAAAAGGCGGCGGTGCGGCTGGCCTGGGATTCCTGGGAAAAACTGATCAACCTCAATATCGAAGAAACCGCAGCGCGCGAAAACGCCACGGTGTTGATGCAGATCACAAACCTGCCTGACGGTGTTCTGGGAGAGGCAACAGCCCCTGTCGACGGGGACGTGCCCGCCACCAACAAGACAGCCGCCGCAGGCAATGCGCTGCAATACATTTCCGTCGGCGGCGACAGCTATCTCACGCTGGTGCATGAGATCGGGCATAACCTGGGCATCTATCACCCCCATAACAGCACGCTGTTCCCCGGTGTCACCGAAGGCGGTGAAAACGTGTTGGGCACCAACAACATGAACCAGAACATCTGGACAACCCTGTCCTATAACGTGGGCTATGACCTGGAGCCGCGCATTGATCTGGCCTTTGGCAATGCCATGGGGCCGATGACGCTGGATATCGCGGCGGCGCAGTTCGCCTATGGGGCACGGGCGGCCAATACCGGGAATGACACCTATCTGTTGCCCTCTCAGAATGCTGTGGGCACGGGCTGGCAGGCGATCTGGGATACGGGCGGTGTGGATACGCTCTCTGCGGCGGGGGTCACGGGGGGCACCACGATTGACCTGCGTGCGGCTTCGCTGTTGGGCGATGCGCCGGGGGGCTATGTGTCCTGGGCCACGGGGATCAAGGGCGGCTTTACCATTGCCAACGGCGTGGTGGTTGAGAATGTCATTGGCGGGGCCGGGGTTGATACGGTCACGGGCAATGAGGCGGATAACGTCTTTACCGGTGGCGGCGGCAATGACATCTTTAACGGCGGTGGCGGCACCGATACGCTGATCATGAACGCCGCCCGCGCAGCGGCCACGGTGACCATCGACAAGAACGGCACCATCCGCATTGCCGACCGCAACGGATCCGAAGGGCAGGATGTGGTCACCGGGGTGGAGACAATCCAGTTTTCCAATGGCACGATCGACCTGAACCAGTTCAGCTCTGCCACGCAGCTGTCAGGGGCAAAGTTTACTGAATTGGCTGAAATGTATGTGGCCTATTTCAACCGTGCGGCAGATTCCGAAGGGCTGTTTTTCTGGGCTGACAAACTGGCCGAAGGCATGGATATGGCGACCATCGCCAGCTTCTTTTCCCAATCGGCCGAGGCGAAAGCACTCTATCCCAATACGGCCGATACATCGGCCTTTGTCACGACGGTCTATAGCAACGTTCTGGGGCGGACTCCTGATGCGGCAGGGTTTGATTTCTGGACAACCAACCTGAACTCAGGGGCGCAACAGGCCAGCACCTTTGTGCTGAACATCATCGGCGGGGCCAAGCTGGGCACCAGTG
>JAFMGZ010000099.1 GCA_017854855.1 Sulfitobacter sp. | reverse complement strand
AAGGATCGGTGGTTGAACAGGGCTCTCATGCGGAGCTGATGGCCAATGAGGGGCTCTATGCCGCGATGTTCACCGCGCAGCGCAACAGCTATGGCTGAGGCGCGGGCCGTGCCCTATGGTCCGCCAGAATTTTTAACATGATTGATTAGAGACCACCGGAGAGCACTATGGAGCGTCGTCTAGATATTCAGGGCCTGCGGGGCGTGGCCGTGATTGCCGTCATTCTCTATCATTTCGGCATCCCCCCCATTTCCGGTGGTTTTGTCGGGGTCGACATCTTTTTCGTGATCAGCGGCTATCTGATGACCGGCATCATCCTGACCCAGGTCGAGGAAGGCCGCTGGGCTTACGGCCCATTCTTTCTGCGCCGGATCCGCCGGTTGTTTCCCGCACTGTTTGCCACGGCGGTGGCGGTCTTTGCGGTGGGGGTCGTGGTCTTTGCCGCCTTTGATTTGGAGCGGCTGGCCCAGGTCAGCATCCTGGCCCCCTTGGGTCTGTCGAATATCTTTTTCTGGGCCGAGGCGGGGTATTTCGATTCCGAGGCCATCCGCAAGCCGCTGTTGCACACCTGGTCCCTGGCGGTGGAAATCCAGTTCTATCTGGTCTGGCCTTTTGTGATCTTGCTGGGGGCGCGCATGGGGCGTCTGGGATTGGCGCTGCTGATCACGGCTGTGGGGGTTGTGTCATGCCTTGCCGGTCTTTGGGCCATGCGGGCGGATCCGACGGGGGCGTTTTTCATGATGCCGCTGCGGGGCTATGAATTTTGCATCGGCGGGCTGGCCTATCTGGGTCAGGGCATGGTGCCGCGCAACGCGGCCCTGCGTCAGGCGCTGTATGCGGGGGCCCTGGCGGTGCTGGTGGCGGTGTTTCTGATCTATTCCAAACTGACCACATTCCCCGGCCTTGCGACCTTGCCGGTGATCTTTGCCACGGCGGTGCTGCTGTGGATCGGCACCGGGGCGTCATTGTCAAAAATAGTCTCTAACAAGCCGCTTTGTGTCTTGGGCGATGTCAGCTATTCGGCCTATCTGGTGCATTGGCCGGTGGTGGTTTTTGCAGCCTACCTGATGCAGGACCCTGCCACGCCACTGCAGACAGCGGGGCTTTTGGGGGTCGTGGCACTGGCCACAGCGGCGCTGTTTTACGGGGTGGAGCAACCTTTGCGGCGCGGCTCCAATCTGGTCTGGGGCGCATGGCGTGCCTCTGCGCTGGTGGTGATCGTGGCGATGGCCCTGCCGCTGCATGCCTGGGCCAAGGGCGGCTGGCCGGGGCGCGGACCTGATGCGCTCTATTCACTGAACACGCTGGACATGTGGGCGATGGAAAAGGCGCTCTGGCCCTATTTCGTCACACTGCAGCAGCAACAAGATTATGCCACCGACAAACCCAATGTGCTGATCATCGGGGATTCGCAAGCCGCGGATTACGTGAATGTGCTGCAAGCGCTGGAGGCCGAGACACAGGTCGATTTGATCACCCGTCCGATCCATACCACCTGCAACATCCCCTATCTTGAGGGTGAGATGCTGGAGACCTTCCTGACCAAGGACAACCCGCTGTCCATCAAGGACCCCAACCTGCAGTCAGATTGCCCGCGCATGATGACCGAAGCCGTGACCGGGCCTGCCTGGGACAATGCGGATGTGGTGATCCTGGCCTTTGCCTGGCGTGATACCTCGCTGCCGGTGATGCCCGCCTCCTTTGCGCAATTGGCCGCGCGCACCGATGCGCCGATCTATGCGGTGGGCAACAAGACGCTGAATGGCAGCCCCGTGCAATTGGCCAACCAGCTGGGCACCACCGAGGGTTTGGGCGATTTTGCCTATGAAAACATCCGCCACTGGACCCCGCCCACCAATGCGCTGATCGCAGAGCAGGATACGGTTGAACTGATCGACATCCTGTCGATGTTCTGTGCCAAGGGCGATTGTCACATGCTCAACGCCGACGGCCGCCCCTTGATGTGGGACGAGACGCATTTCTCAGAATGGGGCGCGCGGTTTGTGGCCGAACGCGGCGGGCGCGCCCGCCTGATGCCTTTTGTAAACTAGAGCGCGTCGAGCCGGGTCTGAGCCAAGGCGGTGAAACTGCCCTGGGCATGCAACCGCTGCGTACTGCCCCGTGTTAGGGTCTGATTTGCACCTTTTGCGGTGTCATGGGCCAGAGCCACGATGGCATCGGCATAGGTGTCCGGCGCGTGATGCGCCTCAAAAAACGCGCGGCCTGCGCGGCGGATGCCTTGGGTCTGGCTGCGGTCGGCGGCCAGTGTCATGAACAAGGCCTCAAGCTGGGCGGCTTCATCCTCAAGATCGATGGCATAGGCCACATCATCTGGCAGGTCCGCATACCAGCCTTCGCGGGTGACGGCGGATGCCGCCCCTGCGTTCCAGATGCGCAGCTGGCTGCCAGAGGCTTCGCCCATGCTGGGATGGCGCAGGTTCAGCACCAGATCGGCCTGTCGCAGCGCATCATCCAGCACCGGTTCGGGCACAAAGCCGTGCAGGCGCACGCGCGCGCCCAGATCCAGGTCGGCCAGTTTGGCGTGAATGATATCGGGGTTCCAGATCTTGCCCATCACATCAAGACGGTAGTCGAAATCCGCAGGCATCCGGGCCAGCACCTCCAGCACCTGTTCCAGCCGCCGGTTGGGACCGATCCAGCCAAATTGCAGCAGCCGCAAGGGCCCGCTGCGGGGGGGCTGTGCGGCGGGGGCCGGACCAACCTCAAAGGGCAGGGCCAGCAGGGGACAGGGCAGATGGGGCAGGCGGGCGGTCACCGCATCGCGGGCCACACGGGTATGGGTCAGCACCGCGCGGGCCTTGTCCAGCACCAGCTCGAACCCCGGCATGCGGGCGCTGATGGCCGCGCCTTTTTCATCCTTGGACAGGCAGGCCTGAGCGGTTGCCAGCCCTTCGGCCCCGTACCATTTTTCCATGCCTGCCAGATAGGCGGGCGCTTCCCATTGTTCGTATTCGACGGCCTCGATCATCAGCTCCTGGATGGCCAGATCATGCAGCACCACGATGGCGGGCATACGTTGCACCAGCCGCATCAGCCCTGCGTGATAGACCCATGAATTGCCGATATGAACAAAGAGCATCTCTGGCCCGGTGCCGCGCCGGGCGGCGGTGAAATCGCGGGGCAGTACCGTATCGGGGTCGAAACGTTTGACCGTGCAATACCGCTCAAGCCTCAGGTCCCAGTCCGGCGCATCGGTCCATAAGATCACTTCGGCGCGGGTGCTGAGCGCGGGCAGGATGCGCGCGGTGTAATGGGCGATATCGGTCTGCGCGGGGGGCAGGGGGCTGACCCAATGGATCGTGGGCTGCGGCGCGTCGCTTTGCATCACAGCGCCTGTTTGGCAAGTGCCAGGAATGCCGCCTCAGAGCAGGGCAGCATCAGCTGGTTGGCCCGTCCCGTGCCGGTAAAGGCCCCGACGCCGGTCTGGAACAGCTGCAGTTTCAGCATGCCGGCATCCGGGGCGGTGCCCCCCGCATCGCGCCGAAAGCTGAAGGTGGTCTGCGCACCGGGGGCCACGGCCTCGCTGAGCGGAACAACCACATTGGTATGGACCAGATAACCCTCACCATTGATCCATTCGGCCAAAAGTGCGGTGGCCTTGTCGCCCGAGGCAGGCCACCAGCCGGTTGAGGTATTGGCCGCCGTGATCTGGGTCAGGCCTGTTGCTGTCTCATCGGTGGTGACGCTGATCTGCCCTGACAGCCGTGTAGGATCGCCATGGTAAAAGCCCGCTGGCGGTGCGCTGGGAGGACCCGCCTTGCGCCCGACAAAGACAATGTTTTCCCCGCGCAGGTGCAATTCATCCTCGCGCGCGATCATCAGGGCCGCGGTGGAAGGGTCCACATGGTCTTCATAGACATCCACGGTGCCCAGATAATGGGTTTCAAACCCCGCACCATGGGCCAGCGCTTCGACCTCGCGGGGGGTGTATTCGCGGTTGTGGCGGCCGTAAACGCCGCCCGTTGGCACGAAGATGCCAAAGGAATAGGGCGATTGCCGGTTGAGCATTTTCTGCACGCCGCGGTGGCTGCCCACATTGGGGGTGGTCAGGATGATATGCCCGCCGGGGCGCAGCACACGCGCGGCCTGACACAAAAAGAAATGCGGATCGAGGGCGAGATGTTCAAAGATCTCCATGCCCAGCACCATGTCGAATTCGGCATCATTGTAGGGCATGACATCGCGTTCAATATTGGCCGGGCGCAACTCGATATCAAAATCAGGATAGGCGGGGTTCAGGCTTTTGACCGATTGCCGGTAGGGGTTGGGCCCTTCCCAGACGCCGCTCATTTTCACATCCGGCAGGGCGTTGACGACCATCGCCTCAAAGGCCAGCGGCGGAAAGACCCCCACATCCAGAATGTCGCGCGGGGCGCAATCGACCACATGGTGCAGCGTGGTCTGATAGCGGGTCCAATGGCTGCCCAGATATTGCGCCAGACCGGGTTCCACCGGGGCGGGGCCTGCACC
>JAFMGZ010000059.1 GCA_017854855.1 Sulfitobacter sp. | reverse complement strand
TATGACAATCTGGTTCAGACAACCGATCCGGACACCAACAGCACCTCTGGCTCCGTTGTTGTGTTCGATGCCGATGGCAACAGCCAGACCATCACTTTTAACGAGATCGAAAACCTGCTTTTGCCACCGCCGCCGCCGAATGGCGTGGTCGATGGTCTGGGCACAAGCGAATATATGGATAACACATATATCGACGCGGACGGTGACCAGATCGGCTCGGGCGACGACACGATTTACGGCAATGGCGGCGACGACACGATCCTGGGTGGCAGCGGCAATGACCATATCTATGGTGGCGAGGGCGACGATTTCTTGCGGCCCGGCCCTGGATCTGACTCTGTTTATGGCGGTCTTGGCAATGACACGCTGGAACTATCCGCTGATGACTACCTGGATGGCGGGGACGGCACAGACGTGCTTGACGCCACCTGGGGTAATTTTGGCGAAACCGTCACCTTTAACTCTGACAATAGCGGGCAAACGGATAACAACACCACCTTCAAAGACATCGAAGTGTTCATGTCCGACGGCGGCGCGGACAGCTATGATGCAAGCCTGGCCACTGGTGATCTGATCATCCAGACCGGCGCGGATAATGACACCGTGGTTGGCGGTTCCGGCAATGACAGCATCGAGGGCGGTTCCGGCAATGACGCGCTCAGGGGCGGGGCGGGTGCCGACACGCTGGTGGGTGGTGACGGGAATGATACCTTCATCATCGGTTCTGCGGCAGAAGGGGCGGGCGACGTCATCGTTGGTGGCAACGGTGCCGACCAGAACACCGACAATGACACCCTTGACCTGCGTGGCGCGGGTCCGTTCACCATCAGCCAGACCGCCGATGCAACTGACGCGGGGGCGACGACCGGCACCATAACTTTTGCCGATGGCTCCACCCTGCAGTTCAGCCAGATCGAGACGATCCTGACCGGTTCCAACGGTGTGGTCGACGGCGAAGAAACCGGCGAGGTCATGAACGCCGGCTATGATGACAGCACGGGTGCCACAAACGGCGGTGGTGATCAGATTGACGGCGTAGACGGCAACGATGATGTGATCTACGGCAACGGCGGGGATGACACGATCCGCTCTGGTGCCGGTGCTGATGAGGTCTACGGCGGCTCAGGTGACGACAGCATCAACGGCGGTGGAGGCAATGACACCCTCTACGGTGATTTTGCAGGCGCACCTGGCAGCCCTGTGACGGATTCCAGCTCGCTTGAGGGTGACGATACCATAGACGGCCGCGGCGGCAACGACGTGATGTACGGTCAGGGTGGCAACGATTCCATGCTGGGCGGCACAGGTAACGACACCATCACCGGCGGCGCGGGTGCGGATACGATGCAGGGCGAAGACGGCGATGACACCTTCATTGTCAGCTCTTCGGCAGAAGGTGCGGGCGACGTCATCAGTGGCGGCAACGGCACGAACCAGAGTACTGACAACGACACGCTTGACCTGCGTGGTGCGGGCCTGGTCAAGATCACGTCAACGACAGATTTCAATGATACCGGTGCGACCAGCGGCACGGTGACCTTCCTGGATGGTTCCACGCTGAATTTCAGCGGGATCGAGACGATCCTGACAGACCCGGCCCCCACGGATATTGTCGACGGCGAAAACACCGGCGAGGTGATGAACCCCGGCTATGACGATGGCCTTGGCGCGACCAACAGTGGTGGCAACACCATCGACGGGGCCGATGGCAACAATGACGTGGTCCTCGGCAACGGCGGCAATGACACGATTGATGCGGGCCTTGGCGACGATCTGGTCTTTGGTGGATCGGGCGACGACAGCATTGAGGGAAATACCGGATCCGATACGGTCTTTGGTGATTTTTCCGCCTCGATCACTGATACGGTGGTCGATTCAAGCACCGTTGCCGGCAACGATACCGTCGCAGGTGGCGCTGGCGATGACATCCTTTATGGCGACAGCAACGACGCCCCCACCGAGATCGGCATCCGCACGTTTGATTTTACCGCTGGCAGAACGCAGACTTTCGGCGAAGTGACGGCCCGTTGGCAACCTGACGATGTTGGCGGCGACGACGGTGTGTCCTTCCCCGTCTATATCGGTGAGTTGCCCGACAGCTACACGGGGGGCGCGACACGATCCGAAAACGCCTGGCGCTCTGCACTGAATAATAATGGTCAAGGGGCCCAGTCGCATAGGTGGGACTTCGGCGGTGAGGACGTCGAAAGGTTCGCCGTGGTCATCGGCGGCATCCAGCCCGGCGAGACCGTCAACATTTCGGCCATCAATGCGGCTGGGCAAGCGGTCACTGCAACAGTCGTCGTGGGGTCTGACCTGACGTTTGATCCGACCTCCACGTCGTCGTCCTTTGGCGTGACCAACAACCAGAGCGGCGCGGGTATCCAGGATCCCGCCTCGACATTCACCTATATGGCCAACGAACCGCTGACCAAGGTGTTCATCACCCACTATGGCGATAATTCGGTCTGGATCAGCCCCGCGTATTTCGGCGGCGGTGTTGGCGAAGTGGTCACCGATGGCGAAGGCGGCGATGACGTGCTCATCGGCGGTGAGGGTGCCGACACCATGTTCGGCGAAGGCGGCGACGATACCTTTGTTGTCAGCTCAGCGGCCGACGGCGCGGGCGATGTCATCAAAGGCGGCAATGGCCCCGACGACACCACCGATAACGACACCCTTGATCTGCGCGGCGCGGGGCCGGTCACGATCACGCAGTCTGCTGATTCAACAGACACGGGTGCCACATCCGGTACGGTAACCTTTGCCGATGGCTCCACGCTTCAGTTCAGCCAGATTGAGACGATCCTGACCGATCCCGATGGCGTGGTCGATGGCGAAGAGACCGGCGAGGTCATGGGCGTCGGTTATGATGACAGCACGGGTGCCACAGACGGCGGTGGTGATCAGATTACTGCCGGTAATGATGTGATCGAAGGCATGGGCGGCGATGACACCATTGATGGCGGCGGTGGCGACGACAGTATTGATGGTGGCACCGGCAACGACGCGATCACAGGCGGTACGGGTGCCGACACGCTTGTGGGGGGACACGGGGATGATACGTTCGTCATCGGCTCTGCGGCCGACGGCGCGGGCGATGTCATCGTTGGTGGCAATGGTCCCGACGAGAACACCGACAACGACACCCTTGACCTGCGCGGCGTGGGTCCGTTCTCAATCAGCCAAACGGCCGATGCAACTGACGCTGGGGCGACGACGGGCACCATTACCTTTGCCGATGGCTCCACGCTTCAGTTCAGCCAGATCGAGACGATCCTGACCGGACCTGACGGCGTGGTCGACGGCGAAGAAACCGGCGAGGTCATGGGCGTCGGCTATGATGACAGCACGGGTGCCACAAACGGCGGCGGTGATCTGATTACTGCCGGTGACGATGTGATCGCGGGCAATGGCGGTGATGACACCATCGACGGCGGTGGTGGCAACGACAGTATCGATGGCGGTACGGGTAACGACAGTATCACCGGTGGGGCCGGCAATGACACGTTCACCTATGCCCCCGGTGACGGCAATGACACGATCACCGACTTCAACTTTGGCAACACCGGTGCGCTGGGCGATGGCGACATCACCAACAATGATTTCATCGACCTTGGTGCCTATTACGACAGCATGGATGAGCTGCGTGCCGACTTTGCGGATGATGGCATCTTCAACCAGTCAAACGCCTTGGACAACGAAGGCAATGCGACCGATTACAGCGACAACACGCAGTTCAGCGGTGGTTCCGTCACCATGCAGGGGGCCACGCCCGCCAGCTTTACCGCCGACAACACCGGCGTGGTGTGTTTTGCCAACGGCACGATGATTGCCACCGCAGGCGGCGAGGTTGCGGTCGAGGACCTGCGCCCCGGTGATCTGGTTCAGACCATGGACCACGGCTTCCAGCCGCTGCGCTGGATCGGTGCCCGCAAGGTAACCGCAGAGGAACTGGCGGCGAATGAAAAACTACGCCCCATCCGCATCCGCAAAGAGGCGGTTGGCATCCAGATGCTGGACCGGGATTTGATCGTGTCGCCGCAGCACCGACTTCTGGTCACATCGAAGGTCGCGCAGCGCATGTTCGGAACCGCCGAAATCCTGATCTCTGCCCGCCAGCTGCTGCGGCTCAACGGGGTAGAGACGGCGCAGGATATTCAGGCCGTGACCTATTTCCACATCCTGTTCGACAACCATGAGATCGTGATTGCCAATGGCGTACCCGCCGAAAGCCTGTACCTGGGCCAAGAGGCGCTGCAGACCCTGAGCGCCGAGGGCCGCGAGGAGATTGCAACGCTGTTCCCCGAGGTGACATTGCCTGATTTCGATGCCCATCAGTGCAGACCTTGCATCGCTGGCAAGCCTGCGAACAGGATCGTCTCAAGGCTTTCGAAAAACAAAAAGCCGCTGCTGGAGCTGCAAATGCTGCCCGTGAATTCAAACGTGCAGATCAGCTTCTCTCTCGCGTCCTGAACGCCGCGTCGCCTGTTTTTGAAAGGTCATTCGCCCTTTGACAGCTTGCCGCCGTTGCCCTGACACTATGTTTGGGCGGCGGCCCCCGCGCCGCAGGTCAATGCGCGGGTTGCCTGTGCGATGATTGTTTCTTCGTCGGTAGGGATGACCAGCACCTCAATATCTGCCCCGCGCGGGCTGAGCCGGGCTGCGTTCTGGACGTTTGCGGCAGCCTCGATCCGAACGCCCATCCAGCGCAGCCGCGCGCAAATGTCTGCGCGCACAGTAGCAGAATTTTCGCCAATCCCGGCGGTAAAGATCAGCGCATCAAGCCCTCCGATCGTGACCGCAAGAGAGGCCACTTCTCGGGCCGCACGATAGCAAAACAGATCAATCGCCTGTTTTGCCTCGGGCGCATCTGTTTGCTCAAGGGTGGCCATGTCGTTGCTGATACCCGACACGCCCAATAAACCAGACTGCCTGTACAGCAGCGTTTTGATCTGTTGGGCGCTCATGTGTTTCTCTTCCATCAGATAAAGCACGACACCGGGATCAAGCGTGCCACAGCGCCGCCCCATCATCAGCCCGTCCAGCACGGTCAGCCCCATGCTGGTCGCAACGCTGCGCTGGTTTTGCATGGCGCAAATGCTGGCACCACTGCCCAAATGCGCGACCACCACGCGCCCATCGGCCCTGTTGCCCAGATAGGAAGGCAGGGTGCTGGCAATGTATTCATAAGACAGACCGTGAAAACCATAGCGGATGATGCCTTCATCGGTCAGTGCGCGCGGCAGGGCGAATATCTGTGCCAGCCTGTCTTGGGTGTGGTGGAAACTGGTGTCGAAACAGGCGACCTGCGGCATGTCCGGTGCTTTGGCGGCAAGGCATCTGATCGCTGCAAGATTGTGGGGCTGGTGCATCGGTGCAAGCGGCACAAGGGCCTCAAGATCAGAAAGCAGCGTCTTGGTGACGACAGCAGGTCCTGCATGATGCGGCCCGCCATGCACCACCCGGTGCCCCGCGGCACAGATCGTGGCACCCGACAAATGTGCCTGAACCCAATCCAGCAGATTTGGAATAAGACCATCCGCCGTCGTCTTGGGATCAATCGGCGCAAAGCCGTGCTGTAGCAGTTCAAGCCCTGCTGCGTCCCGTGCGGAAAAGACAGGTTTGGTCCCGATGCCTGAAATCTTGCCCCGCAACAGTGGACTGTTTGCGCCTTCGGTCTTGGGATAGACCGCAAACTTGAGGCTGGAAGACCCTGCGTTCAGAACAAGGATCACATCTGTCACGGGCCCACCCCGATCTGGCAGCGGCGGCGAAGCTGTGCAAAACGGCAAAAGGCCCGCCTTGATGCTGGGCTATCGGTCCCGCCGTTCTGATCTGACCCGCGTCTATCTGCGTTGTTTCTGTCCGACATGATTGATCCTTTGCCAGAAGGTGGCAAAAGCCGCCTCCCTTTTTGAACAGGGTAGAACGCGTCAGCGATGCCGCCTTGATCTGGATCAGCTTTTGCAAATGCCCTTTATCTGCGGGTTTGGGTTGAGGCCGCGCCGGTGCCCAATTCGATGATCTCTGCCGTGATCGCCTCTTGCCGGACGCGGCGCAACATCGCCTGAAAGGTATCCAACTCCCGCGCAATCTGGTTTCCCGCCGCTGACGTCGCCTCCATCCGGGCCTCGTTTTCGGCGGCAAAGGCGTGCAGCGCGGCCTTGCAGACCTGCGCGTAAAAATATTCCTGACCAAGTGCGTAGATCAAGGTGTCCTGTGGCAATTGCGTTAGCGGACGGGTGGCTGTGGTGTTTGGGGATAGACTGGCCAGATCAATCGGAAACAACCGCTGCCTTGTCCGCTGGGGCCGGCCTGTGTGTAACCGGTTAAAAACAACATCAAGACTGTCGATGCGGCCATATGCGACAGCCTGATAGATCGCTGTTGTGATCTGGTTGGCCAATTTGGGAAGGGCGGCCGTATGCGAGGGAAGGGGGGCGGTCCAATGTGGCTTAATCCCCCTTGCCGTCGCAATGGACAAGCCTCGGGTGCCGATCAGGAACAATTCGGCCGTCTCGGCTTCGCTGCCCAGACTGTCGAGCAGGCGTTCGCTGAAGGCCCCCGCGAACCCCTGTTCGGCGCAAAAGACCAGCAACCCCGGCGTGCTGTCTGCGGTCTCAGCCTTGCGTGCTGCATCGGTCGAAAGGGGGCGCAGGACGGATGACATGGCCGCAGAAATGGTCGCGGCATAACCATCGACCGCGTCGATCTGCGTTTGCGCAAGATGCGCATGGGCAGCAGCGACGCCCTTCATGGCATTTACAACAGCGCCAAGTTGCTGAATGCCCTCGATCCGGGCGCGGATATCAGCCAGACGTTCTGTCATGAACTATCCGTATCCGTATGGTTAGCGCCCGGCTGGGCCAATCTGGTGGCAAGCCGCAAAAGCGCATCCATCAGCAGCGCGCGCATCGCGGGGTCCAATCGGCCCGCCGCGTTTATGGCTGCGATGGTGTCAGGGGCTTGCTTGTCCAGAAACTGTGGCAGGGCCGCGCGAAAGGCGGCGATTGCTGCGGGCGGCAGGGAATCCAAAAGACCCGACTGCACGGCAATCATCAGGGCAACCTCATCGGACAATCGATAAGGCATATGCTGAGACTGGCGCAGCGCCTCTCTGATCCGCGCACCACGGGTTAGCTGTTCGCGCACCCTGTTGTCCGGCATGCCGCCAAAGCGGGTAAAGACCTCCAGCTCCAGAAACTGGGCATAATCCAGCCTGAGCGTCGCGGCCGCCTGTCGCAACACGGCCGCTTGCGTCTTGCCACCCACGCGACTGACGCTGAGGCCTACGTCCACCGCAGGTTTCTGACCCTGATGGAACAGGGCCGCATCCAGCACGATCTGCCCATCGGTAATGGAGATCAGGTTAGTCGGGATATAGGCCGACAGGTTGCCGGCCTCTGTCTCTGCAATCGGCAATGCGGTCAGTGAACCACCGCCACGCGCCTTTGACAGTTTCGCGGCGCGTTCCAGCAGCCGCGCATGGATATAAAAGACATCGCCCGGATAGGCTTCGCGGCCCGCAGACTGGCGCGTCAGCAGGGCGATTTCACGATGTGTGGCGGCGTGTTTGGATAGGTCATCAATCACGATCAATGCGTGCTGACCCCGGTCGCGGAAATATTCGGCCATGGTCATGCCTGAATAGGGGGCGATCCATTGCAGCCCCGGTGCCTGCGATGATCCGGCGACGACGACGATGCAGTTCGAAAAGTTCCCATGTGCCAAAAGCGCGTCGATGGCGCGCCTTACGCTGGAGGTCTTTTGCCCGACAGCCACGTAGATGCAGATCATGTCACTGTCGCGCTGTGCGATCATGGTGTCGATTGCCAGCGTTGTCTTGCCGGTTGAATGGTCACCGACGATCAGCTCGCGCTGGCCACGGCCAAGCGCGAACAGAGTGTCGACCACAACGATCCCGGTCTGGACCGGTTCTGAAACCAGATCACGTTCAATGATGGCGGGTGCGGGTTGCTCAATGGGATGTGTGAGGTCGGCGGACAGCACCCCTTTGCCGTCCAGCGGGCGGCCCAGCGGATCGATGATCCGCCCCAGCAGAGCCTCACCCACCGGAACCCGGGTGACCTTGCCCGTGCCATGGACAGCATCACCTGCCTGTACATCCTCGGTGGCATCCAGCAGGACACATCCGATCAGGTCAGGGTCAAGGACCCGGGCAAAACCGACCTGTCCACCCTCAAAATGCAATACCTCGTCAAGGCGCACATCCCGCAACCCCGAGATCATCGCGACACCGTCGCCTATTTCCTCAACCTGGCCCTTATGTTCCATGCGAGGGCCAAGCACGGCATCGTGCAGCGCGTTTCTGGTTGTGGTGATCCAGTCGGGGGTATCATCCGGCATCCTTGACCGCCTTGCGGACCCGCTGCAGGTCTGCCTTCCAGCTGTTGTGCAGGACGAAATGCGGGCTGCGCAATTCGATCCCCCCGATCAGATCAGGATCGACGGCGAACCAGATATCAGGCGTGCCGCCAAGGGCGGTCTGCACCTTTTTCAATATCGTTTTCTGCGCGGTCCCGGTTGTCTGGGCCGCACAGACCACCTCTATGCCCTTGGGGCTGCTCAATAATGCCGCGCGATCGGCCTGTGGCATCTTGCCAATGGCCTCCAGCAATTGAGCCAGAAAGGCGGATTGCGCAATCGGTCCATTCAGCCGCGCCAGCAATGTCGCGGCAATCTGCAGCGACAGGTCGGTGGCCTGCATGTCATGTGCCTTTTGCGCATAGACCGCCTGCTTGCGGATGGTGTCATTTGCGGCGGTGATCATCTGATCTGCCGTGGTGCGGGCCTGTGCAAGGGTTGCTTTGGATGCGGTTTCCGCCTCTGCTCTGGCCGCCTCCAGTATCTCCCTGCGCTCGGCTGCGATGCCGTCGCGGGCCTGCGTTGTTTCCGCCAGCGTCGCTGCGGCCTTGGCCTGTTGTGCCTCGGCCTTGTTGATCATGGCGCTGACGGTCTCTTGTCGCCGGGTGATTGCGGCGGCGACAGGCCGCCAAAACACCCGGCTCAAGAGCCAGACAAGGATCAACACATTCACCGCCTGCAAGCCCAGGCCCCAGATGTCGATCTGCATGATCCTAGGCCAGCAGTGGATTGGCAAAAAGCAAGAGCAAGGCAATCACGAGACAGTAGATCGCGGTCGTCTCGATCATGGCAAGCCCCACAAAAAGCGTGCGCGATATTGCATTGGCAGCTTCGGGCTGACGCGCAATCGCGTCCATAGCGGCAGCGACAGCGCGCCCCTCTGAGAGGGCGGGACCCAAGGCACCGAAAGCCACGGCAAAAACGGCACCCAGGATGCTGGCAAGAGCGAGATAATCCATCATGTATCCTTTCTATCTGGGGATGGTTTGGGGTCTGGTCCGGTTGCAGGACGCATGCCGTCCTTGAGGGTGGAGGAGATAAACACCATCGCAAGCACCGCAAAGATATAGGCCTGCACCAGCCCGGTCAGCAGTTCCAGCGCCATCAGCGGGATCGGAACCAGAAGGCCGGCCAGAGAGGCTGCAATGCCGATGACAAAGACGCCGCTCATCACATTGCCGAACAGGCGCACGAACATGGAGAATACCCGCGTCAGGCTTTGCATGATGTTCAGCGGGATCATGATCGGATTGGGGGTCGCAAATGATTTCAGATAGCCGCCGATCCCGTCACTGCGCACGCCGAACCAGATCACCGAGAAAAAGACCAGCAGCGCCAGCGCCGCGTCTGTTTCCAACCCGGCCGTCGGCGGCTCGACCCCCGGAAGCAGCGAGGACCAGTTCGCGACAAGGATGAAAACGAACAAAGTGCCAATGAAACTGCGGTAAGGCGCGGGATCGGCCCCGCTGGTCTCAGCGATCTGGGTGTCCAGCGTTGCAACAATCAGCTCCAGTGTCGCCTGACATTTGGTGGGGGTCAGCGTCAATCTGCGGGTCAGCACATAGGCACCGGTGACAAGCACAAACATGATACCCCATGTCGTGATGATGGCGCGGGTAATGGCCAGCGGGCCCAGTTGGTAGACAACGAATGTGTCCAGCGGCGAATTCAAACTGCGTCCCTCCTTGTCTGTCGAAGCATCACGGCCCTGGCACAAAGCAGGCCCGCAAACATGGCCAGCAAGACAGGCCCGCCCAGATGCACCGCGATGTAAAAGCCACTGACCAAGACGCAAACACGCGCCAATGTCAGCGCAAGGGCATGCAGCGGGCGACCGGCGCAAACGATCAGATATGCCGTCGCGCGCAGCGCGTGAAAATAGCCAAAACCCATCAGCATGCCGCCCAAGAAGAAGGCCGCAACTGTGATGAAAAGCCCCGGTGTCATTGGTTCGGTCATTCTGCGTTCATCCATTTCCATGCAGCCCAGCCCCCGATGCAAACCCCCAAGAGCAGCAATGCCGCGCTCCAGAAGATGCCGGCCTCAAAGCGCGCATCCAGCCAGCGCCCGACAAACAGCCCCGCCAGTGTCGGCAGCACCAGGATCCAACCCAGCACACCGATCTGCGCCAATCGCCGTCCCACGGACATGTCACCCTCGCGCAGCCAGCGCATGCGCCGGGTTCGGCGCAACCGCGCCTGCGTGACCAGAGGGTCCACTTCGGGTGGCGTTTGTTCATCCTGTGTCACCTGAATTCACCGATATCTGCGCGCGGCTTCAGCCGGCTGACCATGTGGCGGATCGCGTTGAACTGCAGGCGCATCGTCTCCACGTGCTCAACCCTCTCGATGTTGGCCTGTGAATGGAAACGGGCAAGAACGTCGCTATCGAGGGTCTCAAGGTGATCCCCGGTCACGGCCTCGCGGGTTGCAATGTCAATCGCGGATGTTTCACTGACGCGCAGCACACCGCCGCGCAGGGCGCAAAAATGCTCTGCCCCACCCCTGCGCCAACTCACAATCGAAATGGCAAGGGATGTCACAAATGGCGCATGGCCGGGCAGGATGCCGAAACTGCCACTTGCGTCTTCCGCGCGCAGACTGTCGATATCCTCATGCACCACGACCAGCAGGGGGGTATTGATCCTGAGCCTCATGGCGTTGCCCCAAGGAGTGTGTCACGGATGGCAATCTCTTTTTCGCGCGCATCAGCGAATGTGCCGACCATATAAAGCGAACTTTCTGCCCAATCGTCTGCGGCCCCTTCCAATATGGCGCGGCAGCCGTTGAGCGTGTCGCGCAATGCAACGCTGGTCCCGGGCGTGCCGGTAAAGGCCTCTGTGACCATGAAGGGCTGCGTAAGAAACCGCTGCAAGCGCCGCGCGCGCTTTACGATCAGACGGTCTTGGGTGCTGAGCTCTTCAACCCCCAGCAGGGAAATGATATCCGTCAGCTCGCGGAAACGCGCCAGCGCCTGACGGACCGCTTCGGCGGTCTGGTAATGGGCATGGCCCACAACCAGCGGATCAAGCAGCGTGGAAGAGGACGCAAGAGGGTCAATCGCGGGATAGAAACCTTCGGCAGCCTGCGCGCGGCCCAGCACGATCACACAGTCCATATGGCTGGAAATGGTTGTCACGGCGGGATCGGTGAAATCATCTGCCGGCACATAGGCGGCCTGAATGGCGGTCACGGCTGATCCGGCAACTGATGCAATCCGTTCCTGAAGACCTGCAACCTCGCTTGCCAGCGTCGGCTGATAGCCAACGCGTGAGGGCAGGCGGCCCAAAAGGCTGGACACCTCGGCTCCCGCCTGCACAAAGCGAAAGACGTTGTCCATCAGCAGCAGCACATTCTTTTGCTGTTGGTCCCGAAAATACTCGGAGATCGTCAGCGCCGTCAGCGGGGCCCGCCAGCGCGCGCCGGGCGGTTCATTCATCTGGCCATAGACCAGGACGGTCCGCTCCAGCACGCCGGACGCCTGCATTTCCGACAGCAGCTCATGCCCCTCGCGGGACCGTTCGCCGACGCCCGCAAAGACCGAAATACCTTCGTATTTCTCGACCATGGCGCGGATCAACTCCATCACCAGCACGGTCTTGCCCACCCCCGCGCCGCCGAACATCGCGGCCCTGCCACCCTGTGCCATCGGCGTCAGCAGGTCGATGACCTTGATCCCGGTCTCAAAGACTTCGGTGGTTCGGGTCTGGACCCGCAGCGAGGGGGGGCGCGCATGGATCGACCTGCGGGGCGTATCAGCTGGCAAAGGCGGCCCGTCGTCCTGCGGATGGCCCACGACATCCACCAGCCTGCCAAGAACGGCATCACCTACCGGGACGACCACAGGCATGCCCGTGGCGCGCACCGCCACCCCGCGCGCAAGGCCCGCCGTGGACTGGAACGCGACAGCGCGCAGGCTTGTCAGATCCAGATGGCTGTGAACTTCGAGAATGAGCGCTGCGGTCTCCTTGCGCTCCACCACCAAGGCCGCGTTGATCGGCGGCAATGGGCCCTCGGCAAACACGACATCCACAACCGCACCCCGGACCGCATGAACGGTGCCGGTGGCCTGGGTCGTTGTCTTTGTTGTTTTGTCGGTTTCTCGCATCTCATCATGCTCTTTTTGCCGTGTCCCCACCGCTTGTAATTTGAGTTTATGCACAAATTCGGATGCGCAAGCTGATCGGTGTCAAAGCGACGATGCCGGCATGGATTTACGGTCACCGGATTTTTCAAAGGCCATCGCGGCCGGTTTGTCAGGTGCTGCCGCAAACCGCGTCTGTTGCATCTTTGGTTACTCGTGGCGCAAGGCGTCGATCGGGTTCATGCGCGCGGCGCGCTGGGCCGGGAAATAGCCAAAGATCACGCCTACGGCCGCCGAAAAGCCAAAGGCAGTCATCACCACACCCAGGGCAGGGCGGAACGGGATCGCCAGCAGCGTGGCCCCCAGATATCCCAGGCTCAAACCCGCAATGATCCCGATCAACCCGCCAAAAAGCGACAGGATGACCGCCTCCACCAGAAACTGCATCAGCACCTGTCGCGCCTGTGCGCCGATGGCCAGCCGGATGCCGATCTCGCGGGTGCGTTCGGTCACCGAAACCAGCATGATGTTCATGATGCCTATGCCGCCCACCAGCAGGCTGACGGCCGCCACCGCAGACAACAGCCCGGTTAGAACCCCGGTGATCCCCGACAACATGGACGCGATCTGCTTCATGTCCATCACGGTGAAATCATCGTCTTCGCCGCGCCCGATCCGGCGCAGGTCGCGCATCACCACCTCGACCTCGCGGACGGCCCGGTCCGTTGGCACGCCGTCGCGCACGGCGGCAAACATCAGGTTGACGTCACGGTTGCCCGAAATGCGATTATGGTAGGTGCGCAGCGGCATGATCGCAAAGTCGTCTTGATCACTGCCAAAGGTCGAGGCCCCCTTGGACCGCAGCAGCCCGATGATCTGGCAAGACAGTTTGCGGATACGGATGACTTCGCCCACAGGGTCAATGCTGCCGAACAGGTCCTTGCGCACGGTTTCCCCGATCACGCAGACGGGTCTGCCCGATTTCAGCTCGGCGGGATCAAAGATGCGCCCCTGTGCTATCTCCCATCCCGCGACGGTGAAATAGCGGTTGTCGGTGCCCACGATATCCGTGCGCCGGTTCTTGTTGCCAAAAACGACGCGGCCGCGTGACATGGCCATGGGGGCTGACACCTCGATCAGGGCCAGTTGTTCCTCAAGCAGGTTGTTGGTGCGCAGATCGAACATCGCGGCGGCAGTGCCCGGCGGGCCGCCTTCCATCGCGTCTTCGCCGGGCAGGACCATCAAAAGGTTGCTGCCCAGCTTTTCCACATCCGCCGTGACCTGTTCGGTCGACCCTTGGCCGACCGTTACCATGGCGATCACGGCACCCACGCCAATGACGATGCCCAACACTGTCAGAAAGGACCGCAAAGCGTTGCGAAAGATGGCCTGCACCGCCAGCCGGATGGTTTCCCACAGCATCTCAGGTCGCCTGCTCGGTTGGGGTGTCGCGTTCAACGCGCCCGTCGACCATCCAGATCAGGCGTCTGGCATAACGGGCCATTTCCGCCTCGTGGGTGACCATCACGATGGTCAGCCCATCGGACTGGTTCAGGCCTTTGAGCACCTCCATGATATCCCGCGACAGTTTGGTATCCAGGTTGCCTGTCGGCTCATCGGCCAGAACGACCTGCGGATTGCCGGCCAGCGCGCGTGCGATGGCGACCCTTTGTTGCTGGCCGCCCGACAGCGCCGAAGGATCGTGATGCGCGCGATCTTCCAGCCCCACCTTGGCCAGCGCCTGCGTTGCGGCGGCATGGCGTTCTGCCCGGCCCATGCCCTTGTAGATCAGGGGCAGTTCCACGTTTTGCAGCGCTGTGGTGCGGGGCAGCAGGTTGTAGCCTTGAAAGACAAAGCCAAGATAATGCCGCCGCAAGAGCGCCCGCTGGTCGCGTGTCAGCCCCGCAACCTCGACCCCGCTATATTCATAATGGCCCGATGTTGGCGCATCCAGACAGCCGATCACATTCATCGCCGTGGATTTGCCCGACCCGCTGGGGCCCATGATTGCCACGAATTCTCCTTCGTGAATGTCCAGATCAACACCGTCAAGCGCGCGCACCTCCGCCTCGCCGCTGCCATAAACGCGCGAGATGCCGTGCAGGTGGATCAGCGGCAAGGGGGGCACAGCCGCCTCAGCCATCGACCCGGTCCGTGATCACCAGATCGCCCGGTTTGAGGTCGCCCTCCAGTATCGCCGTGCGCCGACCGTCGGTTTCACCCGGGCGCACGGCGATTTCCAGCGGGCTGCCGTCGCGCAGCACCCAAAGCGTGCGATTGTCCGCGCGTGCGGCATCCTCGAAACCTTGGGGTATGATCATCCCCAGCAGGCCGCTGCGGTCGTCCTCCGCTTTGGGCTCAGGTGCAGGCGCATAGCGCAGCGCGGCATTCGGCACTGTCAGCGCATCCGCAATTTCGGCAACCGTGATGTCGGCTGTGGCTGTCATGCCGGGGCGCAAGGCCAGATCCGCATTGTCGATGGTCAGCAAGGCCTTGTAGGTGACGACCCCGTCAATTGTTCTGGGCGCGAACCGTATCTCGGATATCTGGGCGGGAAAGACGCGTTCGTCATAGGCCTCGACCGTGAAATCGGCATGGTTGCCCACGGCGGTGCGCCCGATGTCTGCCTCATCGATATCCACCTGCAGCTCCATCTTGGTCAGGTCTCCGGCCACGGTAAACAGGACCGGTGCCTGCAGCGTCGCGGCCACGATCTGACCTTCGTCGATGGCGCGGTCCAGCACGATACCGTCGATGGGTGAGCAGATACAGGCCTTGTCCAGCTCGGTCTGATAGAGATCCAGCTCCGCTTCGGCCAGGTTCTGATCCGCGAGGGCCGATTGCAGTTCGGCCTTGGCGCGTGCGTAATTGGCCTGTTGGGTGACGAAGGTCTGATGTGCCGTGATCCCGCGCGCCTCAAGCGCCTCGGCATTCTTGTACTTCTCCAACGCATCTTCCAGCGTGGCGCGCGCCATGGCGACCCGCGCGATGCGGCTGTTCAGCGCCGCCTTGCTGACGGCGACCTGGGCGTCCAGCTTGGCAGTATCCAGTTCGGCCAGGATGCTGCCTTTGGCAACGGCATCGTTGAAGTCGACATGCACCTTGGACAGGGTGCCGGACAGCTCGCTTGATATCTCAACGAGGTTCGTAGGCTCTATCGTGCCGGTTGCCGTCACCGTGACGCGCAGATCGGCAATCGTGGCCGCAGCAGTCACATAGCGGATGCCCGCGTCACGGCCGCCCAGCATGACCCAGCCCAACAAGCCGCCAACAATGACTGCCCCGCCGGCGGCGTATCTCAACCACAGGGGAATGCGCAGCCGGTGATTGCGCAGACCCAGCGTCTTTTCGACCTCTCGTGATGTCTGTGCCATGGCGCGTTCCGATCTGTTCCACTTGCCCGGTCAGGGTAAGCTGGGGGCAACTGGTCACGATTGAGGGACATCAAATGCGCCACAGCCCGGCTGCTGCGGCACGTTCATTTCGCGTGCCGCGCAAGATATTCCAGCAGGCCGTCAAAACTGCGCATCTGGTCATAGTCGGCCTCTGGCATGGGCAATGACAGCTCACGGCCCAAGGCGGTGACCAGCTTTAGAAAATCCATTGAATCGATGTCGCATTCATCGCGCAGATCAGCCGCCGTATCTATTGCAGTCAAATCGATTTCGGGCGCGATGCGGCCCAGTTGTCTGATCAGCATGCCGCGCAGGTCCGGCCCGGTCATAGCGCTTCAGGTTTTTGCAGCTGGTTGATGACGGCACGCATAAAGCCTGCGCCGCGATGCCCGTCACTGACCCGGTGATCAGCGGCCAGCGTGATGGCGGCGCTGCGGCAGGCCCGCACCTGGCCGTCGCGCACAACCGCTGTCCAGCAGGGCGATCCGATACCGACGATGGCCACTTGGGGCGGAAATATCACCCCGGTGATCCCGCGCACGCCGCGATCCCCAAGACTGGTCAGGGTGATGGTTGGCCCCGATAATTCCCGGGCACGGAAACGGCCCCGGCGGACCCGCTCTACCAGATCACGCAGCCGCGCCATCAGATCATCCAGACTGCCCTGATCCGCATCTTGCAGCGCAGGGGCAACCAACCCGCCACCGCGCAGATTGATCGCCATCCCGATATGCGCGTGGCGGCTGGGGGTGAATTGACCCTGCTCATAGGTCCCGTTGAATTCCGGAAATTTCTGCACGGCGCGGGCCATCGCCCGAAGATACAGCACAGCCGCCAGCAGCCGTTGTTCTGGTGCGAGGCCCGCGTTGTGCTTGGCGATAAAAGCCTCCGTGGCCGTCAGGTCGATGCTGTCGGACAGATAATAATGTGGGATTTCGCGCTTGGAGCGCGACATGGCATCCGCAATCGCCCGGCGCATCGCCGAAAGGGGGGGCAATGCGGTTTCAGTTTGCGGCGGTGCCAGATCATCAAGGGTGATTGTCCTTTTGGTGCCAAGGGCCTTCAGATCAAACCCTGTCTGTGCAGCACGGCGGCGCGCGGCAGGTGTCACCCGCTGGCGCAGCTCATCGGGGAAATCCGGGGCGGGCGTCGGCGAGGGCTGCGGGTCTTCCGGTCTTGGCGGCAGGGTTTCGGGATCGACGGGCTGCGGCACTTCGGGCGGCAGGGGCGGCGGGGCCGGATCAACGGGCTGGGGCATATCCGGCTGCGGTTGCGGATCGGGCGTATCGCTGGCCTTTTCACTGCTGCGGATCATCGCGAGCGGCGTGCCCACAGGCACCTTGGCACCCAGCGGGACCAGCCATGCGTCCAAAAAACCGTCCTCGAAAGCCTCGATTTCAATGGTGCCTTTCTGGGTTTCCACCGCTGCGATGATATCGCCGCGCGTCACCCTCTCACCGGGCGCAATCAGTTGTTCTACCAAGGTTCCATCCTCCATATCGGCACCAAGCGAGGGCATTAAAAACGGCGTCATGGTACTTGCTTCATCAGCTGCTTTGCGGCGGCCACGATCTGGGCGGTCTGGGGCAGGGCCGCCTGTTCCATGTGGCGCGCATAGGGGATCGGCACCTCGGCGCTGCACAGCCGTCCGAGGGGCGCATCCAGATCAAAGAATGACCCCTCTGCCAGCCGCATCCCGATTTCCGCAGACAGGCTGCCGCTGCGCCAGCCTTCGTCCACGATCAGGGCCCGGTGCGTGCGCGCCACCGATGTGCGGATCGTGCCCATGTCAAGCGGTCGCAGGCTGCGCAGGTCGATGACCTCGGCGGCAATCCCGTCCTTGGCAAGGGCCGTTGCTGCATCCAGCGTCTTGAACAGCGATCCCCCATAGGTCACCAGCGTGATATCGTCCCCGGCGCGGCGTACCACCGCGCGGTCGATATCGACGGCCCCTGCGTTTTCCGCGATCTCGCCCGCCATGTTGTACAGCATGACATTTTCAAAGATCAGCACCGGATCAGGGTCTTGCAGCGCGGTCCACAGCATGCCGCGCGCATCCTCCAGCGTGGCAGGGGCCAGCACGCGCAGGCCGGGGATATGGGCATACCACCCCTCCAGACTGTGCGAATGCTGCGCGGCCAGCTGTTTGCCTGCCCCCGTCGCCATGCGGATCACCAGCGGCACGCCGAATTGGTTGTTGGACATATGCCGCAGGGTCGCTGCTGTGTTCATGATCTGGTCAAGTGCGAGCAGGGAAAAGTTGACGGTCATGACCTCAACGATCGGGCGCATACCGGCAACTGCGGCACCGATGCCTGCACCGGTGAAACCGGATTCCGACAGGGGCGTGTCGCGGATACGGTCGGGACCGAATTGGTCCTGAAGGCCCTTGCTGACCGCATAGCACCCGCCGTAGCGGCCCACATCCTCGCCCATCAGGAACACGGCCTTGTCGCGGGTCAGGGCATCGGTGATCGCCGCCCTGACTGCATCGCGGTAGGTGGTCTGAACCATCGCTCCGGGCTGGGCAAGGGCGGGGGCGGCGGGCCTCTGGGGGGCCATGACATAACGCTCAAGGGTTGTGACGGGTTCGTCGGTGCCGCCTTCGGCAAAGCGCACAGCCTCAGCGATCTCGGCCCGGATTTCCGATGTGATGGTGTCCAGGTCTGCGGCATGCAACAGCCCGCTTTCCAGCGCCCAGTTCTGAAACCTCACAATCGGTCCCTTCTCGCGCCACTTTTCGACTTCGGCCTTGTCGCGGTAAAGCTGGGCGTCGAACATCGAATGGGCGCGGAAACGGTAGGTGCGGCATTCCAGGAAATAGGGCTCTGAGGTGGTGGCAATGGTTTGCAAAGCGCGCCGTGCTGCCGCCTCGACCGCGACGACATCCATGCCGTCCACGACTTCGGACGCGATGGCATAGCAGCGTGCCTTGGCCGCGATGTCAGTTTCCGCCTCGGATCTGTCCAATGCCGTTCCCATCGCATAGCCGTTGTTTTCGCAAACGAACAGTACCGGCAGGTCCCACAGCGATGCCAGATTGAGGCTTTCGTGAAATTCACCCTCGGCCACGGCCCCTTCGCCAAAGAAACAGGCGGTCACAGCCTTGCCCGATTGCATCTTGTCGGCCAATGCCAGCCCCACGGCCAGCGGCAGGCCGCCGCCGACGATGGCATTGCCGCCATAGAAATTATGGTCCTTGCTGAACAGATGCATGGACCCGCCGCGCCCGCCCGCACAGCCCTCGGCCTTGCCATACATCTCTGCCAGCACCGCCCCCATCGGCATGCCACGGGCCAGCGCGTGACCATGTTCGCGGTAGGTCGCGACCAGCCGGTCGTGGGGGTCCAGCAGCGGGATGATACCCGCGGCAATAGCCTCTTCGCCGTCATATAAATGCAAGAATCCGCGTATCTTTTCCTGGCTGTAGCTTTCCGCGCATTTTTC
The DNA here is from genome assembly GCA_017854855.1 of Sulfitobacter sp. Lineage (GTDB taxonomy): Bacteria > Pseudomonadota > Alphaproteobacteria > Rhodobacterales > Rhodobacteraceae > Sulfitobacter. The sequence goes on along the minus strand of JAFMGZ010000059.1, from coordinate 1,314 downwards.
CTCGAACAGCCTGATCCGCAGCATCGTCTTTAACAATGCGCGCACATGGGGCGCATCAAGCCGGGGTTTGACGCGGGTGACAGTCATTTTTCATCACTTTCAAGGGTCGAGATATCGCCTTCGGGCAGGCCCAGTTCGCGCGCTTTCAAAAGGCGGCGCATGATCTTGCCGCTGCGGGTTTTGGGCAGGTTTTGCCGAAATGCGATGTCCTTGGGGGCGACAGCCGGGCCAAGGCGTGCGCGCGCGTGGCCCAGCAGGTCCAGGCGCAGCGCGTCGCTGGCCGCATGGCCGGGTTTGAGGGCCACATAGGCCTTGACGGTTTCGCCTGCGGTTTCATCGGGCAGGCCGATCACCGCCACCTCGGCCACGGCGGGGTGGTCCATCAGCGCACTTTCGACCTCGAACGGGCCGATCAGATGACCCGCAGTCTTGATCAGGTCATCAGCACGCCCCACAAACCAGAAATAGCCATCAGCGTCGCGCATCGCCAGATCACCGCTCAGATACCAGCCACCCTTGAAGCATTTGTCATAACGCGCCTGTTCGTTCAGGTAGCCACGCATCATCGACGGCCAACCGGGGCGCAGGGCCAATTCGCCGATCGCCATCGGTTCGCTTAATGCGGTGACCTTTTCATCGGTGACTTCGACAATGCCCGCCGTGATCCCCGGCAGGGGCTTGCCCATGGATCCCGGCTTTACATCCATCGATGGATAATTTGCGATCATGATGCCGCCGGTTTCGGTCTGCCACCAGTTGTCATGGAATGGCTGACCAAAGGCCTTTTGCCCCCAGATTACGGCCTCGGGGTTCAGCGGCTCTCCGACGCTGGCCATGAAACGCAAATCTGCAAATCGGCGCTGGCCGATCGCGTCGGTGCCAGCCTTCATCAGCATCCGGATGGCGGTGGGGGCCGTGTACCAGACGTTGACACGCTCGGCCTCCAGGATGTCATACCAGCGGGTCACATCAAATTCCGCCGCGTCAACGATCAGGGTGCAGCGGTTGGTCAGCGGCGCAATGATCCCGTAGGACGTGCCCGTGACCCAACCGGGATCAGCCGTGCACCAATAGGTATCGCCCGCCCGCAGATCGAGGGCGATGCGCCCGGTTGCATCATGGGCCACCACCGCCTGATGCACATGCATCACGCCCTTTGGTTTGCCGGTCGTCCCAGAGGTGAAATGCAGCAATGCTGTATCTTCGGGGGTGGTGGGCACAGTCACAAAGCGGTCAGACGCCCCCTCCATCAGCGGGCTGAGCGCTGTGGTCTCTGGCAGGTCGCCGTCGATGGTGAACACTGTGCGCAAGTCG
>JAFMGZ010000001.1 GCA_017854855.1 Sulfitobacter sp. | reverse complement strand
ACACGTTCAAGACCGATATCTTGATGGATAAATACGGCATCCAGATCAACAAGACATCGCGCAACACGGTCTTGTTCATGACCAACATCGGTACCACGCGTTCCAGCGTGGCCTATCTGATCGAGGTGCTGGTCGAGATCGCCAAGTCACTGGACGAAAAGCTGGATGATGCCAGCCGGATGGAGCGGATGAGCTTTGACAGGCGCGTTGCCAATCTGATGGAACATTATCCCCCGCTTCCTGACTTCAGCCGTTTCCACGATGCGTTCAAGGCTGACACCACGCCCGACGGTGACATCAGAACCGCCTATTACCTCAGCTATGATGACAACAATTGCGACTATCTGGAAATTGACGGTTCGCTGAAAGATGCGGTTGAGGCGGGCGAAACTGTCGTTTCGGCCTCCTTTATCATCCCCTATCCACCGGGCTTTCCCATTCTGGTGCCGGGGCAGGTGATCAGTGGCGAAATCCTGCAATTCATGCGGGCGCTGGATGTCAGCGAAATTCACGGATACCGGCCCGATCTGGGCATGCGTGTCTTTACCCAGGATGCGCTTGACGGTGTCATCGCTAAGAAACTTCCAATTTAACCGGACTAGGAAAAGGACCAAAACCAATGGCTACAGTTCTAAAAAACATCTCAGAAATTCGCCGGTTCTTTCACCGAAACGAAGATCCGATCTATTTCATCTCGGCCACCAACTTTAACCTTCTGGGCCTTGATGAATGGGTCAAGAATTTCAAATACATCTGCTATATCGACTGCTATGGCGGCAAGCATCCGAACGTGTTCTGCCCGTCAGAACAGCCGCATGCGGAATTCCAGTCCATCGAGGACATCAACAACTACCTGCTGCAGCACAAAGAGGTCATCGACTTTATCAAGCGGCGCGGCGGCAAGCCCAAGTTCGTTTTTCTGATGTTTGACGAGGAAACTGAGCGGCTTTCAAAGGAACTGGGCGCGGATGTCTGGTTCCCCAAGGCAAAGCTGCGCACCAAGATGGACAACAAGATCGAAACCGTGCGCATCGGCAACAAGGCGGGCGTGCCCTCTGTGCCGAATGTGCTGGCCGAGGTGCCGTCTTATGAAAGCCTGCGTGAAACCTGCGAAAAAGCGGGCATTGGCCATGATCTGGTCCTGCAATCTGCATTTGGCGATTCCGGGCACACCACGTTCTTTATCAAGAACGAAGCTGATTTCCGCCGCCACGAGTCAGAGATCATCGGCGAGGGTGAGATCAAGATCATGAAACGGATCGATTGCCGTGGCGCGGCGATCGAGGCTTGCGCCACAAGGGAAGGTACGATCGTTGGCCCGCTGATGACCGAACTTGTCGGTTTCAAAGAACTGACCCCCTATCGCGGCGGCTGGTGTGGCAATGAAATTCTGTCCACGGCCTTTCCACCCAAAGTCCGTCAAAAAGCCCGCGAGCTTACCTTCAAATTCGGCGAGCAGCTGCGCAAGGAAGGCTATAGAGGTTACTTTGAACTCGACTTTCTGATCGACAAGAAAACCGGCGATCTGTGGCTGGGTGAATTGAACCCGCGCATCACCGGTGCATCCTCAATGACCAACCATGCGGCCTTTGCCCATGCGGATGCACCATTGTTCCTGTTCCACCTGCTTGAATTCTCGAAAAAGAAATTCGACCTCGATACGTCAGAGTTGAATGACCGCTGGGCGGATCCTGATATGATCGACAGCTGGTCGCAGATGGTGATCAAACATACCGACGATTCTGTCGACATCTGCACGTCATCGCCCGAAACCGGCATCTACAAGATGCTTGAGGACGGGCGCGTGGTCTATGACCGCTTTGACTATCACCGCCGTGCCGTTGAATCAGAGAACGAGGCCTTTTTCCTGCGCATCCTTCAGCCCGGTGATTATCGGTACGAAGGTGCCGATATTGGCATCCTGGTCACCCGTGGCCGTTCAATGACCAAGTCTTTCCAGTTGAATGAGCGGGCGAAAAAGTGGATTCACGGAATCAAGCAAAGCGTCAATGGCAAGCCATTGCCAACCGCACAGGCCGGACCAGAGCTTTCTGATCCGGCGTTCAAGATACTATAACCTTTCAGAAAGGCTCCGATGTACTGGCGCGCTCTGACAGAAGAGACGCCCGGACCTAAATGGTCCGGGCTTTTCGCCGAATACTGGCCGGACTATCGCAAATGGTGGCTGCGTGAAGGCGAAGCTGCGCGCCCAACCTACGCAAAATCCGTGCGCGCCCTGCGCCAGCACATGCCGGAACTCTTGCCGCTTTATGAGGATCTGTGCACCCTTGCCGGTGGTGGCGATCTGGCGGCCCGGTTCCTGAGTTTCTATAATCCTCCGCCCTATCTGTCTGGCTGTTCACAGGCGATCTGGGCGGGCAAGGAACCGGTCATGGTGCGCAACTATGACTACAATCCCAACTCGTTTGATCAGCTTGTCCTGCATACCAATTGGCTGGGCCGCAAGGTGCTGGGCACCTCTGACGGTCTGTGGGGGCTGGTTGACGGCATGAACGACGCAGGCCTTGCGATTTCCTTGACTTTCGGGGGGCGCCGCATTGTCGGCGAAGGCTTTGGCGTGCCGCTGATCCTGCGCTATGTCCTGCAAACCTGCGAGACCACCGAAGAGGCGATGGCGGTGCTGGCACGGGTGCCAACGCACATGAGCTATAATGTGACCGTGATCGACCGCAAAAGACAGTATTCCACCGCCATGATGGCCCCTGACCGCCCGACGTTGATCACCCATGCGGCCGTGGCCACCAACCACCAGGAGAACGTCGAATGGGTCAGCCACGCGCGTTTCACGGCAACGGTTGAACGCGAACGCTATCTGCTTCACCGGTTGCGGCTGCACCGCGACCCGGAGGAGAAATTCATCAATGCTTTCCTCAAGCCGCCCTTGTATTCCACCGCCTTTCACGCGGGCTTTGGCACGCTTTACACGGCTGTCTACCGCCCCCGAAAAGGCGAGATGGAGCTGCGCTGGCCGGGCACAGTCTGGCCTTTGTCGCTTGATGGTTTCGTGGAAGGTGCCCGCGAAGTTCTGGTGCCGGGGGCGGCCTGATGTCGGGGCCACTCTCCACGCTCAAGGTCATTGAATTTTCGGGGCTTGGCCCGGCCCCGCTGGCAGGGCAACTGTTGGCCGATCTTGGGGCGCAGGTGATTGCCGTTGACCGCAAGGCAGGCCCTGCTGACCCCACCGACATCAACCGGCGCGGCAAGCGTTCCGTGGTGCTGAACCTCAAGTCGGAAGCCGGCGTAGAGGCCGCCAAACGCCTGATTGCCGCCAGCGATGTCCTGATCGAAGGCTTTCGCCCCGGCGTGATGGAACGTCTGGGCCTGGGCCCTGAAACCTGCCCCGACAATTTGATCTACGCACGCATGACCGGATGGGGCCAAACCGGGCCGCTTTCACAGATTGCGGGGCATGACATCACCTATCTGGCTCTTTCTGGCGCACTTCATGCGATGGGAGAGGCGGGGCGTCCTCCTGTGGCACCCTTGAACCTTGTTGCAGACTATGGCGGCGGCACGATGTTCTTGATCTTTGGCATTCTGGCTGCCGTGTTTGAACGGGGCGTGTCCGGCAAGGGGCAGGTGGTGGATGCGGCGATGATTGACGGCGTTCCTGCCATGATGGGGTTGATCCACGGCATGCTTGCCCAGGGCCGCTGGACCGAGAAACGGGGCGACAACTGGTTAGATGGCGCAGCCCCGTTCTATCGATGCTACGCTTGCGCCGATGACAAATTCGTCGCGGTGGGCGCGCTTGAGCCGCAGTTCTACGCGATGCTGCTGCAGACGCTTGGCCTGCCTGAAACCTATCGCGCGAACCAGAATGACAAAGCCACATGGGACCTGCGCAGGGCCGAATTTGCAGAAATTTTCGCGGCGCACCCGCGCGATCACTGGGCGGCAGTGTTTGCGGGCAGCGATGCCTGCGTGGCACCTGTTTTGACCTTCGGCGAAGCGGCGGCGCATCCGCATCTGGCCGCGCGCCAAACCTATGTGGCACCGGGAGGTGTTCAGCAATCTGCCACTGCTCCCCGGTTCAGCCGCTCCGCTTGCGATCCGGCCTATTCCCCGGCTGCGCCCGGCGCTGATAGCGTGGAAATATTGACGGCACTGGGCCTGTCACCTGAACAAATTGCTGCGGCTTGCGGCTGAGATGCCCAAGAACTGCTAATAATGCGCAAAAGGGCGCTTCTTGCGGGGAAAACGCGCATAATCCCGTGTTACCTGGTGCGGACATCCTATATCCTGAAGGGATGAAAGATTTCGCTGCCCCTGATATCGATGTCGTGCTGGACGATGTGATCGTTTGTCCGCAATGCGACGCAGTATACCGGATGAAAAAGCCCGGGCATGGTGAAAGGGCAGCCTGTCAGCGCTGTCACAAGGTGCTGATCGCGCCGCGTCGCAATGCCGGTCTGCACATCATCGCGATCGCTTTGGCGGTGCTGTTTCTGATTGTGGGCGCTGCGGTCTTTCCGTTTCTCACGATCGACGCGGCAGGGACGAAAAACGCGGTTTCCATCCTTGATGCGGCCTTGGCGTTTTCGGGCGGCCCGATGGTGTTTCTATCGCTGGCCACTGCTGGCCTGATCATATTTGTGCCACTGCTCAGGGTGGTTCTGACGCTTTATGTTCTGGTGCCTTTGGTGCTGGACCGTCCGGCGGCACGTCATGCGATTGGTGCCTTCCGCCTGTCAGAGGCGCTGCGCCCCTGGTCGATGGCCGAAATTTTTGCGATTGGCTGCGCTGTGGCGCTGGTCAAGATATCGGATCTGGCAAACGTGGGCTTTGGCCCTGCGTTCTGGATGTTTGGAATCCTTGTTGTCCTTGTCATCGCGCAGGACAGCTTCATGTGTAAATGGTCAGTATGGCATCGTCTGGAACATCCCAAAACATCCTGAGCGCGCGCGCCTTGGGTATTGTCGCATGCCAGCGCTGCACCAAAGCGGCGCCTTTGGGCACCCGCACCTGTGACCGATGCGGTCACAAGCTGCAATCGCGCGACCCGATGAGCCTGCAAAGGGTCTGGGCATACTGGTTTGTGGGGCTGCTGTGCTACATTCCGGCAAATGTCTATCCGATGCTCAAGACCCAGACCCTGTTTTCGACCGATGAAAGCACGATCATCGGCGGCGCGGTTGAACTGGCCCACCATGGTGCCTTTGGCATTGCCGCGATCATTCTGATCGCTTCGGTGGTGATCCCCCTGGCCAAATTCTGGGCGGTCGCCTATCTGGCGGTCAGCGTGACACAGCCGACCCGCGTTTCAAACCAAAGACGTCAGTTCATCTATGAAATCGTTGAGTATATTGGCCGCTGGTCGATGATCGATATCTTTGTGGTTGCGATTTTGTCGGCGCTGGTGCAACTCAAGACATTGGCATCAATAAACCCCGGTCCGGCAAGCATATTCTTTGCTCTTTCGGTGATATTCACGATGCTTTCGGCACAGGCTTTCGACTCCCGAATGATCTGGGACGTCCAGACAAAAAGGGACAGCGCAACATGACCCAAGAGCTGCCAGAAGTCTCGGTATCGCCCACGCGCAAGGTATTCCTGAGCGGTGCTTCGGTGGTCTGGATCATTCCGCTGCTGGCGCTTGTCGCAGCACTTTTCGTGGCCTGGCAAAGCTTTAATGCCCGTGGGCCGCTGATCGTTATAGAATTTGAAAACGGGTCAGGGATCAAGGCATCAGAGACCGAATTGCGCTACCGCGATGTCACTGTTGGTGTTGTCGAAAAAGTCGGCTTTTCCGAAGGGTTGGAGCGGGTTACCGCCAGCGTCCGACTGGACAAGGAAGTGGCCCCTTTCGTTGATGCCGGTGCGGTATTTTGGGTTGTTGAGCCAGAGGTGACCGCGCAGGGGATTACCGGGCTAAGCACCGTGCTGAGCGGCGTGTACATTGAAGCCTCTTGGGACGATTTTCCCGGCCCCGCTGCCAACCGTTTTCAGGGTGCCTCAGAGGCCCCGCTGATCCGGCCGGGCCAATCAGGGCTGGAAATCGCCTTTCGAACTGCTGCAAACGGTGAACTGACCGATAATGCGCCGATCTTGTTCAAGGGGATCGAAGTTGGCCGCGTTGGCCGTGCCCGGATCGCGCCGCGCGGCAATTTCGCGATTGTAGAGGCCCTGATTTACGATGAGCACCGCCATCTGATCAACGGATCAACGCGGTTTTGGGACACATCCGGCTTTAGCGTCAACATTGGCCCCGCCGGTGCAGAGATCGATTTTTCTTCTATCGCGACACTGGTTGGGGGCGGGATCACCTTTGACACTTTTGTATCAGGTGGTGGCGTGGTTCAGGACGGTACGGTCTTTGACGTGTTCCCGGACAAGGAATCTGCGCGCAATTCGCTGTTTAACGCCTCTGCTGTTGATCCGCTTCAGATCAGCGTCATCTTTGACGACAACATTTCGGGCCTTGCGGTGGGTGCACCCGTTGAACTGAGCGGGCTAAAGATTGGTGAAGTTGAATCAATATCGGGCCTCGTCAATGTCGACCAATTCGGGGACAGCCGCGTGCGGTTGAACGCAAACCTGTCTATCCAGCCTGCGCGCCTTGGCCTGCCCGGCGACGTGAGTGCGGAAAACGCGCTGACTTTCCTTGAGAGCCGTGTTGTTGCGGGCCTGCGGGCGCGTCTGGCCTCTGCCAGCTTGCTGACCGGGGGGCTGAAGGTTGAACTGGTCATGGTCGAAGATGCGCCGACTGCGCGGCTGAGGGATGATGGCACCAACCTGCCCGTCATGCCGACCACGAAAAACGAAACCTCTGACGCGGCAGCGACCGTTGAGGGTGTGTTTACCCGCATCAACAATCTGCCGATCGAAGAGCTGCTGAATTCCGCCATCACCTTTCTCGATTCAGCCGAATACCTGATTTCGAACGAGGATCTGTTGAACACGCCCGCGGATGTGCGCGGGTTGCTGGGTGAACTGCAGGGACTGGTTTCATCCACGGATGTGCAAAATATTCCCGTGTCGCTGAACGCCACGCTGGTGCGCGTCGAGACGCTTGTCGCCCAGCTTGAGCAAGAGCGCGTGGCCGCGAAACTATCTGCAGCGCTTGATGGTGCCGCCTCTGCTGCCGGGGCGATTGAAACCTCGGTCGAAGGGGTGCCGGCCCTTATTGCCCAGATTGAGGCCGTCGCCGCCAAGGCGGAAACCCTCGCGGTGGATGAGCTGATCACGGAGCTGACTGCGCTGACCCAATCGGTAGATCGCGTTGTCGGTACCGACGATGCGGTGGCCCTGCCAGGGTCGTTGAAACGCGCGCTGGACGAGGTGAATTACACCCTGCAGGAACTGCGCGAGGGCGGTGCGATCGAGAACGTCAATCAAACGCTGGCTTCTGCCCGCAACGCGGCCGACAGTATCGCGGTATCGGCGCAGGACCTGCCGCAGATCGTGGACCGCCTGACCCAGCTTTTCGCCCAGGCCAGCCGCACCATCCAGGGCTATGACAAAGGTGACCAGCTCAGCCGCTCCGTGCAGGACGCGCTGCGCGACATTCAAAAGGCGGCAGATGCCCTTGGCTCTCTGGCGCGGACCATCGAACGTAACCCCAACTCGCTCTTGCTTGGACGGTAGAACATGACCCTTACAGCCCGCTTTTTCTGTCTTCTCGTGCCGCTTTTGCTGGCGGCCTGCGGATCGCCTTCGCTATATGCGGTCAGCAAGCCCGCGGTGACAGAGCAGACACAGATCGCCTTTGCATCTGTCGAGGTGCGCAATGTGTCCCTGCCCAGCTATGCCGCAGCAGATGAGATCTATCTGCAAAGCGAGGATGGCACGCTTGCGGGGTCATCCGATGTGCTGTGGGCTGATTCACCGGATCGCGCCATCGCATTGGAGCTCAGCCAGGACCTCGCGCGCCTGACGGGACGGCGCGTTGCCTCTGAACCCTGGCCTTTTGATGCGCTGCCAGTGGCGCGTCTGGAAATCCGGTTTGCCGATCTGGTTGCCCAGACCTCTGGCCGGTTCGTGGCATCGGGCCAGTATTTCGTCGCTGTCAGTGATGGCAGGGCAGAGCGGTCAGGCCTGTTTGACCTCAGCGTGCCCTTTGACCCTGCGCAGGGCGCAAGCGCGATTGCACGCGCGCGTGGTCAGCTGATCCTTGATCTGGCCAGCTATATCGCCCGCAACGGTCTGAAATAATTCGAATTTCCAAAAACCTGTCAGGCTGTTCCCATAAGTTTGGAAAGCCTGACAGGTCCTATGCGATCAGAAGTCGAGGTTTTCGACATTCAGGGCGTTCTGCTGGATGAACTCGCGGCGCGGTTCAACAACATCGCCCATCAGCTTGGTGAACAGATCATCGGCCTCGGCCATATCTTCGACCTTGACCTGCAGCAGGGTGCGCGCGTCCGGGTCCAGCGTGGTTTCCCACAGCTGATCGGGGTTCATTTCACCCAAGCCCTTGTAGCGCTGCAGCGACAGCCCTTTTTCACCTTCGGCCAGGATCGCGTCCAGCAGGTCCATGGGGCCATGGATCAGCTGTGTGCGGTCCTTGCGGACCAGGGTCGCGGGCAGGTCATAGACGTCCTGCAAATGCTCGGTAAAGCTGCCGGATCGCTTTGCATCTCCGGACCGCAGCATCTTGCCGTCCAGGGTGCGCACTTCTTCTACGCCGCGCAGGATACGCGCCAGTTTGATGCCGTGATCCTGCGTGATCCGGCCCTGCCAGCCGCGTTCATATTCCAGCGCGATCAGGTCCAGACGTTTGGCGACCTTGTCGGCCACCCCTTGCAGGTCGCGGTCCACGGCACCGGGCACAAAGGCACCGGCGATGGCGGCCTGTTCCAGAATGTGGCGGGGGTAATGGGTTGGAAACGCCTCAAGCACCCGTCGCATCTGCCGGGCCAGTTCAACCACACGGCCAAGGTCCTGACCGCTGATCTCTTCGCCGTTACCCTGCCGCAGCATCGCACCTTCGATGCCTTGGGCGATCAGATATTCCTCCATCGCGGCCTGATCCTTGAGGTAAACCTCGGATTTGCCGCGCGACACTTTGTACAGCGGCGGCTGGGCGATATAGAGATGACCGTTTTCGATCAACTCAGGCATCTGCCGGTAAAAGAACGTCAGCAAAAGCGTGCGAATATGCGCACCATCCACATCCGCGTCCGTCATGATGACAATCTTGTGGTAGCGCAGTTTTGACAGGTTGAATTCATCCCGCCCGATGCCGGTGCCCAAGGCCATCACCAGATTGCCGATTTCCTGACTGCCCAGCATGCGGTCAAAGCGCGCGCGCTCAACGTTCAGGATCTTGCCCTTGAGCGGCAGGATCGCCTGTGTCTGGCGGTCACGCCCGGTTTGCGCCGATCCACCCGCTGAATCCCCCTCCACCAAAAATACTTCGGTCTTGGACGGGTCTTTTTCAGAGCAATCCTTGAGCTTGCCGGCAAGGAAATTCACATCCATCGCCGTCTTGCGCCGGGTCAGATCACGCGCCTTGCGTGCGGCTTCGCGGGCATGGGCGGCCTCCACGATCTTGCTGACAACGATCCGCGCCTCGGCTGGGTTTTCCTCAAACCACTCGGCCAGCTTTTCGTTCACCAGACCCTCAACAGCGGGCCGCACCTCAGAGGAAACCAGCTTGTCCTTGGTCTGGGAACTGAACTTGGGGTCCGGCACCTTGACTGACAGCACGCAGGTCAGACCCTCGCGGGCGTCATCACCGGTAAAGTTGATCTTTTCTTTCTTTGCGATGCCCGAAGACTGGGCATAATTGTTGATCGTCCGCGTCAGCGCCCCGCGAAAGCCTGCCATATGCGTGCCACCATCGCGCTGCGGGATGTTGTTGGTAAAGGGCAGAACATTTTCGTGGTAGCTGTCGTTCCACCACATCGCGACTTCGACGCCGATGTCGTCCTTCTCGCCAACGATAAAAATCGGCTCTGGCATGACAGAGCTTTTGTGCCGATCGAGGTATTTGACGAACTCTTTCACGCCGCCCTCATAGAACAGCTCTGTGCGCAGGGGTTCGGCGGGGCGTTCATCGGTCAGAATGATCCGCACACCGGAATTCAAAAAGGCCAGTTCGCGCAGGCGCTTTTCCAGCGTCTCAAAAGAATATTCCAGGTTGGAAAATGTATTGGTCGAGGCCATGAAGCGCACTTCGGTCCCGGTGCGGTCGGTGTCTCCGACAACCTTCAGGTGCTCGACGGTAAAACCGCCCTCGAACCGGGCCACATGTTCCTTGCCTTCGCGCCAGATGCGCAGTTCCAGCCAGTCTGACAGCGCGTTGACAACCGACACGCCAACACCGTGCAGACCGCCCGAAACCTTGTAGGAGTTGCTGTCGAATTTACCACCAGCGTGCAGCTGGGTCATGATGACTTCGGCGGCCGAAACGCCCTCGCCCTCGTGAATACCCACGGGAATGCCGCGCCCGTTATCGCTGACCGAAACGGAGCTGTCTTCGTGAATTGTGACGTTCACGGCATCCGCATGACCGGCCAAAGCCTCGTCAATGCCGTTGTCCACGACCTCATAGACCATATGGTGCAGACCAGAGCCATCGTCAGTGTCGCCGATGTACATGCCCGGCCGCTTGCGGACGGCCTCTAACCCTTTGAGAACCTTGATGGAATCAGCACCATATTCCTGTGGTGCCTTCTCTTGCTCTGACATGCGGAAAAACCCTTGTTTGTTGGGGTTTTTATAGTGGTTTTTCGGGGGGTTGTCACGCAATTGGCACAAGATTTTGTGTTTCGACGGGATCGCTTAGCCCGCCTTTGTCACCTGTGACAGACCGGCCTCTTCGGTGACCTCCAAAACCTGGCATCTGTCGCCCAAAGTAGCAAAAAGTTCGGGTCCCGTGCCGGTCATCCAGGCCTGTGCGCCAAGGGCGCAAATCTCGTCATACAGGGCGGCCTGACGGTTGGCATCCAGATGGGCCGCGACCTCATCCAGCAGCAACAGGGGCGGTGCGCCGAAATCTGCGGCAAGCGCGCGGGCATTGGCAAGGATCAGCGAGACCAGCAGCGCCTTTTGCTCTCCGGTGGAACAATCCTTGGCCGGCACCCCCTTGGCGGCATAGACGGCATAAAGGTCGGCCCGATGGGGCCCGATCAACGTGCGACCTGCCGCCAGATCACGCGCGCGATTGTCCGCCAAAGCCGTCCGAAGCGCCTGCGTCTCGGTGGGCATGTCACAGTGCAACTCAAGCGTGGCGGTGGGAAAGGCCGTTTCAGCCTCCTGTTGCGCCTGTGCGAGGGCCTGAAGGGCCTGTAGCCGCCCGGCATGGATAGCGGCCCCTGCCTCTGCCATACGCGTCTCAAGCGCGGCATACCACGACGGCTCGCGCACCATATCCTTGAGCAGGCGGTTGCGTTCGCGCATCGCCTTTTCGTAAGATAGGGAATGTTCGGCATGTTCGGGCAGGAAACTCAGCGTCATGCGGTCCAGAAACCGTCTGCGCCCTTCGGCCCCTTCGATCCACAACCGGTCCATGGCCGGGATCAGCCACAGCACCCGCGCAATCCGCCCCAGCGCTGTCTGTGCTGCGGCCTTGCCATCAATCCGCGTTTGGCGCGCACTGCCGTTTTCGGACCAGATTTCAATCTCATGGACCTGATGCAGCGCATGCAAGATCCCGGTTACCTTCCAGCCCAATGCCTCTGGCCGCCGTGTCATGTCATCGGCGCTGGACCGGCGCAAACCGCGTCCGGGCGACAACAGGGAAACCGCCTCAAGGATATTGGTCTTGCCCGCGCCATTGGGTCCATGGATCGCTACGGGGCGTCTGTCCACGTCGATCACCGCCCGCTTGTGCGAGCGGAAATGCGACAGCGTCAGTCGAGAGAGATAAAGGCCGCTCACCACGTGGACCTGAACGCGGCCCAAACCGCGCCTTGGGGCTGCCGAAAATGCCAGTCTGGCGCAACCATCCTTGCACCGCCTCCCGACCTCAGCGTCATGGCCTGGACGGGCGGTTGGGTCCCGCAGCGGGGCTTATACACGCATCGGCATGACGACATAGACCGCCGACGTATCATTGCCTTCGCGCATCAGGGTCGGGTCGCCGGACGAATTGAACAGGAATACCGCATTCTCGCGGTCCACCTGGCTGGCGATCTCCAGCAGGTATTTCGCGTTGAACCCGATCTCTAGCCGTTCATCCGCGTAAGCGACAGCCAGCTCTTCCTCGGCGGCACCGCTGTCGGGGGCATTGACGGACAGGATCAGACGATCTTCATCCAGTTGCAGCTTGACCGCGCGGGACCGCTCTGAGCTGACGGTGGCAACACGGTCCACGGCGCGGGCAAAATCGGCGGCGTCCACTTCCATCTTGCGGGTGTTACCCTGCGGGATCACACGGGTGTAATCAGGGAATGTGCCGTCGATCACCTTGGACGTCAGCGTGATTTCCGGCGTGGCAAAGCGGATCTTGGTCTCTGATACAGAGACGGCAATTTTCATTTCATCGTCGTCCAGCAACTTGCGCAGCTCGCCCACGGTCTTGCGCGGCACGATCACGCCCGGCATGTCGGCGGCCCCTTCGGGCATGGGCGCGTCAATCCGCGCCAGACGGTGACCATCGGTTGCAACACAGCGCAAGACCTTGGCCCCATCGGAATCGGAAATATGCATGTAGACGCCATTCAGATAATAGCGGGTCTCTTCGGTAGAGATGGCGAATTTTGACTTGTCGAAAAGGCGGCGCAGAACAGGCGCAGGGGCGCTGAAATTCGATGCGTATTCAGAGGATGCCATCACCGGGAAATCTTCGCGCGGCAAAGTGGCCAGAGAAAAGTTGGAGCGGCCTGCCTCAACCGTCATGCGCCCCGCGGCGGTATCTGCGGTTATGTTGATCAGTGCGCCGTCCGGCAGTTTGCGTACAATTTCATGCAGCAAGGTGGCAGAAACCGTTGTGGCCCCAGCGCGTTCGACATGCGCGCCAATCTTGTCGACCACTTCGATATCCAGATCGGTCGCACGGAAGGAAACATCGCTTCCTTCGGCTTCGATCAGAACATTGGCAAGGATCGGAATCGTATTCCGACGCTCAACGACAGACTGTGCTTGGCTGACGGCCTTAAGGAGCGCGGCCCGCTCGATGCTGAATTTCATGTGATCTCTTCCTTAGGACTGCCGGGACAGGCAGACTACCCGGTTCGCACGTATGCGCAAGAGTTTTGAGCCTTTGCAGCACCGAATGCAAGAGGGGTGCCGGCACCCCTCAAGTAAAATCAACCAACCAAATGTTCTGGCTCAGGATTTCAGCGCCCGACCCAGCAATTCCAAGTCTTCGGCAATCTGGAAATCAGACTGCTTGAGTTCCTCTATCCGGCGCACGCCGTGCATGACGGTGGTGTGATCGCGCCCGCCAAAACGGCGGCCGATTTCCGGCAGGGACCGACTGGTCAATTGCTTGCAAAGATACATTGCCACCTGACGGGGCCGCGCATAGCTGCGCAGCCGCTTGGGGCCGATCATGTCGCTGAGGCGGATGTTGTAATGCTCGCTCACCTTGCGCTGAATTTCCTCGACGGTGATCTTACGCTCGCTTGAGCGCAGGATATCCGCAAGGCAATCCTGCGTCAGATCCATGTCGATCTCGCGGCCCACAAGGGAGCCGAAGGCAAACAGACGTGTCAACGCGCCCTCAAGTACCCGAACGTTGGATGTGATACGATGGGCCAGGAATTCCAAAATACCATCTTCGATTTCAAGGCCGGGATAGTTCTGCTGCTGGATTTCCAGCTTGCTCTGCAGAATGCCAAGACGCAGCTCATAGTCCGTGGGATGCAGATCAACCACCAGACCGCATTGCAGACGCGACTTTACCCGGTCCTCAAGATCCTTGATCTCGGTGGGTGCGCGGTCTGCTGAAATGATGATCTGCTTTTGCTGATCCACCAGCGCATTGAACGTGTGAAAGAATTCTTCCTGCGTGCTGTCCTTGCCGGCGATGAACTGAACGTCATCCACCATCAGAACATCGACCGACCGGAACAATTCCTTGAAGTCCATGATCTTGCGCTCGCGCAGGGCCTGAACAAAACGGTACATGAATTGTTCTGCCGACAGATAGAGCACATTCATCTCTGGTTTGCGTTCCTTCAGCTCGCGGGCGATGGCGTGCATCAGGTGCGTTTTGCCCAATCCAACCCCGCCATACAGGAACAGCGGATTGAACGTCACAGGACCGCCCTCTGCCACACGGCGTGCAGCGGCATGGGCCAATTCATTGGGTTTGCCGACAACAAAGTTGTCAAAGCTGAATCGCGGATCAAGCGGCGCAGTTGTGGTCAGGTCAGCGCGCTTGGGCTTGTTGGCGATCGTTGAGGCTGGCCGCTCGGACGGTGTTGGTTTTGTGGGGGCATGGGCAGACTGCCCAAGGGCAAAGTTCAACCGCGACGCGGAATGCCCCTCGGCGTTGATTTCGTGCAGAATCAGATCAGAGAAATTCTGGCTGACATATTTGCCGAAGAAGTTGGTCGGGACATTGAGTGTCGCCATCCCATTGGCGACCGGGCCAGGCACCATCGGTTCAATCCAGCTGGTGTAATTGTTCTGGCCAACTGTTTTCAAAAGCCGCTGCCTGATGTTCACCCATTCGTCCTGTGTCATAGTCCCGCCCTTGTCCCCAAATTCTTCATGCCGTCCGTCCGCCCAAACAAAGTATCAACAGGATGCAGGCAGCCATCTGGTCCCAAACAGAAACCAGCCCGCGTCCGATGGACATTTACAAAAAAGATTTCCAAACCGTTGCACCCAGAGGTGCCCCCGGACTGGAAAATCCTATTCTTTACAACAGGAAACAGGATCGTTGCGCATGCGCGCAAAGAACCATTCATCGTGTCAAACACCATGTGTCTGCAGATAACCCCCTGGCCTTTTGGCGCACCGCACAGCGCGCTTGATGACCAAGCTTGTCCCCCAGCGAAGTGAATCGCATGACTATGTTAGCAAGTGAAACGGGGTCGCTTCAACATATCTTCAAACTTGACTCACGAATTAGTCAGAAAGAATCTCATGGCCTCTTTGGGGCGAGACAAAGCCACAAAAAAAGGCATCACGGAGTGATGCCTTAATTTTCAGTTAATTAGCCGATTCTACTAAAGATAGTAGATTGGATTTATGCCAGAGCTTTGACACGTGCCGCCAAGCGCGACATTTTGCGAGATGCGGTGTTCTTGTGAAAAACGCCCTTTGTCACGCCGCGCATCAGTTCAGGCTGTGCCGCTTTCAGTGCTTCTGCCGCAACAGATTTGTCGCCTGACGCAATCGCTTCTTCAACTTTGCGCAGGTACGTACGGATACGCGAACGACGTGCTTTGTTGATCAAAAACCGCTTTTCGTTCTGACGGGCGCGTTTTTTAGCCTGTGGTGTATTTGCCATGAGGATCTACCTTCGGGTTCAATTCAAAATTCGGCGCGTGACGCCAAACCCATGCCGGATGTTCCGGTGAGGTGATTCTAGCCAGAGCGGGCTGCACGCGCATGTATGGAGTGGCCTATAAAGCCAAAGCCCCGCAGATGTAAACCCTTGGGGCTTTGGCCGATGTTACTTGTCGCGGAACTGTGCTTCGCGCTTTTCGATAAAGGCTGACATGCCTTCTTTCTGGTCCTCGGTCGCGAACAGCGAATGGAACATGCGGCGTTCAAACAACAGACCTTCGCGCAGGGGCACCTCATAGGCGCGGTTCACCGCCTCTTTTACCACCATGACAGAGATCATGGATTTTTCGGCGATCTTGTTCGCCGCACCCATTGTTTCTTCCATCAGCTTTTTCACCGGCACGACGCGGGAAACCAGGCCTGATCTTTCGGCCTCTGCGGCATCCATGAAACGGCCGGTCAGGTTCATGTCCATCGCCTTGGCCTTGCCCACCAGTCGGGTCAGGCGCTGTGTGCCGCCAATACCGGCGACGACGCCCAGATTGATCTCGGGCTGGCCGAACTTTGCGGTTTCGGTGCAGATGATGAAATCGCACATCATCGCCAATTCGCATCCCCCCCCCAGTGCATAGCCGGAAACAGCAGCGATGATGGGTTTGCGCACGCGCATGATCTGGTCCGTTTCGGGTGTGAACAGATCACCGGCAAAAACATCGACAAAGCTCTTGTCCTTCATCATCGTGATATCGGCACCGGCGGCAAACGCCTTTTCCGAACCGGTGATCACGATGCAGCGGACCTTTTCGTTGTCCTGACACCCCTTCAGGCAATCGGCCAGTTCACCCATCAGTTCATCATTCAGCGCATTCAGCGCATCGGGCCGGTTCAGCGTGATAAGCGCGACATGATTGTCGACATCCATCGTGATCGTTTCGTAGGCCATCAGAATGCTCTCTTTTGTTGCGCACAGGCGTCCGTGAATACCATGGCCTGAAGGTGTTTCAAGCTATCTTTGACATTGACTGCAGTAGAAAGAGGATCGTCCGGACTGAACGATCCGGGCAATCTGTGCGCTGCAATCTTCGCTGTGGCAGGGCGCCCCTTCGCGGCCATAGACGTCAAACCGGTGCTGAAAATAGCCCAGCTCTCCGTCTGCCTGCCGGAAATCGCGCAGGGATGATCCGCCAGCTTCAATCGCATCTGACAGGACCTCGCGGATGATGGGGACCAATGCCGCGATTCGCGCGGTGGCGATGCGTCCGGCCTTGCGGGCAGGGTGGATACGGGCCCGGTAAAGCGCTTCACATACATAGATATTTCCCAGGCCCGCGACGATCCGCTGATCCAGCAGCGCAGATTTGATTGGCGTGTTGCGCCCCTTGAGCACTGCAATCAGATGGGTTTCGTGAAAATCATTTCCGAAAGGTTCCGGCCCGATGGCGGCCAGCAGTTTGTGCTGATCGGCCGTGGCCGTATCCAGCAAATCCATCGCACCAAAACGGCGGGGATCGTTAAAGGTGACGCGGGCACCGTTATCCATGTGAAACACCACATGGTCGTGTTTTTCGGCTGGCGGATGGTCATGGACAAATTGTCCCAATGGATCGCCAGAGATCAGCATGCGGCCTGACATGCCCAAATGAATCAGCAGTGATTCCCCCGAGGCAAGGTCCGCCAGAATGTATTTCGACCGCCTGCGCAGTCTGAGCACCTGTTGCCCGGTCAACCGTGCGGCCATCCCTTGGGGAAAGGGCCAGCGCAGATCGGGCCGGTTAACATCGGCCTGCGCGATCACGGCCCCCTCCATCACGGGAACAAGGCCGCGTCGGACCGTCTCGACTTCGGGCAGTTCTGGCATTTTCGCATCCTTTCCACACAACAGCGGCACTGCTGCGGCAAATGGCGGTTTGTATCTGGGTCTTTGGCGCTATATCTCACCTTTGACAATATCAAGGCGGTGACCATGACGGACAAGACAACTCATTTCGGTGCACAAACCGTGCGCGAAGAGGAAAAGGCAGGCATGGTCCGCAGCCTGTTTTCCGACGTGGCCAACAAATACGACATCATGAATGACGTGATGAGCGTGGGCATCCACCGCATCTGGAAAGAGGCGATGATGGATTGGCTTGCACCGCGTGCCGGGCAAAAGCTGCTGGATGTGGCGGGCGGTACGGGTGATGTGTCCTTCAAATTCCTGAAACGTGCCGGTCACGGTCATGCCACGGTCTGCGATCTGACCGAAGGGATGCTGATAGAGGGGCGCAAACGCGCCGAAGCCGATGCCATGGCAGACAGCCTTGACTGGGTCGTGGGCGACGCAATGGCGCTGCCCTTTGAGGACAATACCTTTGACGTCTATAGCATCAGCTTTGGCATCCGGAATGTCACCCGCCCCCAAGAGGCCCTGAACGAGGCCTACCGCGTGCTGCGCCCCGGTGGCCGCCTGATGGTGCTGGAGTTTAGCCAGCTGCCCAACCCGATGATGCAAAAGGCCTATGACCTGTATAGTTTCAACGTGATCCCGCGCATGGGTCAATTGATCGCCAATGACCGCGACAGCTATCAATACCTGGTCGAATCGATCCGCAACTTTCCCGATCAGGACACCTTTCTCGGGATGGTGCGCGCGGCGGGGTTCGAACAGGCAAAATATCGCAATCTGACCATGGGCATTGCCGCCCTCCACTCTGGCTGGAAGCTGTAACAGATGCGCGGACCGCATAACATCTGGCGGCTGATCCGCACGGGCGCAACGCTGGAACGGACCGGCGCGATGCAGGTTGTACTGGATGCCTTTGACGCACCCGCCCCGCTGCGGTTTGTCGCCCGCACGCTGGGCCTGCCGTTCAAATTTCTGGGCTACAAGGGCGATCCCTCCATGCCGCCCGCCACCCGCGCATTGACGGCGCTGGGCCCGGCCTACATCAAATTCGGACAGGTTCTGTCGACACGTCCCGATGTGGTTGGCGATGAACTGGCCGTGCAGCTGCGCGTTCTGCAAGACAAACTGCCGCCCTTCAGCATTGAACAAGCCAAGGCCGAGGTCGAGCGCGAGCTGGGCAGGCCCGTCGACCAGATCTTTTCTGAATTCAGCGAACCTGTCGCTGCCGCCTCTATTGCGCAGGTCCACCGCGCACGGCTGCTGGACACAGGAGAGGACGTCGCTGTCAAAGTACTGCGGCCCAACGTCGAACGCGCCTTTCGCAAGGACGTTGATGCCTTCTATCTTGCTGCCCGTATGGTGGAACTGTTCTCGCCCGGTTCGCGCCGCCTGCGCCCGATGGATGTGATCGAACATTTTGACGGTGTCGTGCGCGGTGAGCTTGATCTGCGGCTCGAAAGCTCCGCGGCCTCCGAATTCGCGGCCAACACCGTTGACGACGAGGGTTTTCAGCTGCCCGCGATCAAATGGAACCATTCCTCGCGCCGGGTGATGACGCTGGAATGGGCAGATGGCGTGCCCATGGGCGACAACGCCGCGATTGATGGCGCTGGTCACGACCGCGTCGCCCTGGGCAACCGGGTGCTGCAATTGTTCCTGAACCACGCGCTGCGCGACGGATATTTCCACGCCGACATGCATCAGGGCAACATGAAGGTGGCCGCCAACGGCAATATCATCGCCTATGATTTCGGCATCATGGGCTACATTGATGAATATACCCGCCGGGTCTACGCGGAGATCCTCTATGGTTTCATCCGCCGCGACTATAAACGCGTGGCAAAGGTGCATTTCGAGGCGGGATATGTGCCTGCCGACAAAGACGTCGATGAATTCGCCCGCGCCTTGCGTGCGGTGGGCGAACCGATCTTCGGCATGGATGCCAGCCATATCTCTATGGCGCGTCTCTTAAGCTATCTGTTTGAAGTGACAGAACGTTTTGGCATGGAAACCCGAACTGAACTGATTTTGCTACAGCGCACGATGGTCGTGGTCGAAGGGGTCGCGCGGTCGCTGAACCCCAATATCAACATCTGGGAAGTGGCAAGCCCGATCGTGACCAGCTACATCACCAAATCCATCGGTCCGCGTGCGGTGGTCAATGATCTGGCCAATACCGCGATGGTGCTGGCCCGCTTTGGTCCGCGTCTTCCCGCGCTGGTCGAAGCCGCATTGTTACAGCAAAGCAATCCGACACCGCCGCCGCGCGGTCCGCGCAAACGCTGGTTTGTGCTGGCGGCAGCAGGGGGCGCTGTGGCCGCTGCTGCTGCTATTGCGTTGGTCGATGCGCTGACCTGAGGCGTGCCTCAGGTCATCCGCTCAATGGCGAGCGCGATGCCCTGACCGCCGCCGATACACATCGTGATCAAGGCGCGTTTGCCACCAATCCGCTCCAGCTCGTACATCGCCTTGACGGTGATGATGGCACCTGTGGCCCCCACCGGGTGGCCCAGCGCGATCGCGCCGCCATTCGGGTTCACGATTGCCGGATCAAATCCCAGTTTCTTGCTGACCGCCAAAGCCTGCGATGCAAAAGCCTCGTTGCTTTCAATCACGTCAAAATCTGACGCGGACAGGCCGGTACGCGCCAGCAACCGTTCCACCGCCGGGATCGGGCCAATGCCCATCACCTCTGGCCGCACGCCCGCATGGGCATAGCCGATGATCCGCGCACGCGGCGTCAGACCGGCCTTTTGCGCCGCATCGGCCGTGGCCAAAACAACCGCCGCCGCCCCGTCATTGATGCCACTGGCGTTGCCCGCCGTGACACTGCCGTCTTTCTGGAACACGGGGCGCAGCCCGGCCAGCGCCTGTGCAGTTGTGGCCTTGGGGTGTTCATCAACCTCAAAGGCAACCATGTCGCGCTTTACGCGCACGTCCACGGGTGTGATCTGATCCTTGAAGTAGCCTGCCGCAATCGCCGCCATGGCCCGCCGCTGCGATTCGAGGGCAAAGGCATCCTGATCCTCGCGGGTGATCTGGTGCTCTGCGGCGACATTCTCGGCGGTGACACCCATATGGCCGGTCCCGAAGGGACAGTTCAGCGTGCCCAACAACATATCGAGGGTTTTGACATCACCCATCTTTTGACCCCAGCGCGCATCGGGCAGAATATAGGGCGCGCGCGACATGCTTTCGGCACCACCGGCCAGGGCGAAATCTGCGTCCCCCAGCATCAGCGATTGCGTGGCAGACACGATCGCCTGCACGCCAGAGCCGCACAGACGGTTCACATTCATCGCAGGCACGCTGTCAGGCACACCGGCCTGCATCGCGGCCACCCGCGACAGGTACATGTCGCGGGGTTCGGTGTTGATCACATTGCCAAAGACCACATGGCCGATCTGGTCCGCCGCCACGCCCGCGCGCGCCATCGCGGCCTTTGCGGCGGCAGTGCCCAGATCAATGGCCGTCGTGCCGGCCAATGCGCCACCAAAGGTGCCGATCGCGGTCCGTGCGCCGCCCAAAATGACGATATCTTGTGACATGTTCCCTCCTGAATTCAGTTCGGACGCAGTATGCGCCGCGATCACGGCAGCACCAAGTCCGACGTGCCGTCATGGCGTGAAAGCAGGGCTGCGCTGCCTAGCGTGCAGCGGATCAGGGCAAAAGTGGTTGGCGTCCGGTATCGTGCAGCGTCCAGCACCGGGTGCCCTGGAACACGGCGGCGGTCAGCGGTTTGCCATAACCGGCCCCTGAATCAAGGTTGATGCGGTTGCCATAATGCACCGGGGCATCGACGGGCGTATGGCCATGCACAACCAGCTTGGGATGGGGCGTGGTGATCTCGTGAAATTCCTGCCGTATCCACAAAAGGTCGTGTTCGGCCTGATCTGCCAGCGGCACACCGGGTTGGATGCCGGCATGGGCAAAGAAAAGATCGTCCGTCTCATAGGACAAACGCAGCCCGCGCAGAAAATCAATATGGGCTTGGGGGACAGCGGCACCTGCCCATTCGCGCACAAGGGTTTGCCGGGTACGCGCCGTGAATTCGACGCCATAAGAGGCCAGCGTCGTATCGCCACCCAGACGCTGGTGCAGCCAATACAATTCAACCGGCAGATGGGCGTCATGTAGGGGATAGTCTTGCATGAACCAGCTGAACATCCGGTCATGGTTGCCCATCAGAAAGGTCCAGTTGCGCCCCTGCGTCTGCCCGTCGATCAGCCTGTTCAGCACACCCCGGCTGTCTGGGCCGCGATCGGTGTAATCGCCCAGAAAGACGATCTGCGCATCTGGCCCGCCATCCGCCTCAATCAGGTCAAGAACGCGGTTCAGTTCGGCCAGTTGTCCATGAATGTCGCCGATGGCGTAGATTGGGTTTTGCATGGAACCGACATACTGCAGCGGGCTGGCGTTGAAAAGCGATCAAGGGGATGCCCCGCACAGCAGCTGCTGTGCGGGGCATTGATGTCATGCGACGTTCTTATGCGACGTCAAATTCCAGCGGTTTGATCTGGTTGAACAGACCCGTGGCCTGCAGCTTGCTGATCACCGGCTGCGGCACGGCGTCATCCACATACAGCAGGGCAATCGCCTCTCCTTTGACGCCAGAACGGCCAAGGGTAAAGTTCGCGATGTTCACGTTGTTCTCACCCATGGTCTGACCCAGCGTCCCGATGATGCCCGGCACGTCCTCGTTGGTGGTATAGAGCATATGCGCACCCACTTCGGCGTCGATATTGATGCCCTTGATCTGGATAAAGCGTGGTTTCCCATCAGAGAATACCGTCCCCGCAATAGAGCGTTCGCGCTTGTCCGTGACGACCGTGACCTTGATATAGCCGTCAAAGACGCCTGATTTATCCTGGTTGGTCGTGCTGATCTGGATGCCTTTTTCACGCGCCACCACGGGTGCGCTGACCATGTTCACGTCAGGGTTCGCGCGTTTCATGATGCCGGCCACGACACCACAGTTCAGCGCTTCAAGGTTCATCTGCGATACAGAGCCGTCATAAAGGATGTTGATCGCCTTGATCGGTTCATCCGTCAACTGACCGATAAAGGCCCCCAAATGGCCCGAAAGCTTGAGCCACGGACCCATGACCTTGGCTTCCTCGGCGGTGACCGAAGGCATGTTCAGCGCGTTGCTGACCGCACCGGTCAGCAGGTAATCGGCCATCTGATCTGCCACCTGAAGGGCAACGTTTTCCTGTGCCTCTGTTGTTGCCGCGCCAAGGTGCGGCGTGCACACGACATTGGGCAGGTTGAACAGCGGGTTCTCTGTCGCGGGCTCTACCTTGAACACGTCAAAGGCGGCACCGGCGACATGGCCGGATTTCAGCATGTCAGCCAGCGCGTCTTCGTCGACCAGACCGCCACGGGCACAGTTGATGATCCGAACGCCCTTCTTGGTCTTGGCCAGGTTCTCACGGCTGAGGATATTCGCCGTGGTTTCGGTATAGGGCACATGCAGCGTGATGAAATCCGCGCGCGCCAGCAGCTCGTCCAGCTCGACTTTTTCAACGCCCATCTTCTTGGCTTTTTCATCACCAAGGAAGGGGTCGTAGGCCACGACTTTCATCTTCAGACCGCGCGCACGGTCGCAAACGATGCCACCGATGTTGCCTGCGCCGATCACACCCAATGTCTTGCCTGTCAGCTCGACACCCATGAATTTGGACTTTTCCCATTTGCCGGCATGTGTTGATGCGCTGGCCTCGGGGATCTGGCGCGCCACGGCAAACATCATCGCAATCGCGTGTTCAGCGGTGGTGATCATGTTGCCAAAAGGTGTGTTCATGACGATCACACCCTTTTTTGAGGCCGCGTCCTTGTCGATATTGTCGGTCCCGATGCCCGCGCGGCCAATGACCTTGAGGTTTGGCGCATTGGCAAGGATCTTGTCGGTGACCTTGGTGGCAGAGCGGATCGCAAGGCCGTCATAATTGCCGATCACTTCGGCCAGCTTGTCTTTGTCCTTGCCCAGGTCAGGCTGGAAATCCACATCGATGCCGCGGTCCTTGAAGATTTGAACAGCCGCGTCGCTGAGTTTATCGGAGATGAGTACTTTGGGGGCCATGGGTTTGGTCCTTTGATATATGTCGGAAGGGTGGAGGAGGCCT
The DNA here is from genome assembly GCA_017854855.1 of Sulfitobacter sp. GTDB lineage: Bacteria > Pseudomonadota > Alphaproteobacteria > Rhodobacterales > Rhodobacteraceae > Sulfitobacter. The sequence continues at coordinate 139,002 of JAFMGZ010000001.1, read as the reverse complement.
CCACCTTACGGAATGGGGGGTAAGGTGGGCATCCTGCCCACCCCTGTTTCAGGAGGAGATTTCGGTCTCGAACGCCCAGGCGAGCCAAGGCAGCATCGCTTCGATGTCAGAGGTTTCAACCGTGCCGCCACACCAGATGCGCAAACCCGGAGGCGCGTCGCGGTAGGCACCGATGTCCAGCGCCACATCCGCTGTCTCCAACCGCTTGGCCACCGACTTGGCAAAGGCCGCGCCATCGGTGATGCGATCATCGGTGAATTTCAGGCAAACAGAGGTGTTTGACCGTGTCGCAGGATCAGCGGCCAGAAAATCAATCCAGTCATGAGCAGCGACAAAATCGGCAATTGCACCTGCATTGGCATCGGCCCGTGCGATCAGCCCCTTGAGGCCACCCACGGATTTCGCCCATGTCAGCGCCTGCAGATAATCTTCGACACACAGCATGGAGGGCGTGTTGATGGTTTCGCCCTTGAAAATCCCCTCGATCAGCTTGCCGCCCTTGGTCATGCGGAAAATCTTGGGCAGGGGCCATGCGGGTGTATAGCTTTCCAGTCGTTCCACAGCGCGGGGCGACAGGATCAGCATGCCATGCGCCGCTTCACCGCCCAGCACCTTTTGCCAGGAGAAAGTGGTCACATCCAGCTTGTCCCATGGCAGGTCCATGGCAAAAGCGGCTGAAGTCGCATCGCAAAGCGTCAGACCGGCACGGTCTGCCGGGATCGCGTCGCCATTTGGCATCCGCACGCCCGAGGTCGTGCCGTTCCAGGTAAAGCAGACGTCATTGTCATAGTTCAGCGTGGCCATATCCACGATCTCGCCGTAGGCGGCGGTATGGGTGGTCGCGTCGATCTTGAGCTGTTTGACCACATCCGTGACCCAGCCTGCGCCGAATGATTCCCATGCGACCATCTGCACCGGGCGTTCACCCAGCATGGTCCACATGGCCATCTCATAGGCCCCTGTGTCAGAGGCAGGGACGATCCCGATGCGGTAATCCGCCGGTACGCCCAGGATTTCACGGGTTGTTTCGATCGCTTCCAGCAGTTTGGATTTGCCAACTGCGGCACGGTGGCTGCGGCCCAGCGGCGCGTCAGACAGGTTTGCCAGATCGAATTGGGGGGGTTTGGCACAGGGGCCAGAGGAGAACCGCGGATTTGCCGGCCGCGATGCCGGTTGTGTAATAGCCATTGATGCTACCCTTTCAGATAAGCGCCCTTCGTTGGGGAAGGGTGTCCCGTGGATGCGTTTATGGGGACGGAGCCTCTGGCACAATCCAAAAAGGGAGGCTAAACCGCCGCCTGTTCGCTTTTTTGCGACAAGCCTGACGCGGATCGGAAACTTGCCCATGTTTACAGTCGTTTTGCTGACTTCTCCCCAATCGCCCTCTTTGGAGCCCGCTTTGGTGGATAGCCTGCGCAACGCCTGGGGCGGTGGTGACGCGATTTGGCTGGCCCCCGACGAGGCGGCGGAGTTTGATTTGCCCGCAGCCCCCGCAAACCTTTGGGAGGTCTGGGAAAGCTGTCAGTCAATGGGCGTCGATCTGGTGCTCATGCCCCGCGAAGGCCGCCGCAAGAAGATGCTGCTGGCCGATATGGACAGCACCATGATCCAGCAAGAATGTATTGATGAACTGGCGGATGAGGCCGGCGTCGGGGCGCGGGTCAAGGACATCACGGCCCGCGCCATGAACGGAGAGCTGGATTTCGACGGCGCATTGCGCGAGCGCGTGGGATTGCTGGCAGGGCTGGACGCGGGCGTGATCGACAAGGTGCTGGCAGAGCGGATCACCTATATGCCCGGCGGTCACGCGCTGGTCGCGACGATGAAAGCGCAAGGCGGGCATGCGGCCCTTGTCTCGGGCGGATTTACCGCGTTCACGGCCAAAGTGGCGGCAGAGCTGGGCTTTGCGGAAAACCGTGCCAATACGCTGATTGTGCAGAATGACAAGCTGACCGGAGAGGTGGGGATGCCGATCCTTGGCAAACAGGCCAAGGTGGATGCGCTGGAGCAAATCACCGCCCGTCTGGGGATCACGCGGCATGATGTGATCGCGGTAGGCGACGGTGCCAATGATCTTGGCATGCTGGGCCGCGCCGGCCTGGGCGTGGCACTGCACGCCAAGCCGTCTGTGGCCGCGCAATGCGATGTCCGTATCAATTTTGGCGATCTGACAGCCTTGCTTTATGTGCAGGGTTACGCCAAAACGGATTTCGCTGTCTGAGCCGATAGGGGAGCCGGGGGCCCTGCCCCCATCGGCGCAAGCGCCGATCCCCCCGAGGTGTTTAAGGCCAAAAAGAGAATTACATGAGTGTGGCCGCGGGCTTGAGCGTGCCTGTTACGATCCCGCGGCGGTTCTTGATCGGTGCATTCATGCGCTTGAGGGCCGCAGGGTGATCCGGGTTCAAGACGCCCAATTGCACCAGCAGGGCGGTGATGGCGCATTCGGCTGCGCGGGTGGTGCCGCATGCCGCCTTGAGCGCGATGCCCAGTTTTTGCTCTGGAAGGATAGCGATGAAGAACCCTTCGGCACCTGTTTTCAGCGCAACCTTGCCCTCCATCGCGCGCATCAGTTCGGTACAGGCGCGGGTTTCGCCAGCGACCAGTTCAGGATGCAGGCGCATCGCCTGATGCAGCCGCGCTTCGGCGGAGCCATCGGGGGCGGCGGCGAAATGGGCCATGGCGCGGGCCATGCCGTGCAGGCTGCAGGCGTAATTGGGGGCAGAGCACCCGTCGATGCCGTAGCCCGGTGATGTTTCCTGCGTGGTACGCTCAAAGGCTTCGAGGCAGGCTTGCTGTACCGGGTGGTCTGGGTCGACATAATCGGCACCGCCGCCCAGATGCCGGTTCAACGTCAGAAAGCCTGCATGTTTGCCGGAACAATTGTTGTGGATTTGGCAGGGGCTTTGATCTGCGCGGATCAATGCGTTGCGGGCGGGCAGGTCATCGGGTTCTTGTGGACCACAGCGAAAGGCATGATCATCCATCCCCAATGTCTCAAGCCAGCTGCCCACGCGGTCCGTATGGATTGCCGCGCCTTGATGCGAGGCGCAGGCCAGGGCCAGCTGTTCTGTCCCCAACCCGTGTTTATCGGCGGCCCCGGATGTGATCAGGGGCAGGGCCTGGATCATCTTGGAGGAGGAACGCGGCAGGACAATGGCCCCGGCGTCGCCCCAGCTTTGGATGATTTGGCCGCTGTCGTCGCAGATGACCGCATGGCCGGAATGCACGCTCTCCAGAAATGGGCCGCGCCAAACTTCGGCAAAGGGGGCTGCTTGGGTCATTATTCACCTTTTAGTTAAGCGAAAACCTGCCAATCAGGGTTTCGTCTGTCGCCTGTTTCGCGTTAATATGCTTTCTGACACGAAGATAACAGACGGTTGGAAAATGAGTGATGAGCATAGCATCGCCAGAGCGTCTGATGGGCATTGAGGTTAAGGACAGCTTGGAGGCTGGACAATGGGAATGAAGAAAACATTTGGGTGTGCAATGGGTTTGGCGGCAATGCTGGCCACAGGTGCATGGGCCCAGGACCAGAGTACGAACCGTGTTGCGGCCAAGACGGATTGGAGTGTTTTCGTAGAAGACAATCCGACGGAATGCTGGGGCGTATCCACACCAAAAGAATCGGTTAATTCCCGTGACGGGCGCGTGGTTGCCGTGAACCGGGGCCAGACACTGTTGATGGTGTTCTACCGCCCCTCTGCGGGCGCGAACGGTCAGGTTGCCTTTACCGGTGGCTATCCTTTTGCGGCAGGTTCTACCGTTTCGATGGAAATCGCGGGGTCGACTTTTGAACTGTTTACGGAAGGCGAATGGGCATGGCCTGCCACGACGGATGATGATTCCAAGATCATCACCGCCATGAAGCGTGGTGCCAATGCTGTTTTGGCTGGTCGGTCAGGACGGGGCACGAATACCAAGGACACATTTTCGCTGCTGGGCTTCACCGCGGCGGTAGAGGATGCGGCAAAACGCTGTGGTGGATAAGGCATTTTGCTGAGTAGCTGATACAGGGCCTGTCGCTTACCGTGTTGAATGCTTGATTTCAGGTGGCGGCCTTTTGCGACGATTGTGCCTGGTGCTGCTGGGGATTGAGTTTAAAGGCAAGATGAAGCTGACCTGCTGTGTGTCTGCGTGAACAGGCGTGGGGTGTATCGCGGGTTTTGCAAAAACTGCGCTTGCGGATTATAGCGGGCACAACCCTATAGAATTGAGTCGTTGTCATGTCCGCCACTGCACCCATCACCCAAGACGTCCATACCATCCCGCGCAAACTACCCGAAGGGCCGATGAACCTTGTCGGTCTGACCCGCGAAAAGATGCGCGATCTGTTGATTGCGCATGGCACGGCAGAAAAGCAGGCCAAGATGCGGGTGGGGCAGATCTGGCAGTGGATCTATCAATGGGGGGTGCGCGACTTTGCCGAGATGACCAATCTTGCCAAAGGGTATCGCGCGGAACTGGCCGAGAAATTTGTGATCGATGTGCCGGAGGTGGTGACGCGTCAGGTGTCAGAGGACGGGACGCGCAAGTACCTGGTGCGGATAGCCGGGGGTCATGAGGTCGAGGTTGTCTATATTCCCGAGGACGGGCGCGGCACGCTTTGTGTTTCATCGCAGGTGGGTTGCACGCTGACCTGTTCGTTTTGCCACACGGGCACGCAGAAACTGGTGCGCAACCTGACCGCGGCCGAGATCATCGGTCAGGTCATGGTGGCCCGCGATGATCTGGGTGAATGGCCCGAGATCGGCGCGCCCAAGGATGAAACCCGTCTGCTGTCCAACATCGTGCTGATGGGCATGGGCGAGCCGCTGTATAATTTTGAAAACGTGCGCGATGCGATGAAGATCGCCATGGACCCGGAGGGCATTCAGTTGAGCCGTCGGCGGATCACGCTGTCGACTTCTGGGGTTGTGCCCGAAATCGCGCGCACCGCGCAGGAAATTGGCTGCCAGTTGGCCGTTTCTTTTCATGCCACCACCGATGAGGTGCGCGACCAGCTGGTGCCGATCAACAAGCGCTGGAACATCGAAGCGCTTTTGGAAGTGTTGCGGAGCTATCCGAAAGTGTCCAATTCAGAGCGGATCACCTTTGAATATGTCATGCTGCACGGGGTGAATGACAGTGACGATGATGCCCGGCGTCTGGTCAAGCTGATCGAGGGTATTCCCGCCAAGATCAACCTCATTCCGTTCAACGAATGGCCCGGGGCACCCTACAAGCGGTCTTCGAACAACCGCATCAGGGCCTTTGCCGATATCATCTACAAGGCAGGCTATGCATCGCCGATCCGCACGCCGCGGGGCGAGGACATCATGGCCGCTTGTGGTCAGCTGAAATCAGCGACCGAACGGGCCCGCAAGTCCCGCAAGCAGATTGAGGCCGACGCAGGTCTTTCCTGAATGCCTGCACAGATCTATCCGGTGCCATGCCCCGTTGCTGGCAGGCTTTGGATCATGCCCTGCCCCCCGGCCGATCATCTGGCCGAGGTGCTGGATGATCTGAGGGCCAATGGCGTGACACATCTGTTGTCCATGCTGCCGGGGGCAGAGGCCGATGCGCTGGGCATGAGGCGTGAAGCCGAGCTATGTGCCGCGCGTGACATGGTATTTTTATCGCATCCCATTGCCGATTTTGGCCTGCCAGAGCAAAGCGGTTTTGCCAAGCTGATCGCGCAGGTCACGGAACTGTTGCAGGGCGGGCAAAATGTTGCGGTGCATTGCAGGGCGGGTATTGGGCGGTCAGGCATGGTTGCGGCCTGTAGCCTTGTGGCGTTGGGCCTTGCCGCGCCATTGGCGCAGGCAGAGGTCAGCAAGGCGCGCGGCGTTGCCATTCCAGACACAGTCGAGCAAGGCGCATTTATCTCACTTTTTGCCCAGACCGTGAAAAGAGGCAGTGGCGCAGACTGTTGATATGAACGCCGATACCCCCTGATCAGCGGTGGCTGGGGTCATGTCATGTGCATGAAATGACCTCTGTTCTGCCGCAATCTGGCACCACTGCTGCCATGGTCCGGTTCCAGATTGTTTCCAGACGAAACCCAATCAGGAGACAGAAAATGTCAGTCATATTCAATAACGATCCCTTTATCGCCGAAAAGGTCATCGACCTTGTTCTGCGCGAACGTCAATCTTCATTGTCCGCACGCGAGTGGAAGCACCGGTTGGCGGGCTATGGCTATGCCATCAAGGACACCGATCACGGTCAGGTGGTTGAAACCCTGCCGCATCATGTCGAAGTGGCTGTCATCCCTGCGCAACCCAACGCCTGAGGCATCGCTTTTACGCATGTGCCCTATCTGCCGGGAATGGAATCCCGGGTCGTCGGGGTGCCCCAGTTGTCGATCAGATCCATCGCTTCTTGGGCGGTTTCGACAAAGCGAAAGAGGTCAAGGTCCTCGTCCGAGATGGTACCGGCATCGGCCAGTGCGTCCCAGTTGATGATCTTTTGCCAAAAGGCCTTGCCAAACAGCAAGAAGGGCACGCGCTGCATCCGGCCTGTCTGGATCAGGGTCAGTGATTCAAACATCTCGTCCATGGTGCCAAAGCCGCCTGGAAAGACGCAGATCGCCTTGGCGCGCATCAGAAAATGCATTTTGCGGATCGCAAAATAGTGAAAGTTAAAGCACAATTCAGGCGTGACATAAGCGTTGGGGGCCTGTTCGTGCGGCAGGACGATATTCAGACCGATGGAATGGCCGCCCGCATCCAGCGCGCCGCGGTTTCCCGCCTCCATGACGCCCGGACCGCCGCCGGTGACGATCACATCTTCCTTGCCGCCGCTGTCGCGTGATTTCAGCGTCATCAGCCGTGCGAATTCGCGGGTTTCATCATAGAAATGTGACAGCTCTGCCAATGTCTTGGTGCGGGCCGTGTCCTTTTTGGCAGGTTCAGGAATCCGTGATCCGCCAAACAGCACGATGGTTGAAACGATCCCTTCGGCATCCAGCATCATTTCGGGTTTGAGCAATTCGAGCTGCAGCCGCACAGGACGCAGTTCATCGCGGCACATGAATTCATTGTCGGTAAATGCCAACCGGTATGCGGGCGCGCGGGTTTGCGCCGTATCCGGGACGGATTCGACCGATGTGATGTCAGTATGGGCGTCACGCAACGGATGGCGGCGTTGGTCGTCTTTCATGGAAAACTCCGCGATTATTTTGGGCACCGTTACGCGGATCACGCGAACATGCAAGCGGGCTGCGGGCAGGAAACCTGTGGTTGATCCCCGGCGCTGACCCAAATCGGCGGGGAAAGATTGCGCTGACAGGCTGGCACGGGTATAGGCCTGCAACGTCCAAAAGCATCAGGAGCGCTGTCCCATGTCTAATGCCCAACTTGAAACCGCCATCGAAGCTGCATGGGATACCCGTGACCAGATCACTTCTGCCACCACCGGCGAAGCCCGCGATGCCATCGAACAGACGCTGAATGCGCTGGATTCAGGCAAGCTTCGCGTTGCGGAGAAACAGGAAGACGGCAGCTGGCATGTCAACCAATGGGCCAAAAAGGCCGTGCTGCTGGGTTTCCGGATCAAGGATATGGAGCATCAGGAAGGTGGGCCGCAAGGTGCCGGCTGGTGGGACAAGGTCGATAGCAAATTCAAAGGCTGGGGTGATGCACAGTGGAAAGAGGCCGGTTTCCGCGCTGTTCCCAACTGCGTTGTGCGCCGCTCTGCCTATATCGCGCCCGGCGTGGTGCTGATGCCATCTTTTGTCAACATCGGCGCCTATGTTGACACCGGCACCATGGTGGACACCTGGGCGACTGTGGGCTCTTGCGCCCAGATCGGCAAGAACGTGCATCTGTCCGGCGGTGTCGGCATTGGCGGCGTATTGGAGCCGATGCAGGCTGGCCCCACCATCATCGAGGACAATTGTTTCATCGGTGCCCGTTCAGAGGTGGTCGAAGGCTGCATCGTGCGCGAAGGATCGGTTTTGGGCATGGGCGTCTTTATCGGCCAATCCACCAAGATTGTGGACCGCGAGACCGGCGAAGTCATGTACGGAGAAGTGCCATCGGGGTCAGTTGTTGTCGCAGGTACCATGCCGTCCAAGAACGGTGTGAACCTCTATTGCGCGGTGATCGTAAAGCGCGTGGATGAACGGACCCGTTCCAAGACGTCCATCAACGAATTGCTGCGGGATTGATCCTTTGGCGGTGAACCCCCTCAAAAGGGTTTTCAACATCCCATGAACGCGATAGGGCTGCCTTTGTTCAAAAAGGCGGCCCTTGTTATGTCTGAGCCAAAGAAACCCAAGAAACCTTCGCGCCAGCAGGTCTATACCTTGCTGGTCGAGATCGGTCGAAAAGAAGGCGACGGCCTGCCCGACAAGGCGACCGGCGCGGCCTTGATGTGTTTTGCCTCTGGTGTGGATGAGGCCGAAGCGGTGCGCGAAACTGTCGCCATTCTCAAGCAGGCCGATACCAATCCGCTGGATGTGACGGGCTACGGCACCCTCGCCGAACGCGAGGCCGAAGGCCATGAGATTGACGATGAAGAACGTGAACTGATGCAGCGCGCGCTTGAGGAAAATTCTGTCATCGTCGCCCAGATGACACCGTTCTTTGACTAGGGCGTCTGGCTGAACGCTGCCGTCGCCGGATGTTTCGCGGGCCGCTGGATCAGGCGGCGCGGCGGCGGGCCAGATGGATGGCGTCATACCACCGCAGAACGTGATGTGCAGGGCGGGGATGTTCGGGCAACAATGATCTGTCAAAGGCGTTCAGCAAGCTGCAATGCAGCTCTTGCGGCTTGCGCCTGATCCGCCCGATATAGACGCTCTCGACCGATGTTCCGGCGGCCAGCAATGTTTCATGGCGCGGCAGCAGCAGCTGACAATAGCTGACCAGCTGGCCGCAGGGTTCCTTCAGCGCTGCAAATCCGTTGACCAGATGCCGTGCGGGGACCAGAACCGCCTCTTGATTGAACAGATATTCAACCTCTGGCCCGTCAATCAGCAACCGCTGGTCAGGGGCTACGATGATATCCTGCTGCAGGCCAAAATAGGGCGCGCGCAACCGGATCGGACGAAAGCTGCCGCGCGCGGGGACGGTGCGGCGGATAGATTGCAGCACAGGCACCACCGATCCATCCCTTGTGATCACCGTATCGCCGCGCATCAGTGTTTTTGCAGGTTTGTAGCCCCAAGGGGTGGCCAGGGGCGCGCTGGGCAAAAGCGTGGGCATTGGCCCCAGCGGCTCAATCTGATCGGAAAGGGCGGCGAATATCATGTCAGAGGCAAAGGTCTGCTCACTTTGGCCCAGCATCAGCCCCCGGATGTCGAGCAGCGACAGCGGGCAGGGGTTCTCTAGGTATACCGAGGTGACGCCCGTTTCCTCCTGCTTTTCCAGCGCCATGCGCGCCCATTGCGCGTCGCTGTCCCACGAATAGGTGATCCGGACAACATCGGTGCGCCCGCCACTCGCATTCTGGATGGCGGCATGTCTGATTTCGTCTCCCTGGACCTGAACCATGGCAATGCCACCGCCCGGTATGGCCTGAAACGTCAGGCTGCGCAGAACCGGGCTGGTGGTCTTGTAGGCAAACAACACCTGCGGCCGCCGGTCAGCGGTCAGGCGGGTTTCAAACATGATGCTGCCGCGTGTCAGCATCGTGGCGGGGTGATCATCCAAAACCGGCTGGTCTTGTTTATCCAGCCCAAGGCCGCGCAGTGAAAGGCGGCGTTCATCATGGTCGCAAAGCGCAAGCCAGGTCATGTCACACGGCCCTCCCGTGCGAAAAGCCCCGCCAGTCGTTCCTTGGCAAAAGTACTGCTGCGATCATCGACCTGCCTCATGTCTGAGGCCCGATTGGCGATCATCAGCACTGCGCCGGGCGCGTGGCACCGATGCAATTTGTGAATCCGGTGCAGATGATGTCGGCCCTGTTTTCAGGTGCTCTTTCGCTCTGCGGGTACTGCTGATGCCCTGCCTCGGGCCTTATTATTGCGATAATCTTAGCAGGATCACGCTGCAGTGTTAAGCATTTCCTCACGGACGCCCCTTGGCACCGCGCCTTTTTGGCCACAAAAGGAGGGGGTTATCCGATCTTTCCCTGAAAAGGAGCCGCCATGCCCCCCGTAGATCCCGTTGAACTGACCGCCAAGCTGATCCAATGCGCCTCTGTCACACCCGCCAATGAGGGCGCGCTGGAGATCCTCGAAGAGGCATTGAGTGCCGCAGGCTTTGACTGCGCATGGGCGGATCGCGGCGGCATTCGCAATCTCTTTGCGCGCTGGGGCAACAAGGGCAATACGCGGTCTTTCGGCTTTAACGGCCACACCGATGTCGTGCCCATCGGAAATCCCGATGATTGGTCGATGCCCCCTTTTGGTGCCGAAATCAAAGACGGCATCATGTATGGTCGCGGCACCACGGACATGAAATCCGGTGTTGCTGCCTTTGCAGCCGCAGCCATTGATTTTGTCAGTGACACGCCCCCTGACGGTTCGGTCATCATCACCATCACCGGGGATGAGGAGGGTGACGCGCTCGACGGGACCACTGCACTGCTGGAGCATATGGAAAAAAACGGCGAGCGGATGGATGTCTGTTTGGTCGGCGAACCCACTTGCCCCGAAACCATGGGCGAGATGATCAAGATCGGGCGGCGCGGCTCTATGACGATCTGGTTCAAGGTGACGGGCAAACAGGGCCATTCCGCCTATCCGCACCGCGCCAATAATCCGCTGCCTGCGATGGTGCGGTTGATGGACCGGCTTGCGTCCCACGAACTGGATCAGGGTACGGACCATTTTGATCCCTCCACCCTGGCGGTTGTCACGGTCGATACCGGCAACCCGGCCACCAATGTGATCCCCGCCTCTTGCACTTCTGCGGTCAACATCCGCTTTAACGACATCCATTCCGGTGCCAGCCTGACCGCCTGGATCGAAGAGGAAGCAGCCAGGATACGCGCGGAATTCGGCATCGAGGTGGAAACCAGGATCAAGATTTCTGGCGAAAGCTTTATCACGCCGCCCGGTGACCTTTCGACGCTGGTCGCCACGGCGGTCGAGGCGGAAACAGGCGTGACGCCGGTGCTGTCCACCACGGGCGGCACATCGGATGCGCGTTTCATCAAATCCCATTGCCCCGTGGTCGAATTCGGCCTTGTCGGTCAATCCATGCACCAGGTCGATGAACATGTGCGCGTCGAACATATCCACCAGCTCAAGGCGATCTATGGGCGCATCCTGAGGGATTACTTTGCATGAGCGTCACAGTTGCCCTGACTGATGATATTGCCACCTGCCTGCACCTGCGGCGCGTTGTCTTTATCGACGAACAAGGCGTGTCCGAGGCCGATGAAATCGACGATCTGGATGACCAGTCGCTGCATCTTTTGGCAATGGAATCAAATGTCCCCGTGGGGACAGCGCGGATTCATATCCGCGACGGCGTGGCCAAGATCGGCAGGGTTTGCGTCCTGCAGTCCCATCGCGGGACCGGTTTGGGTGCCGCATTGATCCGCAGCGCCCTGGATGCCGGCAGGGGCAAGGCGACCATGGCCAAGCTGGGCGCGCAGGTCCATGCGCTGGGCTTCTACGAGGCCTTGGGCTTTGCCGCCATTGGACCCGTCTATGACGACGCGGGAATAGACCACCGTGACATGGTGCGCGACCTGTGAGGGGTACCTTGATCATCATGGTCAAGGAACCGCACCCCGGACGGGTCAAGACCCGGCTGGGCCGCGATATCGGCATGACAGCTGCCGCATGGTGGTTTCGCCATCAGACCCGCGCCCTGCTGCGCCGTATCGCGGACCCGCGCTGGCGGACCGTTCTGGCGGTATCGCCCGACGCCGAAGGTCTGCAAAGCCGCGTCTGGCCTGCGCATCTGCCGCGCTGGGCGCAGGGGCAGGGCGATCTGGGTGACCGCATGGCCCGTATGCTGCGCGCCGCAGCCCCCGGTCCTGCCTGTGTGATCGGTGCGGATATTCCGGGCATCGGGCGGCAGCATATCGCGCAGGCCTTTGGGGCGCTGGGCGATCATGACGCGGTCTTTGGCCCCGCGCCTGACGGGGGCTATTGGCTGATCGGTCTGAAACATCCCCGCCGTCAGCCACCCGGCCTGTTTCGCAAGGTCCGCTGGTCCACTGCGGATGCGCTGGCGGATACCAAGGCGACCCTGCCGGGCTACCGCATCGCCAAAGCCGCCTGCCTGCGTGACGTGGACACAGCCGACGATTTGATCATGACGCGCGCCTAAGCGCGTGATACGTGCCTAATCATGAGCAACATCCCCTCCAAAGCCGAGATCCTTGAATGGATCGAACAGCACCCGACCCAGACGGCCAAGCGCGACATCGCCAAGGCCTTTGGCATCAAGGGTGCGGCCCGCATCGACCTCAAGCGTATGCTCAAGGAACTGGAAGCCGAAGGGCATCTGGAAAAGCGCAAGCGCAGCTATCAGGACCCTGACCGTTTGTCGCCGGTATCCGTGCTGGTGGTGACAGGACCAGACGCGCAGGGCGATCTGTTTGCAAAACCGATGGAATGGCATGGTGAGGGCAATGAGCCGCCCGTGCTGATCATCACCAAACCCTCTGATCCCGCATTGGGTGAAGGGGACCGCATTCTGGCGCGGCTGACGCAGGTCCAGAATGACGATTATCAATACGAAGGCCGCCTGATCCGGCGCATCGGGACCAACCCCAAAAAGGTGTTGGGGATTTTCCGCAAGGGTGCGCAGGGTGGCCGGATCGTGCCGATCGACAAGGGCGCTGAACGTGAATGGGCCGTGGGAGACGGGGACACCAACGGTGCCCGCGACGGAGAGCTGGTGGAGGCCGAACAGGCCGGACCAAAGGGGCGCATGGGCCTGCCGCGTGCGCGGATCGTGGACCGGTTGGGTGATCCTTCGGCACCGCGGGCCGTATCCCTGATTGCGATCCACCAACATGGGATCCCAGATGATTTTCCCGATGATGTGATCGCCGAGGCCGATACGGCCAAGCCGATTGGCCTTAAGGGTCGCGAGGACCTGCGCGACCTTCCATTGATCACCATCGACCCGTCGGATGCGCGCGATCATGATGATGCCTGCTATGCCCATGCCGACGAAGACCCCAAGAACGAAGGCGGCCATGTCGTCTGGGTCGCGATTGCGGATGTGGCGGCCTATGTCACGCCGGGTTCGGCGCTGGACCGCGAGGCGCGCAAGCGGGGCAATTCAACCTATTTCCCGGACCGCGTGGTGCCGATGCTGCCGGACCGTCTGTCGGGCGATCTGTGTTCGCTGCACGAAGGGGTGCCGCGCGCCTGTATCGCGGTGCGTATGGTGCTGGATGCCAAGGGCAAGAAACTGTCCCACAGCTTTCATCGCGGGCTGATGCGTTCGCCTGCGTCCCTGTATTACGAAGAGGTCCAGGATGCCATTGATGGCAGTCCCAATGACCGCACAGGCCCCTTGTTAGAGCCTGTTTTGAAGCCTCTTTATGCAGCCTATGCCGCGTTGAAAGCGGCCCGGGCCGTGCGACAGCCGCTGGATCTGGATCTGCCGGAACGGCGCGTGGAACTGTCAGAGGATGGCAAGGTCAAATCCATCAACTTCAAGGAACGTCTGGACGCCCATAGGCTGATCGAAGAATTCATGGTGCTGGCCAATGTGGCCGCTGCCGAAACGCTGTTGGAAAAGAAAATCCCGCTGCTGTTCCGCATCCACGAAGAGCCGACCCCAGCCAAGCTGGAAAGCCTGCGCGAGACCGCACAGGCCGCAGGATTTACGCTGGCAAAGGGGCAGGTCTTGCAGACCTCGCATCTGAACAAACTGCTGAACGACGCGGCGGGGACCGATGAGGCCGAGCTCATCAACCTGTCGACCTTGCGATCCATGACGCAGGCCTATTACGGACCGGCGCATCTGGGTCACTTTGGTCTGGCGCTATTGTCTTATGCGCATTTCACCTCTCCTATTCGCCGCTACGCGGATCTGATCGTGCATCGCGCGCTGATCACGGCCCATGGTTGGGGCAAGGATGGTCTGCGCCCCGAAGACTTTGAGACGCTTGAACAGACAGGTGCGCATATCTCTGATACCGAACGCCGGTCGATGATGGCTGAGCGGGACACCACGGACCGGTATCTGGCTGCCTATCTGTCAGAGCGTGTGGGCAATGAATTTACCGGGCGGATCAGCGGGATCGCCCGTTTTGGTGTCTTTGTGAAACTGGATGAAACCGGTGCCGACGGTCTGCTGCCAATGCGCGCATTGGGGCGGGAATATTTCCACCATGACGCCGATACGCAAACCTTGATGGGCGCGGATACCGGCATGGTCATCAGCCTGGGTCACCGGGTCAAGGTGCGCCTGTCAGAGGCGGTGCCGGTGACCGGTGGTATCTTGTTGGAGCTGCTGGAGCTTGAGGATCAGAAAATCAGCCAAGGCAGCAGATCACCTGCGGGCCGCAGCCCCCGCCGGAAAGGGGCCAAGGCCAAGATGAAGAAGGACAAGATCAAGCGCAAAGTTTCGCGGACGCGGCGCTGAGGTTCGGGCCTGCTGCATGGCCTGGACGCGCGAAAGGCCGCGCGTCTCCAGACACAGGGCTTTTGCGGTGTCCATGAACGCGCTAGGATCGTGGCAGGGTAGTAATGCAACCGGACACGCAACCGGGCAGGCAGGCGGGTAGATCATGAAAAGACGTCTTATGTTGGTCGGTGCAACAATGCTATGCGCCATGTCCACGTTGGTTTGGGCAAATAGCCCGATCACCTCAACCAGACCGGCAGAGCGCAGCGGCGCGGTTGTTCTGGCATCCAACCCGGATACGACGACAGCGCAGGGATTGGCCAATTGGGTCGAGGAATTTCGCGCCCGCGCCCTGAGCCAAGGGATCAGTGCCACGACTTTTGATACCGCGATGAAGGGGGCCAGTTACGATGCGGCCATCATCAAACGGGATCGCAATCAGGCTGAGTTTACCAAGACGATTTGGGATTATCTGGACACTGCCGTGTCTGACCTGCGAATCCAGAATGGCCAGGCTGCGCTGGCCAAATGGACGCCGACCCTGAACCGGATAGAGGCACAATTCGGCGTTGAAAAAGAGGTGATTGTCGCGATCTGGGGACTGGAAAGCGCCTATGGCACCTTTCGCGGTTCAGAGCCGGTGATCAACGGGCTGACCACGCTGGCCTATGACGCAAGGCGCACCGCCTTTTTTGAGGCGGAGCTGGTGCATGCGCTGCGCATTTTGCAAAACGGTGATGTCACGCCCGCGCGGATGCAGGGCAGTTGGGCGGGGGCGATGGGGCATACACAGTTCATGCCTTCTTCCTTTCAGGCCCATGCGGTTGATTTTGACGGCGATGGCAAACGCAACATCTGGGCGGACGATCCGACAGATGCCCTTGCCTCTACCGGGGCGTATCTAAAGCATTTCGGCTGGACCCAGGGGCAGCCCTGGGGTGTTGAGGTCAATCTGCCTGAGGGGTTTGACCATACCGTTGCCGACCGCGAGGTGCGGCATCTGCCCAGTCATTGGGCCAAGGCGGGTGTGACCCCGGTCAACGGTGCATTTGACGATGCGCATGGTGTGGCGTCCATCCTGTTGCCAGGCGGGGCAGAGGGGGCCGCGTTCATGATCTTTTCCAATTTCGCGGTGATCGAGAAGTATAATTCCGCCGATGCCTATGTCATCGGAGTGGGCCACCTGAGCGACCGGATCTCTGGCGGTGCCGCGATCAAACATGACTGGCCGCGCCGGTTGCGCGCGCTGAGCAAGGAGGAGCGGATCGAGTTGCAGGAACGGCTGACGGCCGCAGGGTTTGATACGGTCAAGATTGACGCCAAAATGGGTCCGCTGACGATCAACGCAGTCCGACGGTTTCAACAGTCACAAGGGATGTTGCCTGATGGCTATCCGTCGCTGCAAGTGCTGGAAAAGTTGCGGAATTTATGAGGGATTTTCAAGCGGCCGAACCTGAATGTCCGACCGCTGTGATCATGGGTTCGCAGATCAGGATGCCGCTTTGAGCATGTCCTTGTCCTTGAGGTCTTTGTAGGTCGCATCCAGCGCTGTCTTGGCGCGCTTTGCAAAGACTTCGATCTCTTCTGGGGTGATGACCAGCGGTGGCGAAATGATCATCCGGTCACCCACATGGCGCATCACCAGATTATTGGCAAAGCAATGTTCACGGCACATATAGCCGACGGTCCCGCTGTCGCCTGCGAATTTGGCACGGCTTTCCTTGTGGGGGGTCAGGGGCAGCGATGCCATCATGCCTGATTTGTTCACACCACCCACCAAAGGATGTTCCCCAAGATCCGCCAGCGCCGCATGCAGCGCGGGAATGGCCACGTTGCGGACATGGGAAAGGATGTCTTCTTCCTGCATGATCCGCAGGTTCTCAAGTGCGACGGCGGCACAGACCGGGTGGCCGGAATAGGTGTAGCCATGGTTGAATTCGCAGGCGTTGATCACCTCGGCAATCTCATCCGACACAATCGAGCCGCCGATAGGCGCATAGCCCGATGACAGCCCCTTGGCGATGGTCATAATGTCGGGTGTGATGCCCATTGTCTGAGAGCCAAACCAGTTGCCCGTCCGGCCAAAGCCGCAGATCACCTCGTCCGCGATCAGCAGAACGTTGTATTTCTTGCAGATACGCTGAATTTCGGGCCAATAGGTTGCGGGCGGAATGATGACCCCGCCGGCCCCCTGAACGGGCTCTGCGATAAAGGCCGCGACATTCTGTTCGCCCAACTCAAGGATCTTGGCTTCCAATTCCTGGGCGCGGGCAAGGCCGAATGCCTCGGGCGTATGATCGCCGCCTTCTGACCACCAATCGGGCTGGCCGATGTGGTGGATGCCGGGGATCGGCATGCCGCCCTGGGCGTGCATATAGGCCATGCCGCCAAGCGACCCTGACCCGACGGAAGACCCGTGATAGGCATTCTTGCGGCTGATGACATGGCTTTTTTGTGGTTCGCCCTTTTCGGCCCAATAGGTGCGGACCATCCGCAGGTTCGTGTCATTCGCCTCAGAGCCGGAGCCAGCGTAGAAGATGTGGTTCAGGTTGCCGGGGGCCAGTTTGGCCAGCTCGGCCGACAGCGCGATCACGGGCACATGGGTTGTCTGAAAGAAGGTATTGTAGAAAGGCAGCTCATCCATCTGGCGGGCCGCGACCTGGCCCATCTCGGGGCGGCCATAGCCAAGGTTCACACACCACAGACCCGCCATGGCATCCAGGATTTCGTTCCCGTCGCTGTCGGTCAAATAGACCCCTTTGGCCCGGGTAATCACACGGGCACCTTTTGCGTTCAGATCATTGCCGGTGGTGAACGGGTGCATGTGATGGGCAGCATCCAGCGCCTGCAGCTCTGCGGTGGGCAAATGATTGGTGATTGTCGGCATGATTCTGGACCTACTCGAGAGGGGAAAAGTTTTGGGCAGAATATGATCAAATTATCCAAAGTCAATCGAATCAGATTGCGACGGTGCCATCAAGCAATGCCGTTTCAATCTGTTGCGTACCCTGCAAAACGTCCTCTTGCATGGCAGCTGCCGCGGCTTTCGCGTCGCGGGTGGCAAAAGCGTCCAGCAGGTCCTTGTGTTTGTCCGGCAGGTTGCTGGTGCCAAACCGGCCGCACACAACCCGCAGAGAGGGCCCGAAGCGCAGCCATAAACGGTCCACGGTGGCGGCCATGATGGGCGCATCCGCAGTTTCGTTGATCAGGGCATGAAAGCGATAGTTATGGGTCAGATACCCGCCGACATCCCCCTGCGCGATGGCGCGGTTCAGGTCGTCATCACAGGCCTGAAGCGCCTTGAGAACGGCCTTGTCCATGCGCAACGCGGCACGGCGCGCCAGTTCTGGCTCAAGCGTTTTTCTCATGAAACCAAGCTCATCCGCGCAATCGGGTGTCAGAATCGGCACGCTGACCCGGCGATTGCCCTGATGGGTCAGGGCACCTTCGGCGATCAGGCGGCGCAGGGCTTCTCTGACGGGTGTCATGCCGGCATCCAATTGGTCGGTCAGCCCCTGGATGGTCACGGGCTGACCCGGTGCCAGATCGCCAAACAGGATCATGGCCCGCAGTTTTTCATAGACCAGTTGATGCGCGGGCACCTTGGCAGCATCGCTTGGCGTAAACGGATTGGTCTGGGGCGTTACTTCAATGCTCATGACGGTCGCCTATTTATTGGTCATAGTGACGCAGCCTGCGCCTCTGCGTCCTGAGTGAATGCATAAAGCATCTTGCCGCAAGACGCAAAACTTGATCAAATTGATCCAATGCCGGGATAAACCCGGTTCTCTAATGGGAGTAAGACATGAAGTATCGTATTTTGGGCGGCGTTGCCGCTGCTGCCTTGATGGCCGGTGCCGCTGTTGCCGAAGAGGTGCGCGTCTACAACTGGTCCGACTATATCGACGAATCATTGTTGGAAAAGTTCGAGGCAGAAACCGGCATCGACCTGATCTATGACGTTTTCGACAGCAACGAATTGCTTGAGACCAAGCTGCTGGCTGGTGGGTCCGGATATGACGTTGTTGTGCCGTCAGGGACATTCCTGCAGCGTCAGATCACAGCCGGCGCTTTCCAAAAGCTCGACAAGGCCCAGCTGCCGAATATCGCGAACATGTGGGACGTGATCGAAAACCGCCTGATGAAATATGATCCCACCGGGGAATATGCGATCAACTACATGTGGGGCACCACAGGTATCGGTGTGAACGTCGGCAAGGTCAAAGAACTGCTGGGCGATGACGCGCCGATGGATTCTCTGGCACTGGTGTTTGATCCGGCGAACATGGAGAAACTGCAAGGCTGCGGCGTGCATTTCCTCGATGCCCCGGCAGAGATCATTCCGGCGGCCCTGGCCTATATCGGTGAAGACCCCGACAGCCAGGATCTGGACGTCATCGGCAAGGTAGAGCCTGTCTTGACCGCCATTGCACCCTTCGTGCAGAAATTCCACAGCTCGGAATACATCAATGCGCTTGCCAATGGTGACATCTGCGTGGCTGTTGGCTGGTCCGGCGATATCCTGCAGGCGCGTGACCGCGCGGCAGAGGCCGACAATGGTGTGGAAATCGCTTATTACGCTCCCAAAGAGGGTGCATTGATGTGGTTTGACAACATGGCGATCCCGGTTGATGCGCCCAACCCGGCTGCGGCCCATAAGTTCCTGAATTTCATCATGGATGCACAGAACATGGCGGCGGCGTCGAACTATGTCTACTACGCCAACGGCAACAAGGCATCGCAGGAGTTCCTCGTCGAAGATGTGATCGGCGACACAGCGATCTATCCTGACGCGGCAACGCTTGAAAATCTCTACACCACATCACCTTACGATCCAAAGGTGCAGCGCGGCGTGACCCGCATGTGGACAAAGATCAAATCAGGTACATAAATCCAAATGAGGGCGCGGTCATAGCTGACCGCGCCCTTCTTTTTCTCTCTCCCGACAATCAAAGGGATATCCTTTCGTGAGCCAGACCGTTTTTGCCCCCTGGGACGATCCGAATGAAAAACCGCTGATCCGGTTTCAGAATGTAACCAAACGGTTCGGTGATTTCGTCGCGATCGACGATCTGACACTGGATATTTTTGCGCAGGAATTTTTCGCGCTTCTCGGCCCGTCGGGCTGCGGCAAGACGACCATGATGCGCATGTTGGCCGGCTTTGAGACGGTCACCGAAGGCCGCATCGAATTGGCTGGCAAAGACATCGGCCCGGTTCCCCCGAACGAGCGGGCGGTGAACATGATGTTCCAGTCCTACGCCCTGTTTCCGCATCTGAGCGTTTGGGAAAACATCGCCTTTGGCCTCAAACGCGACCGCAAGAGCAAGGCAGAGATTGACGCCCGCGTCGATGAGATGCTGAAACTGGTGCGGCTGGAAAAATTCGCCCGGCGCAAACCCCATCAGATTTCCGGCGGCCAACGCCAGCGTGTTGCCCTCGCCCGGTCGCTGGCAAAGGCCCCCAAGCTGCTTTTGCTGGATGAACCACTGGGTGCATTGGACAAGAAACTGCGGCAAGACACACAGTTTGAACTGATGGACATTCAGGAAACCACCGGCACCACTTTTGTCATCGTGACCCACGATCAGGAAGAGGCGATGACCGTCGCGTCCCGTGTGGCCGTCATGGACGAAGGCCGCATCATCCAGGTGGCCACACCGGCGGCAATCTATGAATATCCCAATTCGGTCTATGTCGCCGACTTCATCGGTGATGTGAATATCATCCAGGGCATCGCCACCCCGTCAGGTGATGAAAGCTATGCCCTGAACTGGGCAGAGGGCCAGCCCCCGATCACTGCCACCTCGCAGACCAAATTCGCTGAAGGTCAAAAGGCCCATCTGGCCATCCGCCCAGAAAAGATCAGCATCTCGTCCGAAAAGCCGGAAGGGGCCGTGAACCTGCTGCAAGGCAAGGTGCTCGACATTGCCTATCTGGGCAATCTGTCGACTTATCACGTCGCATTGCCCGGTGGTCAGGTAATCAAGGCGCAGACCGCCAACACCCGCCGTATCGCGCGCCGCAATATCACCTGGGAAGACCCCGTTTGGATTTCCTGGACCGCCACTGCCGGCGTCATGTTGGAACAATGATGGCCCAGAACCTCTTCCCCCTCTTTTTGGCCATAAATACCTCGGGGAGCGCGAGGGGCTGGCCCCTCGCTCCGACGTCACCACGGAAAGGCTGCTAATCATGCGCCGCGCCGCTCTGATCCTTGTGCCCTATGTCTGGTTGCTGGTGCTGTTTCTGGCACCCTTCCTGATCGTGCTGAAAATCTCGCTCTCGGATGCTGCATTGGCGATTCCGCCCTATGCGCCGACCCTCAAGGATGGCATCGCCGCGCTGATCCGCGAGCTGGACTTTGAAAACTTCGTTTTTCTGACTGAGGATGATCTCTACTGGAAAGCCTACCTCAGCTCCCTTCGGATCGCGTTGATTTCGACGGTTTTGACCCTGATGGTGGGATATCCGATCGCCTATGGCATGGCCAAGGCCCCCGATGAATGGCGCGCCACCTTGATGATGCTGGTGATCCTGCCGTTCTGGACGTCATTCCTGATCCGGGTCTACGCCTGGATGGGCATCCTCAGCAACGAAGGGCTGTTGAACCAGCTTTTGACCTGGCTGGGGCTGATTTCAGAACCGTTGATCATTCTGAACACAACGACGGCTGTCTATATCGGCATCGTTTATACCTATCTGCCCTTCATGATCCTGCCGATTTACGCGGCTCTTGACCGGCTCGATGCGTCGCTGGATGAGGCGGCCCAGGATCTGGGCTGCACCCGCACACAGGCCTTCTGGCTGGTGACCATTCCGCTGTCCAGGAACGGTATCGTGGCGGGGTCTTTTCTGGTGTTCATCCCGGCGCTGGGTGAATTTGTGATCCCGTCGCTGCTGGGGGGGTCGGGTACGCTGATGATCGGCAAGGTGCTGTGGGAAGAGTTCTTTAACAACCGCGACTGGCCGGTGGCCTCTGCGGTGGCGGTGATCTTGCTGTTGATCCTTGTGGTTCCGATTGTGCTGTTCCAGCGCAACCAGCAAAAGCAGCAGGAGGCTGAACAGTGAAGCGTTTAAGCTGGTTCAATGTCACCTCGCTGAGCTTGGGCTTCGCATTTTTGTACCTGCCGATGCTGGTGCTGATCTTCTACAGCTTCAATGCCTCCAAACTGGTGACGGTCTGGGCGGGGTTTTCGACCAAATGGTACGGCACGCTTTTCCAGAACGAAGCCTTTCTGGACGCTGCATGGGTGACGATCAAAGTGGCGGTGATTTCATCCACCTTTGCGACAATCCTGGGCACGATGGCGGCTTACGTTCTGGTGCGCGGCGGGCGGTTCATGGGGCGGACCCTGTTTTCTGGCATGATCTATGCGCCCTTGGTCATGCCCGAGGTGATCACCGGGCTCTCCCTGTTGCTGTTGTTCATCGGTATTGGTCTGGACCGGGGTGTGCTGACAATCGTCCTGGCGCATACGACCTTCGCGATGTGCTATGTTTCGGTCGTGGTGTCCTCGCGATTGGTGACCTTTGACCGTTCCCTCGAAGAGGCGGCACTTGATCTTGGCTCAACCCCTTGGGAGGCATTCCGCCTTGTGACCCTGCCGATCATTGCACCTGCGGTGATTTCGGGCTGGCTCTTGGCCTTTACGCTCAGTCTGGATGATCTGGTCATTGCATCCTTCACTTCTGGCCCGTCGGCCACGACCCTGCCGATCAAGATTTTCTCGGCCGTGCGTCTGGGCGTCTCGCCCGAGATCAACGCCTTGTCGACGATCATGATCCTGATCGTCACGGTCGGGGTTGTCAC
The DNA here is from genome assembly GCA_017854855.1 of Sulfitobacter sp. GTDB lineage: Bacteria > Pseudomonadota > Alphaproteobacteria > Rhodobacterales > Rhodobacteraceae > Sulfitobacter. The sequence continues at coordinate 116,718 of JAFMGZ010000001.1, read as the reverse complement.
GGCTTCGCTGGTGACCAAGCGGAATGCGGTGCGTGCCCAAAAAGACGCCCAAGCGGCCGAACGTGCAGGGTAATGCGCCGGATCTATCCTGAATTCGCCTATTCTGACGGGCCTCGGGCGGGATGTTGGTGGGATCAGACCTGCGACATTCCCAGCCGCCCGGCGCTGACCGGCGATCACATCTGTGACGTGGCCATCATCGGCGGCGGGTTTACCGGTATTTCAGCGGCATTGCATCTGGCCCAGGCCGGGGTTTCCGTCAGCGTCCTGGAAAGCGAATATGTTGGCTGGGGCGCATCAGGGCGGAACGGCGGCTTTTGCTGTCTGGGTGGTGGCATGCTGGAAAATGCGGCCCTTGAAAAGGCATTTGGCCGGCAGGGTCGCGATGAATGGCGACACGCAGAGATGGCCGCGATCAACCTGGTCGATGGGTTGTTGAAGCGTTTCAACATCGATGCCGATCGCCATTCCGAGGGCGAAACGCAATTGGCCCACCGCCCCCGTGATTTCGAACAGATGCGCAAGAAGGTTGATGACTACGCAGAAACCTATGGTTTCGAGGTACAGCTGACGGAAAAGGCTGATTTGGAAGCACAGGGCATGAACGCAGGGTTTCACGGTGCATTGACGCTGCCTGTCGGTTTCGCGATTAATCCGCGTAAATATGTCACCGGTCTGGCCGCAGCGGCAGAACAGGCCGGGGCCCAGATTTTTCACCACAGTCCCGTGACAGATATCCAGCGCGATGCGGGCGGCTTTGACCTGCGGGCGGCCCATGGTCGGGTCAGGGCGAAACGCGTGATCGTGGCCACCAATGGCTATTCGTCAGAGGATATGCCCGATTGGCTTGCCGGGCGGTACATGCCGACCCAATCCAGCATTATCGTGACGCGTCCGATGACCCAATCTGAATTGGGGGCCCAAGGGTGGACCAGCGGGCAAGCCTCCTATGATACACGGCACCTGTTGCATTATTTTCGCCTCATGCCCGACAACCGCATGCTGTTTGGTGTGCGCGGCGGCTTGATGGCCACTGCCGGGTCAGAGGCGCGCGCGATCAGGCGCGCAAGGGCTGATTTTGAGGCGATGTTCCCGGCATGGAAACAGATCGAGACGCCGAACACCTGGTCCGGCATGGTCTGTATTGCCCGCAACAGAATGCCCTTTGTCGGCCAGGTGCCTGACGTTCCGGGCCTGTTTGCGAGCCTGTGCTATCATGGCAATGGTGTTGCCATGGGCAGCTATTGCGGTGCGCTGCTGTCCGATCTGGTGCAAGATAAAGTGCCGCAACGGGTTTATCCAAAGGCTGTTCAGCGACCATTGGCCAAGTTTGAACTGGGCCGGTTCCGCCGGGCGATCATGCCCTTTGCCTATGCCGGATTTGCCTTGCAGGATCGGTGACCCCTGGATCAGACCGGTTCGCGCAATCCTGTCACGCTGGCGGCTGTGATGACTGATCCTCCCTTGAGGATCAGCAACGCCTCGCCGTTTTGCAGCCGCGCCTCGGTGATGCGGCCATAGGTTTCGGCAGGCTCACTCAGAATGACCTCTCCTTTTGCGCGGCTTTCGATGTCGAAACGATAGGTGCCATTTGGAAAGGGGCTGCCGTCGTCGGATACGCCTGCCCAGGTCACAGGCTCTGCCGAGACGGGAAGCGGGAGGCGCTGTACTTCTGCGCCGTTGCCGTCACGGACAACCAATGCCACCTGATCAGCGGCTGCAGCCGGGTTTGGGGTAAGTTCAATAGGCCTGCCGTCAAAGTAGGTTGGCACATTTGTCAGCGCCTCCATCCCGATCCAGCTGGCGGTTTGGGTCATGTTGCCCGCCCCCATTTGCTGCGCCAAGGCGCTGAGCAGATCGTTGGATTTCACCTGTTGCTCAACCATGGAAAACTGCGCGAGCTGTGCCGCGTATTCGGAGGAATCGATCGGTTCCAGCGGATCCTGATACCGGGCCTGTGCGGTCAGCATCTTGAGGAATGTCTCAAAATCCGAAGACAGGACACCGGATGTCTGGGTGCCTGAATTGGCCAAGGCAGCGGGTGGCGCTGCGGAAGGTGTGGTTATTTCCATGACGGTTCCTTTTCAAAAACGAATATCGAGGCCGGTAACCGCCTGCGGACTGAGGTGGATCTGCGCGGTTTCAGCGGGGGTTTGTGCCCCAAAGTCATCGTCACGAGCACCCGAAGGCTGCCCGTTGTCATCCGAGGAATCGGCTGTGGCGCTGCCCCCGCTGGAAAATGCAAATGAGATGTCGCGATAGCCGATTGCCTCAAATGCGGCCTCCAGCTGGCTGATGTGCCGGCGCATCAGCTCAACGGTTTCTGGCCGCTCTGCCAGGACATTGACGATGATCCCGCTATCTGCGGATGCAATCCCCAGACGCACACGCCCCAATTCTTCGGGGTTGAGGGTGATTTCGACGGGGCGGTTCGGCATGTGTTGCAGCGCATCGGCAATCTGGCGCGCGACATGTTGGGGCAGGTCCATACGCGCGGCGGTGGTTTGCACCTGCAATGTGGCGGCGCTGGCGTGGCTGTCATGGCGGGTCAGCGGATGGCTGTCCGCTTCCGTCAGGGGATTTGACAAGGCCTTGGGATCTTGTGCGCCGTCGAAGTTCGGCTTTTGCCCTGTCAGCTGCATCGGGGTGATTGCGGTCGCAGGCGGCTTTGGCTTTACCGACCAGACGGTTTCCAGCGCGGTGCTGTCGCCTTTTGAGCGGGGCAATTCCCTGGGCATTGTCGGAACAGTGGTTTGTTGGACTTGCCACAAGGCTTGCACCTGAACAGCGCTGGGGATTTGCCCGCGTGCTGCGGACAGATCGATTGCCGTGTTTGTCGGTAGAGCCGGCGTGATTTCGCTGCGCGCAGGGCTTTTTGGCACTTGCGGGGCATTCATTGCTGGATCGGTGGCAGGTTTGCGCAGGATTTTCGCCTCAGCAGGGGGAAGTTTGCCGGGCGTCTGGATCTGCCCGCCCGGCGCGGTGTGTTGTGCTGTGACTGGCTGGAAAACTGGTTCTTTTGGGGCCGATGGCGCAGCTGGTTCGGCCTTTTGGGCAGAATTTATGGCGTTTTGGGCTGAGGGTTCGTCCTTATGGGCATAGGGTCTGGTATTTGCTGTGATCGGCGACGGCTCTGCAGATGACAATCTGGCCCTGTCGGTATCGCCCTTGGCAGGCACCGCTTGTTGCTGCATCTGCGGGTTATCTGCGTCGATCTTTGCGGCCTGTTTTCCCGTATCTTCCGGAACCACGCTGGCAACAGGCGTTTTCAGATCATTGGCGTCGCCCGTGATCTCTTTCGCATTCGCGGTGATGTCGCCATCAGGCGGCGCAGCCTCCTGGTCATCCGGCGTCTGTGTTGTCTGTGCGCTTGCAGTCGCTGTGCGATCCTGCACGGGCAGGGCTGCGCGGGGTTGCAAAAGCTGGTTGTCATAGACGGTACCAAATATCGCAACAGCGGCGTTTGCATCTGGCGTCGATGCCATAACGGCGGTGTCCGTACTGCCGGACAAGGATGCCGCAGCGGCATGTTTTTGCGGAACATGCGATTGGCTCGACAGAGCATGGGTCAGGAAAGGGTGCACAGATGCCTCCGGGAATTCTTCTCCGATGTGGGGGGTATGTGCGAATATCCTTACCGGTTGTTTACCGGAGTCGGCGCATGCTGCGCAAAATAGGACCCAATTTAAGGACTTCCGCCGATGGAGATCAGCCGCCCGGCCTTGGCCAACATGCCACCACCCATCAATACCGACCCCCTAAGAGAAGCGGCACAGAAGCTTGAGGCAAGTTTTCTTGCAGAAATGCTGCAAGCTGCGGGGCTGGGCACCGCCCGTGACAGTTTTGGCGGCGGAGCAGGAGAGGATCAATTCGCCTCTTTTCTGGTTCAGGAACACGCGATGGCGATGGTCCGTGCGGGGGGAATCGGCCTGAGCGAACAGATTTACGAAGCACTCAAGGAGAGAGAGAATGTCAGACCTAGCGACTGAAACCACCGTAGCCGAACTGCATGATCTGCTCGACGCAGAGCGTCAGGCGCTTTTGGCGGGCGACCTTGAGGCGCTCAATGGCCTGCTAACCCCGAAAGAGGCGTTAATCGAGGCGATCAATGACCTGGTGCTGACCGACATACCGCAGATTGAGATGCTGGACCGCAAACTGCGCCACAACCAATTGCTGCTTGACGGCGCGCTGGAAGGGATCCGGGCGGTCGCCAAGCGCATGGCACGGCTGCGCGATGTCAAAGGCGCGCTTGAGACTTACGGCGCGGATGGCAAGAGACGGGATATCCCGCTGGGCCCCGAAAGCTCTGTCGAGCGGCGAGCGTGATGCTTTGAATAAAAGTCTTAAGAATGGGCGGAGTGGCGTTCAGCATCTGTTAATCTTCGGGCTTCATTAGGGTCCGTGCATCCGAGGTCGGATGGCGCATAGGCTTAAGTGACGGCAGATGCATTGGTCAGAACGACATGTCGTCCAGCCCCCGGGGGGGGTGGGACATAACGGACGCAAAGCGTCATTGACTGAAGGAACATGCTTATGGCGACTTTCCAGGCACCACCATGATGCCCCCCGCCCTTAACAACCTTTTTACGTTTGATGATGACTGGTGCCACACCTGCTTGTGCACCCATCTCCACCACACCTTTCGTCACCCGAAAAAGGTCGTAGCAGGGGACGACCTAACAGGGGTTTAACAGTTTCAATTGCGTCCATTTTGATGGAAGGCTTAAATGAGCGCGGGCACCGTCCCTTGATGCCTCTGAAAGGATAGCCTGTGACCGAAACCCTAGAGACGGACAGCCGCTATTCCTGGGGTCGGCTGATTGTCACCCTTCTGGTCGCCATCATCGCCAATGCGGGCATGTGGGCGATTATCGTCATCATGCCAGCGGTCGAGGCCGAATTCGGTGCCACCCGTGCCGAAGCGGCAATGCCCTATACGCTGAACATGATCGGCTTTGGGCTGGGCAATTTCGCCATCGGTCGCGCGGTTGATCGATTCGGCGTCAGCCTGTCACTGATCTTTGCGGCATTGGGGATCGTTGCGGGGCTTCTGCTTGGGGTATGGTCCAGCTCCATCTGGATGCTCTGCGTGGCACAGCTTTTGGTGGGATTTGCCTCGGCGGTGGGGTTTGGGCCGCTGATCGCGGATATATCGCATTGGTTCGTCCGCCGTCGCGGCATCGCCGTGGCGCTGGTGGCCAGCGGCAATTACCTCTCTGGTGCGATCTGGCCCATGCTGCTGGCGGGGGTGCTGCAAAACGACGGCTGGCGTGCCGTCTACACGGTCATGGCGGGTGTCACGCTTGTCGGTGTCATTCCGCTGGCGATGCTGCTGCGCCGCCAGGTCTCCTCCAGCACCCATGACAGCGCCCAGCTGGCATCTTCGCTGAATGCGAAATCCTCGGGCCTCAGCCCGCGCATGCTGGCCTGTCTGCTGGGCCTTGCCGGTATCGCGTGCTGCGTGGCGATGTCCATGCCGCAGGTGCATATTGTTTCGCTTTGCGTGGATATGGGCTTTGGACCTGCGGTGGGGGCTGAAATGCTGTCGCTGATGCTGTTGGGGGGTGTTGTGTCTCGGGTGGTCTCGGGGCTGCTGGCCGACCGTCTGGGTGGGGTGCGGACCTTGCTGCTGGGATCGGTCTTGCAGGGGATTGCCCTGTTTCTCTACCTGCCCGCAGGCGGGGTCGTTTCGCTTTATATGGTCAGCCTTGTCTTCGGGCTCAGCCAGGGGGGGATCGTGCCCAGCTATGCCTTGATCGTACGCGAATACATGCCAGCGAAAGAGGCGGGCGCGCGCGTGGGCTTTGTGCTGATGGCAACGATCATGGGGATGGCGCTGGGCGGCTGGGTGTCAGGCCAGATCTATGATCTGACTGGTTCCTACCACTGGGCCTTTGTCAACGGGATCGTCTGGAACGGCCTGAACGTCGCCATCATGCTATGGCTTTTGATGCGCAGCAAACCCCGCATGCCGCAGGCCATCGCTCAGCCTTCCTGAGCGCGCGCCTCGGCCAGTTTGATCTGCTTTTGCCGCTCGCGAAAGCGGTCCTTGTCCCAGTCGGATGTCTGGTCAAAACAATTGTGGCAGCTTACGCCATGCTCATACTCGGGCCGCTGCATGTCCTGTGGCAGGATCGGCTGGCGGCACCCATGGCACAGCACATGTGGCCCCTCGCGCAGGCCATGCCCCACGCTGACCCGCGCATCAAAGACAAAGCAGTCACCTTCCCAGGTGCTGTCTTCCTGCGGTACTTCCTCGAGGTATTTCAGGATGCCGCCCTTCAGGTGATAGACATCCTCGACCCCTTGACCCAGCAGGTAGTTCGTCGACTTCTCGCAGCGGATGCCACCGGTGCAGAACATCGCGATCTTCTTGTTGTGAAACCGGTGCTTGTTCTCTTCCCACCACGCGGGAAATTCACCAAAGCTTTTGGTTTGTGGGTCAATCGCCCCGTCAAAGGTGCCAATCGCAACCTCATAGTCGTTGCGCGTGTCGATCACCGCGACATCCGGGCTTTGGATCAGCGCATTCCAATCGGCGGGGGCCACGTAATTGCCGACCTTGCTGGCCGGATCGACATCAGGCTGGCCCATTGTGACGATCTCGCGCTTGAGGCGGACCTTCATGCGCGGAAAGGGGGGCGTTTCGCTGGTCGCTTCTTTCCATTCCAACGCGTCACAGCCGGGCAGGGCGCGCAGATGCGCGATCACCGCATCAATGCCCGCACGCGGGCCTGCAATGGTGCCATTGATCCCTTCGCCGGCCAGCAGCAATGTGCCTTTGACCTCATGCGTCAGGCACAATTCCAGCAGCGCAGGCTTGATCGCTGCGGGATCGGCAAAGCGGGTAAAGTGATAGAGCGCGGCAATTGTGTACATGGGCGGTGAAATAGGCCCTTGGGGGGCTGTTTTGCAAGAGGCAGCTGGGTTAAAACCCGTCTGCGGCATTTTAGCGAAAGGAAGAACCATGCAAGCGCTTATCGTGATCGACGTGCAAAATGATTTCTGCCCGGGCGGCGCATTGGCGGTGGCGCAGGGCGATGCCATCGTCTCTGGCATCAATGCGCTGATGGATGACGTCGACGCCGTGGTTCTGACGCAGGACTGGCACCCGGCGGGCCATTCCTCCTTTGCCTCCTCTCACGCGGGCAAGGCACCGCTTGAGATGATCGAGATGCCCTATGGCCCCCAGGTGCTCTGGCCGGATCACTGCATTCAGGGCAGCGCGGGCGCGGATTTTCACGCCGACCTGCATCAGGACCGCGCCGATCTGATCATCCGCAAGGGCTACAATCCGGCCATCGACAGCTATTCCGCGTTTTTTGAAAATGACCACCAGACGCCGACCGGGCTTGAGGGCTATCTGCGCACCCGTGGCATTTCAAAGCTGACGCTGGTTGGGCTCGCACTGGATTTTTGCGTCAATTATTCTGCGGTGGACGCGGCCAAACTGGGGTTTGACGTGACCGTGCGTCCCGACCTGTGCCGCGGGATCGACATGGGCGGATCACTGGCCGCCGCAATGGCGGGAATGAAACAGGCGGGGGTCCAGCTGGGCTGACCCTCACAATCCCTGCAAGACAGGCCGCCCATTGGCCATCACACCTTTGATCAGCTTCAGGCCCTTGGCCTGCTGCGCCCGGTCCCCAAAGCGGTCATTTGACACCACGGGCAACCCCTGCTCGCGGGCGAATTTCAGGATAAAGCTATCTGCCTCCGTCTGTGCAGGGCAAACCGTGACACGGTCCCTGGGCAGCCCAAGCGCCTTGGCGAAATGGGCCTTGGTCAGGGTTTTGTCGTTCAGGTGATGCCGCGATGACGCATCCAGAAACACGAAAGGATGCACGCCTTTGCCCATCAGATAAGCCACGACTGCCTGCAATGTGGTCAGATCGGCATCTCCGTCCCAATACATCACGTTGGTTCCGTCGATCACCACCTCGCGCTGTGGTTTGCCCTTGGCACGCGGCGGCGCGGTCACAGGGGCCGTCACACCCTTGCCGGGCATCAGGCGCAGGCACAGCAGTGCCGTCCCGAACAACGCCAAAGCACTGGCCCAATAAACCAGATTGGCCGGCTCCAGCGGAAAGCTGCGCGATACATACAGCGCCAGCCCCGCTGACAGTGCAACCGTGACCCAGAACATCCGCGACAGGCAGGCCAGATAGCCCACAAAGGCAAGGATCAGCACTACAGGCATCAGAATATCTTGAGGCATTTCCGAGGGTCCAATTGGTTTCTGACCATAGTAATGGGCCACTGTGCCATAGATATGCCGCGCTTGAAAATCGCTTCAGTCACCTTTGCCCTTGCCCCACAGGGGTCCTGTTTGCCAAAAAGGCGCGTACTGCAAAGGAAATCCCATGGTCGATATCGCCACCCGCGTTTACAATCACAAATGGAAGATCGACCCGATCGTGCGATCCCTGATCGACACAGATTTCTATAAACTATTGATGTGTCAGTCTATTTTCAGAAACAAGCCGGACACCCAGGTGCGGTTCAGCCTGATCAACCGATCAAAGAACGTGCCATTGGCCCATCTGATCGACGAAGGTGAGCTGCGCGAGCAACTCGATCATATCCGCACTTTGTCGCTCAGCCGGGGCGAATCCACTTGGCTGCGCGGCAATACCTTTTACGGCAAACGCCAGATGTTCCGCCCCGATTTCATGGAATGGTTCGAAGGTCTGCGCCTGCCGCCCTACCACCTTGAGCGCAAGGGCGACCAATATGAGCTGACCTTTGAGGGCAAGTGGCACGAGGTCATGCTGTGGGAAATTCCCGCTCTTGCGGTGCTGATGGAGTTGCGCGGCCGCGCCGTCCTGAACAACATGGGCCGGTTCGAGTTGCAGATCCTCTATGCCCGCGCCATGACCCGCGTCTGGGAAAAGATCGAGGTTCTGCGCGGTATTCCGGACCTGTCCATCGCTGACTTCGGCACCCGCCGCCGCCATTCCTACCTTTGGCAGGACTGGTGCGTTCAGGCCATGAGCGAAGGTCTGGGCGATGCCTTTACGGGCACTTCCAACTGCAAGATCGCCAAAAGCCGCGAGGTCGAGGCGATCGGGACCAACGCCCATGAATTGCCCATGGTCTACGCCGCCCTGGCCAAGACCGATGCGGCGCTGGCCAAGGCACCCTATGACGTCTTGCAGGACTGGCACGAAGAACACGAAGGCAATCTGCGCATCATTCTGCCCGACACCTATGGCACCAAGGGGTTTCTGGACAACGCCCCCGACTGGCTGGCAGGCTGGACAGGCATCCGCATCGACAGCGGTGATCCGGTGGCCGCCGCCCAGATTGCCATCGACTGGTGGCGATCACGCGGCGAGGATCCCACGCAAAAGCGGGTAATCTTCAGCGACGGTCTGGACGTGGAAAAGATCAAGGACCTGCACAGCCAATTCGCTGGCAAGACCAACATCTCCTTTGGCTGGGGCACGCTGCTGACCAACGACTTCCGCAACCTCGTGCCCAATGACGCGCTTGCCCCGTTTTCGTTGGTTTGCAAGGCGATCTCTGCCAATGGTGCGCCTACGGTCAAACTGTCGGACAATCCAAACAAGGCGATGGGCCCGGCCGATGAAATCGCCCGCTACAAACGCGTCTTTGACGTCGGTGATCAGGTGGCCGAGGATGTGGTCGTCTGAGCCTGCCGCAAGCGCCGCTCGCGCCAGATGATCAGCATGCCGCCCGCGATGATCAGCAGCGCACCGGGAAACAGCTCTGACCACGGGGCCTCTTCGTAGAATACCCAGCCCAGAACGAATGCGACGGGAATGCCGAAATAGCTGAACGGGGCCAGATCGCTTTGGTCTGCCATACGGTAGGCGGTGATCATCAGCAGCACGGCACAGCCGCCAAAACACCCCATGGCGACAATCCAGATCAGATCGCTGCGCGCGGCAAGCGGGCTGAACCCGCCGGTGGCCAGCACCAAGATCACGGCACCCACGGCGGCAACAATCGACGAATACTGGTTGATCAGCGCTGTCGGCACATCATCGTCCATCAGCCGCGCGGTGACCCCCACCAGCGCATAGCAAAACGCCGCCGCCAAGGGCAGCAGGGCCGCCATGGAAAACGTATCACGCCCCGGACCGACCACCAGCACTACGCCGACAAAGCCTACTGAAACCGCGCTCCACCTGACCAGCCCGACCTTTTCACCCAAAAGCGGCACCGCCAGGGCGACCAGAAACAGCGCATTGGCATAGGTGATGGTCGACGCGGTGGCAAAACTCATCAACCCCAGCGACAGGTAAAACGAAAACTGCGCAAAGGTCAGGATCACACCGCGCATCAACGCCAGCCGCCATTGGCGCACCCGCAGGATTCGCCCCTTGCGATGCCAGTCAGATGAGCTCCACAGCACCAGCCCTGCGGGGATCAAACCGATCAGATTGCGATAGGCCGACAGTTCCGCCGCCCCATAGTTCACCGAAAGATGCTTGATGATCAGCCCCATCGCATCAAACAAGACGATGGCCATCAGCGAATACACAATCGCCAGCGTGGTTCGGTTAACGGGCATAAGCGTTCCAATTGGTCGGGGGGGATTCGCGCCAGCGTATCAGAAAGGTCCGCCTATCTATGGCCAACCGCCCCGCACAACACCAGCCCAAGCCCGTTTCCAGCCCATTATAGGTCGCAATTCCACCTTGCGCAGACAGGGTCGAAGTGCGAGATTGAAAGAGCTTGGTGTCCCGATGCATACCCATCGTATGCGGGACCTAATAGGGAATTCAGTCAAGGCGTCCGCGCCCCAAGCTGAAGCCGCCCCCGCGACTGTAAGCGGTGAGCCCGACCCGATATGCCACTTGTCGCAAGACAGGGAAGGCGGGAAAAGGCCTCGACCCGCGAGCCAGGAGACCTGCCAGGCGAGAGAGACATATTAAGCCGTCGGGTGTGACGGCAAGGAGAGAGAACATGACGACAATCACAAAAACACGCAGCGGCCTGCGCATCGTTCCTGCGTTTTTCGCGTTGGCACTGGGCATTGCGGTGATTTCACTGACCGGCCACGTTCAGGCAGCAGCCTTGCACGACGCAGCCCATGATGTGCGTCACGCCACCGGGTTCCCCTGCCACTAAGCAGACCGCCTTTATCGGGCCGGTAGCATGATCTTGGGTGTGTCGCGCGGCGGCTCGCCCAATTTTCATTTAAGCAGCGGCCCGTTTGAAAGCGGTTTTGTTTTTCCTGATTGATGTGGTCGTGCTCCTGCTTGGCAGAAGCGCGCCCTTTGGCGTAATAGTCAACTTGCAGTCAGGCCAGGCCGATCCGATACCGGAGCTTTTGCCATGTATGCGCGTTACCTCATCGCGGCCCTTTTTGCGGGGGCTTCCACCGGACTGATCGCCGGGATCTTGCAGCTGCTGTTTGTGCAGCCTGTGCTGTTGCACGCCGAACTTTATGAAAGCGGTACTTTGGTCCATTTCGGGGCCACAGCCGTTTCGGCCCATCCAGAATTGCCCGGCTTTGACGCCATGCGCGATCTGCTAAGCGTGATTTTCACCATGCTGACCTATACCGGCTATGCGCTGATCCTGCTGGCCGCCATGGGCATCGCCGAAGATCGCGGCGCGCGGATTGATGGGCGCACAGGCATCTTGTGGGGCATTGCGGGGTTTGTCGCCTTCCACCTGGCACCGGGCTTTGGCCTGGCACCCGAAGTGCCCGGTGTCGCCGCCGCTGATGTAACGGCGCGCCAGATCTGGTGGTTCGCCACGGCCGCCACGGCCGCTGCCGCACTCTGGCTCATTGCCTTTGGTGACAACTGGATGGCGTGGGGCGGGGCGGCGATACTGCTGCTGGCCCCCCATATCTTTGGCGCGCCAGAGCCCGATGTGTTCACCGGCCCTGTGCCCACCGAAATCGGCGCTCTTTTTGCCGCGCGCGCCCTTGGCGTCGGTCTTGCCGCCTGGGTGCTGCTGGGGTCTTTCGCGGGATATTTCTGGCAGCGCGAAGGTGCCCATGCCGACGGCCCGGCGAGGTCATGAAATGAGCCGCAGCCTCTCCCTCTTTGCAATCGGTCTGGTCTTTGGTGGTGGCATCGGCTTTGTCATTGCCGCAGGCAATGGCGTGACCTTTGATGGTCACGATCACGGCGATCCGGCCCATCACGGTGCAGATGCGGATCACGCCATGATGCATGACACGCCCCTCGATGTCCCCGCTGCGGATGCACCGCAGTTGTCGATCATGGTCACGCCCGATCCGGTGGCGGGCCATAACCTGCATGTGATGACAGGTAATTTCACCTTTTCTCCCGAACGCGCCAGCCTTGCCAATGTCACAGGCGAAGGGCACGCCCATGTCTATATCAACGGCGAGAAACAGGGCCGTCTCTATGGCCCATGGATGCACCTTGACGACCTGCCCAAGGGCGAGGTTGAGGTCAAAGTCACGCTCAGCACCAATGACCACCGCCCGCTGGCTGTGAACGGCACCCCCGTTTTCGCCGCTCAAATGATCACCGTAGAATGAGGCACGGCCAATGACCGCAACCCTTTACGTTTGCACCACCTGCCGCGCCGGCGAAGTGCTGGAAGAAGACGCGCCGCGCCCCGGTGCGCTGCTGCATGATGCGCTAAACAGCGCGGGCGCGCCCGACGGCGTGCAGATCATCGGCGTGTCCTGCCTGTCGGCCTGTTCGCAAGGGGCCGCTGTTGCCTTGTCAGAGCCGGGCAAATGGACCTACGTTTATGGCCGCATGACCCTTGCCGATGCGCCCGATATCCTTGCCGGTGCCGCAGCCTATGCCGCCACCCCGGACGGCCTGGTGCCATGGCGCGACCGTCCCACCATTTTCCGCAAGCAAAGCCTTGCCCGCGTCCCCCCCTTCAACATGCCCGTGGAGACCACATCATGAACGACCTGTCCAAAATTCCGGTAACCGTGATCACCGGCTTCCTTGGCTCTGGCAAGACCACGCTGATCCGCCACCTGATGCAGAACGCAGGCGGCCGCCGCCTTGCGGTGCTGGTCAATGAATTCGGCACCGTCGGCGTTGACGGCGATATCCTCAAAAGCTGCGCCATCCCAGATTGCCCCGTCGAAAACATCGTCGAACTCGCCAATGGCTGCATCTGCTGCACCGTTGCCGATGATTTCATCCCGACGATAGAGGCGCTGATGGCCCTGCCGACCCGGCCAGATCACATCCTGATCGAAACCTCCGGCCTTGCCCTGCCCAAACCCCTGCTCAAGGCATTCGACTGGCCTGCGATCCGCTCCAAGATCACCGTGGACGGCGTCATCGCGCTGGCCGACGCCGAAGCCGTCGCCGCAGGGCGTTTCGCGGCCGACGAACATGCTGTTGATGAACAGCGCAAAGCCGATGACAGCATCGACCATGAAACACCCCTGTCCGAGGTGTTTGAGGATCAGATCGCTTGCGCCGACATTATTCTGATGTCCAAGGCCGACCTTGCCGGTGAAACCGGCCTTGCCGCCGCGCGCAAGATCATTGAGGCTGAATCCCCCCGCGCTATCCCGATCCTGTCGATGAGCGAAGGCGTGATTGACCCTTCCGTGATCCTCGGCCTGAATGCCAAGGCCGAAGACGACATCGCCGCGCGCCCCTCGCATCATGATGGTCACGACGATCACGAACACGATGATTTCGAAACCATCGTCGTCCCCATGCCCGAAGTCGACGACGTAGGGGCCTTGGTCGCGGCCATCGAAAGGCTGGCCAATGAACAGCACATCCTGCGCGTCAAAGGCTATGTTGCCGTGACCGGAAAACCCATGCGCCTGCTGGTTCAGGCCGTGGGCGCGCGCGTGCGTCAGCAATTCGACCGCCCGTGGGGTGCCGATGCCCGTCAGGGGCATCTGGTCGTGATCGCCGAACATGACCACATCAACACCGCCGCGATCCGCGCCGTTCTGGGTGCGTGACCTGACATGCATGTCGTCTTCCGCGAAAGCCATGGGCTAGAAGATAGCGAAACACCCTTTGATCCGGGCCAGACGCCCGCTGATCTGGTGGTGCTTTCGTTCTCTGACAGCGACCTTGGCGCTTTCGCGGCAGGCTGGCATCGGGGCGGCGGACCGGATGGCAAACTGCCCACCCTGCGCCTGTGCAACCTGGTGGCCCTGCGCCACCCTGCGTCGGTCGACAACTATGTCGAACAGACCCTAACAGGGGCCAAAGGCATCCTGATCCGCCTGATCGGCGGCGAGAATTACTGGCCCTACGGCATCATGCAGGTGCAGGATTTCGCCCGCCGCAACAACATCGCACTGGCGATCCTGCCTGCGGATGGCCGCGAGGACCCCGCACTTGATGCGCATTCCACACTGCCGGTTTCAACCCTGCGCCGCCTGTCGCATCTGTGTGACGCAGGCGGTGCGGTCGCGGCCCAGGCGGCCCTTGCGCAACTCGCCCTTGCGGCTGGTTTCTACGCAGGCCCCGTGACCGGCACCAAGACGGTTCCCACCTGCGGCTTTTACGATCCCGACCACGGCATCGTCACCAAATGCCCCCGTGGCAGCGACGCGCCAACCGATGGCCCGCCGATGATTGCCGTCACCTTCTACCGCAGCTATCTGACGGCGGCGGACACGGCCCCGATTGACGCATTGATCCGCGCCTTGCGCGCGCGCGGCTTTGCGGCAATGGGCCTGTTTGTCCCGTCGCTCAAGGCCGAAGCCGGACGTGCCTTCCTTGACACAGCGCTTGCGGCCCATGCCCCTGCGGCAATCATCAACGCCACCGCGTTCTCTGGCCGGGGCAGCGATGGCACATCGCCGCTTGATGCGCCGGGATGTCCTGTGTTTCAGGTCGCGCTTTCCACGGCCCGCCAGAAAGAATGGGCCGAAAGCGAACGCGGCCTCTCGCCTGCCGACCTTGCCATGCATGTGGTTCTGCCCGAAGTGGACGGGCGTATCTTTTCCGGTGTGGTCAGCTTTAAAGCGCCCGAGAAAAAAGACCCGCATCTGCAGTTTTCCCGCTTTTCCCACCGTGCCAATGCCGCGCGGATCAAATCTGTGGTGGACCGTATCGTGGGCTGGCACCGTCTGGCGACAACCGCGCCCGAACAGCGTAAACTGGCGCTTGTCCTGTCCACCTATCCGGGCCGCGAAGACCAGATTGCCCATGCCGTGGGCCTCGATGCGCTGGCCTCAACCGAGGACATGCTGCTGACGCTGGCCGCTGCGGGCTACGGTGTTACGCCCACCATCGGTTTTGGTAAAACCCTGCCGCGCACCACCATAGACTGGCCGGTCAGCGCCTACCACGAGGCGCTTCAAACCCTGCCAGAGGCACTGCAGGCAGACCTCAAAACCGCATGGGGCGACGCCACCAAAGACCCGCTTTGTTCAGATGGTGCGTTCCATTTCCCCGCCCAGTCCTGCGGCAATGCGCTGGTGGCGCTACAACCCGAACGCGGTGCAATCGCCGCGCGCGACACGGACTACCACGACCTAGCCCGCGTGCCGCGCCATTCCTATGTCGCCTTCTATCTGTGGCTGCGTGCCATGGGCATGCACGCGCTGGTCCACATCGGTGCCCATGGCACACTGGAATGGCTGCCGGGCAAGGCAGTGGCCCTGTCTGACACATGCTGGCCCGAGGCGCTGACAGCCGATCTGCCGGTCATCTACCCGTTCATCGTCAATGATCCCGGTGAGGCCGCCCAGGCCAAACGCCGCATCGGTGCCGTGACGCTGGGCCACCTGCCCCCCCCGATGAAAGACAGCGCCACACCGGATGGCCTGCAGCAGCTAGAACGCCTGCTGGATGAATATTCCACCGCCGACGGGCTCGACCCTGCCCGCCGCGACCGCCTGATTGACACGATCCGCTCAGAGGCCCGCGCCGCAGGCGTGGAGGATGACCTTGGCATCACCGATGACACCTGCATGGCCGAAGCGATCACCCGCATCGACCGCTTTGTCTGTGATATCAAGGAAAGCCAATATGGCGACGGGCTGCACACCTATGGCCTGGGTGATGGCGAAACAGACGGCCTCCTGCGCGCCCTCAACGGCCAGCGCGTCACATCCGGGCCCTCCGGCTCTCCCTATCGCGGACGGTCTGACGTCTTGCCCACGGGGCGCAACCTTTATGCCGTTGATCCGCGTAGCGTGCCGACCCGTGCGGCCCATGCCCAGGGCGTCAAACTGGCAGAGGAACTCATCCGCCGCCACCTGCAGGACGAAGGCGATTATCCCAAGGGCCTTGTCGTTGACCTGTGGGGCTCCGCCACCATGCGCACTGCCGGCGAAGAAGTCGCAATGGCGCTGCACCTCGCGGGTCTGGCCCCAAAATGGGACGAGGGAAGCGAGCGCGTCAGCGGCTTTGAGGTGCTTCCCCTCGCGCTGATCAACCGGCCGCGCATTGACGTGACCCTGCGCATCTCGGGGCTGTTTCGCGATGTATTCCCCGGTCTCAGCCAGCTGTTCGAGGCGGGCGCACTGGCCCTGGCAGAGCGTGAAGAAGCCGCAGACATGAACCCGTATCTGACGAAAACCCCCCGTGTTTTCGGCCCTAAACCGGGGCTTTACGGCATGAATATGGAAGCCGCGATGCTGGATTACTCAGACGAAGGGCGCGCCGCTGCGGGCGAGGCATGGCTCAAAGCGTCTGAATGGTCCATCGACGCCAAAGGCCAGGCGCAGCAAAATCGCCACGCGCTGGAACAACGCCTGCAGGGGGCCGATACCTTTGCCCATATTCAGGACCTGACCGAATCCGACGTGCTGCTGGCCTCCGACTATGCCAGCCACGAAGGCGGGTTTGCGGCTGCCATGGCGCATCTGGGTGCGGCGAAACCGGCGATGTATCACGTCGACAGCACCCGGATCGGCAGCCCAAAGGCCCGCACCATGGCCGAAGAAATCGCCCGTGTGGTGCGCGCCCGTGCCGCCAACCCCGATTGGGCCAGCGGCATGATGCGCCACGCCTTTCGCGGTGCTGCCGAAATTGCCGCCACGCTGGACAACCTTGCCGCCTTTGCGCATCTGACCCGCGAGGTGCCAGCGCATTTGTTTGATCTTTATTATGACGCGACCCTGGGCCGCGACGATCTGGTCGCCTTCATGGAGACCGAAAACCCACAGGCCTTGCAAGCCATGCGTGACCGTTTCGCCGCCTTGCGCGATGCGGGTCTCTGGATCACCCGGCGCAATTCCATCAGCGCCCAGATGGATGCCGCCGAATGACCGCCCCGCTGATCAAAGGCTACTGCCCGGGTGCCCTGCGCCCCATGCAATCGGGCGATGGCATGGTTGTGCGCATCCGCCCCTTCAACGGCCGGTTGCGCCGCGCCCATGCGGACGGCATTGCGACGCTTGCCTCGGTCCATGGCAACGGCATGCTGGACCTGTCCAGCCGTGCCAATATCCAGCTGCGCGGCGTCACCCAAGACAGCTATGCCCCCCTCATGGAAGGTTTGGGCCATCTGGGGCTGCTTGATGAAAATGAGGCCGCCGAAAGCAGGCGCAACATCCTCGTGACCCCGTTTTGGCAAACCGGCGATGAAACCCCCGCGCTGGCGACAGCCCTGACACAGGCGCTGGGTGCGGCAGACGCGCCCGCGATCCCGGGCAAATTTGGCTTTGCCGTCGATACGGGGGCGGCACCGGTGCTGCAACGCGCCTCTGCCGATATCCGCCTTGAGCGCGATGCAGGCGGCGGCCTGATCCTTGCCGCAACCGGTGCCGCCCTGGCCAAGCCCGTGACCTCACTGACGGTCATCCAAGAGGCGCTTGACCTGGCCCGCTGGTTTGTTCGAACGCGCGACAACCAGACCCGCATGGCCGCGCTGCTGGGACAGGGTACAGCCCTGCCCGAGGGGTTCATCATACCCCGCCAGACCCAGACCTATCTGCCCGCCCCCGGCTATACGCCCTTGGGCGCGATGGTCGGGCTTGCCTTTGGGCAACTTCCGGTCGAAACGCTGGCAAGCCTGGCCAAGCAAGGCAGTCTGCGCATGACCCCCTGGCGCATGGTGCTGGTCGAAGGGGCGCGTGACCTGCCTGATGTGGCGGGTGTGATCACCGACCCTGCCGATCCGCTCTTGCGGGTGGTGGCCTGCACTGGGGCACCGGCCTGCGCACAGGCCCTCGCGCAGACACGTCCCATCGCCCGCCGCCTTGCCCGGCATCTGGGACCGGAACAAATCCTGCATGTCTCGGGCTGTGCCAAGGGCTGTGCCCATCCAAAACCTGCCGCCCTCACGGTCACCGCGACGGCACAGGGGTTCGACCTCATTCACAATGGCCGCGCCAGCGATGCCCCCGCCCGATCCGCCCTTTCCCCTGACGACATCATCAAGGCGCTTTGAATGCCCCATACCTACATCACCGACGGCGCTGAAATTTACCGCCAGTCCTTTGCCACCATCCGCGCCGAGGCCAATCTGGCCCGCTTCACCCCCGAAGAAGAAATCGTGGCCGTGCGCATGATCCACGCCGCCGGCATGGTTGGCCTTGAGGATCATGTGCAATTCTCCCCTGGCATGGCCATCGCCGCGCGCACTGCGCTTGAGGATGGCGCGCCGATCCTTTGTGATGCCTATATGGTCAGCGAAGGGATCACCCGCAAACGTCTGCCGCGCGAGAACGAAGTGATCTGCACCCTGCGCGACCCCCGTGTGCCCGATATGGCCAAGGCGATGTCCAACACACGCTCTGCGGCGGCCCTTGAACTCTGGCGTCCCAACTTGGCCGGGGCCGTTGTGGCCATCGGCAATGCACCCACCGCGCTGTTTCACCTTCTTAACATGCTCCAAGACCCCGATTGCCCGCGCCCTGCAGCCATCATCGGCTGCCCCGTGGGCTTTATCGGTGCCGCGGAATCCAAGGAGGCGCTGATGCAGGACCTGCCGGTTCCCTCCATGATCGTGCGCGGACGGCTGGGCGGCTCTGCCATCACGGTCGCCGCGATCAACGCCGTCGCCAGCAGGGTGGAATAATCATGGGCAAGATCATCTGCGCAGGCCTTGGCCCCGGCGATCCCGAATTGATGAGCGTCAAATCCGACCGCATCATCCGCGGGGCCAGACATGTGGCGTTCTTTCGCAAAAAGGGCCGCGCCGGACAGGCCCGCACCATCGTCAAGGACATGCTGCGCGAGGATGTGATCGAATACCCGATGGAATATCCCGTCACCACCGAACTGCGCTTTGACAGCGAAGAATACCGCGCCTTGATGGTGGATTTCTACGCCGAATGGGCGGACAAGCTGGAAACCTTGTCAAAGGCGCATGAGGTCGTGGTTCTCTGCGAGGGGGATCCGTTCTTTTACGGCTCATTCATGCATCTGCACACCCGCCTTCAGGGCCGCGCCGAGGTTGAGGTGCTGCCTGCCATCCCCGGCATGGTCGGCTGCTGGAACGCGCTGGACATGCCCTTCACCTGGGGTGACGACGTGATGACCGTTCTCATGGGCACCCTGCCCGAAGCGGAACTGGTTGACCACATGATGCGCGGCGATGCCCTGGTCGTGATGAAGACGGGGCGCAACCTGCCCGCCGTCAAACGCGCCTTGGCCGCCGCAGGGCGTCTGGATGACGCATGGCTGGTGGAAAAGGGCACGATGCCGCAGCAGCGCATTGCCAGACTGGCGGACACCGACGAGGATGACTGCCCCTATTTCGCCATCGTTCTGGTCCACGGTCAGGGCCGCCGCCCGGAGGCGGGCGAATGACTGGACATGACACAGGCTGGATTGCCATCGCAGGCCTTGGGCCGGGCAATGACGCCCTTGTCACGCCCGAAGTGACCCAGGTGCTGACCCAGGCCACCGATATCATCGGCTATATTCCCTATGTTGCCCGCGTCACCCCGCGTGCGGGGCTGAACCTGCATCCCACCGACAACCGGGTTGAACTGGACCGCGCCCTGCACGCGCTGCAATTGGCGGCGGCGGGTGCGCGTGTGGTTGTCGTCTCTTCCGGCGATCCGGGTGTCTTTGCCATGGCCTCGGCCGTGTTCGAGGCGCTTGAGGTTCATCCTGAATTCATCGACACCGACATTCGCGTTCTGCCGGGCATCACCGCCATGCTTGCTGCTGCCGCTGCCGCCGGTGCGCCGCTGGGCCATGATTTCTGCGCCATCAACCTCAGCGACAATCTGAAACCATGGGAGGTGATCGAACACCGCCTGCGCATGGCCGCCCGTGGTGATTTTGCCATGGCGTTCTACAACCCCCGATCCAAATCGCGTCCCCACGGGTTTGAGAAAACCCTCGATGTGCTGCGCGAGGAATGCGGCCCGGACCGTCTGATCACCTTCGCCCGCGCGGTCAGCACGCCCGATCAGGCCCTGAACACCGTCACACTAGCCGAGGCCACGCCAGAGATGGCCGATATGCGCACCGTCGTGATCGTCGGCAATTCCGCGACCAAACGCATTGGCCGCTACGTCTATACGCCGCGATCCGTGTTGTGACCCAGCCATGTCATCACCTCGGCCCCGTTGCGGGCAATGGTGCCACGGGGCAGGGCGGGGCGCTGCGCCATCAGCACCGGCAGGCCCAGGGCCCGCGCTGCATCCAGCTTGGCCCGCGCGCCGATGCCGCCTGCGTTCTTGGCCACCACATGGGTGATCGCATGTTCACGCATCAAGGCGATGTCACCCGCCAGATCAAAGGGACCGCGTGCAAGGATCACTTTGGTATCGGGCAAAGGCAACGCGGCCTCGGGCTGGTCCACCAGCCGCAGCAGATAGTGATGCTGCGGCTTGGCGGCAAACAGCCCGATCTGCTGTTTGCCAATCGCCAGAAAGACACGCGCAGGCGCATCGGGCAGGGCTGCCGGAATATCCTCAAGATGGGGCAAGAGGGTCCAGTGATCCCCCGCCTGCGCCTGCCAGGCAGGCCGTTCCAGACGGATCAGCGGCAGGCTGGCCTGCGCGCATGCGGCATGGGCATTGTGGCTCATTCCGGCGGCAAAGGGGTGCGTTGCATCGACCACATGGGTGATCCGGTCCTGCGCCAAATAGGCAACCAGCCCCGCAACCCCGCCAAAGCCGCCGACGCGTGTGGCCAAGGGCTGCGCGACGGGCGCGTTGGTGCGACCGGCATAGGAAAAAACCGCCTCAACCCCATGGTCGGCAAAACGCGCGGCAAGGCGGCTTGCCTCTGTGGTACCCCCCAGCAAAAGGACGCGCATGATGGGTGATCCTTGGCTTAAAATCATCGGAATGCCGGACGATAGCGCAAGCGCCTTGCCCCCTGCAAGCCGCGATGCGATTGCGGCGGCGCAGGTCATCTTTGGCGGCCCGCGCCACCTGGATCTGGTGGGGGCGGGCACACGTGGCCGCGCCTGGCCTGTGCCCTTTTCGGTCGATCCGGTGCTGGCGGTCAAAGGTCAAAACACCGTCGTTCTGGCCTCGGGTGATCCTTTTTGGTTCGGGGCCGGCAGCAGCCTTGCCGCGCATCTGGCGCTTGGCGAATGGGCTGTGCTGCCCGCACCCTCGACCTTTTCGCTGGTTGCCGGGCAGTTGGGCTGGCGGATGGAGGAAACCACTTGCCATGGTCTGCACGCAGCCCCCCTGTCCCGTCTGCGCCGCGTCCTGTCGCCCAAGGGACAACTGATTTGCCTTCTGCGCGATGGCGCGGCCCCTGCCGAACTTGCCGTATGGCTTACGGATCACGGGGCAGGGCAGGCGGCGCTTTGGGTGTGCGAACGCATGGGCGGCCCGCACCAACGCATCCGTCAGACCACGGCTGCCGGTTTCAACCTGACCGATATCGCCGCCCCCGTTGCCGTGGCCGTGGCGCTGCCCGGTGATGTGGGTCTGTCGCGTGCCTCTGGCCTGCCGGACGACAGTTTTGCCCATGACGGCCAGATCACCAAACGCCCGGTGCGGGCGCTGACCCTGTCGGCCCTTGCGCCGCGCCCCGGCGAGACGCTTTGGGATATCGGTGCCGGATCAGGCTCTGTCTCGGTGGAATGGTGCCTTGCGGGCGGCCGCGCCACAGCCTTTGAGATCAAACCAGAGCGGGTCCGCAACATCGCCCGCAACATCGACGATTTCGGCCTGAGCCACCTGATGCAGGTTATCGAAGGCCCTTCGTTAGAGACCATTCAGGACCAGCCTCTGCCCGATGCCGTTTTCGTCGGCGGCGGTGGCTCATCCGCGCTGTTCGAGCAGCTTTGCGCGATCCTGCCCAAAGGTACGCGTCTTGTTGCCAATGGTGTCACGCTGGAAACCGAAGTGTTGCTGGCGACCCTGCACGCCGCCCATGGTGGCAGTTTGCTGCGCATCGAACTGGCACAGTCCCAACCACTGGGCAATATGCGCGGCTGGCAACCTGCCCGCCCTGTTGTCCAATGGAGCGTGATCCTATGAGGACCATGGGAATAGGTTTTCGCGCCGCCGCCGATCTGGCCAGCCTGCAAGACGCGATGCGTCTGGCGCTTGAGGTCTCAGGCGGGCAAAAGATCGACGCGCTGGTGACCGAGGCCGCCAAATCCCGCGAAAAAGTATTCCGCGAATTGGCGCAGCTGCTGGGCGTGCCCGGCCTTGGCGTCAGCCAAACCGATCTGGCACAGATGATCACCCCCACACAATCGCAGCGCATTCAAGACAAGTTCGGCACCGGATCACTGGCCGAAGCCGCAGCCCTGGCCGCCGCTGGCCCCAACGCGGTGCTGGTTGCGGCGCGTGTCGTATCGGGCGATGGTAAAGCCACCGCTGCCATCGCGCAAAGCTAAAGGATAAACCACCATGACCGTCCATTTCATCGGCGCAGGCCCCGGTGCCCCAGACCTGATTACCCTGCGCGGGCGCGACCTGATCGCGGCCTGCCCGGTGTGCCTTTATGCGGGCTCTCTGGTGCCCGAAGCGCTGCTATCCTATTGCCCAGAGGGTGCGAAAATCGTGAACACGGCCCGCATGTCACTGGACGAGATCATGACCGAAATCAGTGCCGCGCATGAGGCGGGTCAGGACGTTGCGCGTCTGCATTCAGGTGACCTGTCGGTCTGGTCGGCCATGGGCGAACAGCTGCGCCGGTTGCGCGCGCTGGACATCCCCTATGACGTGACGCCCGGTGTGCCGTCCTTTGCCGCCGCCGCCGCCGCTCTTAACGCTGAACTGACACTGCCCGGTGTCGCGCAATCGGTTGTCCTGACGCGCACCTCTGGCCGCGCCACGGCAATGCCCGAAGGTGAGGCGCTGGAGAATTTTGCCAAGACAGGGGCAACGCTGGCCATTCACCTGTCGGTGCATATCCTCGACAAAGTCGTGGCCGACCTGACGCCGCATTACGGCGATGACTGCCCCGTGGCGGTCGTCTGGCGCGCCAGCTGGCCCGATCAGCGCATCGTCAAGGCCACGCTGGCCACCCTGAAAACCGCCATCGGAGCGGAAATGGAGCGCACGGCGCTGATCCTTGTAGGTCATGCCATCGGGGCCGAAGATTTTGGTGAAAGCAGGCTCTATGCAGGCGATTATGACCGCCGCTTTCGCCCCGTGGGGACAGAACCCCGTTTCCCGGAGAGCGCTGAATGATCCCGCCCGGACTGATGATTTCCGCGCCCGCCTCGGGCACCGGAAAAACGACCCTGATGCTGGGGCTTCTGGCCGCATTCCGCGCCCGGGGCGTGAATGTGCAACCATTCAAGAGCGGGCCTGACTATATTGATCCCGCCTTCCACACTGCGGCCTCGGGCCGTGCGTCCTTTAACGTGGACAGCTGGTCGATGGACCGCGCCTGCATCGACGGCCTGGTCGGCAATGCCGCTGGTGCCGATCTGATCCTTGCGGAAGGTTCCATGGGGTTGTTTGACGGTGTCGCGATCCCGGGCCAATGCGGCAATGGTGCCAGTGCGGATATTGCCGCGCATATGGGCTGGCCGGTGGTGCTGGTGCTGGATGTGTCCGGTGCCGCGCAATCGGTCGCGGCCACAGCACTTGGCTTCAAGCTGATGCGCCCTGATGTGACGCTGGCGGGTGTCGTGCTGAACCGCGTCGCCTCGCCCCGCCACGAGGCGCTGGTGCGCGTCGGAATGGAACAGGCGGGCGTGACCGTTCTGGGTGCGCTGCCGCGCCGCAAGGAGATCGAGATGCCAGAGCGGCATCTGGGCCTTGTACAGGCAGGCGAGCAGGAAAACCTGCCACAGATCCTCGCAGAGGCGGCGGATTTCGTGGCCGAACACGTGGATATGGACGCATTGCGCGCAGCGGCAGCAGGCACCCTGCAAGACGCGCCCGCCCCGGCCAAAGTTGTCCCACCGGGGATGCGCATTGCGCTGGCCCAGGACGACGCCTTTGCCTTTGTCTATCCGCATCTTCTGGCCGGGTGGCGCGCGGCGGGGGCCACGGTCCTGCCCTTCTCACCGCTGGCCGATCAGGCCCCGGACCCCAGCGCCGACGTCTGCTGGTTGCCCGGCGGCTATCCCGAATTGCACGCAGGCAAGCTGGCAGCAGCAGAGGTGTTTCGCAAAGGCATCCAAAACTTTGCCCGCACCAAGCCGGTGCATGGCGAATGCGGGGGCTATATGGCGATGGGTTCGGTTCTGGTCGACAAGGAAGGTGTGGGCCATCAGATGGCGGGGCTTTTGGGTCTTGAGACCTCTTTTGCCAAACGCAAATTCCACCTTGGTTATCGCAAGGCCGAACTGAACGCCGCAATCCCCGGTCATGGCGCGGGCAGCCGTCTGCGCGGTCACGAGTTTCACTATGCGACCATCCTGTCGGAACCCGATGCGCCGCTGGCCCATATCACCGACAGCAATGACCTGCAGGTCGATGAAACCGGATCAACGCGGAGCTTCGATGGGGGCGGGCGCGCGACGGGTACATTCTTTCATCTGATTGCCGAGGATATATGACCGGTTTTGTCTCTTTTGTGTCGTCCGGTCCGGGCGATCCTGAACTGCTGACGGTCAAGGCGGTGGACCGCTTGCAAAAGGCCGAAGTGGTCCTGTTTGATGATCTGAGCGCCGGTCCGATACTGGAACATGCAGGGCCCGACGCGGATCTTATCGGCGTGGGCAAACGTGCAGGCCGCGCATCGCCCAAACAGCACCATGTCTCGCAGGTCTTGGTGGACCATGCCTTGGCGGGGATGCGGGTGGTGCGGCTGAAATCCGGTGACAGCGGCATGTTTGGCCGTCTTGAGGAAGAGATCATCGCCCTGCAAGAGGCAGGCATCCCGTTTGAGATAATTCCCGGCGTCACCTCTGCATCGGCGGCGGCGGCGGCGGCGGGTATTCCGCTGACGCGGCGTCTGACGGCCCGGCGGGTACAGTTTATCACCGGCGCGGATGTGACCGGTGATCTGCCGCGCGATGTGAACATGGCCGCGCTGGCCGATCCCATGGCCACCACCGTGGTCTATATGGGCAAACGCACCTTTGCGGGTCTGGTGGCCCGGCTGATCGAACACGGCTTGCCCGGCGATACACCTGCCATGCTGGCCGAAGCGGTTTCCACCCCTGCTGAAAAGGTGACGCGCCACACCATCGCGGGCCTTGCTGCGCATTTGCAGACCACCAGCAGCACAACGCCTGCCTTGATCTTTTACGGACCGCTGGCGGAGCTGGACGCATGAAGGTTTTCGTTTGCCGCAGCTGCACCCCGGATGGTGCCTTTGCCGATGTCCTGCGGGCCGGGTTGCAGGGGGTGGCGGTACACAGCGTCGAATGCATGTCCGGCTGTACGCGTGCCCAGACTGTTGCCTTTCGCGCGCCGGGCAAGGTGGCCTATCTGTTTGGCAATATCAGCGCGGCCGATATCGCCGAATTGCAGAATTTTGCAGCACTTTATGCCGCATCAAGCGATGGCACCTTTGAGGACGCCCGCGTGCTGGGCAACCTGCGGACCAAGGCCATCGCGCGGATACCGGGGTAGGGCATGCATCTGACATTGATTGGCATAGGCACCGGCAACCCTGCGCATATGACGCTGCAGGCGATCCGCGCGATGAACGCCCAGGACCTGATCCTTATTCCGCGCAAAGGGGCGGGCAAGGCTGATCTGGCCGAATTGCGCCAGGCGATCTGTGACGAGATGCTGACCAATGCCGCCACGCGGATCGTAGAATTTGAACTGCCTGTGCGTGATGAGGCCACTGCAGATTATCGCCAGCGGGTGGATGACTGGCACGATGCGATCGCGCTGGCCTGGCAAGAGGCGATTGGCGGGCAGGGGCACAAAGCGCAAAAGGTGGCGCTGCTGGTGTGGGGCGATCCATCGCTTTATGACAGCACGCTGCGGATCGCCGCGCGGCTTGATCCCGCCCCGACCCTTGAGGTGATCCCGGGCATCACGTCGTTGCAGGCGCTGACGGCGGCCCATGCGATCCCGATCAATGAAATCGGCGCGCCCTTTACGGTGACGACCGGACGGCGCTTGCGCGATGAGGGCTGGCCCAAGGGTGTCGATACGATTGCCGTGATGCTGGACGGCACCTGTGCCTTTCAGACGCTGCCGCCAGAAGGGTTCCACATCTGGTGGGGCGGCTATGTGGGCATGAAAGAGCAGATCATCTGCGAGGGCCCGCTGGGTCAGGTGCGTGACAAGATCATCGCCATGCGGGCCAATGCGCGCGAAAACCATGGCTGGATCATGGACATCTACGTGCTGCGCAAGGAAAAATAGTGGCTGTCCCCGCGGGGACAAAAGGTTAAGGCGCTCTCTCTAGCCCCCGGGCCCCTGGCCGCTGACAGAAGTTATACATTTCAAAGAGTTATCGTCTGTGTGATGCGCCGGTTGCTCCGGAAAACATATTAAGAAAATCAGAACGCTAGGGGGGCATGGTGGACGGGGCGTCCACCTTACATCCGCACATCCGCGTAAGGTGGACGCCTCGTCCACCCTTGGGCCATTTCGGAAAACCCGGTTTCAGGTATCAGGTATCAGGTATCGGGGTCGACCTTGCCGCGCATTGATTTGACTTCACCGCGCACTTTCTTGGCCTTGAGCCTGCGTTTCTTGGACCCCAGTGTCGGGCGCGTGGCGATGCGGCGCTTTGGCGGGGTCAGGGCCTGTTTGATCAGCGCGGCCAGACGTTCGCGGGCGATGTCGCGGTTGCGGGCCTGGCTGCGGGTCTCATCACATTGAATGACCAAAGTGCCCTCATTCGTCCAGCGCCGCCCGGCCAAACGTTTCAGCCGGCTCTTGACCGGTGGCGGCAGCGAAGGAGAGGTTGCTGCCTCAAACCGCAGTTCCACGGCAGAGGAGACCTTGTTCACATTCTGCCCGCCCGGACCTGAGGCGCGCACGAATTGCTCCGTGAGTTCCCAGTCCTGAATACTGATGGTGTCATTGATCCGTAGCATGGGGTCAGCATCGCATTGCAAGGTGTGAAGGTGAAGGGGGCAGGTCAAACGAACTGTTCCGCCTGATTGAAAAGCGCCGCCCCAATGAAGAGGGCCGCCCCGGTGACGGAGCGGCCCAAACCCATGTTTCAAGATGGGCGAATGGTTTTCGGAGGTGTGTCGGTTAGACCGACGTCCACTTTGTGTTTTCGACTGCCAGGGGCTGCCCTAGCAGGAAACCTCCAAAGCTGTTCCGACACCTCGCTCCAGTACCTTTCTTGACACTAGATCACCTCCTTTGCTTTTGTTGAAATCACCTGAATCGTTGCACAGGTTACGCCAAACGCAAAGTGTTTTTTTGCCCTGCGGCTGCGCATGAGTATTTTTTGCAAAAAGGAGCTGGGGGTGCTTATGTTCTGGGCATCAGGCGCGCTGTGATCAGGCGGAAGGGGATCAGGGCGAGCAGGGCGATGCCGAGTTTCACGGCCCAGTCGGCCACGGCCAGAGAGACCCAGAGCGGCGCGACAGGGCCAAAGCCCAGCAGTGGCAGGGGTTCCGCCGCCCAGCTGACGTCGGTTGCCGGATGAATGAAGCTGAGTGTGCCGGAAAAGGCGATGGAGAAGAACAGCGCCGTGTCGATGCTTGAGCCGATCAGGGTGCTGACCAGCGGGGCCTGCCACCATGCTTTGGTGCGCAGGGAAGCGAAGACCGAGACATCAATCAGCTGGGCGATCAGGAAGGCCAGACCGGAACCCACCGCGATGCGCAGGGTGACCAGCGGCCCGAATTCGCCCATGATCTGCGTGCCGATCAGCGAACAGATCAGGCCCGCAACGAAACCCACCAGCACAACGCGGCGCGCGGCCGAAGTGCCATAGATCCGGTTCATGATGTCGGTCACCAGAAAGGCCAGTGGATAGGTAAAGGCCCCATAGGTCAGCCAGTCACCATAGAGGAACTGAACCAGGATGTTCGAGGCCACGACGATGGTGGCCATGGCGATGATGCCGGGAAGATATCTGCGTGTCATATGAAGAACCCCTTGTTCAAGGATGCGGCGACGTGGCCTGCGGGTGTCGGAAACCTGCGCGCTTTAGGCCCTTGGCGGGTGGGGCGCAAGTCATTCTGTCAGGGCGAATTCCACGATCTGGGTGCGCTGGAAGATCTTGAAGTTGTCGTCCGAGATCAGGATCAGTCGCGTGGCACCTGCGCCGTCGGTCCAGACCGACAGGCCTTCTAGGTTGTCAAAGGCCCCCCGGTCGGTGATCAGCAGGGTCTGTGCGACCGGATCTGGGCCGCTGAGATCAAAGCGCCGGATGCGGCTGCGAAAGCCCAGCGGCGTCAGGGCGCGTTCCAACAGATACAGCCGGCCGCCGGGATCAAAATCCGCGCCGACAGGTAGAAAGGCGTCATCGGTGGGAAGCCTGTGTGCGATGCGCCAGCGCCCTGCGGACAAGGCGTACAGCGGGATCTTGCCCGCGACAGGCCGGGCCCCTTCGGCCAGGGTAAACAACCGGCCATCGGGGTGAATGGCCAGCGCCTCTAGTCCCGCGTTGGTGCCGAGGGTTTCAAAATCGCGGTGCGACGGCAGGCGCGTGGTGATGCCGCTGGACAGGTCCAGCCGCGTCACCCGGTGGCGAAATTCAAACGAGACAAAGGCCCGGCCTGTGGCATCAATGGCCAGCCCTTCGGCATCTGCCACGGCCCCTTTTGGTATCTCGCCGTTGGACAGGCGCATGTCCAATCGCGAGAGTACTTCAACGCCCGTGATCAGCCCGTCTGCCCGCGTCAGCCGCGCGGTCACGATGGACCCGCGATCGGTGATTGCCGTCAGGGTTTCACCATCCGGCGACACCTCCAGTCCTGAAAACCCGCCAAACCATTTCTCCGGCAGGTGCCAGGCCAGATCCGACAAGAGCGTCATCTGGACTTCGGCCCTTGCGGGCAGAGCGGTGCAGGCAAAGGCCGTGGTCAGCAGTGCCGCAAGAAAATGTCTCAGTTTTCCAGAACCGCGTGGCATTGGGCCGGCAAATCGGCCAGCACCAATTCGCGGCGCGGTTTCGGCTTGGGCGCATTGGGATCGGGTGGTGGCGGATTAAGGATATTGCGCTGCCATTCACGGGCATCGGCACAGCCGTCGCCGGCCGGTGGCGGGCTTTGGTTGACGCAGCCCCGTAGCCCTTTTGGGCAGTCCAGCCGCACGTGGAAATGGTAGTGATGTCCGTACCAGGGCCGGATCTTGCGCAGGTAGCTGCGGTCGCCTTTTTCATCGGCGCACATCTGGACCTTGGCACCGGGGAAGACAAAGATGCGCGAGACACGCGGGTCTTTGGCCGCCGCTTTGAGGATCTCGTGATGGGCGCGGGTCCAGGAGCTGTTGACATAGGCACCGTTGGACCGGCGCATCGAGATGGAAGAGATGTTCTCGCGTTGGGTGGCGGTGAGCGCGAGTGATTTGGCCGGCAGCATCCAGATGTCGGCGTCCAGCCCGATCTGATGGCTGCGGTGACCGGTCAGCATGGGCCCGCCGCGCGGCTGGCTCATGTCGCCGACGTAAATGCCGCTCCAGCCGGGTTGTGTGGCCGCAAAGGCGGATAGTTTCTTGACCATATCGATGGTTTCGGGATGCGCCCAGTTGCGGTTGCGCGACAGGCGCATCGCCTGCCATGTCGGCCCAGTTTCGGGCAATTGCGCGGCACCGGCCAGACAGCCCTTGGCGTAGCTGCCATAGGCGGCAGGGCTTTGGGATGAGGGGGTGCTTTTTGCCCCAAAGAGTTTCTTGGCCTGAACGTTGCTGAGGGCACCGCCCGAGGTGCCGATGGTGGGCAGGACCTGTTTTGCACCGCTGATGTCACGCCCGCTGTCCCCGCCACAAGAGGCAAGGACCAAGGTGAGCGCCGCAGATGCGAGGAATCGGGAAAGGATCATTTGGCAAAATCTCCGTCGCGTTTTACCCATGCTAACAGGATCAGCCCCAGGATGAACAGCCCCACGACGGGTGTGATGCCCAAACGCTGGCTGCCGGTCAGATCGGTGGTCACGGCGATCAGCGCTGGTGCCAGAAAGGACGTGGCCTTGCCCGACAGCGCGTATAGCCCAAAGGCCTCGGTCATGCGCTCCGGGTTGCCTTGACGGGTCAGCATATTGCGCGAAGACGCCTGAAGCGCGCCGCCCGCCGCGCCGATCAGCGCCCCGGCGACATAGAAACTGATGTCGGGTATCGCAGAGCCTTGGCCTACGTTGATCCCCATCACGGAGGTGGGCGTGAGAGAGATGATCAGGATGGCCGTCAGGATCAACACAATACAGCAGAACACGATCACCGGCATGGGCCCGATGCGCCGGTCCACCCTGCCCCCGATCCAGCAGAATACCGCGCCCGAGATTGCCGCAAGGATGCCGAAAATGCCGATGTCGATGATCGACCAATTAAGCACGCCAAGCGCATAGATGCCGCCAAAGGTATACATTCCGTTCAGCGCATCGCGGTAGAACATCGAAGACCCAAGATAGGCCATCAAGGACGGATGCCGTGGCAGGTTGCGCAACGTGCGACCCAGATCGCCAATCGCCTGGCCCAGTTTCATGCCGGTGCTGGGCGCTGCAGGGTCATCGCGGGTATAGATGAAAAAGGGGATCATGAAGACCGCGAACCAGATCGCGGTCAACGGCCCGACAATGCGGGTATCCGCCTTGGTTTCGGGATCAAGCCCGAAGAGCGGGGCAAGCCCCGCCATGGTGCGCCCGCTGCTGCCCGCCTGGAACAGCGCGATCATCATCAGAAGGGCAACCACCCCGCCGACGTAGCCAAAGGCCCAGCCGGACCCGGAAATGCGCCCGCGTTCGGCAGGGTCCGCGTGCAATTCGGGCAGGTAGGAGTTGGTAAAGATCGTCGCAAATTCCATGCCGATCAGGCCGATGCCAAAGAAAAACAGCGCCCAGAGGATCGAGAAATCCTGCGGTGCCGTCCACCAAAGCGCGCCCGAGCCGATAAAATAGAGCAGCGAGAACAGCCAGATCCAGGGCAACCGTTTGCCCGTGGAATCCGCAATGGCCCCCAGAACAGGGGCCAGCAATGCAATGCAGATGCCCGTCACGGTCAGCCCGTATCCCCAATAGGCCTGCGCCTGCGCCTTGGCCGCGTCCAGGGCCATGCCGCCCTCTACCAGTGCCGCGGTGGCGGTCTGGGCGAAATAGGGGCCGAAGATGAATGTCAGCAATAGCGTATTGTATGGCTGGCTGGCCCAATCGAAAAAGTACCAACCCCAGATACGCTTGCGTGAAGATATGTCCGACATCGAATGCCCCCGTCCCTTTGCGACTGCCCGTCCCTTTGCGACTGCCCGTCCCTTTGCGACTGCCTGTCGCTCTTGCAATGGTAGAGCAGGCGCGCCGCAATCGCGCAAGGGAACCTTTGCCAAATTTTGCCCGGCCCGGTCGTGTGGGATCTGATCTTTGATGGATTTTATCCATTAATCGCTTGATAACTTATGCGCCCCGCGTATTTTCGGGGTCAAAGTTGGGATGTTGAGGGTTAATAAGTTGATCAGACTGCTTTATTTCAGCACGGCAGAAGCGCGTTTGAGTCCGGCAGAGGTGGACGAAATCGTGGCGCATGCCGCAAGGAAGAACAAGGGGCTGGGGATCACCGGCGCGCTTGCCTATAACGGCCGCAACTTTTGCCAGGTGCTTGAGGGCGACGAGGAAAAGGTGATGGCGCTGGCGCGCGTGATCGAACAGGACCCACGCCATTCCGGTTTCAAAATCATCGACCAGAAAAAGATTTCTTCGGCGCATTTCGCCGATTGGTCGATGCAGCGGGTGCGCGATCTGGACTTCTCGACCGTTATTAACGCGATGCAGGCCTGAACCGGGCAGGGCAGGGCAAACCCCAGTGCTCTCGGGTGCGAATGCGCAGGGTCAGCCGACCTTGCAGAAGGGGCAGCCTGCGCTTAACTGTTCACCTAATGAACCGTGGTTGAAACCGCAAAGGGACCGATATGACATCCATTTTCCAGATTTTGATGCTGCTGCTCAACATCGTCTATTTCATCGTTATTGCCCATGTCATCATGTCCTGGCTGATCAATTTTCAGGTATTGAACCTGCGCCAGCCCCTGGTTGCCCAGGTCTGGGACGGTCTGAACCGTCTGCTTGACCCGATCTATAGCCGGGTACGCCGGTTCCTGCCGCAGATGGGTGGTTTGGACCTTGCCCCGCTTGTGGTGCTGATCGGTGTGGCGGTGGCGCGGATCGTGCTGATGAACAACGCGGCCGCCTTTTACTGAACCGGCCTTTCTGCTCTGCAAAAATACCTGCGGCAAAGATTCCGCAGGGCCAGTTCGGGCTTGTTCAGAATTTGTTAGTGTGGGACTCTGCATAAAAAGAGCAGATAATTTTACGCAAGGACCCACATGACAGGCGCTGCCACGCTTCTTCGTGACGTTTTCGGCTTTGACGGCTTTCGCCCGGGTCAGCAAGAAATTGTTGAGGCGGTGACGCAGGGCCGTAACGTGCTGGCCATCATGCCGACGGGCGGTGGTAAATCCTTGTGTTTCCAACTGCCCGCGCTGCTGCGAGAGGGCGTTACGGTTGTGATATCGCCGCTGATTGCGCTGATGCGCGACCAGGTTCGTTCCTTGCAAGAGGTGGGTGTGGGCGCAGGTGCGCTGACCTCTGGCAATACGCCCGAAGAAACCGATGCGGTGTGGGAAGGGCTTGAGAACGGCACGCTCAAACTGCTGTACATGGCACCAGAGCGGCTGGCGGCGGGATCGGTCATTGGGATGCTGAAACGCGTGGGCGTACAGCTGATTGCCGTGGATGAGGCCCATTGCGTCAGCCAATGGGGCCATGATTTTCGCCCCGACTACCTGCGGATCGGCGAATTGCGCCGCACCCTTGGCGTGCCCCTGGCCGCCTTTACCGCCACGGCGGATGCAGAGACGCAGGCGGAGATCATTCAAAAGCTCTTTGATGGGGCCGCGCCGCAATCGTTTCTGCGCGGGTTCGACCGGCCGAATATCCATCTGGCCTTTGCCGCGAAAAACAAACCACGCGAGCAGATCTTGAACTTTGCTGCGGCCCGTAAGGGGCAGTCTGGCATTGTCTATTGCGGCACGCGGGCCAAGACCGAAGGGATCGCGCGTGCCCTGCGCGAGGCCGGACAGAAAGCCATCCATTACCACGGCGGCATGGAGGCAGAGGACCGCCGCATCGCGGAACGGCAGTTCCAGCAGGAGGACGGCCTGATCGTCTGTGCGACGGTTGCCTTTGGCATGGGGGTGGACAAGCCCGATATCCGCTGGGTCGCCCATGCGGACCTGCCCAAATCCATCGAGGCCTATTACCAGGAGATTGGCCGTGCGGGCCGTGATGGCGCACCGGCAGAGACCCTGACGTTGTTCGGTCCTGACGACATCCGTCTGCGCCGCAGCCAGATTGACGAGGGGCTGGCCCCGCCAGAGCGCCGGGCGGCGGATCATGCCCGGCTGAACGCGCTGTTGGGTCTGGCCGAGGCGCTGGAATGCCGGCGCAAGAGCCTGCTGTCCTATTTTGACGAAACACAGATCACCTGCGGGCGCTGCGATCTGTGCGACAGTCCGGCAGATGTCTTTGACGGGACCACCGCCGTGCGCAAGGCGTTGTCGGCCATTTTGCGGACAGAGGAATGGTTTGGGGCCGGGCATCTGATTGATATTCTGCTGGGTGTTGAGACGGACAAGGTCAAGGCGCGCGGCCATGCCAGCCTGCCGACCTTTGGGGTGGGCGGCGAATATGACCGCCGCCAGTGGCAGGCGGTGTTCCGCCAGATGATGGGCCATGACCTGATCCGCCCTGACCCTGAACGCCATGGTGCACTGAGGATGACTGATGCGGCCCTGCCGATCCTGCGCGATGAGGCCAAGATCAACCTGCGCCGGGATTCCATCAAGACCGCCGGGGCCAGCAGGCGGCCCGCGGTCAAAGCCATGGTCAGCGAAGAGGATGCGCCATTGCTTTCGGCGCTCAAGGCCAAGCGACGCGGATTGGCCGAAGCGGCCAAAGTGCCCGCCTATATTATCTTTACCGACCGTACGCTGATCGAGATGGCAGAGCTTCGGCCCCGCGACCTGGATGGTATGGCGCGGATCAGCGGCATCGGTGCCAAAAAGCTGGAGACCTATGGCCGCGCCTTTCTGGAGGTGATCAACGGCGAGGCCGCCGCGATGCACCCGACCCGCCGCAAGCTGGCGGGGCGCGACGCCGGCACTGTCTATGACCAGCTGTTGCAAGTGCAGGCCGATCTGGCCCGTGGTGCGGCCGGGACCGACAAGCCGCTCAGCTGCTCTGCCGCTTTGCTGGCCAAGGTGGCGCAATTGCGCGCACCGGACGAAAGCGCGATTGAACGGATCTTGGGCGAACGCCGCGCATCGCGCTTTGGCTCGGCTTTTCTGGATGTGCTGCGCGACGCGGGTTAGGACCCTGCAGCTGGAGGCGCTCTGTAATCGGCCTATGCTCTTGTGGTTCCGGAAGGGTGCGCTATCTCTGGGCCGAGAACAGTTAGGGGACAAAGATGCTGGTTGTGATATCGCCTGCCAAAAGGCTGGACTGGGACGCGCGGGATGTGGATGTGACACAGCCCGACTTTCAGGAAGACGCCGTTCGGTTGGTCAAGACGGCGCGCAATCTGTCACTGGGTGATCTCAAGGGGCTCATGGGGCTGAGCGATGCTTTGGCCAAGCTGAACCGCGACCGTTTTCAGACATTCGAGGCAGAGCCCGAAGCCCAGGCGACGCGCCCTGCCGCGCTGGCTTTTGCGGGGGATACCTATCAGGGCCTTGAGGCGACCAGCCTTGATCCAGAAGAACTGGGCTGGGCGCAGGACCATTTGCGGATCCTGTCAGGGCTTTACGGGCTGCTGCGCCCGCTGGACGCGATCCAGCCATATCGGCTTGAGATGGGCAGCAAGTTGAAGACGCGCCGGGGGGCCAACCTATATGATTACTGGGGCGACGATATATCCGCGGCATTGAATGCGCAGGCAAAGGCGATTGGCAGCGAGGTGCTGATCAATTGTGCCAGCCAGGAATATTTTGGTGCGGTGGCCCCCAAGGCGCTGAAATTGCGGGTGATCACCCCGCAATTCCTTGAGGATAAACACGACGGCAAGGGCCCCAAGATCGTCAGTTTCTATGCCAAGAAAGCGCGCGGCGCGATGGCGCGGTTCATCATTCAGAACCGGCTGACAGATGCCGATGCGATACGGGATTTCGACACCGGCGGCTATGTCTGGCAAGAGGCTGCATCGACCCCGGAAAAACCCGTCTTCTTGCGCGACTACCCAAAAAGTTAGGGCGCTTTCGGACAAACCTGACCCTAGTCGGCCCTGATGGGCTGCATGTTCGGGCGGTGCGCGTCGATGATACGCGCCATGATCTGCGGTTTGCGCAATGGTTTGGTCAGATAGGCATCCAGCCCGGCGGCCAGAATGTCACTGTCCGTTCCCTTTAGGGCATGTGCCGTCAGGGCGACAATGGGCGTGTGATGGTCGGTTTCCAAGGCGCGGATGGCAGCGGTCGCCTGCTTGCCATCCATGCGGGGCATCGAGATGTCCATGAAGATCAAATCGGGCTTGATGTCCTGAAAAAGGGCGACGGCTTCTTCGCCATCATTGGCAAAGACCAGATCGACATTCAAATCCTTGATCATCTTGCTGAGCACCAGTTGGTTCGTCTTGTTGTCCTCTGCTGCGAGGATGCGCATCTTTGTCCCTTCTAGCGCCGCAGGGGGCGCGGTGGCGGTGGTGGTGGCGGCGACAAGCGGCGTTTCCTTTGGCGCAGGTTTTCGCACCGGCGCGTTCAGCCCCAGCACCTCGAACAGGGCCCTGCGCGAATGCGGCGCGTGCAACACGCCTGTGGCCATGTCGGTCAATGCTTGGGGTACTTGCGCTAATCCGGTTGTCAAAAGTACGAGGGGCAGATCTGGATGTGCCGCGCGTATCCCGGCGATCAGCCCGGCATCATCCGTGGCGGAAATCATCAAAAGGTCCAGCGAAGGATCAATACCAGCGGGGTCCGTATCTGCGGTTTTTTGTGCCGTGACCGTTAGCCCAAGCAGCGCCAGCTGCCGCAACAGCAGGTCCGTCAGGACCGGCGTGTCATCCACGATCAGGACCTTGCGAAGCGTTTCGGGCGGCAGGGACAGATCAACCTGATCCGCGTCGCTGAGGCCAAGAACAACCTCAAAGCCAAAGCAGGCCCCCGCGCCGAATTCAGAGGTAACCCAGATGCGGCCCTGCATCATCTCGACCAGCTTTTTACTGATCGCCAGTCCCAGCCCGGTACCTTCGAATTGGCGGTTCAGCTCATCGTCCACCTGATTGAATTCGCCAAAGATGTGATCGATCTTATCGGCTGAAATGCCGATCCCGCTGTCCTCGACCGATCCGCGCAGGACCAAGGTTTTGGCCTGCGGGTCAGCCGTACCGCTAAGGCGGAGCACGACATGTCCCTTGGGCGTAAACTTGATCGCGTTGCCGATCAGGTTGGTCAGGATCTGCCGCAGCCGGCCCCGGTCCCCGATCAGCCCGGGGGGCAGTGACAGATCATAGTCCAGATAAACCGCGATCCCCTTTTCCCGCGCTGAGGGGCGCAGCAGCATCAGGACCTCGTCTACCGCCAACTCAAGGTCAAAGGGTGTGGGTTTGACCTCAAGCCTGTCTGCCTCGATCTTGGAGAAATCGAGAATATCGTTGATGATGACCAACAGTGCCTCGCCCGAATGTTTGATCGTCTCGGCAAAGCGGCGCTGTTCGGGGTCCAGATCAGAGGCCATCAGCAGGTCGGCCATGCCGATCACCCCATTCATCGGCGTGCGTATTTCATGGCTCATATTCGCAAGAAATGCCGATTTTGCCCGGTTCGCGCTTTCTGCAACGGAACGGGCTTCTTCCAGCTCCTGCTCGTGTTCGACACTGGACGTGATGTCCAGGACAAATGACAGCAGATCGCCTTCGGGGCCGCGTTGGTCAAAGAACTTGTAATAGCGCTGGTTCCAGAACTGGACGACGACGGGCGCTGTCGTGTCTTCCAAAGAGCGGTTCAGCATCATCTGTCGCCATTCCTGCGCGCTCAACTCGCCGGTGTTGGCAATCCCTTCATCGGTGAGTGCCTGCAGGATCGACATATACTCAATGCCGGGTTTGATGTCCTCCAGCCCGTCAAAGAGCGCGAGATAGGCATGGTTTGCCATGATCATCTTGTTGTCGGCATCGAAAAAGGCGACCCCGCCGCGCGCCCTGTCAATCGAATGCCAAAGCCTGCGTTCGGTGATCGCGATTTTTTCATGTGCGGCACTGAGATCGGATTTGAACCGCTGGTTTTCGCCCCTGATTGTTTCGACAACTGCGCGGGTTTCAACGATCTCTTCGCTCAGGTTCTGGGCATGCAGGCCCAGTTTGCGGTTGGCGGCAAGAAGCTCGGCTTGCTTGAGCTCAAGCAGGCGCTCGGCTGCCAATCTTCGGCGCCGTTCCTGCATCAGAGTATTGGCAATGCTCATCAACCGCTCCGCTGGCTGCTGTTGTGCGCTGCACCCTGACGCAACGTGGTGAACATCTGTTTAAGGTTGTTTCGGGAATACCTGATGCACCACCTTTCCCTCTGCACCTTGAAACCTTTGATTTCAGGCCGCTTTGGGTGATGCGGATTTCCTGCCAAAAACGCGCCGGGTTGTCCATCAGGCTTGCCGGAACCACGGGCGCATGGCAGGCTGATTGCATTCCAGCAGGAGAGATATGATGCGCGCCCTACGGAACGTGGCCTTTTGGATGGCCCTATTCATGATCGGTACAATGCAGGCAACGGCCGAACCGGCCGTCCCCGAGCATCGCTACCTTTTCTCCAAGGATGTGGATTTTTACGGGGCGGATTTGACCAACCTCTTTGATACCTCGCAACAGGCCTGTGCACGGGCCTGTTCGGCGCAGGAAAATTGCGTGGCCTTCACCTATAACCAGCGCAATAACGCCTGTTTCCCCAAATCTGCCGTGACAGAGCGGCAGCCCTACCAAGGGGCCATGTCCGCGCGAAAGATCCCTACCGACGGGGCAACGCGTGCAGCACAGGTCCAGCGGCGGGCTGATCTGGCGTTTCTGAGCGATGCCGACATTGAAGGCGCGCGCAGTTTTGTCGGCGACAATGCCGCGCGCTATTCCTTTGCCTCAGAAACGCTGGAAGAGCTGACATCGGCCCTGGTCGCGGCAGAGCAAGCGGGTGATTCTCCTGCGGCATTGGGCTGGGCAGGCAAGGCGGCGGCCCTGTCTGACCGTGCCGACATCTGGGCAAGCCATGCGCGACTGGCGCTGGAATGGGCGGGTAACCGGCAAAACACCTCTCGTGCGGCCTATCTGGCCGAGGCGCAGAAGGCAGCGATCAACGCCTATCTGCGCGCAGATGGGTCCGCTGTAAGGATAGAGGCGCTGGGCACGCTTGCCCGCGCCCTTGAGGCAGACGGCAGAGGCCGCGATATGATCCCGGCGTTGCGGCTGGCGCTTGGCATCGCGCCGCGCGGTGATCTGAGCGCGGCACTGGATGACGCCATCGGCAAATACGGTTTTCGCGTCACTGAACACCGCGTCGACAATGACGCCGCCGCCCCCCGCATCTGCGCCCAGTTTTCTGAAAAGCTGGTTCAGGCCGGTGTGGATTACGAACCTTTCGTGCGCACCGAAGGGCGCGGATTGGTCGTGCAGGTCCAAGACAGCCAGCTGTGCATCGACGGCGTGGAACATGGCCAGCGCTACGGGGTGACCCTGCGGGCGGGCCTGCCTGCCGCAAGCGGTGAGGTGCTGCAAAAGGACGTCCGCCTGCAGCTTTATGTCCGCGACCGCAGGCCATCGGTGCGTTTCGCAGGCCGCGCCTATGTGCTGCCCCGCAGCGCTGATGCGGCCCTGCCGGTCGAGACGGTCAATGCCACAACGCTTGATCTGCGCCTGCGCCGGGTCAGCGACCGCAATCTGGTGCGTGCCATCCGAGAAAGCTATTTCGGCAGGCCGCTGGCGGCCTATGAGGACGATCAATTCGCCAGCGATCTGGCCGAGGAAATCTGGACCGGACAGGGCGAGGTTCAAAGTGAGTTGAACGTCGATATGACCACGCGCCTGCCGCTGGGCGATGCCTTGGCCGGTCAGACGCCGGGCATCTATGCGCTTAGCGCGTCAGTGCCGGGCCAGGACCGTTATGAATATCCCGCAGCGATGCAATGGTTCGTCCTGTCCGATCTTGGCCTGTCCAGTTGGTCAGGCGTGGACGGCATGCAGGTTGCGGTGCGCCGGCTGAGCGATGCTGCCGCCCAAGAGGGTGTGACGGTAAGCCTGATCAGCCGCGCCAATGCGCTTTTGGGGTCGGCCACAACAGATCCCAACGGATTTGCAAGCTTTCCGGCCGGGCTGACCCTTGGCACGGGGTCAGCCCAGCCCGCCCTTTTGATGGCAGAGCAGGGGGCGGACGACATCGCCTTTTTGCCGCTGACCGACCCGGCCTTTGATCTGTCGGATCGCGGTGTCGAGGGGCATCCGCCCGCCCCGCCGATTGACACCTTTCTGACCACGGATCGCGGTGCCTACCGGGTGGGAGAGACGATCTATGCCACCGCGCTGACCCGTGACGCACAGGCCAGGGCGCTGGAGGGTCTGCCGATCACGGCGATCCTAAAGCGGCCCGATGGTGTTGAATACAGCAGACACCTGAGCCGGAACGCACGCGCGGGCGGCCATGTGTTTGCCCTGCCGCTGGGCAATGATGTGCCGCGCGGCGCATGGCGTGTGGATATCATGTCAGACGTGGAGGGCCCGGCCCTGGCCAGTCAGGTCGTGCTGGTAGAAGATTTCCTGCCCGAGCGGATCGATTTCGAGATTGCCTTGCCCGACGCGCCCCTGCGTCTGGGACAGACCCCGCCGATGACAGTCGATGTGCGCTATCTGTTTGGTGCGCCGGGGGCCGGTCTGGCGGTTGAGGGCGACCTGCGGCTGAAGGGACAGCGCAGCCTTGCTGGATGGCCGGGCTATCAATTCGGGCGCTATGACGCGGGTTTCCGCACGCAGACAAATTATATCGGCGATGCCACCACCGATGCCGCGGGGCGCGCTGTGATGGCCTTGGACTTGCCCATGCTGGACGAAGATCCCGGCATGCCGCTTGAGGCCGAAGTGATCTTGCGGGTCAGTGAGGGTTCGGGCCGCCCGGTAGAGCGGCGGATCAGCAAGGTGGTTACACCGGATGCCGCATTGATCGGGATCAGGCCACAGTTTGAGGATGTGCTGGCCGAAGGGGCCGACGCGGTCTTTGATCTGGTAGCCGTGGGCCCCGATGGTGCGGCCAGCCCGATGCAGGTGCGCTGGACCGTCAACAAGGTGGAAACCCGGTATCAGTGGTATCAGCTTTATGGCAACTGGGAGTGGGAGCCGGTGACCCGGCGCATCCGGATCGACACGGCAGAGGCTGCATTGGGCGCAGAGCCTGTGACGGTCACAGCGCCGACCGACTGGGGGTCCTATGAGATCGTGGTGGAACGGATCGGCGGGCCTTTTGCGGCCGCGTCAGTGCAGTTTCATTCCGGCTGGTACGGCGGCGACGGCGCGACCGATACGCCCGATCAACTGGACATGTCGTTGGATGCGGAAAGCTACCAGATCGGTGACACCGCAACCCTGCGCCTGATGGCACAGGGTGACGGCGTGGCGCTGGTTTCTGTCCTGTCGAACCGGGTGATTGAGCGCAGGGTTGTGCCCGTCATGGGGGGCGAAAACACGCTGGCGCTGCAGGTGGACGAGGCATGGGGCAGCGGTGCCTATGTCACCGCATCGGTTTTGCGCGGCATGGATGCGGCCGCAGGGCTGAACCCGTCGCGGCAATTGGGTCTGGCCCATGCCCGCGTCAGCCCCGGCAGCAAGGCATTGCAGGTCAGTCTGAACGCACCGGATCAGGTGGATGGGCAGGCAGGTGCCCTGCGCGCATCCGTCGTGGTCGAAGGGGTTGCCGCGGGGCAAACGGCCTATGTCACGCTGGCAGCTGTCGATGTGGGCATTCTGAACCTCACCGGCTTTGTCCCCCCCGATGTGCGCGATCACTATTTCGGTCAGCGCCGTCTGGGCGTTGAGATGCGCGACCTCTATGGCCGCCTGATC
This sequence comes from Sulfitobacter sp., assembly GCA_017854855.1. Taxonomy (GTDB): domain Bacteria; phylum Pseudomonadota; class Alphaproteobacteria; order Rhodobacterales; family Rhodobacteraceae; genus Sulfitobacter. The sequence continues at coordinate 75,320 of JAFMGZ010000001.1, read as the reverse complement.
GACGGGATGAATGGTGCACTGGGCAGCGTCCGGTCGGGCGGCGATGCCGCCGCCAGCGCGCAGATGCAATCGCCGCCCCCCACAGAGCAGCTGATGGCGTTCTTTAGCGGTCCTGTCGAAGTGGGCCCGGATGGCCGCGCCGAGATTGAGATCAGCAAACCTGCCTTTAACGGCACGATCAAACTGATGGCCGTGGCCTGGACGGCGGATGCCGTGGGCAACGCCGCGCGTGACGTGGTGGCCAAGGATCCGGTTGTTGTCACCGCTTCCCTGCCACGGTTCGTGGCCCCGGGTGATCAAAGCCGCTTGCTGCTTGAGATGGTCCATGCCTCTGGCGCTGCCGGAGAGGCCAGCCTGGCGGTTTATGCGGATGCAGGCGTGGCCTTGGGCGATGTGCCGGACCGTGTGACCTTGACCCGGAATGGCACCGCAAGGCTGAACATCCCCGTCACGGGCCGCGAGAGCGGCGATCATCTGGTGACCGTTGTGCTGACCACCCCCGAGGGCATCGCCTTGCGCAAGGTTCTGACCCTGCCGGTGCGCGACAATGACCCCGAAGTGGCCCTGACACGGCAGTTTTCACTGGGTGTCGGCGAAAGCTTTACCTTCGACGGCAACGTTTTTGCCGGTCTGCGGCTGGGCACGGGCAGCGCCACGCTGACAGCAGGGCCCTTGGCGCGTTTCGATGTGCCCGGCTTGCTGCGGCAGCTGGACCGCTATCCCTACGGCTGCACCGAGCAGGTGACATCAGGTGCTATGCCGCTGCTCTATCTCAGTTCAATGGCGCAGGCCGCCGGCATGGGAGAGCCGGAGCGGATCGACGACAAGATCACCCAAGCCATCGCGCGGGTGCTAACGCGGCAGTCCAGCAATGGGGCCTTTGGGCTGTGGCGGGCGGATTCAGGTGAATTCTGGCTGGATGCCTATGTCACCGATTTCCTGTCGCGGGCGCGCACCGCAGGGTATCAGGTGCCGGATCTGGCATTCAGCCTTGCCATGGACAACCTGCGCAACCGGATCAGCTATGCCCCCGACTTTGACAAAGGGGGCGAAGACCTGGCCTATGCGCTGCTGGTGCTTGCCCGCGAGGGGGCGGCCAGCATGGGCGATCTGCGCTATTATGCTGATACCAAGGCGCAGGATTTCGGCACGCCGCTGGCGGTGGCGCAATTGGGCGCGGCCCTTGCCGCCTATGGTGATCCGGTGCGGGCGGATGCGCTGTTCCGCCAGGCGGGTGCCATGCTGGTGGTCCGGCGTGACAGCCGCGGCTGGCGGTCCGATTTCGGCACGCCGCTGCGCGACACGGCAGCGGTGCTGAAACTGACGGCTGAAGCGGGCAGTGCGGCGATTGACGCGGCCAGCCTGGTGTCACTGGTGCACCAGGGCCGCAGCCGTCTGTCGACCCAGGAAGCGGCCCAGGTGGTCATGGCGGCCCATGCGCTGACGTCCCCCGCAGCGATGCCCGGACTGCGCGTTGACGGCGTTGCGGCAAGCGGTCCTGTGGTCCAACGCCTGCGCGATACAGACATCGCGGCATCGGTCATAGAAAACATCAGCGCCGTGCCGATGGACGTCACCATGACCGCCTATGGCGTGCCAGAGGTGGCACCGCCCGCAGATGGATATGGCTATAAGATCACCCGGACGACCTATACCATGGACGGTGAGCCCGCCCAGGGGACGCTGACCTCTGGTGACCGTCTGGTCGTGGTGATCGAAGTGACGCCGTTTGAGGAGATAGGCGCGCGCCTGATTGTGGATGACCCGCTGCCCGCAGGATTTGAGATCGACAATCCCAACCTGATCCGCAGCGGCGAACTGGGCGCGCTGGACTGGTTGCGGACGGCAGAGGCGGAAACAGCAGAGTTTCGCAGTGACCGTTTCATCGCTGCCGTGAACCACCGCAGCGCCGATCCCTTTCGGCTGGCCTATATCGTGCGGGCGGTGACACCGGGGCAATACCATCATCCGGCAGCCACGGTTGAGGACATGTACCGCCCCGAGTACCGCGCCAACACGGCAACGGGATCGGTCACCGTTTCCCCATGATCCGTCGGCTTGCCCCCTTTGCCGTGGTGCTGGCCCTGTGGCTGGGGGCGGGCCTGCGTGATCATCTGGACGCTTGGGTCACGGCCACGAAACTGCCGCCGGTGCTGGTTGAAACCTCTGTTGAGCTGCGCGACCGGCACGGCCATCTGATGCGGGTCTTCCCGGTCGAGGATGGGCGGGTGCGTCTGGCGCTCCGGCTTGATCAGGTTGATCCTGACTTTCTGGCGATGCTGATCGCCTATGAGGACAAGCGGTTCTACAGCCACGCCGGGGTTGACCCATGGGCCGTGCTGCGCGCGGCAGGGCAGGCGGTCTTGGCCGGCAAGGTGGTCTCTGGCGGGTCAACCCTGACCATGCAGGTCGCGCGTTTGCTGGAAAATTCCGGCACCGGGCGCTGGGCGGGCAAGCTGCGGCAGGTCAGGCTGGCGCTGGCGCTGGAACGCCGACTGACCAAGGCCCAGATACTGGAGCTCTACCTTGCCCATGCCCCTTACGGTGGCGCGGTCGAAGGGCTGCGGGCCGGATCATTGGCGTGGTTTGGCAAGGAGCCCGCGCGCCTGACCATGGCAGAGGCCGCCTTGCTGGTCGCCTTGCCCCAAGCGCCCGAGGCGCGGCGCCCCGATCGCCACCCGGATGCCGCGACGGCGGCGCGCATGCGGGTTCTGAACCGGGTCGATGCCCCCCGGCAGATGCGCCTGGCCGCAGTGCCGGACAAGATGCTGCCTTTCGTGCGCCTTGCGCCGCATCTGGCCGATGCGCTGCGCCAGCAAGACCCTTTGCGCCAACGTCATGACCTGACGCTTGACGCGGGGCTGCAACAGCAGATGGAGACGCTGCTGGCCCGGATCGCGCGGCGCCAGGCGGCTGGCGTCTCGGCTGCGGTTGTCATTGCGGATTATCGCAGCGCCGAGGTCCTGGCCTCGGTCGGGTCGGCGGGCTATGGCGCGGCGGATGGCAATCTGGGTTTCGTGGACATGACCCGCGCACCGCGGTCGCCTGGATCGACGCTGAAACCGTTTATCTACGGCTTGGCCTTTGATCAGGGTCTGGCCCATCCCGACACTTTGATTGACGATTCCCCGGTCGCTTTTGGCCGCTATGCGCCACAGAATTTTGACGGCCAGTTTCGGGGCGAATTGACCGTGCGCGAGGCGCTGCAACTGTCGCTGAACATCCCGCCCGTGCTGCTGACGCAGGAACTGGGGCCATCGCGGCTGATGGCTACCCTGCGCAAGGGCGGTGCCGATCCGCAGGTGCCGGGCGGCAAGGCGGGGCTGGCGGTTGCGCTGGGTGGTGTCGGCATGACGCTGAATGATCTGGTGCAGCTTTATGGCGGATTGGCCAATGGCGGTGTGGTGCACCCGTTGATCTGGGAAAAGGATCAGGCCACTGCACCGCCCGCGCGGCTGATGTCGCGCAGTGCCGCATGGCAGGTCGGTCACATCCTGGCCAGTATTGCCCCGCCACCCGGAACTGCCGCGCAGGCCAGCGGGATCGCCTATAAGACCGGCACATCCTATGGGCACCGTGATGCCTGGGCCATCGGCTTTGACGGGGCGCATGTCATTGGGGTCTGGCTGGGCCGCCCCGACGGCACACCGGTGCCGGGGGCCTTTGGTGGCGATCTGGCAGCACCGGTGTTGTTCGAGGCCTTTGGCAGGCTCAAGGCGCGGCCCGTGTCGCTGCCGCCGCCCCCGCCAGAGACATTGCTGGTCAGCACCGCCGCCCTGCCCAAACCCTTGCAGCGGTTTCGGGGCCGCAATGCGGTCTTTGCCCGTGCCGCAGATGCGCCGGTTGTGCGCTTCCCCCCCAACGGCGCGGTGCTGCGGCGCGGCCCCGAGGGCATGCCGCTAAAGCTGAGCGCGGGCGTGCTGCCGCTGACAATCCTGGTCAATGGCGCGCCGCTGCTCACCGATCTGCGACAGCGCGAAGTGATGCTGCCGATGGTCGGCCCGGGCTTTGCCCGGATATCGGTCATTGACGCCAAGGGCCGGGCGGCGGATGTGCAGATCAGGATACAGTGATCTGGTGGGCGTATTCCCGAAAACCCCGTCCCAAGTCCTGCTCACAAGGCTTTGTATTGCTGGCACCGCAGGCTTGGAGTATCTCGGTTGCATCATGAAACATGCCTTCGCGCTTTTGCTGTCCTTTGTCCTTGCCGGTCCGCTGACCGCCCATCCGCATATCTTTGTGGATACGGGGCTGGAATTGCGTTTTGACGCCGAGGGCAGATTGACCGAGGTAATAACGACCTGGGCCTATGATGACTTTTATTCGCTGCTGATCATGGAGGATCGCGGGCTTGACCCGGATCTGGACGGTGTGCTGACACCGGCCGAAGCGGCGGATTTGACAGGCTTTGACATGCAATGGACCGAAGGGTTCAACGGTGATCTGGAAATCACGCAGGCCGGCCGGCTGCTGACCCTTTCAGGCCCTACAGAGGCGACGGCGGTCTATGCGCAGGGCCGTATCACCACGACCCATCTGCGCCGGGTTGACCCCGATCAGCAGCCCGGTGTGCCGCTTGAGATCAAACCCTTTGATGCGACCTATTACACCGCATATGACGTGACATTGCCCGTGCGCCTGTTGGGCACCGACCAATGTGAGCATCGCATTGAAGTGCCCGATATTGATGCAGGCATTCAGATGCTCAGCAAGGAACTTGCTGCCCTTGATATGGCAACCACCCCAGAGGAAGCGGGCCTGCCCGACATCGGCGGGCTGCTTGCGACCACGGTACGCGTTACATGCGCTACGCCCTGACGGTCACAGCGCTTGTGGTTCTGGCCGTGCTTGGCTGGTTCTGGTTTGCGGGCGGGTTTGACCGGCTGGGCCTCTGGGCGGCGCTGCAGCAGCGCGAATTTCAAAATGCCATCGCACGCGCCCTGCGCAGCGCCCGCGCGGGCGAGGCAGGTGCCATCGCAGCGGTGCTGGGGGCCTGTTTTGCCTATGGGCTGGCCCATGCGGCAGGGCCGGGGCATGGCAAGGTGCTGATCGGCGGCTACGGCTTTGGCCGCAAGGTGCCGATGCTGCGCCTGTCGCTGATCGCCTTGGCCGCGTCCCTTGCCCAGGCGGTGACGGCTATCGTTGTGGTTTATGGGGGCGTGCTGATCCTGAATATCGGACGGCAGGCGATGGTGGGCGCGGTCGAAGTGGTGATGGCCCCGATCAGCTATGGCGCGATTGCGCTGATTGGTCTTTGGCTGATGTGGCGCGGTCTGCGCAAGTTCCTAGCAGGCCGGACACCGCCGCATGATCATGCCCATGAGGGCCATGGCGATGTCTGCGCAAGTTGCGGTCACGCCCATGGTCCGTCGCTGGATCAGGTGGAGCAGGCAGGAAGCCTGCGCGACGCGATAATGCTGGTGGGGGGCATTGCGATGCGACCCTGCACAGGTGCGCTGTTCGTGCTGATCATCACCTGGCAGATGGGCATTGGGGGGCTGGGCATCGGCGGGGCCTTTGCGATGGCTTTGGGCACAGCCATGATCACGGTCTTTGTTGGCCTTGCCGCCGGCGGGCTGCGCGGTGGGGTTCTGGCGGGGCTCAGCGGCTCTTCTCAGGTGGCGCGGGTCGTGGCAGGTATCGAGCTGCTGGCAGGCAGTGTCGTCGTCTTTATCGCCGGTGGATTGTTGCTCCGCGCCCTGTGACAGGTTCAGCGGCGTCCCTCGCGCAGCCATGCTGCCGTGATCAATGCAGCCGACAGCAACAAGACCAACCAGCCCGGCAGGATCGCGGTTTGCCGGATGTCGCGGGTTTCATAGGCACCGCGCGGGGTGATGCCCAGCCAGCCACGGCCCGCCGCGGGCCGTCCGATCCGCACATCGCGCAGGCGTGGCAGGCCGTCTTCAAGGCGCACAACACCGCCGCGCAGGGCGCTGACGATGGGATCAAGCGTTGCTGCATCGGCAATCGTTTCGACAAATTCGCGCGGAGCCGCAGGGCCAAGCCCGATGACCGCATTCTGATCGCCGTTGGCCAGACGGTACAGCCCGATTTCTGGCCCTTGATAGACCCCTTCGAACAGGCCTGCGGCCCCTTCGGTCAGCTCAATATCCAGCGTGGAGCCATCTGGGGCGGTGACGGTCACGGGCGGCACGCCCTCGCCCAGGGTCCGGCGTGTGATGCGCATGGTCTGACCATCTGCGTTGGCGGTCAGCGCCTCTTCCTCCAGTTCGGGTTCCTTCATCATCCAATGCGCCAGACGGCGCAGCAGTTCCAGCTGCGGACCGCCGCCTTCGTATCCACGGCTCCAGAGCCATGCATGGTCAGAGGCCAGTAGCGCCACGCGCCCCTCGCCCACACGGTTGAGCACCAGCAAGGGGCGGTCGTCGACGCCTTGCATCACCACGTTGCCCTGTGGATCTGCGACGTCAACCTGGCGCAGCCAGCGGCCCCAGTCGCCATTGCTGGGCAGATCGGTGGTGACGGGATGGCGCTGGCCCAGGTCGGTGACTTTGGGCAGGAACGGCTCTTCGATGACGCGGGCGGTTGGCGTGGCGGGGATTACCAGGCCCAGGGGCGACCGATACAGGCTGTCCGCGGTGGCAAAGTCGGGACCGGCCGCAACCAGCACCGCACCACCCTGCCGGACATAATTGGCGACATTTTCCAGATAGAGCGATGGCAGGATGCCGCGCCGCTGGTAACGGTCAAAGATGATCAGATCGAAATCGTCGATCTTTTCCATAAACAGTTCGCGGGTCGGAAAGGCGATCAAGGATAATTCATTGACGGGAACACCGTCTTGCTTTTCGGGGGGGCGCAGGATGGTAAAATGCACCAGATCGACCGAACTGTCCGATTTCAGCAGGTTGCGCCATGTGCGCCCGCCGGGATGCGGCTCTCCGCTGACCAGCAGCACGCGCAAACGGTCGCGCACCCCGTTCATCTGGATCAGTGCGGAATTGTTGCGATCTGTCAGCTCCCCTTCGGCTTGGGGCAGAGAGAACCGGATCACGTTGCGCCCGCCGTGTGGCAGGGTGATAGGCAGCTCAAGGTCCTGGCCGATCGGCACCCGAAAGGTCAGGGGCTCTTCGCCATCGATAGAGATATCCAGCGGGGCCAGTGTTTCACCTGCGGGGGCGGCCCCCAGATCGTCGATGCGCAGGGTCAGGGTGACAGGCTCTCCTATGATGGCAAAGGCGGGCGCGTTGCGCACGGTCAAACGCCGGTCCCAATCGGCCTGTTTGCCCGTCATCAGCAGATGCATGGGCGCAGGCAGATCCAGCGGCAGATCCGCATCATGCACGCGTCCATCGCTGATCGCCAGGATACCGGCAATGCGCGCGCGCGGCTCTTCGGCCAGGGCATCGGTGATGGCGGCCATCATTTCGGTGCCGGCGTCGCCCGCGCCATCCGGGACGGTGATACGGCGGATTTCGGTATTGGGCCGGGCCGTGATCTGTGCGGCAAGGGCAGTGGCCGCATCAGATGTCTGCTGTGGCCGGTCAGAAAGGCGCTGGCTGGCGCTTTCATCCTCGACCAGCAACACGATGTCGCTCAGCGGGGCGCGGTCTTCTTGTTGATAAGACGGGTTGGCCAAAGCCCCCAGCACCACCAGCGCGGCCAGGGCGCGCAGCGGCCATCCGTTCAGGCCGCGCAGAATGGCAATGATCACGCCCATCAGCGCAATGATCGTCACCACGATCAGCAGCGACAGCGGGATCAGCGGGTCATAAACGATTGTTGCGGTCATTGGCCCAACCTATCCAGCAGTGCAGGGACATGCACCTGATCCGACTTATAGTTGCCGGTCAGCACATGCATGACCAGATTGACGCCAAAGCGGTACGCCAGCTCGCGCTGTCGCTCTCCGGCATAGCCGCGCCCGACAGGAAGCAGCGGCCCGCCATCGCGGCGCACGGCCCATGCGGCGGCCCAGTCGTTGCCGCCGATCACCACCGGTGTCACCCCGTCATTCAGATTGCGGAACGGCATCCCTTCGATCTGTTCGGCATTGGGCGGTGCCGCCTCTACCCAGACATCACGGCTGCTGTGGCGACCGGGAAAGTCTTGCAGCAGATAGAAGGTGCGCGTCAGCACATGATCGCCGGGCAAAGGTTCCAGCGGTGGAATATCCAATGGTGCGGCAAGCTCTTGCAGCTTGCGGCCATTCGGGCTGGCCGCGCCGAAACGCGCGATATCAGCGTCGCGCGTATCAAACAGGATCAACCCGCCAGAGCGCAGATAGGCGTTCAGCTTTGTATAGGCCTCGGCAGAGGGGCGGGGCTGATCGGGAGTAACGGGCCAGTACAGCATTGGAAAGAATGCCAACTCGTCGGTTTCCAGGTTAACGGATGTCGCCGGTGCCGGTTCCACCGAGGTGCGAAAGAACAATGTGTCAGACAGGCCATTGAGGCCCGCAGCGGCAATTTCGTCAACGCGGGCATTGCCGGTGATCACATGGGCCAGCGACACTTCGGTGGTGGCGGCAAGGGCAAATTCATCTGCATCTGCCTGGGCCTGTCCCTGCGTCTGGGCATTTGCCTGCAGCGGCACAAACCCCAGCAGGGACAGCGCAACCAGCACCGTCGCCACAGTGGCATTGCCCCGGCCCAGCAACCGGCCCGAAAGCGCAAGCGAGGCCACAACATCTGCCAGCAGCAACAGGATCGACAGGCTGAGCAGCCAACCGGCGACAGGGTGTTCGGGTGCCACCAACATCCCCCTTACAGGGACATCCGCAGGCCATGCCGCAGGTGTCAGGGTGCTGTCGGCGCCAAAGACATTGCGTGCCAGACGCCGCTCACCACTGCCGTAGATGCCCGGCTGCATCATGGGCCCGGCCGGTGCCGTGATCAGCTCAGCGCCATCGACACCGGGCAGGTTGCCCGCATCAGACAGAACACCGTAGCCGTCCATCACCCGCAATGGTGTCCAGGTAGTGCCCTGCAAGTCGCCCGGCGCTGGCGAGGCGGCAGCAGAGGACACTGCCAGCCGCTCCAGCATCTCGACGAACAGGCCTGACAGCGGCAGGGTGGACCATTCCGCCGTGGCCGTCACATGGAACAGGACGATCTGGCCTTGGCCAGCCGTCTTGCGGGTCACCAAAGGTGTGCCGTCACTGAGCGATGCAATCACGCGGTTGGCCAGCGTCGGGTCAGGCTGTGCCACGACCTGTGCCGACACGACCACATCATCAGGGATCGTCAGGCCAAAGAACGGAGAGGTGTCCTTGAACGTCTCAAGCGATTTCGGCTCGCCCCAACTCATGGCACCGCCTACGCTGCGGCCTCCGGCGCGCAGGCGCACGGGCATCAGCGGGTCTTCGTCAAAGCGGCTGATGTCGCTGGCGGCAATGCGCGGCCCGGCAAAACGGACCAGCATCCCGCCCTGCTCTATCCAGTTCAGCAGGGGAACGGTTTCCGCCTCTGACAGGGTCGCCACATCGGCCAGAACGATCACATCGGGATTGGCCGGCAGCACATCCGAAATGGAGCCGTCGATCAGATCGGCAGTGGGGCGCAGCGCCTGTTCGATGTAATGCAGCGGGGACAGCAACTGCAGCCCTTCCTGGTCGCTGTCACCGCCGATCAAGGCGACCTCGCGGCGGCGCAGGGCGTCATCCACCAGCGTTGTCGCCCCCGCAGAGCGTTGCCCCGCGACCGTAAAGCCGGTGATCCGTGCGCGCAGCTCTGCCGGCAGGGAAAGCTCTGTCTGCGCGGTGGTGGCACCGGGGTCAAAGGTCGCATTGGCCGTCGCGAGGATGCGCGCATTGCCTGCCGGATCGCGCCCTTCGGCGCGGATCACAACCGCGCGCTCAAGCCCGGCGGCGGCGCGGGCGACGGTCAGGTTCACGACGTTATCCTGATAGGTCGCAGGCGCGATGGCCAGCACATTGGCCGCTGTTTGATAAACCTCCACAGCGCCGCGCGCCTGCATCGCGTCCAACACGATGTCGCGACCGTCATAATCCAACCCGTCGCTGAACCACAGCGTATCGAATGCGGTCAGCTCGCCCATGATCTGGGCGGCGCGCCGCACATCTGCCTCAGAGGGCTGCCAAGGTGCCGGGGCAAATCCGGCCAGTCTGGTCCGCCAGACATCTGCGGATTGAAACGCGGGCGCGTCAGGGCGTGTCAGGACCATGAAACCAACGGGCCGTTCAGCGCGGCTGGCACGGGTCAGTTGCGCATCAATCACCTTGGTCTGTTCGGGCCAACGGGTGGCCCCGGCCCAGGTGCCGTCCAGCACGATCAGCAAGGGACCGTCGCCTTGTGCCTGATCCGCTTGCGGGTTCAGAACCGGGCCGGCCAGCCCAAGAATGATTGCGGCCACCGCCAGCATCCGCAGCAACAACAGCCACCAGGGGGTGCGGTCAGAGACGGTTTCATCGTCTTTCAGTCCCAACAGCAGCGCCACTCCGGGAAAGCGGCGGCGGATAGGGGCCGGTGGCACTGCACGCAGGATCAGCCACAAGATTGGCAGCGCCAAAAGGGCTGCCAGCAACCAGGGGCTGGTAAATCCGATGCCGCCCAAAACCGTCATGCCGCCACTCCCGTGCGGCTGTCCAGCGCGCTGTAAAGCCACAACAGCGCCGATTGCGCCGAGGCATCCGTATGATGCAGCCCATATTGCCAGCCGGTCAGGGCGCAAAGCCGCTGTAATTCGGCCTTGCGGGCGGCAAGACGTTCCAGATAGCGGGACTTGAGGTCGGACGCCTTGAGCGTCTCATGACTGAGCGTGCCGCCGACGCTTTGAAATATGGTCCGCCCGGTAAAGGGAAAGGCTTCTTCTGAGGGGTCCAGCACGTGATAAAGCACGCCGCGCACGCCGCGGTCTGCGGCCTTGGTCAGGGCCAGTTGAACATCGGCCAGATCGCCCATGAAATCAGAGATAAAGACCGCGCGTGCATGGGGGATCATCGCCCGATGTTCCGGCGGGCTGTAGTCTGTGGCATCGTCCTGGCAGAACATTTCAGCCAGACGCAGGACTTGGGGTGTGCCGCGACGCGGGGGCAGGGCAGTGCCCGTCAGGCCAACCCGTTCGCCGCCACGCAGCAGCATGATCGCCAGCGCCAGACCCAGCAGGCGGGCACGGTCCGCCTTTTGGGGCAGGGCGGCCTGAGAGGCAAACCGCATGGATGCCCCTTGATCAACCCAAAGCATCACCGACTGGGCAATCTGCCATTCGCGTTCGCGCACAAATTCCAGGTCCCCCATGGCCGAACGCCGGTGGTCGATCATGCGGCGGCTGTCGCCGATCTGCGCGGGACGGTATTGCCAGAAATCATCACCCGTGCCTGCGCGCCGTCGCCCATGGGCGCCCAGCAGCACGGCACCGGCCAAATGTTCTGCCCGCGCCAAAAGTGCAGGCAGGCGTGCGGCCTGATCCTCTGCCTTGGCGCGAAGGGAAAGCGGATCGGTCACGCTGCGGCCTTTGTTCCGGTCAGTGCGCGCGCTGTGTCAGAGATCAGTGCAGTGAGGCTGTCGCCGCGTGCCCGCGCCGCAAAGTTCAGCGCCATGCGGTGGCTCAGCACGGGGCGCGCCATGTCCAGCACATCCTCAGCCGAGGGGGCCAGACGCCCGTCAAGCAGCGCCTTGGCGCGCACCGCCAGCATCAAGGCCTGTGCGGCACGGGGTCCTGGCCCCCAGGCCACTGTCTCGCGGACCTGCGGGCTTGCGCCCTCTTCTTCGGGGCGGAAGGCACGAACCAGATCAAGGATCATCTCAACCACGGATTCGCCCACGGGCATCCGGCGCAAGAGGCGCTGTGCGGCCAGCAATTCCTGGGTGGTGAAAACCTGGCTGGACTGCGCGTCCGTATCACCCGTGGTGGCCAACAGGATATCACGTTCGGTCTGGCGGTCGGGATAGGGGACGTCGATCTGCACCAGGAAACGGTCCAGCTGCGCCTCCGGCAGAGGGTAGGTACCTTCCTGTTCAATCGGGTTTTGCGTGGCAAGCACATGAAACGGCACACCCAGCGGACGGTCCTGACCCGCGACGGTCACGGTTTTTTCCTGCATCGCCTGAAGCAGGGCAGACTGGGTCCGGGGCGAGGCACGGTTGATTTCATCCGCCATCATCAGCTGACAAAATATCGGCCCCTCGATAAATCGGAAAGACCGGCTGCCATCGGGCGCGGTTTCCAGCACCTCTGACCCCAGGATGTCGGCCGGCATCAGGTCGGGGGTGAATTGTACCCGGCTGCCATGCAGGCCCATCACGGTGCTGAGAGTTTCCACCAGCCGCGTCTTGCCCAGCCCCGGCAGGCCGATCAACAGGCCATGGCCACCACACAAAAGCGCGGTCAGCGTCAGTTCCACCACACGGTCCTGACCGATGAAACGGTTGGTGATGGATTTCTTGGCTTCAGCGAGCTTTTCGCCCAATGCTTCGATCTGGGCCACCATGTCTTCGGCTTGGGTCATGACAAATGCTTCCTCGGGTTTATATAGCTTTAATGTAAACCTATCCCTTTAACTGGAAATGGCAAAAGCAATGAGCGGACAAAAAACCGTGACCCCGACGGCAACCAGCCTTGCAGCCTCTGCAAATGCTGTGAAAACACGCGGATTGCCGCCTTTGGAAAAGTGGAATCCGCCGTTTTGCGGCGATATCGACATGCAGATCAAACGCGATGGCACCTGGTTTTACGAAGGGACGCCCATTGGTCGGCCTGGTTTGGTCAAATTGTTCGCAACGATTCTGTGGCGCGAAGGGGATGATTATTTCCTTGTCACACCCGTTGAAAAAGTGGGTATCACCGTTGAAGACGCGCCTTTCGTCGCCGTTGATTTCGACGTGACGGGCGAAGGTGTTGACCAGGTGCTGACTTTTGTCACCAATCTGGACGACAAGGCAAAGGCGGGCCCCGATATGCCGATCCGCGTGCTGCGCGACCCTGACACAGGAGAGCCGTCGCCCTATGTGCTGATACGCCGCAACCTCGAAGCGCTGATCGACCGCAAAAGCTTTTACCGGCTGGTTGATCTGGGGGTGCACCACGAAGGGTGGTTTGGTGTGTGGTCAGGGGGCAAATTTTTTGGCATCATCCCTTCGAATGAACTGCCGTAGGGTCTGCCGTGCCGCCAAAATTTGCCGCCAACATCAGCCTGCTTTGGCCCGAACTGCCCTATCTTGACCGGTTCGAGGCTGCGGCTGAGGCGGGTTTTCAGGCGGTTGAGATATTGTTCCCCTATGACATCGCGGCCAAGGAAACCAAACGTGCGCTGATCGCCAATGGCCTGGAACTGGTCTTGATGAATGCGCCGCCCCCCAATTACACGGGTGGCTCGCGTGGCTTTGCCGCAGAGCCCGAGCAGGTGGAGCGGTTTCGCAAGGACATCGTCCGCGCCTACAGATTTGCAGAAAGCCTTGGCGCAGGCTGTCTGCATGTGATGGCGGGCACCGCCGAGGGTGAGGCGGCATTCGAGACATTTGCACAGAACCTGGCCTGGGCTGCCAATCGTGCGCCTGACGATCTGATGCTGACGATAGAGCCGCTGAACCCGCAGGCGATGCCGGGTTATTTCCTGAACGACTATGAACTGGCCGCACAGATTCTGGCTGCGGTGGATGCCCCGAATGTCGGGCTGCAATACGATTGCTACCATGCGCAGATGATCCACGGCGATGCGGTCGCGGTGTTTGACAGATACAAGCCCCTGATCCGGCACATTCAGATCGGCGATGCGCCGGATCGGTCCGCGCCGGGTACGGGTTCCATTGATTTTGCCGCCCTTTTTGACCGGATCGCGGCATCGGCCTATCAGGGCTGGGTCAGCGCAGAATATCATCCCGGCGGGCGGACCGAAGATACCCTGGGATGGATGGCGCAGGCCAAGTGATCCAAATGCTGCCGCCTATGGAAACAGCGTCGCCGCATCGCCCGCTTGCCATTTGGGATATTTCTGCATGATCCGCGCAAACCGGTCAGAGCTGAGAAACGCCTCAAGCCAGCCCTGAAGCTGCGGCCAGTCCTGTGCGTCGAACCATGCCTTGTCGATAAAGGCGAACTGGCGCACGAAAGGCAGGATGGCAAAATCCGCCAGACTGGCGCGCGCACCGATCCACGGTGCAATCTGGGCATCCAGATCAGCCAGGAACGCGCTGGCGATGTCGCGGTGCCGGGCGGGGTCCTCATCTGGATAGCGGGTGGCATATTTGGTGCGGTCCAGCGCGGATTTGAACGGGCCATCGCAGCGCGTGATCCATTCCCATCCGGCCTGTGGCATGTCCAGCCAGCCCTCGGGATCATTCTGTTCCAGCGCCCAGATCATCACATCAAGGCTTTCGTCGATGGTTTGCGAAGGCGTCACAAGGCAGGGCACCGTCGCAGAGGGAGAGGCCGCAAGAAAGGCGGGCGGCTTGTCGCGCAGCACGATTTCACGCAGTTCAGTGCGCACGCCGGAGACGTCCAGCGCCAGCCGCGCGCGCATGGCATAGGGGCAGCGGCGGAAGGAATAGAAGGTGGGCAGCATCGGGCCTCCTGCAGGTCAGGTGGACGGGGCGTCCACCCTACGGGATGCGGCGCGCAAGGATGGGCGTGACCCCCCAGCTTAATGCGCTTCGGCCCAATTGGAGCCTTTGCCCGCATCCACGGTCAGTTTCACATCCAGCTTTACCACCGGATCATTGGCGTTTTCCATGACCTCGCGGGCCGCGTCGATCAGCGCGTCCTCATGGCCGGCTTCTACCTCGAACAGCAATTCGTCATGCACCTGCAACAGCATGGTGGCGGGCAGGTCCGCGATCGCGGCGGGCATGCGGATCATGGCGCGACGGATGACATCTGCGGCCGTGCCCTGGATCGGCGCATTGATCGCGGCGCGAGCGGCGAAACCGGCGCGCGGCCCCTTGGAGGCGATTTCAGGCGTGTGGATCTTGCGGCCAAACAGGGTCTCGACATAGCCGTGTTCCTTGGCGAATGCCTTGGTGTCGTCCATGTAGGTGCGGATGCCGGGAAAGCGTTCAAAGTAGCGGTCGATGAACCCCTGTGCCTCGGACCTTGGGATGCGCAGATTGCGCGCCAGACCAAAACCGGAAATGCCGTAGATGACGCCAAAGTTGATCGCCTTGGCGCGACGGCGGATGTCCGGGGTCATTTCGTCCATCGGGACATCGAACATCTCTGACGCGGTCATGGCGTGGATGTCATCGCCGCGTGCAAAGGCCTCCTTGAGGGCAGGAAGATTGGCGATATGGGCAAGGATACGCAGTTCGATCTGGGAATAGTCGAGTGCGACCAGCGTCTTGCCGGGTTCAGCCACAAAAGCCTCGCGGATGCGGCGCCCCTCTTCGGAGCGGATCGGGATATTCTGCAGGTTCGGATCGGTTGAGGCCAGACGGCCCGTGGAGGCCCCCGCGATGGAATAGGACGTATGCACCCGGCCCGTATCTGGGTTGATGTGGTCCTGCAGCGCATCGGTATAGGTGGATTTCAGTTTCGACAATTGCCGCCAGTCCAGCACACGGGCGGGCAGCTCATGCTCTGTCGCGAGGTCTTCTAGGATATCGGCACCGGTGGCATAGGCACCTGTCTTGCCTTTCTTGCCGCCCTCGACGCCCATTTCGTCAAACAGGATCTCGCCCAGCTGCTTGGGAGAGCCGACATTGAATTTATGGCCTGCCAGTTGGTAAATCTCATCCTCCAGCCCGGCCATTTTCTGGGCAAAGGCGTTGGACATGCGCGAAAGCGTATCGCGGTCGACCTTGATGCCAGAGCGTTCCATGGCCGCCAGAACAGGCACCAGGGGCCGTTCGAGCGTTTCATAGACCCGCGTGACCTGTGCCCGGTGCAGCTGCGGTTTGAGGAGCTGCCAAAGGCGCAGGGTGATATCGGCATCTTCGGCCGCATATTTCACGGCCTCGTCCAGCGGTACCTTGTCAAAGGTGACGGCGGATTTGCCGGACCCCAGCAGCGGTTTGATCGGGATCGGCGTATGGTTCAGATAGCGTTCTGACAGGGTGTCCATGCCGTGATTGTGCAGGCCTGCGTGCTGCGCATAAGACATCAGCATCGTATCATCAAAAGGGGCCACGGTGATGCCAATCTGGGCAAAGATCTTGGCGTCGTATTTCATGTTTTGCCCGATCTTGAGGATCGCAGGATCCTCCAGCATCGGGGTCAGCATTTCCAGCGCCTGCGCCAGCGGCATCTGCCCTTCGGCCAATGCGTCGGAACCAAACAGGTCGTCGCCCCGGTTTGCCTTGTGTATCAGCGGGATATAGCAGGCCTTGCCCGGTTCGGTCGCCAATGAAATGCCGACCAGATCGGCGGTCATCTCGTTCAGGCCGGTTGTTTCCGTATCGACGGCGACATAGCCCAGCTCGTATATCGCATCGATCCATCTTTGCAAGGCGGCAGCGTCGCTGACCTGTTCGTATTTATCCGCGTCGAAGGGCACATTTTCCTGCTTTGGCGCATCCGCCGCCGCGGGGGCCTCGGCGATTTTCGGGGCCTCGGCCCCCAGTTGGGCGGCAACGCGCTTGGACAGGGTGCGAAACTCCATTTCTGCGAGAAACGTCAAAAGCCTGTCGGGATCAGGGTCGCGGACCTCCAGGTCGTCCAATGTGAAATCCAGCGGCGTATTTTCGTCCAGCTGCACCAGGCGGCGCGACAGGCGGATTTGATCTGCATTGTCGATCAGGGTCGCGCGGCGCTTGGGCTGTTTGATCTCTTCGGCGCGGGCCAAAAGCGTGTCCAGATCGCCAAATTCATTGATCAACAGGGCGGCAGTCTTGATCCCGATGCCGGGCGCACCCGGCACGTTATCCACCGAATCGCCCGCCAGCGCCTGCACATCGACCACATGTTCGGGATAGACACCGAATTTCTCGAAAACACCCTCGCGGTCGATGCGCTTGTTCTTCATCGCATCAAGCATTTCGACGCCGCCACCGACCAATTGCATCAGGTCCTTGTCAGAGCTGATGATGGTACAGCGCCCGCCCGCCTTGCGGGCCTGAACGGCAAGGGTGGCGATGATGTCATCGGCCTCATAGCCCTCTTTTTCCTCGCAGGCGATGTTGAACGCCTCTGTCGCGGCGCGGGTCAGGGCAATCTGGGGGCGCAGGTCCTCGGGCATTGCCTCGCGGTTGGCCTTGTACTGGTCAAACATGTCGTTGCGAAAGGTATGGCTGCCCTTGTCAAAGATTACGGCCACATGGGTGGGCGCATCCGGGCCTGTGTTGGCCTCCACGTAACGGTGCAGCATGTTGCAAAAGCCCGCAACGGCCCCGATCGGCAGCCCGTCGGATTTGCGCGTCAGCGGTGGCAGCGCATGATAGGCACGAAAGATAAAGGCAGAGCCGTCGATAAGATGCAGATGGTGACCTTTGCCGAATGTGCCGGACATGAACGTGCTCCCCGATTGTGTTCATTCTTTTTGCCACGAAGCATGGGGCGCTGCCAGCAGGCAATCACCTTGTGCTCACGCGGCATCTGCGATGGACAGTCGCGGCAACCAAGCGCCTGCGCAGCGCTCAGACTTTGCCTTCAAAATCGTTATGGACGAATTTGCAGTCGCAATATCCACATTCGACCCAGCCCTTGTCATGGGGGATCTGAAGCCAGACCCGTGGATGGCCCAAGGCACCCTCGCCGCCGTCACAGGCAATCCGGTAGGTGTTTACGATCCGGGTTTCGGGCGCATCTTGGCTCATGGGGGCAATCCTTGGCTCTGGGCTGTTTGGGGGGTGTTATGCCCAATGTGCCAGCGCGGGACAAGGCCGAGTTGGGCACCTGTGATGCGCAAAACACCGCTGATTGGCGTGCAGATTGACCAGACAGGCAGGTCAGACGCCAAACCCCCGAGGAAAGAGGTTCACCCCACGCCATTGAAGGAGTAAAAGACCGCAAAACAATGAGGCGTGGAGCAAGATCGAGATGAAGACCCCAAAACCAGTGGTTCTGTGCATTCTGGATGGATGGGGCATCAGCGATATCCGCGAGGGCAATGCACCTGCGCTGGCCCGCACCCCGACCTTTGACCGGATCATGCAGACCTGTCCCCATGGCACCTTGATCACCCATGGCCCGGACGTGGGGCTGCCCAGTGGCCAGATGGGCAATTCAGAGGTGGGTCATACCAACATCGGTGCAGGCCGGGTGGTCGCAATGGACCTTGGCCAGATTGATCTGGCGATTGAGGACGGGTCCTTTGCGCAGAATCCGCCGCTGCTTGCTTTTATCGAAAAGCTGCACAAGACGGGCGGCACGGCGCATTTGATGGGGGTTGTGTCGGATGGCGGGGTGCATGGCCACATCAGCCATATGATCGCCGCCGCAAGGGCGTTGGATGATGCGGGCGTGCCGGTGGTGATCCACGCGATTACCGACGGGCGCGATGTGGCACCGCGTTCTGCGCTGGGCTATTTCGAGACGCTGCAGGCGCAGCTTCCCGCAGCGGTGAAGGTTGTGACGGTCACGGGCCGTTACTTTGCGCTGGACCGCGACAACCGCTGGGACCGCGTCGAAAAGGCGTTCAATGCCATGGTGCGGGCAAAGGGTCTTGCGGCACCAACGGCGTCGCAAGCGGTAGACGCAGCCTATGCGCGCAACGAGGATGATGAATTCATTCAGCCCACGGTGCTGCCGGGCTATGACGGGGCCAGGGACGGCGACGGGCTGTTCTGTCTGAATTTCCGGGCGGACCGCGCGCGCGAGATCATGGCAGCACTTGGTGACCCTGACTTTGATGCCTTTGAGGCAGGCAGGCGGCCGGAATGGTGCGCGTTGATGGGCATGGCGCAATATTCGCAGCAGCACGCGGCCTATATGACCACAATGTATCACAAGCCCGATCTGCCCAATACCCTGGGTGCTTGGGTGGCCAAACATGAGCGGCGTCAGTTCCGGCTGGCCGAAACTGAGAAATACCCCCATGTCACCTTTTTCCTGAACGGCGGAGAAGAAGAGGCCGCCGCCGGTGAAGACCGTTTCATGCCCAAATCCCCCAATGTCGCGACCTATGACATGCAGCCTGAAATGTCGGCAGGGGAAGTGACTGATCATTTCGTGCGCGCAATCGAGGATGGATATGACCTGATCGTGGTGAATTATGCGAACCCCGACATGGTCGGCCATACCGGTGACCTGAAGGCTGCGATGGCCGCCTGCGAGGCGGTGGATGCCGGTCTGGCACGGGTGGTCACGGCGTTGGAAAAGGCTGGCGGTGCCATGCTGCTGACAGCGGATCACGGCAATTGCGAGACGATGATTGACCCAGAAACGGGCGGTGCGCATACCGCCCACACGCTGAACCCGGTGCCTGTCGCCCTGATCGGCGGGCCACAGGGGGCTGTGCTGCGCGCGGGCAGGCTGGCTGATCTGGCACCGACGTTGTTGGCGTTGATGGGGCTGCCGCAGCCACAGGAAATGACTGGGGTATCGCTGATCTCATGAGAATTGTGGCGGTCATCCTTGCGCTGTGCTGGCCTGCGCTGGCCCTTGCCCAGTCGCCCGTCGGGTTGCAGGCCCTGGCCGCAGCTGATGCGCTGGAAGAAGCGTCCACTATGCTGGATCAGGCAGAGGGCGCGCGCGACAGGGTAAAGGCGCTGACGGAGACAATTCAGGCCTTTGAGGCGGGCTTGGGCGCGATGCGGTCGGGGCTGCGGCAGGCGGCCATCAGCGAAGCGCAGATCAGCAAGCGGCTGGAATCGCGCGACGGCGAAGTCGCCGAATTTCTAGGTGTGCTGCAAAGCATCGGTCCGGGGGCCTCTCCGGTGACATTGCTGCATCCTGACGGGCCTGCGGGCACGGCGCGGGCGGGGATGCTGCTGGCAGAGCTGACGCCAGCCTTGAACCGCAAGGCCGACGCGCTGCGCATGGATCTGGAAAACGTACAGACCCTGCGTGCCCTGCAAGTGGATGCCAAGCAACGCCTGCAAGAGGGGCTGACCGAAGTGCAGGCCGCGCGCACCGCGCTCAATCAGGCCATGGCAAACCGGACCGATCTGCCCCGAAGGTTTACCGCCGATCCCGTGCGCACCGCGATCCTTATCGCCTCTACCGAGACGCTGGACGCCTTTGCCAGCGGCCTGTCCGAGATCGTCACAGACGAGGTGGAGCCAGCACTTGTATCATTGGATGGCACAGCGGGTGAGTTGTCGTTGCCGGTTCAGGGATTGGTGCTGCGCCGCGCAAACGAGGCGGATGCCGCAGGGGTCGCGCGCCCCGGTATCATCCTGGCCACGCGCCCCGGTGCAATCGTCACAACACCCACCGCCGCGACGATCAGATACATCGGGCCGTTGCTGGATTTCGGCAATGTGGTGATTCTCGAACCGCAGGCAGATATCCTGTTTGTCCTTGCGGGTCTCGATGTGGTCTATGGTGAGGCAGGACAGGTGATTGCCGGGGGCACGCCCATTGGCCTGATGGGCGGAGTTTCGTCAAAAAATGGCGTTGAATTGTCACCCCTGCGTGAAGGCACTGGCACAGAGCGTTCAGAAACGCTCTATATAGAAGTAAGACAGGACAATAGCCCACAGGATCCAGCAAACTGGTTCCGAACGGACGAGGATGGATAGCAAGATGAGAAAGTTCTTTATGGCCGCGCTGGGCGGCACGGTGGCCGGTGTGATCGCAACGACGCAGATCGCGGCACCGCTGCTGGCCCAGGAAAGCGCCAAGACTGAGAATGTGTACGAGCAGCTGGATCTGTTTGGCGATATCTTTGAGCGTATTCGCGCCCAATATGTCGAAGAGACCGATTCATCCGATCTGATTGAGGCGGCCATCAACGGCATGCTGACCTCACTTGATCCGCATTCCAGCTATCTGTCGCCCAAGGACGCGGCAAAGATGCGCGAACAGACCCGCGGTGAATTCGGCGGTTTGGGCATCGAGGTCACGCAAGAGGAAGGCTTTGTCAAAGTTGTCTCACCGATTGATGGCACGCCAGCCTTTGAGGCGGGGATCGAAGCGGGTGATTTTATCACTCATGTGGATGGCGAAAGCCTGCTGGGTCTGGTGCTGGACGATGCGGTTGAACTGATGCGTGGCCCCGTGGGTTCAGAGATTGTCATCACCGTCGTGCGTGAGGGCGAGCAGGAACCATTTGATGTCTCGATCATCCGCGACACCATCCAGTTGACCGCCGTGCGCGCCCGCACCGTCGGAGAAACGGCCGTGCTGCGCCTGACCACCTTCAACGAACAGACCTATCCCAAGATGAAGGAAGGTCTGGAAGAACAGATTGCCGCCGCAGGTGGCATCGACAATATCAACGGCATTGTGCTGGACCTGCGCAACAACCCCGGTGGTTTGTTGAACCAGGCCATCGCGGTTTCCGATGCTTTCCTTGAAAAAGGCGAGATCGTCAGCACCCGTGGCCGCGAACTGGCCGATGGCGACCGTGTGAATGCGACGGCGGGGGACCTGTCACAGGGCAAGCCCATCGTGGTGCTGATCAATGGTGGCTCCGCCTCGGCCTCTGAAATTGTGGCAGGTGCGCTGCAGGATCACCGCCGGGCGATCGTGGTCGGGACCAAGAGTTTCGGCAAAGGATCTGTCCAGACGGTAATGCCGCTGCGGGGCAATGGCGCGATGCGCCTGACCACGGCGCGGTATTACACCCCATCGGGCCGGTCCATTCAGGCGCTGGGCGTGTCACCTGACATCGTGGTGGCACAGCCCCCCGCCAAGGTCGCAACAGAAGAAGAAGCACCCAGCAACCGTCCATCGCGTTCAGAGGCTGACCTGCGGGGCAGCCTGAACAATGACAGCCTGACAGAAGACGAGGTCAAGCAGATCATGGAAGATCGTGAAAAGGCAGAGAAGGCAGCAGAGCTGCGCGAAGAGGATTACCAACTGGCCTATGCCATTGATATTCTCAAGGGCCTCTCGGCACTGGGACAGCCGGACTGATAAAACCTGCGCGAGACCAGCTGCGCTGCTGGTTGGTCCGGCGCATCAGATCTGGACGACGCGCGCATAGAAATCAGGGACAGCGGGGCATTTGCCTGCGCTGTCCTTTTTTATGCTGGATCAGATCACTGTGGCAGGCCCAGAGCATTTTCGGCAGATCATGTATTCGTCAAGCTCTCACCGCTTGCCGGTCACTCCGTATCGGCGCAATGCCGTCGAAAGGCACGTTTGAGCATGTCCAGTTCTGCGCGCATCAAATCCATCTCTGCGCGGATATCCAGATCAAGCGGTTCGCCTGCGATCAGGGTCATATGCCCAATCTTTGCATTCGCTAACTTGTCACGCATGATCAGGGTCTGAACGCCCTCGGCGATGGCCTGTGCCGGAACGGGCACAGAGAACGTCCAGTGATCGGCGCTTGGGTCATGGGTCAGTACCACATCCGGGACGACCGTGTTCTCATGCATCACCTCAACCTGCGGCTCTTGCCCACTGGCCGCTGTGATGATGCCCTGCCAGACGCCCTGAATTAGCATCGTTTTGGTTAGCTCCAATGCAGACATGCTTTGGCTCCTTTCACAGATTGGCCCGAGGGCGGCGCGTCAAGGTAAGGTCCCGAAGGACGATCTGGTTCATTTTCGGTCCTTCGAAAATGATGTCGATCCAGGCGCGCTCCACCCGTTTCTCATTCAAATTCGAATATGCCAGATCAAACTCAACGCGGTAGTTTTCGCCATCCAGTGGCAACTCGCGGACAATCTGTTCCGTGTTGGGGCCGTGTTTGATGTTCAGCCGCGCAAAAATCTCCAGTGGTTTTTCCAGCTCGACAATCGCGTCCATGCGCAGCAGATGGGTCTGCCTCAGGCCGGTGATCCCCTCTTGCGGCAGATCAATGACCATGGACAAGAAAGAGCCCCTGAACTCGAATATATCAAGTTGCAGGCCGTAGGGCGCGATGTCTTCCTCGCGCAGATTGCGCAGCTGGCGCATGGTCAGTTCCGCAAGGTCGCAATCGTGAAACAGGGTGATCTCTTCGCCCATCTTGGATTTGGTCTGGACCGACGAAATACCGGGCGTTGCCAGCGGGCCTTGCCAAAGTTCAGGCCGCCAGGCCCAATCCGTGTTATGGGGTTTGGGGAAATGTTGCGCCCCCTGCAGGGGCGGACCCAGACGCTGGGTCGCGACGTGGATCAGCTTGTCCAGATGAACCTTGAGCGCGCGGGCATCGTTGCGCTGGCGGCGCAAGACAGAGATTTCGGCATCAGATGCCTTGCGTGCGGCCTGTGCCCAATGGCCAAAGCTCTTTGCAAGCATCTTTCTATCCAGAAAGCCGAGGGAAATTTTGGACATGACTGCGCGTGCCTTATATTTTTTCACATCCTATCCGCGAGGAAGGTTTCGTTCAAATAAATTGGGCAAATAATCGGGGACAATTCGGATTTTGAATTTGAATTGTCAGCATTTGAGAAACAATTGAACCTAGGACCCGGCGCTTGCCTCGGCGATGACGGCGGACAGAATGCTGCGGCCTTCGTCTTGGGCGGCGGCGCTGTCTTCGGGGGCGAACAGCGCCAGACCCATCAACTGCGTGCCAATCTGCGCCGTGGCACGCCAATGCCGCGCGCTCATCCCTTCGACCGGTACGGTGCCTGTCGCACGAAAGATTACGCCGGTCTCCACCTCTATCGGGTCAGAGACCTGCTGCAGGTCCATGGCCTTTGCGGTATCTTGCGGGGACGGTAGACTTGGCACATCCGTGATCGCGGAAAAGCTGACAGTGATCAGCCCGACAGGGGCTGTGCCCGCAGCTGAAGGCACGCCAAATGCGTCACAACGTGCCATGAGGGCAAAGTGTTGCTTGAGGCTGCTTTTGTCGATGCAAAAGCCACTAGGGGCCTTTAGCGTCACCGCACCAAAGGCCATATCGGCCTGTGACAGCGCCACAGATGGCGCTGACAGACCTTTCAGGAAAGAGGGACCCTGACCTTCCCCGCAAGCGGCGAGACTGGTCAGGGCAAGGGCCGAAACGGGGCCCTTAAAGATCCATGTAGTCATGGGTTTCTGCCTTGCCACCGGGATGTGTCACGGCACCCAGATAGGTCGGCCCTACCAGCTGCGCATATTTCCACAACGCACCGGATGCATAGTTGGTAGGACGCGGGCCCTTCCATTCTGCCTTGCGTGCGGCCAGTTCTTCATCCGTCAGGTCAACGCTGATTGACCC
This sequence comes from Sulfitobacter sp., assembly GCA_017854855.1. Taxonomy (GTDB): domain Bacteria; phylum Pseudomonadota; class Alphaproteobacteria; order Rhodobacterales; family Rhodobacteraceae; genus Sulfitobacter. Next base: position 51,223 of record JAFMGZ010000001.1, on the reverse strand, counting down.
GGTGATGGCGTTCAGGGTGATCATATCGCCATTCTTGAGCAGCCCGATTGGGCCACCCAATGCGGCCTCAGGCCCGACGTGACCCACGCAGAAACCGCGTGTCGCACCAGAGAAACGGCCGTCGGTGATCAATGCCACCTTCTTGCCCATGCCCTGACCCGACAGCGCCGCCGTGGTCGCCAGCATTTCACGCATACCGGGCCCGCCTGCAGGGCCTTCGTTGCGGATGACAAAGACGTCGCCTTCGGAATAGGTGCGGTTCTGCACGGCTTCAAAGGCGTCCTGTTCGCATTCGAACACCAGCGCGGGGCCGGTAAAGATGATGTCCTCGTCCGACATGCCTGCGATTTTCACGATGGCACCTTCAGGGGCAAGGTTGCCCTTGAGGCCCACGACACCGCCTGTCTTGCTGATCGGGTTGCTGATCGCGTGGATTACTTTGCCGTCTGCCTCACGCTCGATCTTGTCCAGCTCTTCGCCCATGGAATACCCCGTCGCGGTCATGCAATCGGTGTGCAGCAGGCCAGCCTTGCGCAACTCCTTCATCACGACAGGCACACCGCCTGCTTCGTAAAGGTCCTTGGCCACATAAGCGCCGCCCGGTTTCATATCGACAAAATGCGGCGTGTCGCGGAAGATTTCGCAAACGTCATCAAGGAAGAAGTCGATCCCTGCCTCATGTGCCATGGCGGGCAGGTGCAGACCGGCATTGGTGGACCCGCCCGTGCAGGCCACGATGCGGGCCGCGTTTTCAAATGCTTCGCGGGTGCAGATGTCGCGCGCGCGGATGTTCTTTTCGATCAGGTTCATGACCGCAGCACCTGAGGCAATCGCATATTCGTCACGCGATTTGTAAGGCGCGGGCGCACCGGATGAATTCGGCAGCGCAAGGCCGATCGCTTCTGACACGCAGGCCATCGTGTTGGCCGTGAACTGACCACCGCAAGCACCCGCAGAAGGGCAGGCGACGCGTTCGAGGATTTCCAGCTCTGCTTCGGTCATCGTGCCGCCTTGCCAGTTGCCGACGGCCTCAAACATGTCCTGTACGGTCAGATCGCGATTTGCGAATGCCGCTGGCACATCGGCACCTTCGGGCGCGCGGCCGGGCAGGATGGACCCGCCATACATGAACACGGACGGCACATTGAGGCGGATCATCGCCATCATCATGCCGGGCAGGGATTTGTCACACCCGGCCAAACCAACCAGCGCGTCATAGCAGTGACCGCGCATGGTCAGCTCTACCGTATCGGCAATCGCTTCGCGCGAGGCCAGGGATGAACGCATGCCCTCGTGGCCCATGGCGATGCCATCGGTGACGGTGATCGTGGTGAATTCGCGCGGCGTGCCCTGTTCTGCCTTGACGCCGATCTTGACGGCCTGGGCCTGACGGTTCAGCGCGATGTTGCAGGGGGCTGCCTCGTTCCAGCAGGTGGCGACGCCGACCAAGGGCTGGTGAATTTCCTCATCGGTCATACCCATCGCATAGTAGTAGGACCGGTGCGGCGCGCGGGCGGGTCCTTCGGTTACATGGCGGCTGGGCAGTTTGGATTTGTCAAAGCGTTGATTATTGGACATGGCGTCCTCCCTGAAAAAACGTTGCTACCGGAATAGTCGGGCAGGCGGGGTGCTGCAAGACCAACAGGCGATGTTGTAATGCGTCTGCTGCGGGCTTACCTTGAACCCGAAGTGATTTGGGCGCTGATCGTGGCCCCGGCCCCAGAGAAAGCCCCCGCATGGAACGCAGTATTTTTTCGTTCATCTGGAAGTATTCCCGTCGGGATCAGCTGTTCTTGCTGGCTTTTACGGTTTTCACCTTTCCGTTCCTATATGCGACGCTGGAATTGCCCAAGCGCATCATCAACGATGCCATCGGTGCAGAGACGGCAATTGTGAACGTCTTGGGCTATCAGGTTTCCCAGGTCACCTTTCTGATGGCGCTGTGTTTTGGCTATCTGGGGGCGGTTCTGGTCCATGGGCTGCTGAAAATGCGCCTGAACACGATGAAAGGTGTTTTGGCCGAACGTCTGTTGCGCCGGTTCCGCTATCAACTGGTCAGCCGCATGATGCGTTTCCCGCGCAGCTATTTCCAAGAGACGTCGCAGGGCGAATTGGTCAGCATGGTCACATCAGAGGCAGAGCCGATGGGCGGGCTGATGGGCGATGCTGTGGCGCAGCCGGTATTTCAAGCCGGCCAGATGCTGATCATTCTGGTGTTCCTGTTTGTGCAATCGCCGTGGTTCGGCCTTGCCGGTGTGGCGCTGATCCCCTTGCAGGCCTGGCTTATCCCGCTGGTGCAGCGGCAGATCAATGAGCTGAACAAGGAACGGATCAAGGAAGTACGTCACTTTGCGGCCGAGATCGGAGAGACTGCGGCAGGCATCACCGATCTGCGCACCAACGGCGGCTGGCGCTACCGGCTGGCGGGTTTCACCGACCGGCTGGGCCGTCTGTTCGAGGTGCGGTTCCGCATTTACCAAAAGAAATTCTTCATGAAGTTCCTCAACAACTTCATCGGTCAGCTGACCCCGTTTTTCTTTTACGCGGTCGGCGGTTATCTGGCGATCAAGGGCCAGATCACAGTTGGTGCGCTGGTTGCGGCCCTTGCCGCCTACAAGGATCTGTCCAGCCCCTGGAAAGAGCTTCTGGCCTATTACAACCAGACCCAAGACATGGCCGTCCGCTGGGATATCGTGATTGAACGCTTTGCGCCTTTCAACATGATCGACGATAGCCTGTTCGAAGGGATGCCAGAAGAAATTCCGCATTTGCGCGGCGATCTTGAATTGCATTCCGTGTCGGTCAGAGGGCCCAGTGGCGATATGATCCTGGAAGACATCGATCTGGTGATCCCTGCAGGCAGTCAGGTTGCGTTGCAGGTCAGCAACCAATCCGAACGCACGGCAATATCAGATGTGCTGACCCGTGAATTGTTGCCAACCAGAGGCAAGATCGTCATCGCCGGGCATGACCTGAGCAAACTGCATCAGGCCGTCGTGGCCGCCCGCATCGGATATGCAAATGCACAGCCCTATTTTTTTCAAGGCACCGTTGGCGACAACCTTTTGATGCCGCTCAGGACCAGCCCAAAGACCGTGCTGTGGGATCCAGAGCACAGCGACCGTTCCACGATCGAGGCACGCCGGTCCGGCAACAGCCCCGACAGCACTGCCGCTGAATGGCTAGATCCTGAGCTTGCGGGCCTGTCCACGACACAGGATGTGAACCGCTTTTGGTATGAGATCACCAATGCCCTGGGCACCTCTGACGTGATTTTTGACCGCATGCTGCATTCCCTGATGGACCCCGAAAGGCATCCCGAACTGGCGCGGCGGATCGTGGGCCTGCGTGAAGAGATATATGAACGGCTAAAGGCCGAAGGACTGAGCAAGGCCGTGCATCGGTTTGACCCCGACACATTCAATCCGGCCGTGCCGCTGGGCGGCAACCTGATGTTCGCCGCACCAAGGTTCGAGATCACCCAGCAACGGCTGGTGACTGAACAGGAATTTCTGGCGATGGTCGTGGATCAGGGGCTTGCAGCACAGGGCATCGCAATTTCGCAGACATTGGTGGAAATGTTGCATCACGCCTTTGGCAGGGATGGCACGGAACATCCCCTGTTCACCGCGCTGGGGATCGAAGAATCCCTGTATGAGCAACTGGTGGATATCGCCTCGCGCCGCCGGGATCGTGGCGATGCGGCCTTGTCGGAGAGAGAGTTCGCATTGCTGCTGACCGTCCCCTTTGCCCTGACTGCAGAACAGATCGGTCCCGCGTTCCCCGAGACCTTCAAGGAAGAAATCTTGCGCATTCGCAAGACCAACGGCCCGATGATGCGCGAACAGGTCAAGAATCTGTTCATTCCGATCGCGCCAGAAAATTATCTGCCGCGGCTGACCGTCCTTGAGAACCTTCTGTATGGCCGGATTTCATCCATGGCCGGGCTGCAAGAGGATCTGGTTCAGGACATCGTCGCAAGCGTGCTTGAGGAAAATGGTCTCAAGCAGCTGATTTCAACAAATCTGTTCGATGTGCCCACAGCCATCGGCGGCACCAATCTGCCCGCGATGTTCCAGCAGCGCGCGGCCTTTGGTCGTGCCGCGATCAAACGGCCCGATGTCATGGTGCTGAATCAGGCCCTGGCCGGATTGGATGCTGAAACCCAAAGCCAGATCCGCCACCGGCTGAGCGCGCTGCTGCCCGACACGACCCAGATCTATATCAACGACAGCTTTGCCAAGCCGGAAGATTTCGACATGCATATCGAAATTCGCAACGGGCGGATCGACGGGGTGGTGAAATCCGACAGTTTTGAGGATCAGGACAGCGCCTCTGACGATCTGCGTCGCAAGCTGCGGATCATCAGCCGGAACGAACTTTTCGGTTCTCTGGACCCCCGCAACAGACGCCTTCTGGCCTTTGCCGCGCAATGGTACACCGCCGAGGCAGGGCAGCGCATATTCAAGGTCGGCGAACGCGCCGACGCGGCCTATTTGTGCCTGTCCGGGCGCGCCGAACTGGGGCTTATCCAAAAAGACGGCTCCATTCGCCACATTTCGGATGTGGAGCCCGGCAGGCTGATCGGTGATCTGTCCATCCTGCTGGATGAGCCGCGCCAACTGGACCTTGTCGCCGTCCAAGAGGCGAAATTCCTGCGCATCGGCGCGGAACAATTCCGGTCGGTCGTTGAGGGGGACCATCAGGTTCTGCTCAGGCTTTTCCGCACCGTCGCCGGATACCTGAGCGGTGCTGCCGACGTGATGCTGGCGGCCGGTGTCGAAATCCCAAGGGAGTTTGGACCTCAAAAGCCGCCCCAACCTGACAGTGAGGCGGAAGAGTGATCCGCCCCGCTGCCTATGCCGCGCATGAGGAATTCATTGCCCCGGCCCGCAGTTATCCCGCACTCTGGCGACTGATTGCCGGTTTGTGTCTGGCGACATTCGCCTATTTTTCTCTCAATCAGGTTTTCTTTCAGGCGCTCTATGTTCTGCTGGCCCCTTCGGGCGGGCAGTTGCTGAATGATCTGGCCAGCGGGGCCAGTCCGGCCGCCATGTATATCTTGCTGTTCAGCTTTATCTTCATGAGCATCGCGGCTGGCCTGACGGTGCGTCTGCTGCATCACCGCAGTTTTGTAACCTTGCTGGGTCCCGCCCATCTGCTGGGCCGGGATTTTCGGCGTGTCTCTGTCGCCGTGCTGGCGGTGACGGGCGTGGTGCTGGTGCTGCCGCCTTGGGACATGGGGGGCGATTATGTGCCCAACATGGCGCTGAGCCGCTGGATGGTCTTGTTGGTCCCCTCGCTGTTTTTCATCCTCTTGCAGGTCAGCGCAGAAGAAATAGTGTTTCGCGGGTATGTCCAGCAGCAGCTCGCGGCGCGGTTTCGCTCTCCGCTGGTCTGGATGGTGCTGCCTTCGGTACTCTTTGCCTTGGGGCATTACCTGCCCGATACGGCGGGTGAAAATGCCCTTTTGATCGCGGTATGGGCCGGATTGTTCGGCATCTTGATGGCGGATCTCACGGCGCGCTCGGGATCGCTTGGTCCTGCCATTGCGGTACATTTCTGGAACAATGTCTCTGCAATGATGATCGTCTCTCTACCAGACGAGCTTTCTGGTCTGGCGCTCTATCTCACGCCTTTTTCGCTGGATGACATCGAGGCGCTTCAGGCGTGGCTGCCCGTTGATTTCGCCATGATGCTGGTGTTGTGGCTGGCCGCGCGGGTCGCGATCAGGCGCTGATTGCAATTTCCGTCCCACCGCCTTATCTGGAAGCATAATCAAGACATCAGGGACATCCCATGAACTGGATCACAAACTACGTCCGCCCCCGGATCAATTCGATCTTTTCACGCCGCGAGACTCCGGACAACCTGTGGACCAAATGCGATGACTGCGGAACGATGCTGTTTCATCGCGAATTGTCGGACAATCTGAATGTCTGCACCAATTGCGGTCATCACATGCCGATCAGCCCGCGTGAACGTTTCACGATGCTGTTTGATGGCGGTATCTTTACGGCTGTCAAAGTGCCATCGCCGACGGCGGATCCTTTGCATTTTCGCGATCAAAAACGGTATCCGGACCGTCTGAAGGCGGCGCAGAAGGCCACTGGCGAAGCCGAGGCAATGCTGGTCGCGACAGGCGAGATTGGGCGCACACCTATCGTGGCGGCCTGTCAGGACTTTTCCTTTATGGCAGGGTCCATGGGCATGTACGTGGGCAATGCGATCATTGCTGCCGCAGAAGAGGCGGTAAAACTGAAACGCCCGCTGATCCTGTTTTCAGCTGCGGGCGGGGCCCGTATGCAAGAAGGCATCCTGAGCCTGATGCAGATGCCGCGCACCACGGTCGCGGTGCAGATGCTGAAAGAAGCAGGTCTGCCCTATATCGTGGTGCTGACCCATCCGACCACGGGTGGTGTGACGGCCAGCTATGCCATGCTGGGGGATGTGCATATCGCTGAGCCGAATGCGCTGATCTGCTTTGCCGGGCCGCGCGTCATTGAACAGACGATCCGAGAAAAACTGCCCGAGGGGTTCCAGCGCGCCGAATACCTGCTGGACCACGGCATGTTGGACCGCGTGACGCCCCGAACAGAACTGCGTGACGAGTTGATCAACATCACCCGTATGCTTTTGGGCCTGACGCCTGCTGTGCGCGGCGATCTGCCTGCGCCGCAAGAGGTGACAGAGCCGGCTGTGGCAGAACCTGCTGAAAGCAAGGCAAAAGCAGACAAGGATGCGCCCAAGAAATGACCGCGCCCACATCTGACATCATTCTTGAACGGATGATGGCGCTGCATCCCAAAATCATAGATCTGACGCTGGATCGCATGTTCCGGCTGTTGGACGCCTTGGACAATCCGCAAGACAACCTGCCCCCCGTGATCCATATTGCGGGCACCAACGGCAAAGGATCGACCCAAGCGATGATCCGCGCCGGGTTGGAAGCCGCAGGCAAGACGGTCCATGCCTATACCTCGCCGCATCTGGCGCGTTTCCATGAACGCATCCGGCTGGCGGGCACATTGATTGACGAAGCGGCGCTGACAGCCGTGTTGGACGAATGTTATGCCGCCAACAACGGCGAAAACATCACCTATTTCGAGATTACCACAGCGGCGGCACTGCTGGCCTTTTCGCGCACCCCGGCTGATTTCACACTGCTCGAAGTGGGGCTTGGTGGGCGGCTGGATGCGACGAATGTCAGCGACAGGACCGCGCTGAGCATCATCACGCCTGTCTCTCTGGACCATCAGCAGTTTCTGGGCGACACCCTGCCGCAAATCGCGGGCGAAAAGGCGGGGATCATCAAACGCGGCGTGCCCTGCATTGTGGGCCCCCAGCAAGAATCAGGTCTTGAGGTGATCGAGGCCGTTGCCGCCCGGCAGGCCGCACCCCTGTCTGTCTACGGTCAACATTGGCATGTGGGCCAGGAGGCGGGCCGGCTGATCTATCAGGATGAGACAGGTCTGCTGGATCTGCCCCTGCCGAATTTGCCGGGACATCATCAGGTGATGAATGCGGGTGCCGTGCTGGCGGCCTTGCGTCATTTCGGCATGGACGAGGCCGCCTGCGAAGCCGCTGTCACCCGTGCCTATTGGCCCGCGCGGATGCAGCGCCTGCGCAAGGGGCCGCTGATCGATGCGGCGGGCGCGGCAGAGCTGTGGCTGGATGGCGGCCATAATCCCGCCGCCGGAGAGGCGCTGGCCGAGATGCTGGCAACCGGCCCCAAAGGGCACACCCATCTGATCTGTGGCATGCTGAATACCAAGGACATCAACGGTTATCTGCGCCCCCTCGCGGCCCATGTCCAAAGCCTTCATGCTGTGACCATCCCGGGCGAAAACGCGACCCTGCATGCGGCAGAAACCGCACATGCCGCCCGCGCCGTGGGGATGGATGCGGTAGAGGCCGAAACTGTCGAAGCCGCGGTGCGCGATATCATCGCAAAGGACCCGCAATCGCGTATCCTGATCTGCGGATCATTGTACCTAGCGGGGGCAATCTTGCGCGAAAACGAATAAATTGCGCTGCCCCCCTATGCAGATTCACTGATTTTTAGTATCTTCCAGTTGTAAATTCAAAACGGCACGACCGTAAAATAATTGAATGCAACAGGGGAAGAGCATGATGAGCCAGAAGGCTATTGAAAACCACAGACCTTCGACCGTCCCGGAAAATCGGGTGCTGTCACAGATCGCCTTTTTCGTTATTGGATTGGGGATCATCACGGGGGGAATATGGTCGTTGTACATGGGCGACGCGCCCTATCACCCAGATGATGTGGTGTCACAGGACCGTATCGTTCTCATTTCTGACTGACACCGACCGATCAGGGTTCAGTTGTGAACCCCGATCAAGGTTGCACACCCCAGCCTTCGGCCTGCATTTCGCGCAGCCGTGAGGCGGTGCGCTCAAACTCAAAGGTGCCTTCGCCCTCCAGATACAGCATTTCAGGCGCGGCGGCGGCGGAGCAGATCAACCGCACGCGCGCCTCGTAAAGCGCATCAATAAGCGTCACAAAACGCTTGGCCTCATTGAAATTTGTGCGGCCCAATTGTGGGATGTCGTCCAACAGCAAAACCCGTACGGCATCCGCCAGCGCAAGGTAATCGGCAGGGCCCAGGGCCGCGCCGCACAATGCGTGAAACCGCGCGCGGGCCATGCCGTTGCGATAGTGCGGTATTTCCACGTCCCGTCCTTTGACCCGCAGGATCAAAGGCTCGCCTGCCCCGCCGGCAAGATCATTCCAGACCGCGTCCATCGCGTCGCGGCTATGGGCATTTACCGGTGTGAAATAGACTTGGCTTCCTGCCAGACGGTCCTGACGGTAGTCTGTCGGACTGGCCAGTTCATGCACGACCATCCGTTCTTTTATCAACTCGATGAAGGGGACAAAAAGGTTCCGGTTCAGACCGTCCTTGTACAGCGCATCTGGCGGCCGGTTTGACGTGGTCACAACCACCACGCCGGCAGCAAAGAGCGCTTGAAACAGCCGTCCGACGATCATCGCATCGGTGATGTCGGTGATCTGCATCTCGTCAAACGCCAAGAGCCGCACGGAGGCCGCAACATCTGCGGCGACTGGCGCAATCGCATCGTCCACACCGGTTTTGCGTGCCTCGTGCATGGCGGAATGAATTTCCTGCATGAACGCATGAAAATGCACCCTTCTTGCCGGGATGCCGTCCAGATGTTCGACAAACAGATCCATCAACATGGATTTGCCACGGCCCACGCCCCCCCAAAGGTACAGACCCTTGGGCGGTTCGGGCGCTTTGCGGAACAGGCCTTTCTTGACCGGGGTCAACAGCGCCTCGCGGATGCGGTCAAATTCGGGCAAGACGGCTTCCTGTGCCGGATCAGCTTGGAGCGATCCGGCAGCAATCATCGCGTCATATGTTTCTTTTAGACTTTTCATGTTCCTGCCTTAACCCATAGGGCGCTGATTTGAAAAGCGTCTGCGCAGGCCTCCGGGCCGCGATCCATCAGCAAATCATCCAAGCTTTGCACAAGGCTTGATTTGACGCGGTTCGCAAAGTGCATAATGTGGCGGTTCAGGACCAAGGATATTTTCCATGACGCAGCGCAGTTCCCTTTTCACGCCGGTCCTTATCGTAAGTTGTGTGATCATCATGGTCAGCTTTGCTGTCCGGGCGTCATTCGGGGTTTTCCAGATTCCTGTCGCAGAGGAATTCGGCTGGCTGCGCGCGGAATTTTCGCTGGCCATCGCGATCCAGAATTTGGCCTGGGGCATTGGCCAGCCGATCTTTGGGGCGATGGCGGAAAAGATCGGTGACAGGCGGGCCATCATCATTGGCGCGGTGGTCTATGCCTTGGGCCTCATCTTGTCGGCCAATTCCGTGACCCCAATTGAGCATCAGGCCTATGCCTGGCTGGTTGGGTTTGGCATCGCGGGTACCGGGTTTGGGGTTGTTTTGGCCGTGGTGGGCCGCGCATCCAGTGATGAAAACCGTTCCATGTCACTGGCGATCGTGACGGCGGCGGGCAGTGCGGGCCAGGTCTTTGGCGCACCGGCGGCTGAATGGATGCTGGGGTTTCTCAGCTGGCAAAGCACCTTCATGGTTTTTGCAGCCGTTATCCTGTCGATGATCCTGACGCTGCCATTCATGCGCGCCCCGGTGCTGGCGCAAAAGGCGGAACTGGAAGAAAGCCTTGGCCAGATCCTGGTCAAAGCTTTCAAGGATCCCTCTTACACGATGATCTTTCTGGGCTTCTTTTCCTGTGGTTACCAACTGGGCTTTATCACCGCGCATTTCCCGGCCTTCGTCACCGAAATGTGCGGCCCCATTCTGGCGGGCGGTGTGTTGCACAACATGGGCATCACCACCACATCGGCATTGGGGGCCGTGGCGATTTCATTGGTGGGGCTGGCCAATATCGGGGGGACGCTGGCGGCGGGCTGGGCCGGCAAGCGGTATTCCAAACGGTATCTGCTGGCCGGGATCTATACCGGGCGCACCATCTTTGCGGCGCTGTTCATCATGTTCCCGATCACGCCGGTCACCGTGATATTGTTTTCTGTCGGCATGGGGGCGCTGTGGCTGGCAACCGTTCCGCTGACCTCCGGGCTTGTCGCGCATATCTATGGGCTGCGGTACATGGGAACGCTTTACGGGATCGTGTTCTTTTCTCACCAGCTGGGCAGCTTCCTGGGGGTCTGGCTGGGCGGCAGGCTTTATGATGTCTATGGCAATTATACTGCGGTCTGGTGGGTCGGCATTGCGGTCGGGGCCTTTAGCGCCATCGTCCATCTGCCGATCAGGGAACGGCGTCTGGAAGGGCTGGTTACGGCCTGACGCCACATCGCCGCCCTATGTCATCCAGTCGCCCATGATCTGCAGCGCCATATCGGTGTGGGTATAGGGCAGCCCGTGACCGGCCCCGTCAATCACCTCTTGATGGGCATCGCGGTTCCATGTTGCCAGGACCCCTACAGCAGAAATCGGGATCACCACGTCATCGCGGCCCCAGATGGCCAATACCGGAATGCCCCGTGCAGCCAATTCGCGGTGATCTGCCTCCAGCGGTTCTGACAGAATGCCGCGACGGCTGGCGAGGATCGCGGGCAAGAAGCCCTTGAAACCGATCTCTGCGGCCTGCAGGGCCGTGATGTCCGGCACGCTGCTGGCCAGCCCCACCTCTGCCCGCAGTCCTTTGCGCAGAAGGCGCGGAGAGAGCAGCAAAAACAGCCAATCCCCGATCAAAGGGGTCTCCTTGATGAACTGCACCAATTTGCCGGACCAGATGCCCATGCCAGCGGGGGCCAATAGGATCAGCTGATGCACCCGAGCGGGATAGGTGGCTGCAAAAGCAGCAGCGATCGCCCCCCCCATGGAATAGCCGATCAGGGTGAACTCTTCGTCTATGCCCTGGCTGTCCAGCACTTCATTCAGCTGTTTGAAAAAGAATGACCGCCCCTGTGCGCCTTTGGGCCTGCTGGAAAATCCGCGCCCGTAAAGGTCATAGGTCAGCACCCTGTAGCCTGACAGGGCCAGCCCCCTGGTGATGCCCCCCCAGACAAAGCTGGGCGTGGTCAGACCATGCACACAGACCACCAAAGGGCCATTGGCAGGACCATGCCATTGGAAATGCGTGACCCCGCCCGACAGTTCGACAAACTGCCCCGGCGCTGATCCACGCGCGACATCATCCATTACCCGCCGCCTGTTTTCGATCACGAAGGGCGCGGCGAAGATCACCAGCAGGATCAAGGCAAACCAGATCATTCTTGTGCGGTCCAACGGTCCAGGATGTAACGCGATGTCATCAGGTCCAGATGGGCACCGCCGCCATTCTTGAACAAGGTGATATCATCGGGGCCGTGACGCCGGAATGCGTCCAGGTGGTAGTAATCAGCAATCAGATGGTCACGGGTGATCGTTCCCGATTTCAGCGGAATGTCGATTTCGCCAATATGGCCTATGGTGGTGTCGAAACTGTCCACGAACACGCGGGCCCGCAAAAGGGCCGTATCATCCACTTCGCGCATATCCGGGCGGTAGGCCCCGATCAGGTCCAGATGCTGCCCCGGACGCAGCCAATCGCCCTTGATCAGCGGATCGGTGGACATGGTGGCGCAAGTGATGATGTCTGCCGCAGAAACGGCTGTTTCCAGATCATCGGCAATGGCAAGATCTGGCAGCTCTGCGGCCATTTTTTCAGCATTGGCAGGGCTGCGGTTCCAGACGGTAAAGGCGGCATGCGGGAACGCCGCAGCATAGGCCGCGTGCAGGGCGCGGCCCTGATTGCCGGCCCCCACGATCAGGATATTGCGGCTGTCCGGCCGGGCCAGACGGCGCGCAGCCAGCAGGCTGTCGCCTGCGGTTTTCCATTTGGTCACCAGATGAAAGTCGACGATCGCCTCAAGCGTGCCATCGCCGTCTGAATACAGGCTCAGACCTCCGTTGATCATCGGCGCGCCTTTGGCCGGATTGCCGGGAAAGATGGTGGCGGATTTGACGGCAATGCCCAATCCGTCAATCCAGGCTGCCCGGTTCAGCAAGGTATCTTTGCCCCGGTACAAAAAGGTATCGCCAATTTCTGCCTTGGGCAGGCTGTGACCGGCGGCAAGGGCCTCGGTCAAGCCGATCCAGTCAAGCACTGCTTCGCCGGCGTCGAAAGGGATCATTGGAATGGATGTCATCGTGCGTCCTCCGGGCCCAGCAGTCCCGCGCTGACAAGCCTGTCCGCCCAGCCCTGAGAGCCGTCAAAATGATGGATTTGCCAGCCACGAGAGGCTGCCGCCTGAATATTGTCCTGCCGGTCATCGGTAAAGAGCAGCTGCGCGCCCTGCAGCCCTGCGGTGTCCTCGACCGCTTTGTAGATACCTGCATCAGGTTTGATCACGCCAAGATGGCCAGAAATGAAATCGCGGTCAAAATCATTCAAAAAGCCATAGCGCCCAGCGGCAATTTCATAGGTCTGTATGCCGAAGTTGGTCAATGAAAACACCGGCACGCCCCGGGCCTGCAGGGCGGCCATCAATCGCACGGAATGGTCGATGGCGGGGGTGGCGATGTCGATCCAGCGGTCATGCCACAGCAGGATTTCATCGTGCCAGTCGTTGAACATCCGGGCCGTCTGGCGCACCACATCGCCAAAGTTTTCGCCCCGGTCGACGCGGTCATTCATACCGTGCAGATCGACGGCGGCAAACATGGCGCGGCGGCGGTCCTGCCCTATCACCTGATCATAGAACCGCTCTGGCTGCCATTCGATCAGGACATTACCGATGTCAAAGATCACCGCTTGAGGTGTCATCTTGTGCTCTCCACCCGTGCCGCTGGCGTGTCATCGCGCGGGAACGGTCTTGAATGATACCTCAGCCGCGTTGTGCTGCGCGCAATTCGCGCTCCAATGCATCCAGAAAACGCGACCGATCCGCCTTTGTAAAGCTCTTGCCGCCGCCCTGCCGAAACGGGTCTGCCGCCCGCAGATCGGTCATCAGATCGCGTGTGGCCAGCACATTGCCGATATTTGCAGCCGTCAGCGCCTCTCCGTTGTGTTTGAGCACGCGGGCACCTGCCTCAACGCATTTTGCAGCCAGCGGGATGTCACCGGTCACCACCACATCGCCCGGCCCGCACCGCTCTGCGATCCACATGTCAGCGACATCCGGACCATCGGGAACGATCACCGTCTCAACCAGCGGGTTTTGCGACGGGCGCAGCCCACCGTTTGAGACGACAAACATCCGCAGCCTGTGCCGGGTCGCCACCCGTTCGGCCTCTGCTTTGACGGGGCAGGCATCGGCGTCGATATACAGGGCGGTCACGGATCAACCCGCATAAAGCGCATCGGCGTGAAAGCCTATGTGGTCTTCCATGAAGGTGGAGACAAAGAAATAGCTGTGGTCATAGCCCGGTTGCATCCGAAACGTCCCTTCCTGGCGCTTGGCGGCCATGGCACCTGCCAGCGTCTCAGGTTTGAGCAGATCCAGAAATTGGTCTGCGGCACCCTGATCAATCAGCACGGGTCCGTCAAAACCGACCTCTGCCATCAGCAAGGTCGCGTCATGTTTGGCCCAGGCATCCGTGTCATCGCCCAGATAGGCGGTCAGCTGTTTGCGGCCCCAATCGCTGGCCGTTGGGTTGGCGATGGGGGCAAAGGCCGAAACGGAAAGAAAGCGACCGGGCAGGTTCATCGCCATGGTCAAGGCACCATGTCCGCCCATGGAATGACCGGTGATCCCCTGACGCTCCATGTCCACGGCAAAATGTTCCGCGATGAGTGCCGGCAGTTCCTCGGCGACATAGTCCCACATTTTGAAATGCGCGGCCCATGGCTTCTGGGTCGCGTTCACATAAAAACCTGCACCCTTGCCCAGATCATAGGCCTCATCATCGGCCACGTCATCGCCGCGCGGGGAAGTGTCTGGAAAGACCAGCGCGATCCCGTGCTCTGCCGCCCAAGCCTGCGCACCTGCCTTGGTCATCGCATTTTCATGGGTGCAGGTCAGGCCTGACAGGTACCAAAGGACCGGAACGGGCCCATCCTTGGCCTCGGCCGGAAGGAACAAGCCAAATGTCATCTCGCAATTGCAGGCGGAAGAGGCGTGGGAATAGACCCCTTGGGTGCCCCCGAAACAGGCGTTTTCAGAGAGTGTTTTCATGGGTCTATCCTTCGTGAAATGGGCATGGCCCCTGCCGGGCCGGTGCAATGGTATGATGAATGGAACCGGGGTTCTAGCTGGATGTCACCCAGCCCACAACAAGGCTGACGGTCAGAATGCTGATGGCCGTCGAAACAAGAATCGCGGTTGAAACGCGCACCGGGGCCACCCCGTAATGCTGCGCCAGCATATAGACATTGCCCGCCACGGGCAGCGCTGAGACCGCGATGATGATGCCGGCCTTGGCCGGGTCCACGCCAAACAAGAAGAGGGCAGCAAAACCCACGAAAAGCGGATGCAGCACCAGCTTGCAAAAGCTCAGCCAGCCTGCGATCTCAAGCTTGTCCGGGGAGGTCAGCGCCAGCGACGCGCCGATGGCAAACAAGGCACCGGGCGTGGCCGCGCCGCCCAGAATGCCAAGGAAATTGTTCATCGGGTCGGGTATCGGAATGCTCAGGCCAGACCACAGAAACCCCAGCGATATGGAGACGATCATCGGGTTCTTGACCAGCCCCAGCCCAATGGTGCGCAACATGCGCAGGCTGATCTGCCCGTCGCGGGATCCGGTGATCAAGATGACAATCAGGCTGGAAAATACGATCAGATCTATCGCCAGTGCCAATACGATCGGGCCAATCGCCTCTGCCCCCAGCAGCAAGGTCAGCATCGGCACTCCCAGAAAACCGGTGTTGCCGATGACGGCGCATTGCGCCTCGATTGCGTTGGTGGGCACATCCAGCCCGCGCATAAAACCAACCATCGTGGCAATGCCGTACACAAAGGCCGTGCCCCACAGATAGGCGGCGGCCAGTCGCGTATCCCAGACGTCGGCGATCGACAGGTTGGCGGAAAACCGAAACAGCATTGCCGAAAGCGCAAAGTAGAAGACGAATTTGGTCAGATCAGCCGTCGCTTGCGCGCTAAAGAACCGGGTGCGCCCGGCCCAATACCCAACCCCGATCAGGGCAAAGAAAGGAAGCGTTTTCAGAAAGATCGCCAGCATGCGTTAGCAGTAGCCAGCAATCCTTCTTCAGGCAAGGCTCTATCCCGATCCGATCAGCACACCGGCCGCAAAGACCAGCGCCCCCCCCAGAACCACCTGGAAGGCCGCGCGAAAGAACGGGGTATCCATGTATTTGTTCTGTATCCATGCAATCGCCCAAAGTTCGATAAAGACAACGGCAAAGGCGATGATGGTCGCCGTCCAGAAATCAGGGATCAGATAGGGCAGGGCGTGGCCCAGACCGCCCAATGTCGTCATGACACCAGCCGCAAGCCCGCGTTTCACAGGCGAGCCGCGGCCAGAAAGCTGCCCGTCGTCAGAGGCGGCCTCGGTGAAGCCCATGGAGATACCGGCCCCGACAGAGGCGGCCAGACCAACCAGAAAGGTGGTCCATGTGTCCTGCGTCGCAAAGGCGACGGCGAAAATAGGGGCAAGGGTGGAGACAGAACCATCCATCAGGCCCGCCAGACCCGGTTGAACCCATGTCAGCACAAACTGGCGATGGGCGCGGCTGTCTTCTTCGGCTGCGCTATCGTGGTCCAGATGCGTGGCGGTCAGGTCCTCTGCAGTGGTTTGATGCCCGGCCTCGGCGGCGGCCAGATCACCCAGCAATTTGCGGGTCTGCGCATCGGATGTCCGCGCTGCCGCCGCCAGATAGAAGCGTTCTGCGTCTTGCTCCATTGCGGTGGCTTCGGCGCGGATGCGGTCCAGCCCCAGGTTTTCTATCAGCCAGACGGGCCGGCGCGCATAATAGCCCGATACATGTTCGCGCCGGATCAGCGGGATGGTGGAGCCAAAGCGCTCCTGGTGCAGGTCGATCAGCCGTTGGCGATGCTGATCCTCTTCGGCGGCCATCCCCTCAAAGATTGCGGCGCTCTTGGGGAATTCGGCACGCAGTATCTCGGCGTAGCCGCGATAAATACGCGCATCGTCCTCTTCAGATGAGATGGCGAGGGCCAGGACCTGCTGTTCACTCAAGTCTTTAAATCGTTTTCTATTAACGGAAAATCGCATTTGACGCTCCTTTGTTTAGAATCATTCTAATTACTCTGCCGAAGTATCGCAATCAGCTTTACTCAAATGGATGCTTTTTCATGTTGGAAGTGAACGAAACGGTTTATAACGACCTTCACAAATCCCGGAGACGTCATGACCTTAACCGTCCAAAAGGTTCGCAAGGGCCGCAAGTTTGATCAGGTGCTGCAAGGTGCGCGGTCTGTTTTCATGGCCGACGGCTTTGAAGGGGCCAGCGTTGACGAAATTGCGCGTGTGGCGGGCGTGTCCAAGGCGACCTTGTACAGCTATTTTCCCGACAAAAGGCTGTTGTTCATGGAAGTTGCCAACGCGGAATGTATCCGGCAGGCCCGCGAGGCGCTGGACAGCATCGACAAGGCAGGACCCCCACGCCAGGTGCTGTCACAGGCGGGGCACCATTTTCTGCGGTTTATCACCTCCACTTTCGGGGTGCAGATTTTCCGGATATGCGTGGCTGAATCGGACCGTTTTCCAGAGATTGGCCAGTCGTTCTACAATTCAGGTCCCGCCGTTATCCGGGCCGAGATGGCGGATTATTTTCGCGAAGCGGCTGCGCGTGGGCAGCTCAAGATCGACGATTACAGATTGGCCGCCGACCAGTTTGGTGAACTGTGCAAGGCGGACCTGTGGCCGCGCCTGATCTTTGGGATCACAAAGTCGGTCACCGATGCAGAGATTGACCGGGTGGTGGATGGTGCCGTCGAAACCTTTCTGGCCCGCTATGGGTCGGGCGGCATCTGACGGCACCTTGTGATTATTTCGGGCGCTTGTCGACGATACGCACCGCCTTGCCTTCGGAACGTGCAACACCGCCCACATCCGCCACGTCAATCTGCACGCTGATCCCGACGGTTTGCTTGATCTGTGCGGCCATTGCCTTGGCGGCAGCCGCGCGCGCATCGTCTGAGACAGAGGCATCCGCACATTCACATAGCACGCGCATCTGATCCATCCGGTTGGGCCGTGACAGTTCAATCTGGAAATGGGGGGCCAGGCCCTTGGTTGCCATCAGGGCCTCTTCGATCTGGGTCGGAAAGACGTTGACGCCCCGCAAGATGATCATGTCGTCGCTGCGCCCTGTGACCTTTTCCATGCGCCGCATGCTGCGCGCGGTGCCCGGCAACAAACGGGTCAGGTCGCGGGTGCGATACCGGATAATTGGAAAGGCTTCCTTGGTCAGCGAGGTAAAGACCAGTTCGCCCTGCTCACCTTCGGCCACGGGTTCACCGGTTTCGGGGTTGATGATTTCGGGAAAGAAGTGATCCTCCCAGATGTGCAGCCCGTCTTTCGTCTCCACGCATTCCATGGAGACGCCGGGGCCCATGACTTCGGACAGGCCGTAGATGTCGAGGGCATGCATATCAAACGCCTGTTCAATCTCCTGGCGCATCGCGTTGGTCCAAGGTTCAGCGCCAAAGATGCCAACCTCAAGCGAACAGTCGCGGGGATCAAGGCCCTGGGCGGCAAATTCGTCGAGGATCGAAAGCGAATAGGACGGGGTGACCGTGATCCCCTTGGGTTTGAAATCTTCGATCAGGCGCACCTGCCGGGGGGTCATGCCGCCCGAAATGGGATAGGTGGTCAGCCCCAGCGCGTCGGCACCCAGATGGATGCCAAGCCCGCCGGTAAACAACCCGTAGCCGTAGGCGTTGTGCAACATGTCGCCGGGGCGCATGCCGGCTGCCCGCAGGGACCGGGCAACAACGCTGCCCCAGTGTTCCAGATCCCGCTGGGTGTATCCCACCACTGTCGGCTGCCCCGTCGTGCCAGAAGAGGCATGAATGCGCGCCACCTGCGCGCGCGGGACTGCGAACATTTTGAACGGATAGTTGTCGCGCAGATCGGTTTTGACGGTAAAGGGAAACTTTGCCAGATCGCTGAGGTCCGTCAAATTGTCGGGATGCACACCCGCCGCGTCAAAGCTGGACTTGTAAAAGGGCACATTGTCATAGGCGTGGCGCAAGGACCATTTCATACGCTCCAGTTGCAGGGCCGCAATCTCGTCCCGGCTGGCGATTTCGATGGGGTCAAGGCTGCCTTTTGCGGGGGTCAGGTCTTTCATGATGCGGTGTCCTCCTCGGGGAAATGCTGTCCTTTGACAGTGCGCGACAGACCCCGGAACAGCGCGACTGTCCTGCCATCCTCGCCCGTGACGGTGACGTCATAGATGCCGGACCGGCCTGTGCGCGACACTTCGTCGGCGCGTGCGGTCAGAACCTCTCCTGCTTTTCCGGGGTTCAGGTAGGTGATCTGATTTTGCTGTGCGACGGTCAGCTGATTGTAGGTATTGCAGGCAAAAGCAAAGGTGCTGTCTGCCAGCGCAAAGATGAATCCGCCATGACAGATGCGGTGGCCGTTCAACATGTCCGGCCGAACCGTCATGGTCATGACAGCATGACCCGGCCCCACGCTTTGGATCGCCATGCCCAACCCGGGCGAGGCCGAATCTTTGGCGAACATCAACTCGGCACATTTGCGCGCACGTGCATCTGGGGTCATGAGCTCAGCTTTCATGTTTCATAATCTCAAGCATTGCCATTATTCTGTAACGCTTTCAACATGCATGACGGGGTCAGGGCAATTCTTGCAACAGCCGGTCCATGACCTGCCGGTTAACGCGTTGAAATCTTTGATTTTGGGTCGCGCCAAGGCAGGCAGGCTTTTTTGCCAAAACGCGCTAGCACTTGATTTGCGAAACGAAGGGCGCAACTGTGGTATCATGACTGTTCAATTTCCCCCCCAGGTGACCCCCTTTGAGCGCCCCCCAGAGCAGGTCGCGTTTCACCGCACAGAGCTGTCTGTGATCTTGTCGCTTTACGGCCGGATGGTTGCCGCAGGAGAATGGCGCGACTACGGCATCTCCTGTCTGCGCGAGGTCGCGGTGTTCTCTGTGTTCCGGCGTACAGCTGAAATTCCACTCTACCGCATTGAAAAGCGGCCCAAATTGCGCAGCAAACAAGGGATGTACGCGGTCGTGGGAACAGGCGGTCAGGTGCTGCGCCGTGGGCATGACCTGAAATCCGTTCTGCGCATCCTGGAACGCAAGCTGATCCGCGCGGTGGAGTGACCGGGCCTGTCCCGATCAAAACCTGCGATGTGCCGTGACGGCCCCGTCGCCCTGATCGCTGATGCGCTGGCGCGCTTCTTCGATGGATTCATACACCACTGACATGGTCGCCGCATTTGCGTGGATCAGGCGTTTCCCATCTACCACCAGCGCCACATGCCCCTTCCAGAACAACAGGTCATTGCGCCGATATTCTGCTGATGCGGGCTGTCCCAGTGCATGTTGTTGATCACTGTCACCGGGGCAGGGGATGCCGCAGGCCAACAGGGCCGCCTGCACAAGACCCGAACAATCTATCCCCCAGCGGCTGTTGCCACCCCAAAGGTAGGGCGTCCCCAGAAACAGGGCAGCGATATCTGCAGGGTCATTGGCAACCGTCCCAATCGGGGCAAGATGGACCAAAGGTATGAAACCCAGTGTCGTTTGTGCGAATATGCCTGCCTTTGCCTGCACCTCCACTTGGCTGCCATGGCTCAGGCTGCACAGGTCGGGGGATTTGAAATCAGCCCTCTGATAGGCATGGGTCGCAGGCGCGGTCACCAGGTGGCTGGCGGATGCAGGCGGGCCAAGACTGTCAGACGGCACATGGCCGCAATAGCCGTCCTTTTTCGCCTGAACATAGCACCAGCCCTGATCGTCGTTCAAAACGGTCACCGCATCACCATAAAGCAGCTGTCGGTCCCTGGGGCCTGCGGCGCTGCGGCACAGGTCCGTCACAGGCTGTGTGATCCGCGCGGGGTCGCGGCGCGTGATCACAGCAGGATCAGGCGTCTGGCGTGGATCGGTCATAGGTTCAGCAGCGGACCCAGCGCTGCGTGCAGGGCGCGGGTGGCCTGCCCCACACCGCCTTTGGGCCGCGCCGGGGCCGCATTGGGCTGCCAGCCATAGATGTCGAAATGCGCATAGGGGCTGTCGGTCACGAAGCGGCGCAGAAATAGCGCCGCCGTGATACATCCGGCAAAGCCGCCAGAGGGCGCATTGTCCAGATCGGCAATGCCCGGTTCAATCATCGTCTCATAGGGGTCGTGAAACGGCATCCGCCAGACCGGATCGTTCTGCGCTGCCGCCGCTGTCTCAAGCGCTGAAACAAAGGCTGGGTCGTCACTGAAGTAGGGTGCCAGATCCGGACCTACGGCCACACGTGCGGCCCCCGTCAGCGTCGCCATCGAGATGATCTGATCTGGTTTATCCTCATCCGCAAAAGCCAGCGCGTCTGCCAGCACCAAACGCCCTTCGGCGTCGGTATTGTTGATCTCAACCGTCAGACCCTTGCGGGATGTCAGGATATCCTGGGGGCGAAACGCGTTGCCAGACACGGCATTTTCAACCGCGGGGATCAGCACGCGCAATTGCAGTCTGAGCCCCGTAGCCATGATCATATGTGCCAGCCCCAGCACGGCGGCCGCACCGCCCATGTCCTTTTTCATCAGCCCCATTGATGCACCGGGCTTGAGGTTCAACCCGCCGGTGTCAAAACAAACGCCCTTGCCAACAAGGGTCAGCTTGGGCCCAGCGGTGCCCCAGCGCATGTCAATCAGCCTTGGTGCACGGTCTGCCGCGCGGCCAACCGTATGGATCATCGGAAAATTCTGCTCAAGCAGCGCGTCACCGGTGATCACATTGATATCTGCCTGATGCGCCTCCGCCAGATCACGGGCGGCCTGTTCCAGATCGGGTGGCCCCATGTCACTGGCGGGGGTGTTGATCAAATCCCTGCTCAGCGCCTCGCCTGCTGCAATGGCCTGTACCTTTTCCGCGTCGATACCCCTGGGGGCGACAAGCCTGGCCTGCAGTGGTGTTTGCGTGCGATAGCGATCAAACCGGTATCCGGCCAAAAGCCATCCCAGCGCCTCGCTGTGCAGTTGATCCTCGGCCAGCGCGCCTTCGGTCAGGGCATATGCCCCCTTTGGCAGATTTGCCGCCGCAGCCGCCAGATGAAACCGCCCCCGCTTGCGGCTTTGGGCCGTGCCATAGCCAACAAGCGCCAGCATCGGCAGCCCATCTGGACCCGGAACAGCAACGGCCTGACCCAGCGCACCGGTAAAGGCCTGCGCGTTGATCCAGGCCTGGGCGGCATCACTTTGGCTGGCAAGCCAGCTTTCGACCGCATCTTTTTCAACCACATGAAGCGGAATGGCATGATCTGAAGGTGGGGCAAAGGTAAGGGGCATGTGGAACCTGACGGCTAAAGTGAATTTTGCCGCAGCCTACCTGTTTCCTGCCGGCCCGCAACTGGTCAGAAGGGGATATCCTGCAGATCCCATATGGCGGTCAAAGAACGTTCACCGACCCGGATCAGGCGCGACAGGGTCGCAGCCAGCGCAGTGATGTCCCGGCGGTCGATGCAATGGCTCACATCCTGCGCGACCTGGCTGAGCGCGGTCATGCCGATCTGATCCGCAATCGCAATCAGACTGCGGGTGTTCTGGCGCAGGTCGACCCAGCCTTCCTGGTGAAACAGCATCTCGCTATGGGACAGGCGCAGCGCCAATTCCTCCAGTGCGCGGCAAACAACATCTTCGGCACCGGCCTCGCCCAGTTGCGCATAAAGCGCGCCCAGCCGATCCTGATCGACAATGACGTTTTCCATTGGTTTTATTTGCAGCAGCTGCATTGTCACTCACCCTTTGATTGCCCCCACGGCGATGCGCAAAATCCTATACACAGATGATGAAATGGTTGAGCGCAAAGGGCCTTTTCTCTCGAAACTGTCAAAAATTTGGGATAGGAGTGCCTGCAGACTATTTGGGACGGAAGTAAGATGGAGCACGCGCGGCTTTTGCCAGGTTATCTGGTGCAGCGATATCACGGCTGGAAGGCCACGGGATATGCGGAAAACAAATCATGGTACCGCCGGCTGGCATCGGATGGCCAACATCCCCGCGCGATGGTGATTTCCTGCTGTGACAGCAGGGTTCATGTCACGTCGATCTTCGGTGCGGATCAGGGCGAATTCTTTATCCATCGCAATATTGCGAACCTTGTTCCGCCCTATGAACCGGACGGCGATCACCATGGCACATCTGCTGCGGTGGAATACGCTGTGCGCTTTTTGAAGGTCAGTCATGTGATCGTTCTGGGCCATTCGAACTGTGGCGGTGTCAAAGGCTGCATTGACATGTGCGAAGGTCACGCGCCCGAACTGGACGCCCATGACAGCTTTGTCGGGCGCTGGATGGACATCCTGCGCCCGCGCTATGACATCGTCAAAGACATCGACGACCGCCAAGAACAGACACGCCAGCTTGAGAAACACACGGTGATGATCTCGCTTGAGAACCTGATGACCTTTCCCTGGCTGAAAGAGCGGGTGGAGGAAGGTGAACTGACCCTGCACGGTCTGTGGACCGATATCGGTGAGGGCGGGCTGGAACATTACAATCCGCAAAGCGACAGCTTCCAACCCGTTTAGGGCCAAGACCTGTCTTGCGATTGCGGGCCGCAGCGGCCGAAATTGACCAAAAAAATGGGGTGCCCGATGTCCGGACACCCCATGGTGTAAAATCGCCCCTTTATGCAAGCCAAAGGGGCGCAGGGTTTGCAGGAACGCCTTACCCTTTTTTCAGCACCTCACGGCCCAGCAGCTCTGCGATCTGGACGGCGTTCAGGGCGGCACCCTTGCGCAGGTTGTCGCTGACGCACCACAGGTTCAGACCGTTATCAATCGTGCTGTCCTGGCGGATGCGGCTGATGAAAGTGGCGAAATCCCCCGCGCATTCGATCGGCGTGACGTAGCCGCCGGGCTCGCGCTTGTCGATCACCATGACACCGGGTGCCTCGCGCAGGATATCGCGGGCCTCATCCTCGTCCAGATGGTCTTCGAATTCGATGTTGATCGATTCGGAGTGGCCGACAAAGACGGGGACACGCACACAGGTTGCGGTCACCTTGATCTTAGGGTCGATGATCTTTTTCGTCTCGACCATCATTTTCCATTCTTCTTTGGTGTCGCCCGAATCCATGAACACGTCGATCTGCGGAATCACATTGAACGCGATCTGCTTTTGGAACTTTTTCGGGGGCACATCAGATGTGGGGTTATAGACCGCCTTGGTCTGGTCCCACAGCTCGTCCATGCCTTCTTTGCCGGCACCGGACACGGACTGATAGGTGCTGACGACGACGCGCTTGATCGTCGCGCGGTCATGCAAGGGCTTTAGCGCGACAACCATCTGCGCGGTCGAACAGTTTGGGTTGGCGATGATATTGCGGTTTGCATAGTCGTGAATCGCCTGCGGGTTCACTTCGGGCACAATCAGCGGAATATCCGCGTCATAGCGATACAGCGAAGAGTTATCGATCACAACGCAGCCTGCCTTGGCGGCAGCGGGTGCATATTTCTTGGTCGCTTCAGAGCCTACAGCGAACAGCGCCATGTCCCAGCCCGTGAAGTCGAACGTATCCAGATCCTTGCATTTGAGCGTCTTGTCCCCATAGCTGACCTCCGTTCCCAGCGAACGGCGGCTGGCCAATGCCACGACTTCGTCCGTAGGAAACTGGCGCTCGGCCAGAATGTTCAGCATTTCGCGGCCCACATTGCCTGTGGCGCCCACGACGGCGACGCGATAACCCATCTGATTTCTCCGATATATTTAGGGATGGTTGGCGGCACATACACCGCTTGGGAACCCATGAAAAGGCCTTGCGCGGCATGGCTGGTCGGCGGGTGTGTCAGCGTGGTAGACAAGCAGCAGCAAGCGGAGCTTTTGTGATGACGGTGACGGATCAATTCTACCCTCAATTGCCGCGCATCAGTGCCTTTGATGAGCTGACCCGGTCAGCACGCTACACCTCATTGCCGCATGATTGGTGGATTGGCGTGGCCGATATCGTGAATTCGACGGGTTTGATCAACGAGGGGCGCTATAAGACCGTGAACATGGTCGGTGCCGCTGTGATTTCCGCCATGATGAATGCGCTCAGGGGGGCGTCATTTCCCTTTGTGTTTGGTGGTGACGGCGCGGGTTTTGCGGTGCGGCCCGAAGATTGTGCCGCCGCAAGGGACGCCTTGGCCAGGGTGGCGCGCTGGGCACAGGCCGAATTCGGGCTGGAAATGCGTGTGGCGCTGGTTCCTGTGGCGGACGCACGTGCCGCTGGCACGGATGTGCGCGTGGCGCGGTTTCAGGTGTCCGAAGGGGCCGATTACGCGATGTTTGACGGCGGTGGCCTGCTTTGGGCGGAAACGCAGATGAAGGCAGGGCACTATCTGCTGGACCCCGCCCCGCAAGGTAGCCTGCCGGATCTGACCGGGCTGTCGTGCCGCTGGTCACCGATGCCTGCCCGTAATGGCACGATCCTGTCAGTCCTTGTCGCGCCGGTGCCGGATGCGGCACCAGACAGGGTTGCCGATGTCTATGACCACATTGTGGCCCTGGCACAGGGGCTTGAGCGTGGGGGCCACCCTGCGCCCGCCACCGGTCCGGGATCAAGCTGGCCGCCACAAGGTGCGCGCCTTGAGGCACATGCGACGCGCGGTGCCGGATCGCTGGGCGCAGCCCGCGCCAAGGCGCTTTTTGAATCTTTTGTGGCGTGGCTGCTGATACGCACCGGGATCACGCTGGCTGGCTTTGACGCGCGCCGCTATGCCCGCGTGGTCGCAGAGAACGCCGATTTTCGCAAGCTGGACGACGGTCTCAAGATGACA
This sequence comes from Sulfitobacter sp., assembly GCA_017854855.1. Classification (GTDB taxonomy): domain Bacteria; phylum Pseudomonadota; class Alphaproteobacteria; order Rhodobacterales; family Rhodobacteraceae; genus Sulfitobacter. The sequence continues at coordinate 25,836 of JAFMGZ010000001.1, read as the reverse complement.
CTTGATTGCGATCCTGAAACGCAGGCGCAGATCGAAACGGTATTGCGCGACGCCGAAGCCATGGGCCTGATCCGATACGGCACAGCCACACAGGATGCCGCGATGATGACCTGCATCGTCCCATCGATCCTGACGGATGATCATGTGCATTTTGTTGATGGTGCGGCGGGGGGCTATACGCTGGCGGCGTCGCAGATGAAAAAGCGATCAATCCGCCCGGTCGCTGCTGAACAGATAGACCGCGTACCCCAGGACAAACACCGCTGAGAACAGCACAAAGACCGCGACATAGGGCGCTGCGGCTGTTTCGGCGGGCAGGGCTGCGCGGTAAATCCGACCTGACAGAAACTGGACGATACCCACGCCGCCAATGCTGAACAGGTTCAGCATGGTGACCCCCCGGCCAATCATATGCGGCGGAAGGAAACTGCGACCATGGGCCATGATCACCGGATAGGTCGCCCCGAAAAAGCCGATGATGCAAATTGAGGTCAGGCTGATCGCCATGCTCGCCGCGGGCCAGAGCACCAGCGCAAGCCCTGCAATCAGCGCAACCCCAGAGCCACCGGCAATCAGCCATTTGCGCGAGGGGCTGATCCGGTCAACCGCCCCATAGGCCAAAGCCCCCAGAACCATGGCAAGCCCCATCAACAGGCTGGCCTGCCCGATCATCACGGTATCGGCGTCAAAAACATCAGCCAAATAGGGTCCGATCCACAAGCCACGCATCGCCGCCGGAAAGGCATAGCTGACCCCCATCAACGGAAAGATCAGCCATAGCCCCCTGATGCGCAGCAACTGCGCCAGTGATCCGCGCAGCGGGCCGGTAACCCTGGCCGGGTCCTTGACCAGCCCAAGCGTGCCAAAGGCAACCAGTGCACAAAGAGCCGCCAATCCCCAAAGGGATATGCGCCAGCCCAGCATTTGCGCGGCAATCGCCATCGGATAAGAGGCAAAAAGGTTCCCAAGGCTGCCCAGCCCCACCATGACAGAGGCCAGAACCGCAAATTGCGCCGGCGGATATTCCCGGGCAAAAATATAGTAAGAAGCCATAAGAACCGGTGCGCAGCCGACCCCAATCAGGGCCATCGCGATGCTGATATGCGCAGGCGTCGTGGCCATGGCAAAGACAGCAGCCCCGCCCGCACCCCCCAGCAGCAACAGCCAACCGGCAGTGCGCCTTGGCCCGACATTGTCCAGCGCCATGCCGATGGGAATTTGGCAGGCCGCAAAGGCAAAGAACCAAAGCCCCGAGGCAAAGGCCAGATCATCCGGGCTCGCCCCGATGTCGGTTTCCAGTATTTCGGCCAGAACAGCCAGAAAGGCGCGAAAAAACTGGCTGAGCACATAGGCCAGCCCCAACAGGAAGATCCCTGCGTTCATGTCAGCTGCGCGATTTCCACTTGGCGCTCAGCGCCTGTGCATTGTGGGTCAGCAACAAGATATCCGCGCCCACCGCAACAAACTGGGCACCCGCCTCAAGCGCGGCGTCGGTCACGTGATCTGTTGTGGACAGAATGCCGGGCGCTTTGCCCGCTGCCCGAATGCGGCGCAGGGCGTCCATGATCACGGCCTGCACATCTGGATGCAGCGCGTTGCCCATATGCCCCATATCCGCAGCCAGATCGGCGGGGCCGATGAACACACCGTCAATCCCTTCAATCTCCAGAATGTCATCAAGCGCGGCGATCCCCTTGCGGTTTTCGACCTGCACCAACAGACAGGTCTGGGCATCGGCGGTCGTGCCGTAATCCTTGATCTGTGAAAAACGCGAAGCCCGCGTCAAGGCATAGCCGACACCGCGGTCGCCATGCGGCGGATAGGTGACATCGCGCACCAGCTGCCGCGCCTGTTCGGCGGAATCGACCATCGGCACCAGCACGGTCTGCGCCCCTGCATCCAGAATCTGTTTGAGCAGATATGTTTCACCGATGGGCACCCGGACCACCGCATGGCTGTCTGATGCCTCAAGCACCTGCAATTGCGCCAGAATGGAACGCAGGTCGTTTGGCCCATGTTCCCCGTCGATCAAAAGCCAGTCAAACCCGGCTGTTCCCATCAGCTCTGCGCTGAAAGTATCGGCAAGGCCCAGCCAACAGCCAAAAACAGTCTGTCCTTCTTTGAGGGCTTTCTTGAACGGATTTACGGGAACGGGCATGTTGGTCTTCCTTTGACGTGGTGATGATGCACCCTAGACAGGGAAGGCCACGCTTGACCAGAGGGCCCGTGCGACAGCGCCATCAGCCTGACGGCTGATACGCGCGTTCAGATGACCTTGATCACCTCTTTGTCGATGGCCAGCATATAACCGCGCCGGGCGATATTTTTGACCAGCAATTCTGACACGATCTGATTGCCCAGCGTATCGCGCAGGCGTTTGATGCGCGTGGCACCCGCCGCTTCGTCACAATCGGCGGCATCCCGGCCTGAAATCACGCCTTCGATCTCGGAACCCGACATGACGTCATCATCCATCCGCGCCTCTGCCAGCACGGACATGGTCTCCATCGCGGCTGCGGTCAGCTTGAATCCGAGGTTGTTCAGATAGACGGTGTTTTCCTCGCGGCTGATCAAAAGCGAATTGACCTGAATGCCCGCCCGCTCGATCTGTGCCATGCGGCGGTTGAAGGTGATCAGCATGATCAGGAAAACCAGGGCCGCACTCAGCATCGCGGCGGCGAAAACCAGCAGGACAAAGATGACCATCCTGTAACTGGCCAGTGTGTCGGAAAATGCAGTGCCCGATTGCGCCAGGATCTCAAGCAGTTTGATCTCTGATCCGCTGGTCAGATCGTCATTCTCGACAAAGATGCGTTCGACCTGTGCATTGAACAGATTGGCGTCCGGCAATGTCCAGAACAGCACAACGGCCCCAACGACCAGCAATCCCACGATCGCGGCAATCCCCAGCCCCACAAACCGGCGTATGTCAGAAGCGGAGGTAATTTGATCCGGCACTGTCTTTCCTTTGCGCAAGTCCGTCCTCACCGAAAACAGAGAGGATGTTCAAAAGCGTCCAGCCCCGGGAGGCAAGGCGCGGAGCCAGTTCTGAGGCGGCACTGGCCGCATCACATGGACCATTGATCTGCGCCACACCGTAATGCAGCCGCAGCGGATTGTCCTGTTTGGCCTTGTAGTCAGCATAACAGCCCGCCGCCTGCACGGGCAGGGCCAGTGCGATCAGCAGCGCTGTAGCGAGAGGGAGGAGAATGTTGTGTTTCATAACCCGATTGATGCGCCTTTGACGGATGTTATTCAATATCCAGGCCCCGGCACAGCGCATGATATTCGATAACAACCCGGTGTTATTGCCTGTCTGCAAAGGGTGCATCCAGTCTGATCCCATGAAAGCGCGGATCTTCCCGCACTCCTCTTGGAAAGGACATATCACATGTACCGCAAGTTTATTGCCACCATCACCGCCGCTGCCATCGCATTGACCGCGATCGGCGCGGTCCCGGCCCGTGCGGGTGAAAATGATACGGCCCGCGTTGTCGCAGCCATTCTGGGCCTTGCCGTTGTGGGCAAGATTATCCACGACAAGAAAAAGGATCGCGATGCCAACCGACATGAGCCCGCACCCGTCCAGCAGGTCCATAAACAACATCCGCCGCGCTACGATTCCCCCCGCTATGACCCGCCCCGCTACGACCCTCCACGTTACGACCCGCAATACGGCCATAAGCCCCAAGCCAGACCATTGCCCGAGCGCGTGAACCGCAAGCTGCTGCCTGGGCAATGCCTGCGCAGCCTTGAAACCCGTCACGGCAAGGTGCGGATGTTCGGCAACCGCTGCCTGCAACGTAACTACAGTTTTGCCCACCGTCTGCCCCAGCATTGCAACTTCAGCTTCAAGACCCGCGATGGGTACCGCCGTGGCTATGAGGCGCGCTGTCTGCGCGACGCGGGCTACCGTTTGGCGCGGGGGTAACACCCGCGTCCTGATCCGGGCAGCCCCTGCCGCCCGGATGACTGGGGAAGATGTTCGGGCATCTTCCCTTTTTTCATGCCCAGGGGTTGAGCTTGGCCCGATCTTTGGGTCTTGAGAGGGGATGAAACCAGATTTCAGTTTTGAACAGACCGCCATGGCACAGGGATACCTGCGCATTGCCGGTGTTGATGAAGTGGGCCGTGGCCCCTTGGCCGGGCCGGTGACAGCCGCAGCTGTCGTGCTGGACCCTGATCGGATTCCCGAAGGGTTGAACGATTCCAAGAAGCTGAGCCAGAAAGCCCGCCAACGGCTGTATGATGAAATCATTCAGGTTGCCGATGTCAGCATCGCCCATGCCTCGGTTCAGGAAATCGACAGGCTGAACATCCTGCGTGCCAGCCACCTTGCCATGACGCGCGCATTGGACGGGCTGAAGGTGCCGGCTGATTATGCCCTGATTGATGGCAATATGGTGCCACGCGATCTGGTCCTTCCTGCCCAGACAATCATCAAGGGAGATGCCCGGTCACAGAGCATTTCGGCGGCCTCAATTATGGCCAAAATATGTCGGGATTATGTCATGTTGTCATTGGCGCAACAGCACCCAGGCTATGGATGGGAAACCAACATGGGATATGGATCAAAAAAGCACATGGAGGCGCTTCAAAATCTTGGGGTGACCCCACACCATAGACGTTCGTTCAAACCCGTACACAAGATGTTGTAGCAAGAGAATTTCTTAACTGATTGATTCAAAAAAGAAATTGACCGCGAATCGCCTTTGACTCATCCTAGGTGTCAACCAACGAGCACAAAATGTGCCGAGGACAGAGGCAGAAATTGATGAAGACAATTGAGAAAAGCACCGCGGTGCTTCCATTGAACACGATCCTTGATGGTGACTGCATCGAGGCGATGAATGCGCTGCCTGAACAGAGCATTGATCTGATCTTTGCGGACCCGCCTTACAACCTGCAACTGCGTGGCGATCTGATGCGTCCCGACAATTCCAAGGTTGACGCTGTTGACGATGAATGGGACCAATTCGCCAGCTTCAAGGTGTATGACGAATTTACCCGTGCCTGGCTCAAGGCTGCTCGCCGCCTGCTGAAACCAAATGGCGCGATCTGGGTCATTGGCAGCTACCACAACATCTTTCGTGTGGGGGCCGCCCTTCAGGACGCGGGGTTCTGGATCCTGAATGACGTGGTCTGGCGCAAATCCAATCCGATGCCAAACTTTCGCGGCAAGCGGTTCACCAACGCCCATGAGACGATGATCTGGGCCGGCAAGGATGAAAACGCCAAATACACCTTCAACTACGAGGCCCTGAAGGCGCTGAACGAAGGCATTCAGATGCGCAGCGACTGGGTGCTGCCGATCTGTACAGGCCATGAGCGCCTCAAGAACGAAGATGGCGACAAGGCCCATCCGACACAAAAACCCGAAAGCCTTCTGCACCGCATTCTGGTGGGTTCCACCAACCCCGGCGATGTGATCCTTGACCCCTTCTTTGGCACCGGTACCACCGGCGCTGTGGCCAAGATGCTGGGCCGTGATTTCATCGGGATTGAGCGTGAGGAGGCCTATCGCAAGGTTGCGCTTAAACGCCTGTCCAAAGTGCGCAAGTTCGACCGTGAAGCGCTGCAAACCACCACCTCCAAGCGCGCAGAGCCGCGCGTGCCCTTTGGCCAGCTGGTAGAACGCGGCATGTTGCGGCCGGGCGAAGAGCTGTATTCCATGAACGGACGTCACAAGGCCAAGGTGCGCGCTGATGGCACGCTGATCGGGTCTGACATCAAGGGGTCCATTCACCAGGTCGGTGCTGCCTATGAAAAGGCACCCAGCTGCAATGGCTGGACGTACTGGTGCTACAAGAAGGACGGCAAACACGTCCCGATTGACATTCTGCGCCAGCAGATACGGGCCGAAATGGCCAACTGAGTTTTCCGAACACCGCCGGTGCCTTCATCCCTCCTCATGAGGGGTGTTAACGGCACTCACCTGAACCCCGCCCTTGTGGCGGGGTCTTTTTTTGTTTTGCGCATGGGTGCCGCAGCCAAGTAACGGTTTTCAGGGATCATAGAAAAACTGGCGGTTCTGCTGCCATTCGCGCCATATCTTTTCGCCGATGCGGCAGTCGCTTGGGTCTCTTGCCGGGGCCTGTGCCTTGATGATCCGGGGTGCTGGGGCGTGGCTTGCGATTTCCAACACCAGTTTGCGGCGCACGGCCGTCGCGAAATCGGACCAGACATAAACCGGGATCACAAAGGCCCCGCTGCCGCCGATCACACAGCTTTGGTAATAGATGTCCAGCCGGTCCAGATGAAAGAACATGATGCTGCCTTCTGCGGTCATCAGGGGCAGTCCGTTGATGGTGATCCCCTTGGCGATGGTTTCATCGCGCGCGCGGGTCACGAGAGGCCCCAGATTGTTGGGCCCATCACCCGAAATGTCGATGACACGGCGCAGCCCCCGGTATGCATTCCCCTCAATCAGCCCGGCAGCAAAGCCAAGCGCGCCTGAGATCGAGGTGCGGCGCATCGACGGGTTGAACCGGGCCGTCAGCCGGTCGGCAAAGGCGTTCAGGTCATCGCGCCCTTCGATCAACTGCCAGTCTACGATGACTTCCTGCGACCCGGCCCATTCAACATAGGTCAAGGCCAATGTCTGCAGCAGGCCAGATTGGACAGCCTGAAAAACATCCTCCGACCTCAGCGCTTCGGCATAGCCGCGCCGCTGCAGTTCCAACTCCTCTTCTGACATGGAGCGCGATACATCTACCAAAAGGACCAGTTCAAGATCCACCTCGGTCATTTGCGCGGTGGCGGGTGCGGGCATGAAACATGACAACATCAGGCCCAAAAGAATCGGCGCAATACGGTGCAGGTGGCGGGCGCGATTGGACGGGGCAGTCATGGCGGATCCCATCGGCAGATGTGGCAGACAGGGGCAGGTTAGGCTTTCGGTTGCATGGTGTAAATTCCCCAGATCACCGGTGCCTGCGGTCGGATCAGTTCAGCCGGTTGGCCTTTTGCCCGCTAAGGGCCGCGCGCACATAGCGTGCATCGAATTCCATTTTGCTCAGCACATAGGCAACCCCCGCTGTTGCCGCCTTTTCCCACATAAAGGGTGAGGGCCAGTCACTGACCAAGATGATGGGGATATCCGAAAATTTTGGATCACGCGAAAGTTCCAGCGCGAAATTCGTGCCCAATCCGTCCGGCAGATTGTTATCCAAAAGGATCAGCCGTGGCTTGCCCTTTTCAAGGGCATCGCGCGCGGCGCGCAGGGTTGATGCCACTTCGACCACCAGGTTGGTTTTGATGTTGTGGATCACGCGGGTCAATTTTTCGCTGTCAAATGCGCTGTCTTCAACGATCAGACAGTTTTGCCCTGCAACTGCGCGTCGCGGATTTGGAAGTGTTTGCATTGCCTGCATGGGCGCCCCCTCAAGAAACCTCGCCCAAGGGGTGCCATAAAAGACTTAACATGGTGTTTGCATCCAAGAGTGATCTTCAGGGGGGCGTGACCTGGCGGTTATTCCTGCAAGCGCCTTAGCGTGGCATCGGGGTCCGGTGCTTGTTGTAGTCGGACCAATCCTTGATCTCGGGATAATGGCGCTTGCGCCATTCCCGCACGCGCGGCTTCATGATGCGGTGCCAAAGTGGCGGGATCATCGCGGCGATTGTCATGGTCGGATAGCCATAAGGCATTTGAGGTGCCTCTTCCGGTCCGTAATTCTGCAAGACCGGAAAGCGCCTGTCAGGTTTGTAGTGATGATCAGAATGTCGCTGCAGGTTGATCAGCAACCAGTTGGACGCCCGGTACGAGGTGTTCCAGGAATGATGCGGTTGCACATGCTCATATTTCCCATCGCCCAGGTGTTTGCGCGTCAGCCCGTAGTGTTCAATGTAATTGACCAGTTCCAGCTGCCAGATGGCGACGCCCGCCTGCAGCAAGAACAAGAGCACACCGCTCCATCCCCCAAGAACGAATGCGAGCGACAAAAAGCCCAATTGAAGCGCCCAATATTTGAAAAAGGGATTGCGCAGGTTGGTCCAGCGCAGCCCCTTGCGCGCCAGCATATCCGCCTCGGCCTTGAACGCCGATTGCAGGCATTGACGCAACACACGCGGATAGTACCGATGAAAACCTTCATTGTAGCGCGCGGTCACCGGATCACGCGGCGTGGCGACATAGCGGTGATGCACCAACAGATGTTCGGACCGGAAATGCGAATACAACACCAGGGCCAGCAGGATATCTGCCAGCCAGCGTTCGATCTTGGATTTCTGGTGCATCAATTCATGGGAATAATTGATGCCAATCGTCCCAGAGATGACACCAACCCCAAAGAATACCCCCATCCGCTCTGCCAGATCGAGATGTTCGGCTTGGGGGACATACCAGATCAGGCTGAACACGGTCACGACCTGCGTGGGAACCCAGATCATCGTCAACATCCGATACCAGAACATGTCCTGTTCCGTGGCATCGGTATCGGCATTCTGAGAGTTCTCTCCCAGCACGAAATCAAGAATTGCGAACAAGAACCATGACATCAACGGCATCAGCGGAATGGCCCAGCCGCCATACAACGCGCCGACCCAAACAAACGGAACCAAACCCAGCGATAGCCAAAAAGGCAAGGCGCTGCTGAAACGGGCCAGGTCCGCGGCTGGAATATTATCTTGTTGCATAGACATACGCGGTCACCTCAAAGAGCTGCGCCTTGGTTGAAAAGATAGTGCAAGACCGGTTTCAGGCATAGCCGTGATAGGTGGTCAAACCTGCGACAAATCAAACGCTTTTCGCATGACAGTGGGTAAATCGGACGGTCGAAAGGCATCGCGTGGCATGAAATCACCTGTTGTTGGCTGAGTCTGTTGTGCAACCATAGCGATCTTTACCGTTAGGATAAGATGAAAATGCGTAAACGTGTGTCGCACCTCGCCGGGCAAAACGCTCCAGTCACCTGCGACGGGCGGCAGGCCGTCGGGCCGCTCTTGCGCGGTGTCGATCCAGTCTGAACCGGGCCAGCCCAGCATGCCGCCCAGTAGCCCCTTGTCGGGGCGTGTTTCCAGCAACCAGGCGCCATCTTCGCGCTGCGCCAGATAGACGGTGCCGTGGCGTACAGGCTTTGCTTTCTTGGGGGTCTTTTTGGGCAGGAAGGCCTGCGTGCCCGCCAATCTGGCCGCACAGGGATCACGCCAGGGGCAAATTCCGCAGGCAGGCGATTTGGGCGAACAGATGGTCGCCCCCAAATCCATCACCGCCTGTGCATAATCCCCCGGACGCTCCTGCGGGGTCAGCGCCTGGGCTTTCGCCATCAATTCCGGCTTGGCGGCGGGCAGGGGCGTGTGAATGTCATAAAGCCGCGCCATGACCCGCTCCACGTTGCCATCCAGAACGGTAAAGGGCAGATCAAAGGCAATAGATGACACTGCCGCCGCCGTGTAAGGGCCGATGCCCGGCAGCTTGAGCAGGGCGGCGTGATCGGCAGGAAACCGGCCATCGTGATCGGCCACGACCGCACGGGCGCATTTCAACAGGTTGCGCGCGCGGGCATAATAGCCAAGGCCCGCCCATTCTCCCATCACCTCTGCATCCTCGGCGGCGGCCAGATCGGCAACCGTGGGCCAGCGCGCCACGAAACGCTGGAAATAGTCACGTACCGTTGCAACGGTGGTCTGCTGCAACATGATTTCGCTCATCCAGACGCGATAGGGGTCCGGGCACAGCCCCGATCTGCGCGCGGCGGGGCCCACGCGCCAGGGCATCTGGCGGGCATGTTGGTCGTACCACTCAAGCAGCACTTGTGGCAGATCGTCAGGGGGGGCGGTTTCACGCAATGTTTACGGCTCCGGTCAGCGGCTTGGGCTGGTGATATAGGGGCAAGACGCTATGTTGGTAGGTGCCTTTGAGGGAAACATAGCCATGCCGCCACGGCGTACCAGCACAAAAGGGTTCAAGCGGACGGACAGTCTGCTGTCCGGCCAGATCCGCCGCGCGTCAGAGACGCGGGGGTTTGCGCAGTCGCGGCTGTTGACCCAATGGGCGGAAATCGCAGGCCAGGACATCGCGGCAATCGCGCAGCCTGTTGAGATCGGTTATGGCAGGGCGGGCATGGGGGCCACGCTGACGTTGCTGACCACGGGGGCCAATGCCCCCATGCTGGAAATGCAAAAAGAACAGCTGCGCCAAAAGGTAAACGCGGTCTATGGCTATAACGCCATCGCGCGCGTGCGCATCACCCAGACTGCCGCCACCGGATTTTCCGAAGGCAAGGTCGCCTTTGGTCATAAGGCCGCCGCGCAAAAAGTGGTGGCCTCTGACCCCGCTGTGCGGCAAAAAGCGGCTCAAACCGCCAGCCCTGTAGCCGACGAGGGGCTCAGAGAGGCCCTTGCGCGTCTGGGCGAGAACATATTGAACAAGAACAACCGCTGAAAAGCAGACAAAGGAACGCAACATGCAACGCAGAAACATGATTCTTGGCGCTTTGGCCGTGCTTGGCCTGGGGGGCTGGGCCATCTCGGGTAACAAGAGCGTCAATTCCACCGCGATCGGTGTCTTGCCGGGGCCTGCCAATGCGCAAAGCACATCCGCCGATGTCGATACATCCTTGATCACCGACATGGTGCAGGGCGACCCTGATGCGACCGTGACCGTGATTGAATACGCCTCTTTCACCTGCCCGCATTGCGCGGCCTTTCACGAAGGCCCCTACAAGCAGCTCAAGGCCGACTATATCGACACCGGCAAGATCAAGTTCATCTACCGCGAGGTCTACTTTGACCGGCCGGGGCTTTGGGCGTCCATGGTGGCGCGCTGCGGCGGTCAGGACAAATTCTTTGGCATCGCTGAGTTGATTTACAAAGGCCAGTCCACATGGGCCCGTGCAGGCGAGCCGGCGGCGATCGTGGATGAGCTGCGCAAGATCGGGCGTCTGGCCGGGCTGGACAATGACACGCTGGAAAGCTGCCTGCAGGATGCGACACAGGCCCAGACGCTGGTGGCATGGTACCAGGAAAACGGCGAACGTGATGAAATCACCTCAACGCCCAGTTTCCTGATCAACGGCACCAAGCATTCGAACATGGCTTACGCAGATATGAAGGCGTTGATCGACGCCGAGCTGGGCAGCTGATGTCACAGTCCGGTCCAGGCCCGCTTGCTGGTCTCAAAGTCATCGAAATGGCGCGTATTCTGGCGGGGCCTTGGGCCGGACAGACCTTGTCTGATCTTGGCTGTGAAGTGATCAAGGTGGAAAGCCCCGCAGGTGATGACACGCGCCAGTGGGGCCCTCCTTTCGTCGAACGCGACGATGATGTGTCGGCCTCGTATTTCCATTCCACGAACCGTGGCAAGGCCAGCGTTACGATCGACTTTCGCACGCCCGAAGGACAGGCCCAGCTCAAGGCGCTGCTCAAGGACGCAGATATCGTCATCGAGAACTTCAAGACCGGCGGGCTCAAGAAATACGGGCTGGACTACGACAGTCTGAAAGATGAATTCCCCCGTCTGATCTATTGCTCGATCACCGGGTTCGGCCACACCGGGCCCTATGCGCACCGCGCGGGGTATGATTTCATCATCCAAGGCATGTCCGGTCTGATGTCCATCACCGGAGAGCCGGACCGCCAGCCGCAAAAATCCGGCATGGCGATCACCGATGTTTTTACCGGCATCTATTCAACCACCGCGATCCTTGCCGCCGTCTATCAGCGCAGCCAGACCGGCCAGGGCCAGCATATCGATATGGCCCTGTTGGATTGCGCTGTGGCGATCATGGGCAATCAGGCGATGAACTATCTGACCACTGGCGTGCCGCCCACGCGAATGGGCAATGCCCATCCAAACCTCACGCCCTACGAGGTGTTTGAAACCAGCGATGGTCATATCATCATCGCCACCGGCAATGACGGTCAGTATCAGCGGCTGTGTCGCCTGCTGGGGCTGGATGACATGGCAACATCGCCCGACTACCTAAAGAACGCAGATCGTGTGGCCAACCGGCCAGAGATGATCCGCCGCCTCACCGGTGCCACCCGCCTGCGCACCCGCGATGCGCTGCTGGCCGCCTGCGAAGCGGAAAATGTGCCCGCAGGTCCGATCAATAACCTGGATGATGTCATGGCTGATCCCCAGGTGATTGCCCGGGGGATGCAGATTGAACTGGACGGTGTGCCGGGCCTGCGGTCGCCCTTCAACTTTTCGGATGCAAAACTGGCGCTGCACAGGCCTGCGCCAAAACTGGGCGAAGACAACTGACGCTTTTCTTGGACGAGCTGATACAGCGTTTCCAATAACGCTCTGAGGTGACATCTCGGGGCGCAGTCTGCGGCCCGCTGCCTGTGTCAATCCGGCCTTGGCAAGGCGTCCAGCGCCGCAAACAGTGCGTTTTCTTGCGGTAGGTTCAGCCGGACGGGCAGGGTGATCACCTTCATCCTGAAGCTTGCAGGCAGGCGCACGGCGTCTTTTTCGGTGGTGACCAATTGCGCACCCCGCGCGGTGGCATCTGCCTCCAGCCGGGCCATCAGTGCGGGGGTCAGCGGCTGATGATCATCCAGCGCCTCGGCATGGACAAGGGTTGCGCCCAATGCCCGCAGGGTTTGGAAAAACTTCTCCGGATGCCCGATCCCGGCAAAGGCAAGGGCACGGGTATCGGACCAATCCATCCCCGTCTGCAGCGGTTCCAGCGCGGCTGTGACATGCGCCAATCCGGCGGGCAGGGGGGTTGCCTGGCTGAACTGCGCCTGGGCATCGGCTGCTCCGATCGACAAGACCAGATCGGCGCGGGCCAGCCCCACGTCAACGGGTTCGCGCAGGGGCCCCGCCGGCAGACAAAGGCGGTTGCCAAAGCCCTTGGCAGCATCGACCACGACCACTGACAGGTCATAGGCCAATGCGGGGTTTTGAAAGCCGTCGTCCAATATGATCACACTGGCCCCGGCATCCTGCGCGGCCCTGGCACCTGCCGCGCGGTCCTTGGCGACCCAAACTTCGGCAAAGGCTGACAACAGCAACGGTTCGTCTCCGACCTCTGCCGCCTTGTGCCGTGCCGGATCTACCCTCACCGGCCCTTCAAGCGTGCCGCCGTAGCCCCGTGAAATAATATGAGGCTCGTGAAACAGGCCGCGCAAATGTTCGACCACGGCCATCACCGTTGGCGTCTTGCCCGTGCCACCGGCGTTGATATTGCCCACGCAGACAACGGGCACATCCATCTGCTGGCGCATCCCCTGTTTCAGACGTCGGGCGGTTGCCATGGCGTAAACCGCGCCCAAGGGGCGCAGCATCTGTGCGCGCCAGTCCGGTTTGGACAGATGCCAGAATGCCGGAGCACGGGTCATGTGCGGCTCATTTCAATATCGAGTGTGTCTTGTACCAGATCGATCACCTTGTCGGTCAGCGCCGCCCCTTTACTGATAACATCCCAACCCGCAAAAGCCATTGTTGCCGCATGGTCGGGGGCGATCAGCGTCGACACGGCGGTGCCAAGGGCATCCGCGTCATTCACGATCCGTGCTGCACCGGCGGCGGCAAGCCGGGAATAGGACGGCAGGTAATGACGCACCTTTGGCCCATACAAGATAGCTGATCCCAGCGAGGCCGCATCCAGAGGGTCACAGCCGCCTTTGCCCTGAACCAGCGTCGTCCCCAGGAACGACACAGGGGCCACGCGAAAAAACAGGCCGCGATCGGCCGGTTCGCCAGTGATCAGAACCTGCGTGGTCTCATCTGGAAAATGCCCGTCATCCCATCGGGTAAGGGTCATATTCTGCTCTGCGGCCAGGTCTACTGCGGTGTCGGCCAGCGCGGATGTGGCCGGCTGCAGGATCAACATTAGGCGATGGGACAGGCGCAGGGCCTGTTTATGGGCCGCCAGCACAATCGGAATTTCCTTGGACAAGACTTGCGTGGCAAACCACGCGGGCCGTCCGCTCATGGCTGCGGCAAGGTCGTTCAGGTCGGAATCGACACAGCCCAGCACCTGCCCGCCCGCAAGCAATGCAGTGGTTTGCTGTACCTGGGTGTCGTTCAGTCCCAGTTGGATCAGCCGCTTGTGGCCCGCCTCTGACCGGGCAATGACGGTGTCAAAGGCCGCCAGAACCCTGCGCGTCAAATCGGGCAACCAGCGGCTTTGCCGCAGTTCGATCCCGTCCACATCAGCGTCGATCAGGAACAGGGGGCAGTTGCGCTGCGCGGCGTCAAATATCAGGTTCGGCTTCAGTCCGCCCCAGACCCAGATACCGACATTTGGTGCCCAATGATCCAGAAAGGCTGCGATGGCTGCGGGATGTTCGCTGGGGGCCTTGATCTGAAAGACGTCGCCTTGTGGTCTCAGGATAGTGGGCGGTGTCGCTGCGTAATCGTCTGGCGTGGTGATCAGAACGCTGACCCCCCGCCGTGCCGTGACAATGCGCATGGCAAGGTCTTGCACGGCTAGCAGATTGCGGGTTTCGCCAGCATGGATCCAGACCAATTGGCCCGCTGGGCGCGGTGCGATTGGTGCGTCCAGTTGCGCCTCTCCCCGGCGTGCCAGGGCGCGGTAGGCAGCAAGCCCCAGCGACCGCGCCATCGCGTGTCAGCCCAGCTCTTCGGTAGGGGAGGCCGCGACTTCTTCGTCGCGCAGACGGTGCAGATGCGCTACGAAATAGCGCATATGGGCATTGTCCACGGTGCGCTGCGCCTCGCGTTTCCAGGCATCATAGGCGCTGGCGTAGTCCGGAAAAATACCGACGATATGAATATCATCGACGTTCTTGAACGTATTTTCGCTGGGTTTTACCAGTTCACCGCCAAAGACGAGATGCAGGCGTTGGGTCATTTCAGGTTTCCTTTGAATTGGACAAAAGGTGCTGTTTGCCTATCCAGATCACAATGCTCACGCAAGGGCGTCTATCAGCGCGGCACAAACGGCACCACCGCCTGCGACTACGCCGTTGAGGCGCGGATCGGCATTGTTGAATCGCAAGGGTGCGCCGGTGCGGTCCTGGGCACAGCCGCCCGCCTCTGCCGCGATCAGCGCACCGGCGGCGATGTCCCATTCCCAGCTGTGGCGCAGGGTCAGCATGGCCTCGAACCGCCCTTCGGCGACCAGGGCCAAGCGATAGGCCAGTGATGGCCGATACCCGCGTTTGAAATCAGGTGCCTGCCGGGCCTTCCAATGATGGTCGCTAAAGGCGGGTTTGGCTGCCAGCACGGTGGCCTGCCCTAGCGAACTCATGGTGGAGGCGCGAATGGTGCGGTCGTTCAATGTGGCCCCCTGGCCCAGTGCTGCGGCATAAAGCTTGTCGCGCATGGGCAAGAAGACCACCGCAGCGGTGATCACGCCCTGTTCTGCCACGGCGATGGAATGGGCCCAGGTGCTGGACCCTTCGACAAAGCTGCGGGTGCCATCAATGGGATCCACGATAAAAACGCGGTCGCGGTCCAGACGGTCAGGGTTGTCTTCGGTTTCCTCCGACAGCCAGCCATAGTCGGGGCGCGCCTGCCGCAGGGTGGAAAGCAACAGGTCATTCACCGCCAGATCGGCAGCCGTGACCGGACCCGCGCCACCGGGTTTGTCCCAGCGTTCCGCCGTGCTCCCGGTAAAGCTGGTCGCGACCCGACCAGCCATCCGGGCCGCATCAATCAACAAGGGCAGATCATGCGCCGGCAAGGGTCATCCCCGGTATCAAGAGCGAAGGTACAACGCGGCTCAGATGGGTGCGCGCATCATTTGCAGGCACGATGGCGCGCAGCATGTCGCGCAGATTGCCAGCGATGGTGCATTCGTTGATTGCATGGGTGATTTCGCCGTTCTCAACCCAAAGACCGGCGGCACCCCGCGAATAATCCCCGGTGTTGGGGTTGATCGTGCTGCCGATCATGGAGGTGACAAGCAGGCCCGTGCCCATCTGCCGGATCAGATCATCCCGGCTGTCGGTGCCTTGGGTCAATGCCACGTTCCAATTGGTTGGCGACGGCGCAGAAGACGTCCCCCTTGACGCATTGCCGGTCGGGGCCAGCCCCAGCTTGCGGGCATTCGCCAGATCCAGTGTCCAGCTTTTCAAGATGCCGTTTTCGACAATCATCCGTTTCGCCGTTGGCAGCCCTTCGGCGTCAAAGGGGCGCGAGCCGCTGACACGGGGGCGATGCGGGTCCTCAATCACCGACAGATGTTCGGGCAGAACCATCTCTCCCATTGCGTCGCGCAAAAATGATGCACCGCGTGCAACCGCGCTGCCGTTCACCGCAGACAGCAGGTGACCGATCAGGCTGGAGGCGATTCTTTCATCAAACAGCACCGGATAGGTGCCTGTGGGCGGCTTTCTGGGGTTCAGCCGCTGAATGGCCCTTTGCCCGGCAGAAGTGCCGATGTCCTCGGGGGCGCGCAGGTCGCTTTGGAAAATGCGGCTGTCGCCGTCATAATCCCGCTCCATCCCCGATCCGGTGCCCGCAATGGCCACACAAGACAGCCCCTTGCTGGTCCGGGCATATCCGCCCTCAAACCCATTGCTCATCGCGGTGTGGACGTTCTGGCGTCCATAGCCCGCGCCCGCAGATTGCACCTGTGCCACCCCTGCGACGGCCAATGCCGCCGCCTCGGCGCGCGCGGCTTCGTCTTGCAGGGTTTCGGGCGATGGTTCGGGTGCCGCGTCACACAGTTCCAGCGCCGCAACATCCCATGCGCTTGCCAATTGATCAGGGCTGGCCAGACCGGCATAGGGGTCCTCGGGGGCTTCCTTGGCCATTGCCACGGCGCGAATGGCCATTTCCTCGATCGTGCGTGCCGATATGTCAGAGGCAGAGACCGTGGCGCTGCGCTGTCCGACAAAAACGCGCAAACCGATATCCACGCCCTCGGACCTTTCAGCCTGCTCCAACGCGCCCGCCCGCACGTCAACAGACAGCGACGTGGCCTGCACGGCCTTTGCCTCTGCTGTATCCGCACCGGCCTTTTGGGCCGCGTGCAAAAGCGATTTGGTCAGCGCATCCAAAGCCTGTGACATAGATAAAGCTCCATCGGGGTTTGGTCAGAGGTAACCTTCCACCAGGCGTAGAACAAGTGCGCGCGCCCAAAAGGACGCGCCATTGGTGCGCCCTTGATCACAATGCGGACAAAGTAATCAGCGAATACGCTGCCCGTTGGCCAATATCTGTCCCTCGGGGGTGAATTCGATCTTGGATTTCAGCGTATCGGGTGCCTCGCCGGGGACGGCGAACAGACCCATCATCATGCGCGCGCCCATCGCCTGATCCGCGGGCAAAAGCCCCATGTCCACCAGTTTGTCCAGCAACGCATTGCCCCCGGCCACGGCAAAGTTCATTTCGCCCACCGGATTGCCCGCGCCTGGCACCATCCCCGCTGGGTTGCCATCGAATGCCACGTCACCCGTCCCGTCCAGCCGGGCACCGGCGGCGCTGACCAACAACGCACCAAGGCGCAGCGACTGCACCTCGCCCGGCGCGCCTACCATGTCCTCGACGACATCCGGGTTCAGGACATCCACCAACAGCTTCAGCGTGCCGCTGATATCCAACAAGACCGAGGCCGGATCGCGGGGCAATTGGCCCATAGGGTCAAAAATGCCCCAGATCATGTCCGACATGGTGAAATCGGCCATTTTCATCCCCAGGGCAAAATCCTGGGGGTCGTCCGATTTGCTGACAGGCATCAACAGGTTAAAGCCGCTTTCGGCCATGTTGAATTCAAAGGGCATCGGCATGCCCTCGACGGTAATCCCGATATTCAGATCGCGCTGCGCCAGATCATAGGCCAGCCCGTTTGCCCCGACCTTGACGCCAAAATCACCGCCGTTTGACGTGCTCTTCACGACAAAATTGCCGTTCTGCGGGTCCTTGAGATCGAAATTGGCGCTACCGCCCCCATAGCTGATCGTGCCCGCCACATCAAAGCCAGAGCCAAGCATGGCAGCCAGGTCTGTGCTGTCCACGGCTGTCAGGGGGATGCTGCCCTTGCCCGCGATCTTTACACCGTTGACCGTGCCGGTGATCTCAGCCACCGCATCGCCGTTTTCGGCATTACGAACAAACATGTCATAGGCCATGGCACCGATGCTGCCGGTCTGATCGTATTGGCGCATATCCCCAAGGGTCACGACCGTGGTGCTGGTGAAATCGACGCCTGATATTTCCGCATTGGCGTGTTCGCGGTCGATCATGTCATCGCCGACCCGCATCTGCGCCAGGTTCATTGCAAAAGTGTCGGTGTCATAGGCATAGGTCAGCGCCTCGGCAGAGCCGCTTGCCGTCAGGGCGTGACCCGTCTGGCTGTAATTCAGCACCATGTTGAAATCTTCGCCATCCTCCAGACCGTCATTCCCGCTGATGGTAATGGGCATGACGGATGGCAGGATAATGGCCACGCTGCCATCGCTGTTTTGGTTGAAGTCGATGGTGCCAAGCGCCATGTTCATGGTGCCTTCGCCCTCCGGCATGGAAAAGCTGAGATCGATATTGCTGACTGACAGGTCGCCGCCGTTCGCGGTCTCTGTCGCGCTGACCTGATATCCCATTTGCAACATATATGCTTTCCAGTCGCCCCAGACCTCGGATGGGGTCAGATCGGCAAATGCTGCCTGACAGAAAAGCGAAAGTGGCACAGCAAGGCCCAAGGCGACGGGGGAAAAACGAGACATATGAATTCCTTTTGGCAAATTTGCGGCACCCTCCGACACGGCCTCAGAAGCGTCTGGCATGATGCAGAGGGGTGGACCCTTGGACACACGATCATTACCACGAAGGCAAGAGAAAATGCAAAACAGATAATTGAGCCTCAAAGGAGTGCAGGCAGATGGACATGAATGGAAAGACAGTCATGATAACCGGAGCCAGTCGCGGCATCGGTGCCGAGGCCGCGCGGGTCTTTGCCGCGGCGGGTGCCAATGTCGCACTGGTGGCGCGATCAAACGATGCGATTGCGGCACTGGCGGCACAGATCGGCGCAAAGGCCATCGCCCTTCCTTGCGATGTGGCAAGCTATGAAGGGGTTGCATCGGCCGTAGAGACCACGGTGCAAACCTTTGGCAGCCTGGATGTGCTGATCAATAATGCCGGCGTCATCGAACCGATTTCGCACCTGTCAGAGGCTGACCCGCAAGAGTGGACACAGGTGATTGACGTCAATCTCAACGGTGTCTTTTACGGCATGCGCGCGGCCCTGCCGGTGATGAAATCCAATGGCGGCGGATCAATCCTGACCATATCATCGGGTGCGGCGCATCATCCGATTGAGGCATGGAGCCATTATTGCGCCTCCAAGGCGGCCGTGAACATGCTGACCCGCTGCGTCCATCTGGAAGAGGCAGAGCACGGGATTCGCGCCATCGGCCTGTCGCCCGGCACTGTCGCCACCCAGATGCAGCGCGAGATCAAGGCATCCGGGATCAACCCGGTCAGCCAGTTGAACTGGGAAGATCACATTCCGGCGGATTGGCCCGCCAGATGCCTGTTGTGGATGTGCAGCAGTGCAGCGGACCGGTTCCTGGGCGATGAAATCTCGCTGCGCGATGACGCCATTCGCCGTGAGGTGGGGCTGGTATGATCGACCTCTCCAAAAACAACGATGTCTGGACCGTGACCCTCAACAGGCCGGACAAGGCCAATTCGCTGACCCATGTCATGCTGACCGAATTGTCCGAGATCATGGAAGACGCGCAGGCCGCCCGCGCTGTCATCCTGACGGGCAACGGCAAGGTTTTTAGCGCCGGTGCCGATCTGGACGAAGCCCGCGCGGGACTGGCCAAATCAGATATTTGGGAACGCCTGTCCGGGGCCATCGTGGCACTGCCGGGGCTGAGCATTGCGGCACTCAACGGCACGCTGGCGGGTGGGGCAATGGGCATGGCACTGGCATGCGATCTGCGCATCAGCGTGCCGAGTGCCAAGTTCTTTTACCCGGTCATGAAATTGGGCTTTCTGCCGCAACCCTCCGATCCGGCCCGCATGAGCGCCTTAATCGGGCCGGCCCGGACCAAGCTGATCTTGATGGGCGGTCAAAAGATCGAGGCAGAAGAGGCGCTGAATTTTGGCCTGATCGACCGGATCATAGAGCCGGACGCGCTGATGGAACACGCGCAGATGCTGACGCAGCAAACCGCCGCCGCGGTCCCCGAGATTGCAACCGGGATCAAGCAAATGTGTGGTCCAGCGACCAGATAGGCAGGTGGTGCCGTCTGATCAGATCAACGGCACAAAAGGCACATCGCAGGCGGCAAGGATCGTCAGAGCGGTAAGGGTCAATAGAATACGCATGTTCTGCCTCTTTTGTTTTGGGCACAATTTCCGCTGCTGTGCCCGCTGTCAAGGCAAGTGCCGCACCCTTAATGACTGCGACGGGCGGGCCGATCCGTCAAAAACCTTGAACCTTGCGGGTCACGGGGGCATGAGGTTGTTCAATGAAGTTGGATAATCAAGGCGGACCCATGGCGTTCGATCTCTCTGCGCAACCTGAAATCGTACAGCAGGCCTACGGCTATGCGGTGCAAGCCTGGGAATTGGCACTCAGCTGGCTGGCAAGCCCCGCAGCCTGGTCGCAGTTTGCGCTGTTGGTGCTGGCGTGGCTGCTGGCGGGTGTGATCACCCGGCGGCTGCGCCCCAGCTTGGCCAAACTGATCGATCCGGGTGAAAAAGAGAACATCTTTGCCACGCCGCGCCGGTTCTTGCTGCAATTCCTACCGCTGATTTCACCCCTGCTGGCCTATGCGTTGACCGGCATCGGCGAAAGCATCGTACGCTCCTTGTTTGACAGCGGGGCTGTGATTGCCTTTGGCAAACGCCTGTTCTTGCTGCTGGCCGCCCGTGCGTTGGTGCGTGACATCGTCTCTGACCCGTTCCTCAAGCTGATGGGCCGCTATATCCTGCTGCCGATCATGGCGATCTATACGCTGGGTCTGCTGGATGTGGTCAGCCAGGCCCTGTCAGAAACCGTTGTCGGTGTCGGCAACATCCGCTTTTCGCTGATCACGCTGGTGCGTGGCCTGATTGCCGGGGCAATCCTGTTCTGGCTGGGCCAGTGGTCCAACAGCCAGACCTCTGCGCTGATCGCGCAAAACAAGGAAATGCGCCCCTCCATCCGGCAACTTTTGATCAAGACGGCAGAGTTTGCGATCTTTGCCATCGCCTTCTTGCTGTTGATGAACATCATCGGCGTAGACCTGAGCGCGCTGGCGGTTCTGGGCGGTGCGATTGGTGTGGGTCTGGGGTTTGGCCTGCAAAAGATTGCCTCGAATTTTATCTCGGGCGTGATCCTGTTGGTCGAAGGCCAGGCAACGGTCGGTGATTATGTCGAACTGGACGGCGGCGAAAAGGGCAAGATCGTCAAGATGATGGCCCGCGCCGCGATCCTTGAAACCTTTGATGGCCGCTGGATCGTTGTTCCCAACGAGGATTTTATCACCACCCGTGTGATCAACTATTCCGACAGCGGCTCTGCCAACCGCTTTGAGGCCCCGTTTTCGGTCAGCTATGATACGGACATCAATCTGGTCCCCGCCTTGATAGAGGCCGCCGTCGCGACCCATCCCGAGGTGCTGGACAAACCCTATCCGCCAGATTGCGAACTGCGCGGGTTTGGCGACAATGGCATTGATTTTGCCGTCGAATTCTGGGTGAACGGGCTGGATGACGGGGACAACAAATACACGTCTGATGTGTTGTTCCTGATCTGGAACGCGCTCAAGGACGCCGGGATCGAGATTCCTTATCCGCAGCGCGTTGTAGAGATCAAGGGCGGGATGCCCAAGGTTGAGACATGACAGATGCGCCCATTAAACATGCTGTAGTCATCGGGGCAGGCCCCGCAGGCCTGATGGCCGCCGAAGTGATGGCCGAGGCCGGTTTGAAGGTCACTCTCTGCGAGGCAAAACCGTCGGCGGGGCGCAAATTCCTGATGGCGGGCAAATCCGGTCTGAACCTGACCAAGGACGAGGCTTTCACGCCCTTCATGGCCGCCCTCACGGACGCGGCCGCCCCCCTGGCCCCGATCATCCGTGACTTTGACTCAAAGGCTGTTCAGGATTGGGCGCGGGGGTTGAACCAAGAGGTCTTTACCGGCTCAACCGGTCGCGTGTTTCCCAAGGCGATGAAGGCATCACCCCTGCTGCGCGCCTGGATGGGGCGTCTGGGTGCGCTGGGTGTCGAACTGCGCACGCGCTGGTCCTGGCAAGGCTGGCAAGGTGATGCACTGACTTTTGACACGCCGATGGGACCACAACAGATCACGGCGGATGCCACTGTTCTGGCCCTGGGTGGTGCCAGTTGGTCACGGCTGGGTGCCACCGGGGCCTGGGCTGACATCCTGCAGGCCAAAGGGATCAAGATCGCCCCCTTTGCCCCCTCCAATGCGGGTCTGATGGTTGAATGGTCACCCCATATGGCGAAACATTTCGGTGCACCGCTCAAGGGCGTGGCATGGGCTGCGGGGCCTTACGCATCACGGGGAGAGGCGACACTGTCCTTGCGCGGTCTGGAGGGGGGCGGCATCTATACCGTGTCGCGGGGCATTCGCGAAGGGCATGCTTTGACGCTGGATCTGCTGCCTGACATGACCGTGCCCGAAATCACCGCGCGGCTCAGCAAACCGCGCGGCAAGGCAAGCCTTGCCAATCACCTGCGCAAGACCTTGAAATTGTCACCGGCACAGATTGCACTGGTGCAGGAAATGGCCCGCCCCTTGCCCAACACCTTGCGGGCCACTGCGCGCCTGCTCAAGGCTCTGCCGGTCCAGCACGCGGGGCTGCGCCCCATCGACGAGGCAATATCAACAGCCGGCGGCATTGCCTTTGGTGCGCTGGATCAGGGGCTGATGCTGCGTGATCTGCCGGGTGTTTTCGCCGCAGGAGAGATGCTGGACTGGGAAGCGCCAACAGGCGGCTATCTGATCTCTGTCAGTCTGGCCACGGGCCGTTGGGCAGGCTTGCAGGCTGTCAAACGCCTGCGAGCCACTGATCTGTGATCAGCTTGCGACCTTGGCCTGCGCGGCCTTGAACGCATCACGATCCCGCAGGCCCTTGGCCCAATCCGCCAGCTTGTCGTTCAGGCGCGGAAAACCTGCGCCGATGGACCAGTTCAGGCAGTGACAGGCCAGAATATCGGCATGGGTCATCTGGTCACCCATCAAAAACGGGCCTTCCAGACGTTCGGCCAGCAGATCGGCTGATCTTGCGAACTCTGCTTTCAGACTGTCCTTGATCTCTGGCACGCGGCGGTCTTCGGGAAAGACAAAACTGTGTTTGGCCGCAGCCCACAGGATCGCGTCAAACTCATCAATCAGCCAAAAGGTCATGGCATCCTGACGCGCGCGGGCGGGCGTGCCGGCAGGGGCGGTCAGCTGTCCGTGTTTATCGCCCAGATAGGTCATGATCGCGACGCTGTCGGTCAAAACCTCATCGCCATCAACAAGCGCTGGGATCTTGCCTGACGGATTGTACTTTTTCGCCTCGTCCGACCGTGGTCCTGCATCGATATGGGCATATTCAAGCCCCATTTCCTCTAACATCCACATGACCCGAAAGGCCCGGGATTTGATCGCTCCAACAACTGTATACATTGATAATCCTCCTCGAATTTATCGTTGCGCGCCCAGCATCGCCAACCGGATAAAGGCACGTTCCACCAAAGCAAGCGCCGGGGCGTTCTGTCCAGCAGAGCGCAGCGTCAGATCGGTATCGGTCAGCACGCCAAGCGCGGTTTCCAGTTTGGCGGCACCCCAGCTTCTGGCCTGTCGCATGGCGCGGTCCCGGTCGCGCACACCGTAGATCGGCGCACCGGGGCTGGCGGCAATGCGGTACAGCGTGCGGAAATGCCGCGTCGCCATGATGGTCAGCGTGACGGCGGTGACGCCCTGTGCCTGCAGTTTGCTCATCACCGGGCCGATATCGCTGGCCCGCGCTTCGGCAACCACATGCAAAATATCGTCTACATCGGCCTCTGTCGATGTAGGCGCGCAGGCGGCAATGTCGTCGCTGCTCAGGTCGGTGGGATCATTCAGCTTGTACAGCGTCAGCTTTTCGATGGTCTGGCGAAAATCGCCGGGGTCGATCATACGGGCCAGATCGGTCAGAACGACCATCGCATCGGGTTGCGGGGTCAGTTTGGCCGCAGACAGGATGTTTTCAATCTCGGCCCGGTCGGGAGGGTTGTCATAGATCGCGGCGGCATAGGCACCGGGATGCGCCTCAAACGCTTTGCGGATTTTCGAAGTTTTCTTCAGGTCGCCGCCACTGACCACGATCTGCGCATCGCCCTTTTGCCAGTCCCCCAGCGCATCAATCACGATCGCCGCGACCGTGTCATTGGCATCCTCGACAAATGCAGCACGCGGGCCGGGAAAGAAGCCCACGGCCTTGACCGCATCCAGCAACATCGCCGGATCGCGGCGCAATTCGGCTGCGGGAATACGGGTCAGGCGCATCTCTTCCTCGGCACCGGGCCCCAGCAGGGATTTCAGAAACTCCTGACGTTTGAGCGCGACGCGCATGGCATCGCTGCCAAAGATCAGCAGCCCGGTCTTATCCGGATCGGGCCGGGCAAAATAGGCGTTTGCATCGCGCGGCGATAGCTTCATGCGGACAGATCAGCGGCATAGAGCCTTGCAATAATCTGATCTGCGATGACCTTCATCAGACGTTTTTGCGCATCCTGTTCACCGGCAAGTGTTTCGACCGTCGTACCGGTCGCCGATGATCCCACGAAATTCTCAACCTGGCCCGAGGTCACAATCTGCCCCGTGGCCACATTGCGCAGGCTGTAATCGACAATCCCGATCCGGTTGAGCCGCCCGGTATCGCCCTCGCGGTCGATCGCCAGCCGGGTCTCAGCGGTGTTGATGGTCAACGACAGCGCGAAAGCAGGCTGAGCAGCACGTCCCAGCTTTTCTTCCAGTTCTCTGACCAGAAGATAGCCATCCTGCGTGCTGGGCGGATCGACCAACACGCGGTTTTGCAAGGACGCGCCATTTCCGCCAGGGCCATAGACCGGCTCAAAGCCGCAGGCGGCCAGCGCCAGAGGGGCCAGCACAACAAAACGGCGGGTGGGTTTGGTCCTAAGCAACGACATTCACGATACGTCCGGGCACAACGATCACCTTTTTCGGCGTAGCCCCGTCAAGGGTTCTGATGACAGCTTCATGGGCCAGCGCGATTTTTTCAACCTCTTCCTTCGACATATCCGCCGGAACCTGAATTTCTGCACGCCGCTTGCCATTGATCTGAATGGGCAAGGTGACAGTATCATCCACCAGCATGGCTTCGTCCGCCTTGGGCCATGGTGCGTTTACAATCAGCCCCTCACCGCCCAGACGGGCCCAGATATCTTCGGCCAGATGGGGTGTCATCGGTGACATCAGCTGTGCCAGTGTCATGATCGCCTCGCGCTGGGCCGCATGGCCGGCCTTGGATTTCTGCAAGACGGCGGTAAAGGCATAAAGCTTGGCAATGGCCGCGTTGAAACCGAAGGATTCGATGCCCAGGGTCACATCATGGATGGTTTTGTGCATGGCGCGCAGCAGATCATCATCGCCCGTTCCGGCCGCCGCCGCATCCATCGCGCCAATCCGGTCACAGATGTTCCAGACCCGGCCAAGGTGTTTGAACGCGGCATCCGCACCCGATGCCGTCCATTCAACGTCGCGCTCGGGGGGCGAATCGCTCAGTACGAACCAGCGTGCCGTGTCGGCACCGTAGTTCGAGATGATGTGCAGCGGATCGACCACGTTTTTCTTGGATTTGGACATTTTGGCCGAGGGAACGATCTCCACCTCTGTGCCGTCGGCCAGTTTGCCCTCGGTCACATCTTCGGGCAGGTGATAGACCGGACGCCCGCTGGCATCACGTGTCAGGTAGATCTCATGGGTCACCATGCCTTGGGTAAACAGCGCGTCAAACGGTTCGATC
>JAFMGZ010000058.1 GCA_017854855.1 Sulfitobacter sp. | reverse complement strand
ACTCCCATTCGATGGTTCCGGGCGGTTTGGAGGTGATGTCATAGGTGACACGGTTGATGCCGGGCACTTCGTTGATGATCCGCGTGGCTGTCTCGCCCAGGAATTCATGGCTGAACGGATAATAATCAGCCGTCATCCCATCCACCGAGGTCACAGCGCGCAATGCACAGGCGAAATCATAGGTCCGCCCATCGCCCATCACACCAACGGTGCGCACCGGCAGAATGGCCACGAATGCCTGCCAGATCTCATCATAAAGCCCGTGTTTGCGGATCTGGTCGATATAGACCGCATCCGCCTCGCGCAGGATCTCCAGCTTTTCGCGGGTGATCTCTCCGGGGCAGCGAATCGCAAGGCCCGGCCCGGGAAAGGGATGGCGCCCGATGAAAGACGCGGGCAGGCCCAGTTCGGCCCCAAGGGCGCGGACCTCATCCTTGAAGAGTTCACGCAGCGGTTCGACCAGCTTCAATCCCATCTTTTCGGGCAGGCCGCCCACATTGTGATGGCTCTTGATCGTCACGGAAGGGCCGCCTGAAAAGCTGACCGATTCGATCACATCGGGATAGAGCGTGCCCTGGGCCAGAAACTCTGCCCCTTCGATCTGATCGGCATATTTCTGAAACACATCAATGAACAAACCGCCGATGATCTTGCGCTTGGTCTCGGGGTCCGACTGCCCTTCGAGCTTGCCCAGGAACAGTTCGACCTCATCCGCATGAATGACCTTGAGGTTCATATGGTCGCGGAACATCGTGATGACTTCTTGGGCCTCGTTCTTGCGCAACAGGCCGTGATCGACGAAGACGCAGGTCAGCTGATCGCCGATCGCCTCATGGATCAGCGCGGCCGCAACCGACGAATCCACGCCGCCGGACAATCCACAGATCACCTGTTTGTCGCCTACCTGTTCGCGGATCGCCGCCACCGCCTCTTCGCGGTAGGCGCGCATCGTCCAGTCCCCTTTGAAACCCGCGATGCGCACGAAATTCTCGTAAAGTTTCGCGCCATTGGGCGTGTGGTGCACTTCGGGGTGGAATTGAACCGCGTAGAACTGGCGCGATGTATCGGCTGTGATGGCAAAAGGCGCGTTGGGCGAAGTGCCAAAGACCTTGAAACCGGCCGCGATCTTGCTGACGTGATCGCCGTGGCTCATCCAGACCTGCTCGCGCTCAGTCTGGAACCAGCCTTGCAGCAGATCAAGATGGTCGGCCTGGGGCGTGACATAGGCGCGGCCAAATTCGGCCGTGCCATGGCCACGCTCAACTTTGCCGCCCAGCATTTCCATCATGACCTGCTGGCCATAACAGATCCCCAGGATAGGCACGCCCAGTTCAAACACCTGTTCCGGCGGGCGCGGGGCCCCTTTGTCAAAGACCGAAGCCGGGCCGCCAGAAAGGATCACGGCCTTGGGATTGAAGTCAGCCAGAAACGCCGCATCCACCAGATTGAACGGGTGGATTTCACAAAAGACGTTTAATTCGCGCAGGCGGCGGGCGATGAGTTGGGTAACCTGGCTGCCGAAATCAATGATCAGCAGGCGGTCGTGGTCGGTGGGGGAGGCGATCTGTGTCATACCGCCTGATTATGTGGGCAGCGCGCTGCTGGCAAGGGGCGGATTGGGGGCCTGCCCCCAAACCCCCGAGGGATTTAGGGCCAAAAAGAGAAGCGGGCGCATAGATGTCGTTTTTTACCCTCACAGGACGGTATTTGCGAGAAGGCGGAGAGGGGAATGGGATAGCACAGGGCAAATATTGACATAAGGATCGATGACATGGCGGAAACAGCGCGGCGCGGACGTGGCGGTGGGGGTGCAGCACGGCGGGCGGAACGCAGTGCAGTGTCTTTTGAAACTGCAAAGTTCATTGAGCGTAACATTCCAAACTATGAAGTGCTGACCGAAGAGGCGCTTGAGCTGATCGAGTATAATGCCGAAACGGTATTGGAAGAGATCGGTGTGAATTTCCCCGATAATCCGCTGGCTTTGCAGCGCTGGCGCGATGCGGGGGCAGATGTGACGGGCGAGCGGGTGCGCATTCCACGCGGTCTGGCGCGCAAGCTTTGTGCCACGGCCCCCTCTGAATATGTCCAGCATGCCCGCAACCCAGAGCGCAATGTCGTCATCGGTGGGCGCAATCTGGTCTTGGCCCCGGTTTACGGCCCCCCCTTTGTGCGCGATGCCGCAGGCGGGCGCCGCTATGCCACGATGGCGGATTTCAATAAATTCGTGAAGCTGGGCTATATGTCCAAATGGCTGCACCATTCGGGCGGCACCGTAT
This sequence comes from Sulfitobacter sp., assembly GCA_017854855.1. Lineage (GTDB taxonomy): Bacteria > Pseudomonadota > Alphaproteobacteria > Rhodobacterales > Rhodobacteraceae > Sulfitobacter. Next base: position 19,003 of record JAFMGZ010000058.1, on the reverse strand, counting down.
GTGAACCGACAGATATTCCGGTTAACAAACGCCATCTGGACATGCTGCATGCCCATATGACGCTGAGCGATAAACCCTTCATGGGATCGGTGACAGAGCCGTCGCGGGCACAGGATTCGGTTGATATGTGCAAGATCCTCTTTGGTGAGGATTTTGTGCAGCAAAACACCGTGATGACATCATTGATCAACATCAATTCTCCGATGACATTCGACGATGTGATGATGGGGGCACTGGATGTCTATGCGCAGAACAATCAGGCCTGTATCGTTTCGCCCTTCATTGTGGGCGGTGCCATGGCACCGGTGTCCGTGGCGGGCACCTTGACACAGGTCTTGGCCGAAGGTCTGGCCGGCATTGCCTATTCACAGCTGTGCCGTGCGGGTGCGCCCGTGATCATGGGGGCCTTCGTGACCTCGATCGATATGAATTCGGGCGCGCCGACCTTTGGCACACCTGAGGCTGCTCATATCACCTATGGGGTGGGGCAACTGGCCCGGCGGCTCAATCTGCCCTACCGTTCTGCGGGATCATTCTGTGGCTCGAAACTGCCTGACGCGCAGGCTGCTTATGAAACCGCGAACAGTTTGAACATGGGGCTTTTGTCGGGTGTGAATTTCATGCTGCATGCCTGCGGATGGCTTGAAGGGGGGCTGGTCAGCTCTTTTGAGAAATTCGTCATGGACGCGGATCAATTGGGCATCCTGCACCATTTTGCCAAAGGTGTGCAGATTGATGAGAACGCCCAAGCCATGGATGCGATCCGCGAAGTGGGACCGGGCGGGCATTTCCTGGGCTGTGCCCACACCCAGGGCAATTTCAAAAGCGCCTTCTGGAAGTCCGATCTGCTGGACTACAAGCCATTTGAAACCTGGCAAGATGAAGGGGCACGCGACACAGAGGCGCTGGCCACGCGCCGGGTTGAAAAAATGCTGGCCGATTACCAGCAGCCCGCCATGGACCCCGCCATTCGCGAGGGGCTGGATGCCTTTGTCGCCCAGAAGAAACTGGCAGAGCCTGACAGTTTCATGTGATCGCGGTTGAGGCCTGCGCTGTGCTGAGCACGCGGGCCTCACCGACCAAAGCAATCAGCACATCGAGATGCCGCACCACGCTATAGCTGGCGTCATCACGGGTGCGCATATCCTCAAGCGCTGCTTCCATTTCCATCAGCCTGAGCACGGCCGGCGCATGACGCGGCAGCACCCCGTATCCCAGAAGTCGTGGCAAATGGGCCGTCCGGCGATAGCTTTGTGCGCCAATGCGTGCCGCCCGCATCATAAGCTCGGGGCGGCGCACCGCGTTCAACATTGTCAGTATGTCTTGCATCGTCACTGTCCTTTGGCTGTGGATAACACGGCGAAAGAACCGTGAATGTATCCTCAGAATACACAACCTAAAGAGGTGTTGCGCAGAGCCGCATTTTTACGTTCGGGCGTTTTACAACTGTTTATCATTTAGAAACAATGCTTAAGAAACCACAGGATTTTAACGAATAGGTAACAAATGCATCTCTAGGTTGCGTTAACAAATTGTGGATAATTTTCATCACGGGAAACCGAAAGGGGGATATCATGGGGACACATATCGAAATGACAGGCATGGCACGGGCCGCAAATCTGCCGGGGTGGGTGCCGCCGGGGGCCTTGCATTACATCGCGCATACGGAAAAGGGGCATCCCATCCGTGCCCTGGCCCGGGAGGCGGGATGTCATGCCTCGACGATACTGCGCCAGATCCGCAAGATTGAAATGCGCCGCGATGATCCCCTGGTCGATGCGGCCCTGCGCAAATTGGGTGCTGCCAGCGCGCCGCAGCCCGCAAAACGCCAGCCTAAAAAGCCCGCGCAGGAAACGTCACTTCAGCTTGCTGTGCCGGATGATGCCAGGCTGACCCGCGAGGCCATGCGCGTCTTGCGCAGGCTGCGCGAAGCAGGGGCGGTGCTGGCGGTTGCCTCTGATTTGGACAAGGCGGTCGTAGTGCGTGACATGCCGGGGGGCGCTGGCACGCGGACGGCGGTGGTGGATGCCGATATCGCCCAGGCCATGGCCTTGAAAGACTGGATCAGCCCGGTCAGCAGCGGGCGGATCATCCGCTACAAGATCACCACAGCCGGACGCGGTGCGTTGGCCGAATTCGTGACCCGTTTTGGCCCCATATCCGAACCGGTAGATGGCTGTGCCGAGGCGCAGGCTCCTTTTGATGCGGCACTTAAGGGGCCGGGCTGCGCGGGCGAGGGGCAGGGTGCGCGGTCACGCTATGCCATCGGGGAAAGCCCGCTCAGCGCGCTGGCACGGCGCCGGGATAAAAAGGGCGTGCCTTTTCTGGGCGATGCACTGGTGCAGGCGGGCGAACGTCTGCGCGAGGATTTCGAACTGGCCCAGATGGAGGACGGCACCACCCAGAACTGGGATCACTTTCTGACGGCGGGCACCCAAACCGGACCGGGGGCGGGCGGACATGCGGCCGCCGCACCCGCGCAGGCTCGGGCACGGGTCCATGCCGCACTGCAAAACCTAGGCCCGGGCCTGTCGGATGTGGTGCTGCGGTGCTGCTGTTACCTTGAGGGGCTGGAGACAACCGAAAAACGTCTGGGCTGGTCGGCCCGGTCAGGCAAGATTGTCCTGCGCATCGCCTTGATCCGTCTCAAACGTCATTATGACGAGACGGTGGGCCCCGGTGGTGCGATGATCGGCTAGTCCCTCAGGCCGCGCGAAAATGGCGTCGCATAGCAGCAATGCGACGCCATAGGGTTTTGTCGGCAGAAGAATGTGCTAGATAACCACCAACCAAGTGGAGACATCTCATGCGCGATCTGAAAATCCCCGAACAGCGCCACCCCGAAAAAGCGCGCAAGCCCGACAATGCCCAGCCCAAGAAACCATCGTGGATCAGGGTCAAGGCACCCGGCGGCAAAGGCTATGCCGAGACCGCCAAGATTATGCGCGACAACAAGTTGGTCACCGTCTGCGAAGAGGCTGGTTGCCCCAATGTCGGCGAATGCTGGTCACAGGGTCATGCGACCATGATGATCATGGGAGAAGTCTGTACCCGTGCCTGTACCTTTTGCAACATTGCGACCGGAAAACCGCCAGAGGATCTGGATGTCTTTGAACCCGGTCGCGTGGCAGACGCGGTGGCGAAACTGGGGTTGAACCATGTGGTGATCACCTCGGTGGACCGCGATGATATCGCGGACGGCGGGGCCGAGCATTTTTCACAGACCATCCGCGCCATCCGGCACCGCAGCCCCGATACCACGATCGAAATCCTCACGCCTGATTTCATCCGCTGTGGTCCTGAAGCCTTGGAAAAGGTGGTTGAGGCGCGGCCCGATGTTTTCAACCACAACCTTGAGACCGTACCCGGCCTCTATCCAGAAGTCAGACCCGGCGCGCGGTATTTCCATTCCCTGCGCCTGTTGCAGAGGGTCAAGGAACTGGATCCGTCGATGTTCACCAAATCGGGCATCATGGTCGGGCTGGGCGAGGACCGCCAATCGGTTATTCAGGTCATGGAGGACATGCGCGCCGCAGACATTGATTTCCTGACCATAGGCCAGTACCTGCAGCCGACCCCGAAACACCACAGGGTCGACCGCTTTGTGCATCCCGATGAATTCGCAGCCTATGAAAAGGCCGCCTATGGCAAGGGTTTCTTGATGGTTTCGGCCACCCCGCTTACCCGTTCATCCTATCACGCCGGCGATGATTTTGCCCGCCTGCGCGCCGCGCGGAACAAGAAACTGGGGCTGGCTTAGGGGATCGCGGGCACTGCCTTGAGATAGGCCGCGATCGCTGCGCGATCGCCGGCCGGCAGGGCCGCCAGATTGGTAACAACTGCGGCCATTGATCCGCCAACGCTGTCGTAATCTGGGGTCAGCCCGCTTTCAAAGTAATAGATCAGATCGCTGTCCGACCATTCCAAAGCGCCTGTCGTGATGTTTGGGATGCGTCCCTTGCCTGATGGGTTGGGTGCCCCTGACAGCCAGGCGGCGCGGTCAAGCCCGCCCAAGGGCGTGCGCGGGGTGTGACATTCCGCGCAATGCGCCAAGGCCTCAACCAGATAGCGGCCTCGTGCCTCCTCGGGTGTCAGATCGCCTGTCAGCACAAAGCTGTCTGGCATATAGAGCTGTTTCCACAGGCCCAGACTGCGCCGGATGTTAAAGGGGAAACCGATATCATGTGGCGTGTTGGGTTGGTCCGCAACCGGCAGGGTTTTCATATAGGCAAACAGGTCGCTGACATCGGTGGGCGACATATGAACATAGGAGCCATAGGGAAAAGCCGGGTAATAATGCTGCCCCTGCGGAGAGACACCCTGCGTCACCGCATGGGCAAATTGATCCAGCGACCATCCCCCGATACCCTGCGGACCGGGCGAGATATTAGGGGCATAAAAGGTGCCGAAGGGACTGACAAATTCATGCCCCCCCGCAAGGGTCAGCTTGTCCGCCTCTGTCGCATCTGGTGCCGCATGACATGACGCACAGCCAGCTGCGGTGAAAACAATCTGTCCGTGATCCGGATCAGCGATATGTCCTGTCGCGAAATTCTGCGTCTGAGGGGCAGGGGCGGTCAAGAACCAAGCCCCTGTAGCGCCCAATACGGCCGCTATTCCCAGTATGTTCAGCTTTCGGCCCAAGGATCAGTTCTTGGGGCCACGATAGGATTCGTGACAGGCCTTGCAGGTACCACCCAGGTCGCCCATGCCCGCACCAACCGCCGCTGCATCCGCCGCACCGATCAACGCGGCAGAGGCCATGGCGAGGTCGTCAAACTTGGCTGCAAAACCGGCAGAATCGCTCCAGATTTCGGGTTTCGCACGAGAACCTGCTGTCGCTCCCTGTTCGGTGCCCGCCACCCAAAGCGTGGCACCGTCCAATTTGGCCAAGGCCTGCAAATTCGCAGCAGCCGATGCCACCATGGCAGCATCATATTCCATTTCACCTTTGGCAACGGCACCCAGAATGCCGATGTTATAGCCGATCATCTGCATCTGTGCATGGCGTGCCGCCACGGCCGGATTAAGTTTTTCAGCCGAATGACTGTCTGCCCAGCTGGCTGTCGCAATAACACCTGCGCAAATACCAAGTACGATTGTCTTTCTAGAGAAGATATTCATCGTTGTCTCCCTGTGAAAATTGGGTCGCAGCAGGGAAATCAATTCCCATCACAATTAGTTTACACATCGTATTTGATTTGATGAAAACATTTTTGTGATCGGGAAAATGCGGCGATGGCCACAAAACCGGCCCGCCTGCACGTCGCGCAATCAGAACCGTCGCGGAAAACGCTCTGCCGTGGCCCAATCGGGCCACCAGCCCATCCATTCAATACCCCAGATCACAGCGGCCAAGGCAATGATTGCAAAGACAAACTTTACTCGTTTGGCCGAAGGTGGATTGCGCGCCCATTGGGCCATACGCATCAGCCAAATGGGGTTCATGTGAAACGCACCTTGCCGATGAAGGGCAGGTTTCTGTTTCGCTGCGCAAAATCAATTCCGTAGCCTACAACGAATTCATCGGGAATTTCAAAACCTGTCCAATCGGCTTTCATATTGACCTCGCGGCGGCTGGGTTTATCCAGCAACGCAATTGTTTTCAGCCGGGCAGGCGCGCGCGATTTCAGCAGATTGGTCACATGGTGCAGTGTATGGCCAGTATCAACGATATCTTCGACCACCAGCACGTCGCGCCCTTCGATGGCACCGCGCAAGTCCTTGAGGATACGGACTTCCCGGCTGCTTTCCATGCCGTCCCCATAGCTTGACGCCTCAAGGAAATCGACCTCTATGGGCAGGTCCAGTTCGCGCACCAGATCGGCAATAAAAACAAACGAACCCCGCAGCAATCCAACGACGACCAGCTTGTCGGTATCGGCAAATTCGGTCTGTATCTCACGGCACAGGACCTCAATGCGGGCGGCAATCGATTTGGCCGAGATCATTTCATCAATCACGTAGCGACGATCTGTCATGACCTTAGCCCTTGAAATTATGTGCCTGAACAGTGAAACAGGGCTACCCTGAGCAAGCGCGGAAAGCAATGCCAACCCATTCTGAGATCAAAGAGCTGCCCTATAGCGCCGACCAGATGTACACGCTGGTGGCCGATGTGGCGAAATACCCCGAATTCCTGCCCTGGACTGCTGCTGCCCGCATCCGCCGGGATGAGGACAAGGGCGATCACCGCGTCATGGACGCCGATTTGGTGATCAGTTTCAAAGTGTTCCGTGAACGCTTTACCTCGCGGGTGGTGCTGTGGCCGCAAGAAAAGCGGATTGATACCGAATATCTGGACGGACCGTTCAAATACATGAAATCCGACTGGCGTTTCGAAGACATCGAAGGCGGCTGCAAGGTCCATTTCCACGTGGATTTCGAATTCAGGAATGCGATCTTGCAAGGCATCATCGGCGTGGTCTTTAACGAGGCCATGCAGCGGGTGGTGCGCGCCTTTGAGGCGCGGGCCAAGGCGCTTTATGGCGGTGCCGCCTGATGGCCGGGCAGGGCGGGATCACTGACCTTCTGATCCGTTTCGCCACCTGCGAGGTGCCGCAGGACGCAGCCCAGATGATGCGATTGTCGCTGTTTGACTGGGCGGCCTGCGGCATCGCGGGGGCCCGCGACGATGATTTTGCCGATTTCGCCCAAATCCAGATGACCATGGCCAGGGGGCCAAATACCATCCTTGGCGGGGGCACCGCCGCGGCCTCTGCGGCGGCATTGATCAATGGCACGCTCAGCCATGCGCTGGATTATGACGACACGCATTTTGCGCATATCGGTCACCCTTCGGTCGCGGTGATCCCGGCGGTCCTGGCCCTGAGCGAGGATATCGGTGCCGATCTGGAAACCTTGGTAGACGCCGCCACCATCGGCGTTGAGGGGTCGATCCTCACAGGGCTATGGCTGGGCCGGGATCACTATCAGATCGGCTATCACCAGACGGCGACGGCGGGGGCCTTTGGGGCCACATTGGGGGCGGCGCGACTGTTGGGCTTTGACGCTGACATGACCCGCGCCGCGCTTGGCCTTTGTGCCAGCATGGCATCTGGTCTCAAGGCGCAGTTCGGAACCATGGCAAAACCGCTCAATGCCGGGCTTGCTGCCCGCACCGGGGTGGAGGCCGCACTTTGGGCGCAGGCGGGCGTGACGGCGGCCCATGACGGGCTGGCGGGGCCTTTGGGCTTTGGGGCGACCCATCATGGCATGGATGCCCCCGTCAACCTGCCCCGCAAAGACTGGCACATCGCGTCCATCAGTCACAAGTTCCACGCCTGCTGCCACGGCCTGCATGCCTCCCTTGAGGCGCTTGGCCCTGCAGGTCTGAACCCCGATGAAATTGAAGGCATTCACATCCGCACCCATCCGCGCTGGATGTCCGTATGCAACATCCCCGATCCGCAAACCGGGCTGGCCGCGAAATTCAGCTATCGTCAGACGGCAGCGATGGTCCTGTTGGGCCATCAAACGGGGGCGATTGCAAATTACACCGACGCGATCACCCAGGACGCGGCCATCGTAGCACTGCGCGACCGCATCAAGGTCAGCGAAGAGCCGCGCCTGTCAGAAACCCAGGCAGAGATTTCGGTGACCTTGAAAAACGGGGCCATGCGCCGGTTCAAACATGATCTGATGACGCCGATGGACATGAATGTCCGCGCGGCGAAACTGAATCAAAAGGCGCAGGCCTTGCTGGGTGATGCAGCTGCCCGCGCCTTGTGGAATGCCGCGCAAGGGGAAAGCCTGCGCGGCTTCACGTCTCAGCTGGTGATGTCGTAGGCCCGCTCACCATGGACCGTCAGATCCAGACCGTTGCTTTCGGTCTCTGCGTCGACCCGCATCGGCACGAGGGCCTTGCAGACCAGTGCTATGACAAATGTCACCACGACCGTGAACACACCCACGATCACCAGCGATCCCAATTGGGCTGCCCATGATCCGGCCCCCAGCGCTGCAATCATGATCGTCCCAAAGATCCCGCCGACACCGTGCACGGCAAAGACATCCAATGTATCGTCGATCTTGATCTTGTTGCGGATCAATACGACCGCTTCCTGACACAGAATACCGGCAACCGCACCGATCAGCAGCGCCGCCCAAGGACCGACAAAACCCGATGCAGGCGTGATGGAGGCAAGACCGGCAATCGTGCCGGTCACGATGCCCACCAGCGACGCCTTGCCGAACTTGATCCGCTCCCACAGGGCCCATGTCAATGATGCCGTCGCCGCAGAGATATGCGTGACCGTGATGGCCATCGCCGCACCACCGTCAGCCGCCAGTTGCGATCCGCCGTTAAAGCCGAACCAGCCAACCCAAAGCAGGGCTGCCCCGATCATCACGATGCCGGGGTTATGGGGCGGTTTGGTCTGGTCCTTGCGCGCGCCCAGCATCACGGCCAACACCAGCGCCGCAAGACCGGCCGTCTCATGCACGACAATCCCGCCGGCAAAGTCCCGGACCCCGGTCTCGCCAAAGATACCGCCATCGGCCAGCATCCCGCCGCCCCAGACCCAATGGACCACAGGCGCATAGCACAGCAGCATCCAGAGCGCTGAAAACATCAGCATGAAAGCGAAATTGATCCGCTCCACATAGGCCCCCACGATCAGCGCAGGCGTGATGATGGCAAAAGTCATCTGGAAGGCAAAGAACAGGATTTCAGGCAGTGTCCCGCTCAGGCTGTCGGCATCCACGCCGTTCAGCCCCATTTTGCCCAGACCGCCCCAGAACCCGCTTTCGCCGGGTCCAAAAGCAATGGAATAGCCCAAAAGGAACCACAGCACCGACATCAGACAGGCGATGGCATAGCAATGCATGAACACGCTCAGCACGTTGCGGGCGCGGGCAAGCCCTCCGTAAAACAATGCCAGACCCGGTAAGGTCATCAGCAAGACAAGGGCGGTCGCGGTCATGATCCACGCGGTATCAGCGGCATTCATCGAAGGGGTGCTCCAGTACTTCTTTCAAAAGGTCCGGGCAGATTGTCCATACGGGCCGCTTAGAAAAGGGGCTGAGCGCAAAAAATACATGCGATTTTGAAATCGTTACATAATTGGGCGGCTATACAGGGTGCCGCCTAAATAGAGGGCAGTTTACGCACGGCGCTGAGCAAGAGGGCAAGCGCGTGATCGCGCGCCGCCAGTCGCACCTGCGTACGGCCCTTGGCACCAAATTCCTGCGTCTGCACCTGCGTCTTGTCGGCAGAGGCAATGCCAAAGCAGACGCGGCCCTCTGGCTTGTGCTCTGATCCGCCAGGGCCCGCGATACCCGTGATCGCAACCGCAACCTGTGCGCCCGAACGCCCCAAGGCACCGCGCGCCATTTCCCCGGCCACCTGCTCAGAAACTGCACCAAAACGCTCCAGCGTCTGTTCAGAAACGCCCAGCATCTCAACCTTGGCGCGGTTGGTATAGGTGACAAAGCCGCGTTCCATCATTGCGGAAGAGCCCGGCAAATCCGTCAGTGCCGCGGCGACCAACCCGCCTGTGCAGCTTTCGGCGCAGCACAGCATCACACCTGCACGCGCCGTTTCCTTCAGCAGGGCGGCTGCCAGATCCATCTACAAGACCCCGTGATACAGTGCCGCCAGCGCCAGCACGCCAAAGGCAGCAAAGACACCGGCAATAACATCATCCAGCATCACCCCCAACGGATCGCCCCGCCGGTCAGCCCAGCCCACCGGGCCCAGCTTGGTGATGTCAAAGAACCGAAACAGGGCAAAAGCGGCAATCCAGCCCGGCCACATCGCCAGTATCGAAATCTCCATCGACCAGGCAGCATAGCTGAGCGGGATCAGCGCGATCCACTGGCCCGCCACCTCGTCGATGACAATTTCAGACGGATCGTGGTTGTCACTGCCTGCCGTCATCCGTGCCGTCGCCCACCAGCCCAGACCACATGCGATGACAATCGCCAGCGCCAGCAAGGGAAATCCACCGATCACATGCAGCGCCCAGGCCCAGGGCAGCGCCACCAATGACCCCCAGGTCCCCGGTGCCGGACGAATATGCCCCACGCCCAGAACGGTCCCGATCAGCTGTGCGATCGTCATGGTTTCACCAATGTTGCAGTGGCCATACAGGCAATCCCTTCGCCGCGCCCGGTAAAGCCCAGACGCTCTGATGTGGTCGCCTTTACCGATATCCGGTCCAGCTCCATCCCCATCAGCTCAGCCATCTTTTGCCGCATCCGCAGCGCATGGGGGCCGATCTTTGGGTGTTCGCAGATCAAGGTACAGTCAATATTGGAAATCCCGAACCCCATTTCGGCCGCCAATGCCACCGCATGGCGCAGAAAGATCTCGCTGGCGGCCCCTTTCCACTGCGGGTCCGACGGCGGAAAATGCTGCCCTATATCCCCCTGCGCCAAAGCGCCGTAGATGGCATCGGTGACCGTATGCATGCCGACATCTGCATCCGAATGCCCCACCAGCCCATGATCATGCGGGATCGCCACGCCGCACAGCATGACGTGATCGCCGGGTCCAAACGCATGGACGTCAAATCCATTGCCTGTGCGGATATCCATGCTGCTCTCTCCTGTTATCTTTGCGCAGATGCGCTCCTGCTGCCTGTCTAGGCAAACCGGTGCCATGGCGCAATCACCCCGATTATCCGCCTAAAAATTAGGCGAACACAGGCAGTGTCGGTTGTATCCCCTTCGAAATCCCGTTGAATACTTGTGCCTTCATTACCCCCTGTCTAAACCATCACCATATGCACAAGGATTAAGCATGTGAGCCAACTCGCCCTGCCAAATGATTTGAGCCCGCCCGTCTTGCTGGCACCGATGGCTGGAATCACCGATTTGCCCTATCGCACATTGGTTGCGCGCTTTGGCGCGGGTTTGGTTGTGTCGGAAATGGTGGCCAGCCATGAATTACTGTGCCGCCGCCCCGGCACCCGCGAAAAAGCCGAACTTGGCATCGGGATCGAAGGCACCGCCGTTCAGATCGCCGGACGCGAGGCCGCCCCCATGGCGGAAGTCGCACGCATGATTGCCGATCAGGGTGCGCGGATCATCGACATCAACATGGGCTGCCCTGCAAAGAAGGTCACCCAGGGTGCATCGGGCTCTGCCTTGATGAAAACCCCCGACCATGCGCTGCGCTTGATCGAGGCGGTGGTGAATGCGGTCGATGTGCCCGTCACGCTGAAAACCCGCCTTGGCTGGGACGAAGACATGTTGAACGCGCCGATGATCGCCAAACGGGCCGAGGCGGCGGGCATCCAGATGATCACGATCCACGGCCGAACCCGGTGCCAGTTCTACAAGGGCCGCGCAGATTGGCGGGCCATCGCGCGGGTCAAGGGGGCCGTGCGCATCCCTGTCATCGCCAATGGTGACATCACCTCTGCCGCATCTGCGCGTACCGCATTGGCCCATTCGGGGGCCGATGGGGTCATGATTGGCCGTGGCGCGCAGGGCAGGCCCTGGTTGCTGGCCGAGGTGGCACATCAGCTATACGGCACGCCGAAACCGGTAGTGCCTCAGGGCGCGGACTTTGTTGATATGGTGTTGGAGCATTACGAAGAAATGCTGCGCTTTTACGGTGATGTCATGGGGGCGCGCATGGCGCGAAAGCATCTGGGCTGGTACATGGACACCTGCGCCACGCCAAAGGATCTGCGCAAGGCGCTGCTGACCGCCCCGTCCCCCCAAGAGGCCAGGCATCTGATCGCGCGCGCAATGGTCGCCCCCCCGATCGAGGCCGCGGCATGATTTCAGACAGCCGTCTTTGGGCCTCTCTGCCGATCCCTGCGCTATTGATCTCTCCGCAAGATCTGATTGAGGATGTGAATCCGGCCGGCGAAGGGTTCTTTAACGCCTCTGCCAAGGCAGTCATTGGGGTGCCGGTCTGGGACATGGTCGCGGTGGATTATCCGCTTGAGGATGCGTTTGCCCGCGCCCGCAGCAGTGAAACCGCCCTTTTCGTCAATGATGTGGATGTGGGCAGCGGCCAACGCGCACCGCAGAAATCCGCCCTGCAGATTGCGCCGCTGGCAGGTCAGCCGGGCCATATGCTGATGATGATTTCCGCACGTGAATTATCGGGCCGCATGACCCAGAACCATTCGGTCAAATCCGCCGCGAAATCCGCAATCGGCATGGCCGAGATGCTGGCCCATGAGATCAAGAACCCTTTGGCCGGGATCACGGGGGCGGCGCAATTGCTGTCGATGAACCTTGATGCCGACCAGCTGGAACTGACCGATCTGATCGTCGCGGAAAGCCGCCGCATCGTGAAACTGCTGGGGCAGGTCGAACAATTCGGCAATCTGACAGAGCCGGTGCGCTCTCCGGTCAACCTGCATGACGTGCTGGACCGCGCAAGGCGTTCGGCGCTGCTGGGCTTTGGTGCGCAGATGCGCATCATCGAAGATTACGACCCCTCTTTGCCGCTTGCCTTGGGCGACAAGGACCAATTGCTGCAGGTTGTCCTGAACCTGCTCAAGAACGCCTCGGAGGCTGCGGGCCCCGACGGGGGCACGATCCGTCTGCACAGCTATTTTGAACATTCCTTCCGGATGCGCCGCGCCGATGGCACTGGCCAGTCACTGCCGTTGCAGATTGAGGTGATTGACGATGGTCCGGGCCTGCCTGACCACATCAGAGGTGACGTCTTTGACCCCTTTGTGTCGGGACGCGAGAACGGCACCGGCCTTGGGCTGGCATTGGTCAGCAAGATCGTTTCGGAACATGACGGCTGGATTTCGGTCGATTCGACCCCGGGGCATACGGTGTTTCGCATTTCACTGCCCCGTGCCCCGACCACCAGACAGAAAAACCCAAAGGAGAGCTGAGCTATGGATGGCACCGTTCTGGTCGCAGATGATGACCGCACAATCCGCACCGTTCTGACACAGGCGCTCACCCGGGCTGGCTGCAAGGTGCATGCCACCTCTAGCCTGACCACCTTGATGCGTTGGGTCGGCGAGGGGCGCGGTGACGTGGTCATCACAGATGTCGCCATGCCCGATGGCAACGGGCTTGAGATGCTGCCAAAGATATCCCAGGACCGGCCCGACCTACCGGTGATCGTGATCTCGGCGCAAAACACCATTATGACAGCCATCAAGGCCGCAGAGGCCGACGCCTTTGACTATCTGCCCAAGCCTTTCGATCTGCCGGACCTGATGAAACGCACCGCACGCGCGCTGAACCGCAAGGACGCAGCACCCAGGGCCAAATCCCCCACGCCAGAGACCGGCGATGCGGACCGCGACGACCTGCCACTGGTGGGGCGCACACCTGCGATGCAGGCGCTCTATCGTTTGGTGGCACGGGTGATGAACACGGATCTGCCGGTACTGATCTGGGGCGAAAGCGGCACGGGCAAATCGTTGATCGGCAAGGTCATCCATGACTTTTCCGACCGCCGGACCTTGCCCTTTGTCACGGTCACAGGCGCGGATCTGCAAGACATTGAAGGACCGGCGCGCATTCTGGCCCGGGTCCGGGGCGGCACGCTGCTGATTGATGAAATCTCTGACATCTCACTTGAGGTGCAGGCGCGTATTGCGCGGATGATGGATTCGCCCGGTGAATATGCGCCGCGCTTTCTGGCCACCAGCCAGTCCGATCTGGCCGAAGCGATGAAGAACGGTGCCCTGCGCCGCGATCTGTTCTACCGCCTCTCGGGGGCGACGGTGCATGTGCCCGCGCTGCGCGACCGTGTGGATGACATTGAACTGCTGGCCTATCATTTCCTGGAACGCGCGGATGTGGGCGTAGGGCAAGTGCGGCGTTTGTCCGAAGGCGCATCCAAGGTCTTTGGCACCTATTCATGGCCCGGCAACGTGCGCCAACTGGAACATGCCATGCGCCAACTGGCCCTGACCAGCCGCGCCACAGAGATCAGCCAGACCGAAGCAGAACAGGTTCTGGGTGCACAGCCCGCCCCCGAACCCGTGACAGCCCAAGCCAACACCGAGCGTCTGGGGGCCAGTGTCGAACGCCATCTTCGCCGGTATTTCGACCAACACGGTTCAATGCTGCCACCACCGGGCCTCTATGCTCGCATCCTGCGCGAGATCGAGGCCCCTTTGATCGAAATCGCCCTGGCGGCCACCTCTGGCAATCAGGCGAAATGTGCCGACCTTCTGGGGATCAACCGAAATACTTTGCGCAAAAAAATTACAGATCTTGATATAGAGGTGACAAGAGGCCGCAAGATGATGTAAAAGGGCCACATAACCGTGGCTATCTTGTCTCAGGCAACATCTGAGCGAGGTTAGGACCACATAATATGGCGGTAGGTGCAGCGATGCACCACATCATCGGTGAGGGCAGAGGGTGGCAACCCTGTCACGCAGTTTTAGCTTGGACACATTGGGCCGTTTGCGGCGCATGAAACGTGTGCGCACTCTGGCGACCTTCACGGTGGTGATATTGGCCCCGCTGCTGGCACTGGCGACCTATCTGGTGCTGGGGCCACTGGCACAGGGCGCAGACACGCTGTCCTTGCGTCTGATCCTGCTGACGGATCTGGTTTACGTTCTGCTGGTCGCGGCCCTTGTGCTAAGCCAGGTGGCGCGCCTGATTGCCGCCCGCCGGGCAAAATCAGCCGGTTCGCGCCTGCATCTGCGGCTGACCGGGGTCTTTGCCCTGATGGCGCTGATCCCTACCGTCACGGTCGCGGTATTTGCGGGCCTGACGGTGAATGTCGGACTCGAGGGCTGGTTTTCAGACCGGGTGCGCGGCGTTGTCGGGTCGTCCCTGGCGGCGGCACAGGCCTATGAGGCCGAACAGCGCAGCGATCTGATGTCAGACGCCCAAAGCCTTGCCACCAGCATCGACAATGCCCGCCGTCAGGGCATCGACCTGTCTGACAGCGAACTGTTGGGCGAGGGCCAGCGCCAGATCCAGCGCGGCCTGCGCGAGGCCTATATGATTGACGGCACAGGGCAAATTCGGACCCGTGGCGACCGGTCCTACCTGTTTGATTACGAACAACCCACCCTTGATGACATCCAAAGGGCCGATGCCGAAGGGCTGGTAGTGATTGAGGACTGGCCCAACAATGAATTCCGCGCGCTTGTGCCAATGCAATCCTTTCTGGACAGGTATCTTTATGTCAGCCGCGATGTGGACGGCGAAATCCTGTCGCTGCTGGATGAGACGACCGAAACCGTCCGGCTGTACCAGCAGCTTGAATCCGACCGTGGCAGGCTGTTGTTTGAATTCGGCCTTCTGTACTTGGGCTTTGCCGTCATCTTGATCCTGGCTGCGGTCTGGCTGGGCCTGTGGTTTGCAGAACGGCTGTCGGGGCCGGTGGGCCGGCTGACCGGTGCAGCCCAGCAGGTCGGGGCAGGGAACCTTGACGTGCAGGTCCGCGAGGAAAGCGGCGATGATGAAATTGCCATGCTGGGCCGGTATTTCAACCAGATGACCAAGCAGCTGCAGGGCCAGCGCGAAACACTGCTCGACAATACCCGCCAGATCGAGCGCCGCCGCAGATTGTTTGATTCTGTGCTCAGCTCCGTCACCTCTGGCGTGGTGGGCCTGGACCCCGAAGGGCGGGTGACCTTTGTGAACCGCTCTGCCATGCGGCTGCTGGATTGGTCAGAGGATCAGCAATCGCTGGCCCTGTCGGTCGCAATTCCTGAATTTGGCCCTCTGTTTGATACTGTCACCCAGGGCCCCGACGAAGTCGCACAGGGCGAGGTCAAGGTATCGCGGCAGGGGGCCATGGAAAACCTGCTGGTGCGCATGGCCACGCGCCGGACAGAAGACGGCAGGCTTGAAGGGTATGTTGTGGCCTTTGACGATGTGACCGATCTGGTCAGCGCGCAACGAATGGCCGCATGGGGCGATGTCGCGCGCCGCATCGCCCATGAGATCAAGAACCCTCTGACCCCCATCCAGCTGTCCGCTGAACGCATACGGCGCAAATTTGCCTCCAAGCTGGGCGAAGACAGCGACCAGTTGGAACAGATGACAGGCGTGATCATCCGCCAGACCGGCGACCTGCGCCGCATCGTGGATGAATTCTCCAAGTTCGCGCGGATGCCCGAGCCGGAAACCTCCGCTCAGGACCTCAGCCAACTGGTGCGCGATGCGGTGTTGTTGCAGCAAACCGGACAGCCCGGTGTTGCCATCACCACCGATCTGCCCGCAGACCCTGTGATGGCCGAAATTGACGCCACAATGATTTCGCAGGCCTTGACCAACCTGATCAAGAACGCAGGCGAAGCCATTGAAACCCTGAAACAAAAATCCCCGCCCGCAGACCTGTCTCCGCAGATTGCGGTGGGTCTGCACCTGCGCGACACAAGGGCCGTGATCACCATCGCGGACAATGGCATCGGCCTGCCAGAAGACCGCGCGCGGCTGTTTGAACCCTATGTGACAACCCGCAGCGAAGGCACAGGACTGGGCCTGCCCATCGTCAAGAAAATCATCGAGGAACACGGCGGCACGCTGGTTCTGGACAACGCCCCCGTCTTTGACGGTCAACAGCATTTCGGCGCGATGGCGGTCATCACTTTGCCCATCATCAGTACCCTGAAAACAACAAAAACGAGTGGAGACATCGCATGAGTGACATTCTGATTGTGGACGACGAACGCGACATCCGCGAATTGATCTCGGATATTCTTGAGGACGAAGGCTATGCGACGCGGCTGGCGGGCAATTCCGACGATGCGATGGCGGCAATCAACGCAGAGCCGCCCGCGCTGATGATCCTTGATATCTGGCTCAAGGACAGCCGCATGGACGGGATCGACATTCTCAAGGCAACCAAACGTGACAACCCCGATGTGCCGGTCGTGATCATCTCTGGCCATGGCAATATCGAAATTGCTGTCGCGGCCATCAAACAGGGGGCCTATGATTTCATCGAAAAACCCTTCAACATCGACCAGCTTCTGGTGGTGATCCGGCGCGCCATGGAAACATCGCGCCTGCGCCGCGAGAACCAGAGCCTCAAGCGGCGCGATGTCTCCAGCTCTGAGATGCTGGGGCAATCGGCGGCCTTCCGGACCTTGCTGGGCCAGTTGGACAAGGTGACCAAATCAAACGGGCGGGTGATGCTGACCGGACCTGCGGGATCAGGCAAGGAAGTCGCCGCGCGCTATATCCATGCCAATTCAAACCGCGCCTCGGCCCCCTTTATCACGGTGAACTGTGCAGGTGTCGAACCTGACCGCATGGAAGAGGTGCTCTTTGGGCGCGAGGGGGCCGATCGCGGCGTAGAGCCTGGGCTGTTGGAACAGGCCCATGGCGGCGTGGTCTATTTCGATGAGGTCGCGGACATGCCCCTTGGCACCCAGTCCAAGATATTGCGCGTGCTGGTGGACCAGCAATTCACCCGCGTGGGCGGCAGTGACAAGGTGCGCGTGGATTTGCGGGTGATCTCTTCGACCAACAGGGACCTTGCGGCGGCGATTGCTGCCGATACCTTCCGGCAGGAGCTGTTTCACCGCCTGAACGTGGTCCCGATCGCTGTCCCCTCGCTTGAGGACCGGCGCGAGGACATCCCGCTGCTGGCGGAATATTTCATCTCTGAATTCAACACCTCCCAAGGTCTGCCGCAGCGCGCACTTAGCGAAGATGCAGTGGCCTTGATGCAGACGATGGTCTGGCCCGGCAATGTGCGTCAGTTGAAGAACCTTGTGGAACGGGTGCTGATTCTGGGGGATGGCAATGGCCCCATTGAGGCCCGCGAACTGCCCGGCGAAGACGACCGCACCGAAGATGACGGCCGCGTCGTGCTGTCCTCGGCACTGGCCACCTTGCCCCTGCGCGAGGCGCGCGAGGCCTTTGAACGCGAATATCTGCTGACCCAGATCAACCGCTTTGGCGGCAATATCTCAAGAACGGCGAATTTTGTCGGGATGGAGCGGTCAGCCCTGCACCGCAAACTGAAATCACTCGGGGTTGTCACCTCGGCCAAATCGGGGGTGCGCGTGGCCCATATGGACGAAGACGCGGACGCAGACGCGGCAGAATGATCCCTCAGGCGACTATCTGACGCCCCGCTGATCCATCGCGCATCCCTTAACGCGTTGAAATCAAATGTTTCGGTCTGGGCTGCGGGGTGCAGTGGGGGCAAACGCCGTAGTCGGTCAGCCCCGGTTCACGATTTGAAAGCTGCCGTCTGCATTGTGGATCACACAGGATGTTTCGGTCAGCCTTGGCAAGGTGCGGGTTGCACGCAAGGGGGCAGCCTTGGCCACCGCATCGGGGCAGGCGGGAATGGAAACGGGCGCATACCCTTTGTCGGCCATGCATTGGCGTTCCACCCGCAGACGCAGACCATCATTCGGATCATAGGTTTCATAGCCGCCCGGCACGTAATAGCCCGGCACATCCACGCATTGCCCCGCTGCATTACAGGTCCGCCCTGCGGGGATATACACAGGCGGTTTGAGCCGTGTCAGGGTGGATGGCGGCACGTCCCTCAGCGCCTGAACTTCGCAGGCGGTGGTATCCTTGTTCAATGTCGGAACGGACGCGCCCGGCTTGTAATAGGTATTGAGCGGGGCGCAGCCGGTCAGGATCAGCAAACCGGACAAGACGGGGATGATCAGGCGTTTCATGCCACCACATTGCCGGGCTTCGCCGCTCAAAGCAACGCAATTCACTCTTGCCTTGGGCACCGTCATACCTTCTAAAGATCGGTACCCGCAGGCCACCGATTGTACCGGTTGGCAGGCACGAGGCTGCGTGAAGGGGCGCGCATGAAGATTATCATTTGTGGTGCAGGGCAAGTAGGCTGGCAGATTGCCCGCCATCTGGCTGGTGAGCGCAACGATGTCACCGTGGTCGACAGTAATGCCGATCTTGTCCGCCGGGCGACCGACACGCTGGATGTTCAAGGGATTGCAGGCTTTGCCAGCTATCCCGACGTGCTGGACCGGGCCGGGGCGCGGGATGCAGAGATGATCATCGCGGCCACCCATTCCGATGAGGTCAACATGGTCACCTGTCAGGTGGCCCATTCGGTTTTTGGCATCAACCGCAAGATCGCGCGCCTGCGCAGCCA
>JAFMGZ010000098.1 GCA_017854855.1 Sulfitobacter sp. | reverse complement strand
GGGTGTTTGCGTCGGGCTGGCACGGCACAGGCCTGCGCAACGGCTACCGGCTGTTTGCGTCCAATATCTCGCGCAAGGTGCGGGCCAATTCCTGCAGGCCATAGGGCTTGCGCAGAATACGATACTCAGCCCCTTTGCCTTTCTTTTTGGGCTCAACCCCTTTTGCGTAACCTGTGGCCAGCAGGATTTTCAGCTCTGGCCGCAGGGCCAGCGCTTGCTTGGCGACATCGAAACCGGTCATCCCACCCGGCATGACAACATCGGTCAGTACCAAATCTATGTCTTTGCGCTGTTTCAGTATCTTCAGGGCTGCGGGACCGTCAGAGGCGGCAACAACCTTGTACTGCAATTGCTCAAGGCGGTTGACTGTCAATGTGCGTACTTTCGGGTCATCCTCGACCACGAGAATGGTTTCGGTCCCCATTTCCGAGACATTTCCAGACGGCGCGGTTTTTTCCGCAGGCCCGTCCTCAAGAGAAACCGGCAGGAAAAGATTGATGGTCGTTCCCTGTCCAACCTCACTGTAGATCGTAACATGGCCGCCCGATTGCTTGGCAAAGCCATAGACCATACTCAGCCCAAGGCCCGATCCCGCCCCCGTTCCCTTGGTGGTGAAAAACGGTTCAAACACATGGGATTGGGTTTCAGCGCTCATGCCGATGCCCGTGTCGGTCACGGCCAGACAGACGTATTTTCCCGGCGCAACATCCACCTGCGTGGCCGCAAAATCCGTATCCAGCGCGACATTGCGTGTCTCTAACGTCAGCGTGCCGCCATCGGGCATCGCATCGCGCGCATTGATCGCCAGATTGAGGATAGCGCTTTCGATCAAGCCCGGATCTGCAATCGTGACATCAAGGTCGTCCGACAGCCGGGTCACAATGTCGATCTGTTCATCAAGCGTACGCTCAAGGATCGGCAGCATCATTTTCACCAGATCGTTCAAGGCAACGCTTTCAGGTGCAAGCGCCTGACGTTTGGAAAAGGACAACATCTGACTGGTCAGTGCTGCACCCAGATTTGACGCCTCCAGTGCCTGACTGATCAGCTTTTTCAGCTTGGGATCGTCGCTGCGCATATCAAGCAGTTCAAGATTGCCAATCACGACCGTGAGAAGGTTATTGAAGTCATGCGCCAGACCGCCCGTCAATTGGCCTACGGCTTCCATCTTTTGGGCGCGCTGCAAATCGGCGCGCCGTTTCTTATCCAGGGTCATGTCATGCATGATGCCCAGGAAATGACGCTGGCCGTTCAGCTGCAATTCTGACACCGTCAGCCGGATCGGGATCAAAGAGCCATCTTTGCGTGTGCCGTCCATCTCGCGACCGATGCCGATGATCTTTTTATTACCGGTCTTGAGGTAATGTTCCAGATAATCGTCATGCTTGCTGCGGTCAGGATCGGGCATCAGCATACTGACGTTCTTGCCCAGCACTTCTTCGGATTTGAAGCCAAACATGCTTTCTGCACCGGGGCTGAAAACGCCGACAATCCCCTCTTCGTCAATGGTGACAATCGCTTCGGGGGCCGCTTCCAGGATGGCACTCAGGCGCGCTTCACGGTCCAGCAGGTCTTGTTGCGCCCTATTGCGCTCAGTGACATCTTCGACGGCCAGCAGAATGCATTCCTGGCCCTTGGGTCGTCCTTCGACCCTGCGCGCATTCAAAAGCATTTCGCGCTTGCCGGCGTCGCCCGCATCCAAGGTCAGATCAAATGCCTCTACCGTGGTCTTTTGTGGCAGGACGCTTTGCATAAGTTGGCGAAGCTGGGGTGCATCCCATTGCCGGTTCTGGATCGTGAACAGGTTTTTCCCAATGACATCTCCCGCGCCTGCGGAAAACATCAGGTTAAACGATCGGCTGGCAGAAAGGATGTTGAAACTGTCGTCCAGCACCAGCATCGGCTCGCGCACCGTGGCGATGATGCTTTCGGCAAACTCTCTGGCCGTTGCATTCTCCCGCTCCAATGTCTTGATGTCCGACACTTCTGAAAAGGTCACCGCAACCCCGTCACTCTTGCCGCTTTGGGTGCGGTAGGGCAGGATGCGGCGCACGAACCAACGCCCTTCTTCGCCTTCAACTTCGCATTCTGCCAAAGCTTGGGTCTTAAGGACTTTTTCCGCGTCTTTCAGCAGACCAGGATCCTTGAGCTTGCCTGTGATGTCGCCGAACGGACGCCCGATGTCATTGCTGATCAGGTTGAACAGATCGCGTGTCGCGGGCGAAAACCACTTGATCTTTAGGTCAGAGTCCAGAAACAGCGTCGCAATGCCCGAACTGGACAGCAGGTTATTCAGATCATTGGACGCCCTGCGTTCTTCGTCGATCTTTTGCTGAAGCTGGGAGTTGAGCGTTGTCAGCTCTTCGTTCAGGGACTGCAGCTCTTCCTTGGACGTTTCCAGTTCTTCGTTTGTCGATTGGAACTCTTCGTTCATCGACATGGCTTCTTCGTTGACGGCCTTCAACTCTTCGGTCGTCCGTTCATAGTCTCGAATGGTGTTGCTCAAATCAACCCGTGTGGCTTCCAGCTCTTGCTCCAGCCGGCGGCTTGTCTCCCCGTTCGGTCCTTCTGGTGCGGGCACAGCCAGCGGCGCGGGCCTGTCAACGAATGTCACCAGGAACAGTTTCGTATCGTCCAGCGTCACGGGATGCACCTGGATCGTCACACCAACATTTTCGCCACCCCGCGTGATCGTGGCGTTTTCCTTGGCCACAGCCCCGTCGGTCCGCGCCGCGCGAATGGCGCTGCTCAGACGTGCACGCAGCCCCTGTCGCGCCATGGCCAGCAGATCACGGCTGGTTTCGCCTGACGGAACCCTGAGGTAATTATCCGTCGGTCCCTCAAAATACAGCGCCTCTGACTGCGCGTTGATCAAAACAGATGCCGGGGCATAGTTTTCGATCAGCACGCTTCGGCTCAGCTCTGCCAATTTATCGCCAGCCGCCTTGAAGGCGTTCGGTTTGGGCGGGACCGTTGCATTGGAGAAAGAGCGTTGCATAATCGGGAAATCAAATGCCCGGCGGCGGGCATGGCCCACCCGTTTATAGACACGGTATTTCTTTGAAATAGGCGCAAAAAGCGCCTCTTGACCGCCTGTCGTCTCTGACATGCCCAGAAACAGGACACCCCCGTCATTGAGCGCAAAGTAAAACATCTGAATGACCCGTTCCTGCGCCTCTGGCGTCAGGTAGATCATCAAATTTCGACAAGAGATCATATCAAGTTTGGAGAAAGGTGCGTCCGACAGGATGTTCTGATTGGCAAAGACCACCGTATCGCGCAGCTCCGGCGTCACGCGATAGCTGTGGTCTTCCTTGATGAAAAAACGCTCTAGCCGCGCCGGAGAGATGTCTTCGGCAATTGATTCTGGGTAAATGCCACTTCGTGCTGTCGCCAATGCATGTTCATCAACATCAGAGGCAAAGATTTGCAGCTTCACATCCTTGCGCAGCGTAGAGACTTTTTCGATCACCAGCATGGCCAGTGAATAGGCTTCCTCGCCCGTGGCACATGCAGGCACCCATATGCGCAGCGGATGTGCCGCATCATGCGCCTTCACCAGACCCTCTAGCAGGTTTTCATCCAGATATTGAAAGGCCTCTTTATCCCGGAAAAACGATGTGACGCTGATCAGTAGATCAGCACAAAGCCTGCGCGCCTCCTGTTCGGAATCCTGCAAAAGCGCCAGGTAGTCACTTGAATCCTCCATGTGCCGCAAGGCCATGCGACGCTCAATCCGGCGCAGCAATGTGCCGTCCTTGTAGAAATCGAAATTGATCGGCGAATGGCCCTTCAGCACGGCCATAATCTGGGTCAGCGCCCCCTTGGCATTATCCCCCAGAACTTTCTTGGGATTGCCGTTTTGAATAAATGGATGCCGGATATAGTTGACAATGATGTCGGGCATTTTGGCGATTGTGACGACATGATCGGCGGCCCCTGTTGCAATCGCGCTGCGTGGCATGCCGTCATGCGGGGCCTCGGCGGGCTCTTGGACCAGAACGATACCGCCCTTTTCCTTGATCTCGCGAATGGCCGTTGATCCGTCACTGCCGGTGCCGGACAGGATGACCGCAATGGCATTTGGCCCCAGATCATCGGCCAATGACCGCAAGAACAAATCAATCGGCAGGCGCGTGCCACGGCGATCCATGGGTTTCGACAGGTGCAGCACACCATTCTTGATCTCTAGGTAGCTGTTCGGCGGAATGACATAGACATGATCCGCCTTGATGGTGGTCTGATCCTCGGCCAGCACCACGGGCATGATCGTGTGCTTGGCCAACAGATCCGCCATCAGGCTTTTGTGATCCGGATCAACATGATGCACCAGCACAAAGGCGGCCCCGGTGTCGGCAGGCACCGCGTCCAGGAACGCACTATAGACCTGCAAGCCGCCGGCAGAAGCACCAAGCCCAACAACAGGAACCGGGCCCTCAGGTTTCGCTGCTGCAGCAGTTTTTTTCGAAACGGTTGAACTCTTGGCTTTGCCCTTTGTCGCCGGTTTTTTTGTCGTTCGCGCCATGTCGTCTCAAATTCCTAGCCGGAAGGGCTTGTTACGATCTTGAAGCAAGACGACCGTGTCGTTTTGCGTCTGAGCCACACTCAGGGAACCGCCTCAGTGCAAAATGCTAGGGGGAAACAGAAGCATATAGATTGAGCCGTATCAATCCCAAGAGGGGTCGGCTGGACAGTGCAACTCCCCGTTGCCATGGTTCTTTATACGCCGTTTTGGCCATATTTGTATGGTCTAA
>JAFMGZ010000012.1 GCA_017854855.1 Sulfitobacter sp. | reverse complement strand
CGTTCCTGCGGCGATCCGGGCTATCGTGGGGCGCCTCACGCCGCGCTTGGAAGCCGAGACAGGCGTGGTGCTTATACAGGAGGTTGAGCTTAACCCCTTGATACCCAAGCGGATCAGAGCCGGCGAGCTTTATGACATCGGCCTGACCAATCCCCCCCACGCAAAGGCCCTGATCAATGATGGGTTTGCAGACAGCGGCAGCCACCGTGCATTCGGGCGTGTCTCACTTGCGGTTGCGCGCAAAGGCGTGGCGCAGGGCCAAATAATAGCGGACTCGGATGGTATTGAGGCGCTTCTGCGCAGCGCGAAAAGCATAACCTATACGGGCTCGGGGACGAGCGGACGCACCTATCTGGATGCGATGGAGCGCATGGGGCTGACGGCGTCCGTCTTGCCGCAAAGTCATGCGATGGCTGGGGGCGTGCCTGCGGTATCGGTGGCGGCGGGCGAATACGAGCTTGCGATTGCCCCTCTCACAACAGTGATTGCCACGCCAGGAGTCGTTCCGGCAGCGGTGTTCCCGGAACACCTTGGGACACATATCAACATGTCGATTTTTCGGAGTGCCGCATCACCAACAGCCGCGGCAACAGTGATCGACATCCTCACCGATCACGATCTTGACGATGAACTCGCCGCGGCGGGAATTGAGCGTTTTGAACTGATCTGATTGCGTCTTGGGTTTCCAACAAAATCGCGCCCTAAAAGTGAGGCCTCTGAGAGCGGTCATTTCGGGTGGCATTCTGACATTGGCGATGGCCCGATAGCACGCAAACGCAAGCTCACAGTCGTCATACAATTCAGCGTGCCAGGCTCTTCGCAAGGGGGCGACGTAAAGGTGATGCCATGCGCCCCTATCTTATCCGCCAACCGCGCCCAAGGCTGTGTCAGTATCTTACCCAGCTCTCCATTGCATCAGGTGGTTCGCGTACAAAGTGGCGTCCGCCACTTGCTTACGCTATGGACGCATGGGCCAGCATTTTGATCGCTTATCAAAAATCATCAAACTCTGGCACATTTCCGATCCGAACCAAAAACGTTGGCGGGCTTACCTCGCCCGAATTTGTGTCTTCGGTGATCATATAGGCATCCGCGCCTGCGCAACCGGGTGATTGGCTTGCACGTTCTGCGCGGCTCTCGGCCTCTTCAGCTGTTGTATACTGAAACTGTTTGTCAATTTTGACGCCGGCCATTTGGCCTTTTGTCCCCTTTGCCTCGATGTAGGTCTGACAAATATAGTGGGTCTTTGTAGTATCGTCTGACATTATGTGTAATCCGTGAAGAGCATATGGAGGATCAGGCAACAGGAGGTGCTTCAAAAAGCCCAAAGCGTTCCTGATCGGGTTCCAACTATCCTATGCGGCCCAGAGAGTCTCTTGCCAAGTTTAATACTGGAACACCGTCAGCGGTGCCCACGAACCGCCACTCCGCAGCCTCTTGTCGCCAATGGTGGGTCTTTCACAAGGATCACGGGGCCTATGCTGCACGCCGCGTCCATTGGCAAACGATCTGTGACGATCAGGCGGCCAACAGGGTGCTGGTGCGCCTTGCCTCGTTCCGGCACGCGCAAACCGGTTTTATCGACCCGGCATCGCGGCCTGCCTGTCGGGCCGTGGCAGTGTTTCTGATGTCGATGGGCTGATGATGGGCACTTGGCAAGCGTAGCGGTTTATCAACACCTTCTATTTGGTGACAGCTGTGCCGCTTTCAGGCTCGCCATGTTCCACGGCCCATTCTGCTGCGGCCTCCACCGCGACGGCTGATGCCGTGGGCAGCACGTTTAGATAGCTGTCCGTCTCGTCCGATGGGCTGACCGCACGCTGTGTCATCCGGTAAAGCGCATAGAGCGCGATGGCGGCGAACGTCACCCCGAGTACGAACCAGAACCCATGGGGCGCGATGCGCTGCATGGCCCAACCGGTGACCAAAGGGCCCGCAATCGCGCCAAGCCCAAAGGTAAACACCAACCCGCCAGATGCAGCTGGCATATCAGAGGCGGGCAGTGTGTCATTGGTATAGGCCAACAGCAGCGCATAAAGCGGCGTTGTCACCCCGCCTGCGAAAAATGCGGCCGCCATCAGCGGCCAGAGCCCCCCGCCGGTAAACCACCCCAGCATACACGATGCTGCCCCCACCACCGCCAGACCAAAGATCAGCCTGCGCCGGTCCATCCGGTCTGACAGCCAGCCAATCGGATATTGCAGCACCAATGCACCGGCAAACAACATCGCAACAAAAAGAGCAATTTGTGTGGCCGTCATCCCAATCTGGGTGCCAAAAACCGCCCCCATGCCCGATTGCGTCGCATAGACACTGCCAAGCAGGAATATCCCAACAGTACCAAGCGGCGACCCCCGGAACAGGTCACGCAACGGCATCGGGCGGGCCACCTCCACGACAGGCACGGCAGCGGCTGACAAAAGAATGGGCGCGAATGAGACTGACACCAGAATTGACGCACAAATAAACAGGACCGACGTCCCCGCATCCCCCAACATCAGCAGCCCCTGGGCCCCGATGATCCCCAATGTCTGGGCAATCATATAGGCAGACAGAACCTTTCCACGTGTTTCATTGGTGGCCGCCGCGTTCAGCCAGCTTTCGGCGGCGACATAGATGCCGGACATGCAAAACCCCACTAGGATCCGCAGCACGGTCCAAGCCCAAGGTTCTGTCAACAAGGGAAGCGCGATCAATGCCGCCGACATGAAGCTGCCAAGGGCCGCAAAGACGCGCACGTGACCCACGCGCTGGATCATCAACGGCGTGAGCCGTGCGCCAGACAGGAACCCCAGAAAATAGCCAGAGGTCACGATCGCCAGTTCTGTCGATGAAAAACCTTCGATCCCGCCGCGCAGACCGATAAGGGTAAAATGCATGCCGTTGCCGAGCATGATCAGCACAACACCAAGCAAAAGAGCCCAGACGCCAGAAAGCATTTTGACCATGATCTGCCCTTTTACCACCGGCGGATTTCTAACTGCGTATCAGCCTAGCGGCGGCGTCCATCCCTGCTTTCGCTGCAACGCCGCATTTGTCGGCTTTTACGACAGAGCACCGTTGCAGGCTCAAATTTCTGAAGATGCCTAGAACCACATCCGCGACATCGCCAGAAGACTGATCAACCCGACATCACCTGCCCGCGCCCCCCACGACATCCGCGCCTTATCGAGGATCTGATGACAGCTCGAATTCGCGCGCAAACCCATCTTCCGGCATCAAAGATTGACGCGCGTGCTAAAAGCATAGAGGCTTTGACCCAGCGTCCCATTTGTCATTTCACAGCGGGAAAAGCGCAAAGCCGTGAAAATGGGCCCAAGAATCAGCACTTTGAAGGAGCGATCCGATGTCGGCACAATCACGCACAACCGAAGGCCGTGGAAGACTTTATGACAGCATCATCGACACTGTCGGCAACACGCCTTGCGTTCGACTGAACAATATCGCCCCTGAGGGCCGAACGATATATGTGAAGGCCGAGTATTTTAATCCGCTCTCTTCGGTCAAGGACCGGCTTGCGGTCAGCATCATCGAAGAGGCGGAACGCAGCGGCGCGCTGAAGCCGGGACAGACGGTTGTGGAGGCAACAAGCGGCAATACAGGGATCGGGCTGGCGATGGTCTGCGCCGCCAAGGGCTATCCGCTGGTGGTAACAATGGCCGACAGCTTTTCAATCGAGCGCCGTCGCCTGATGCGGTTTCTTGGGGCCAAGGTCGTGCTGACGCCGCGCGCTGTCAAGGGAACGGGGATGTATTACAAGGCCAAGGAACTGGCAGAGCAGAACGGATGGTTCCTGGCGAGCCAGTTCGAAACCCAGGCAAATTCATTGGTTCACGAGAACACCACCGCGCGTGAAATTCTGGCGGATTTCAAAGATCAGCGGCTGGATTACTGGGTCACCGGCTATGGCACCGGCGGCACGATGACCGGCGTCAGCCGCGTCCTGCGTCGCGAGCGCCCAGAGACCAAGATCGTCCTTTCCGAACCTGACACTGCGCAGTTGCTGGCCAGTGGCACACCCCAAGAACGAACAGCAGATGGCAGCCCGGCCACGGGCCATCCGGCATGGGCACCGCATCTGCTGCAAGGCTGGACACCAGATTTCGTACCACTGGTCATTCAGGAAACCATCGACCAGAAATACTATGACAGCCTGATGCCGGTTTCCGGAGAAGAAAGCGTGGAATGGTCGCGCCAATTGGCCTGTCGGGAGGGTATCTTTACCGGGATTTCCGGGGGCGGATCGCTGGCCGCGACCATGAAAGCCGCCGAGATGGCACCAGAGGGCAGTGTCTTGCTGTGCATGCTGCCGGATACGGGCGAAAGATATTTGTCCTCACCTCTCTTTGACGGGGTGCCCGAAGATATGACGGAAGATGAGCAACGCATCTCTGAATCCACACCCAACTACCAGATGCCAAGCTGAGCAGCTGCAGCGGGGCTATCGCACTTCGTCCAAAAAGGCCCCCCGGAGGGGGCCTTGGTGTAGCAGAAAGGGACGGCTGATTTGAACCCGCTTATGGAGTGGCTCGGACGGTATGAACTGACGGCCCTGCATGACGTGCTGGTCGAAAACGATCTGGATATCGACATCCTTTCCGACCTGACCGATGACGACCTCAAAGAGATCGGCCTCAGCCTTGGGCAAAGACGCCGTTTGCTCAAGGCGATCAAGACCGATCAGCCCATTCCGGCAGATGCGGCACCTGAAAACACCGACAGCCCCGCTGCCACAGCACAGGCGGCCACCGTGCCGCTGCCCGCAGCTGGCAGCAGCTCTGCCGCCAATGTAGGCCATGCAGAACGCCGCCTTGTGACTGTCATGTTCGTCGATCTGGTTGGATCAACGGAAATGTCGACCAAATTGGATCCCGAAGAAATGGCCGCAATCCTGGCGGCCTATCAAAACACCGTATCGGAGGTCATCGCCACATCCGGTGGATATATCGCAAAGTTCATGGGCGATGGCGTGCTGGTGTATTTCGGCTGGCCCGGTGTCCGCGAGGAAGAGCCTGTCCATGCCATGCGGGCCGGGTTGCACATAATCAAGGCGGTCAGCGCGATGAAGGGTCCTGCCGGAGACGCCCTGACCGTGCGCATCGGCTGCGATAGCGGTTGGGTAGTGATTGGAGAATTGATCGGCAACCAGACAGCACAAGAGCGCACCATCGTCGGTGACACGCCCAATATGGCCGCCCGCCTACAGGGTGAAGCAGAGCCGGGTATGATGGTCATCGGGGCCGCCACACATCGGCTGGTCAGCCACGCCTTCCAATGCGAGGCGATGCCGCCCCGAATGCTGCGGGGTTTTGCCGAACCGGTTGAGCTGGCGCAGGTCGTTGCAGAACGTCAGGTTGCCTCCAGTTTTGAAAACCGTCACGAGGGTCAGCGCACATTGCCGCTCGTGGGGCGCGACGCCGAGGTTTCATTGCTTCTTGACCGCTGGGCGCTGGCAAAAGAAGCGCAGGGACAGGGGCTGATCCTTGTCGGAGAGGCGGGGATCGGTAAATCGCGTATCTTGTCAGAGGTGCTGAAAAAGATCGGCCATGACGATCATGAACGCATCATTTTGCAATGTTCGCCCAACTTTTCGGAAATACCCTTGTGGCCCGTGGTACAGCTTTTCAACCGGCTCACCAATGTGCAGGGCAATGAAGGGGAAACAGCGCTTGGCGCTCTGGGGACCTATCTGGACGCGGTGACACCTGATCCAGCGGCCTATTTGCCCGCACTTGCAACGCTGCTTTCTATCCGTTCGCCGATCACCAAGGAACTCGACAGTTTGACACCGGCCCGCCGCAGGGCCGTGGTGCAAGACAGGCTCTTGAAACTGATCATCGACAATGCATCCCAAAAACCGCTGCTGATCGTTTTGGAGGACGCACATTGGGCGGACCCCAGCACGCTTGAGCTGTTTAGCCTGCTGCTGTCAGCAATCGCAGAGACGCGCGTCTTGATCATCGTCACGACACGGCCAGAAAATGAGCCCAAATTTGCAGGCGACAATCAGCTGCGGCTGTCGCTCAGCAAGATGCGGCCATCTGCGGTGATCGAACTGATCCAGAATATTTCATTGTCCCAGAAGGTACCACCGGAACTGATCAAGGTGATCTCTGAACGAACGGACGGAATCCCGTTGTTTATCGAAGAGTTGACCAAATCCGTTTTGGAAACATCGCTTGAGGCGACGCCGCGCGCATCGCCGATCCCGGCCTCTTTGCATGATATCCTGATGGCGCGTCTGGACCGGTTGCCAGAGGTCCGCGAGACGGCCCAGATCGCGGCCTGCATCGGCCGCGAATTCGGCGAAGACCTGCTGCGCGCGGCGGCCCAGCTTCCTGCCGATGTTATTGACGCCGCACTCGAAAAACTCATTCAGGCGGAATTGATCTACCGCCGGGGCCATGGCGACAACGGCCAGTTCATTTTCAAACACGCCCTTGTGCGCGATGCCGCATGGGCCAGCCTGACGTCAAAGCGCAAGATTTCAATCCATAACGCCATCCTTGAGGCCCTTCAGGCTGATCCCAATATGGAACAGGCATTGATTGGTTATCACGCGGCTGAGGCCAGAAAGATGGATGTCGCATTCGACGCCTATCTTGCAGCCGGGAAAGAGGCCTCAAAGATCAGCGCCAACTCTGAGGCGATTGACCTGCTGACCCGTGCGCGGGCACTGGCCAGCGAAAAACAATCAGGCGATATCGCCGAGGCGCAACTGCGTGCCGAGGTTGCCCTGAGCATTCCGTTGATCGCGGCCTATGGCTACGCCTCCACAGAGGTTGAAACCCTGCTGACCGATGCGCTGGCGCATGATCCGGCGATCGTTGGTCCGGAAAACCTGTTCAAATTGAAACGGGTGCTTTGGAACTGCCGGCAGGACCAGTCAAGGCTGGATGAAAGCCTGGCTGTTGCAATGGAACTGCAAGCCCAAGCTGAGCTGGCCGGCCGCGGTGACTGGCTGCGGCTGGCCTATCGCGCATGCGGCAGCAATCTGCTCTACCAAGGGGAACTGCGAGACGCCGAAGCCTATTTTCGACGCGGGCTAACGGTGACCTTGCCTTGGGTGCCAGAGGAAACTCTGTTGGAGCATGGCGAAGAACCCGAAATCATCAGCCGAACCTATCTGGCCTGGATTGCCGCTATTGATGGACGCATAGACGAAGCCCAAAGCGAAATTGAGGACGCCATCGCCGCATCAAGAGAGCTCGCCCTGCCTATTGTCACGGCGTTTCTGGGGTGCATTCAGGTTTGGGTTCTGTACCAAGAGCGCGATTATGAGAACGCCATCCATATCTGCGATGACTATATCGAACTATGCAAAGAGAATGGTTTTCCATTCTGGCTGTCCGCCTTCGAGATGGTCCGCGGCTGGGCCGGTGTCATGGCGGGTGAAGGGCGCAGTGCCGTCGAACGCGCCGTCAAAGGGCTGACGGCCTGGAAAGCCACCGGTGCGTCGCTGCATCTGTGCACGTGGAACGGCGTGCTGGGCAATGCCGCCCTGGCCTTTGGCGATCTGGAACTGGCCGAGACTGCAGCCCTGGAGGGGCTGGGTGCCAGCCAGCGGTTTGGCGACCGGTTTCTGTTGACCGATGTGCTGCTTGTCAAAGCCCAGGTCGAACACAAGCGCGGTAACACCAGCGCTGCCATCGCAACTCTGGAAGACTGCCTGCAACTGGCCACGCAACAGGGTGTGCGCATGATGCAAAGCAAGGCCATGCGGCTGATCGCGGGGTTTTCCACTGACCCTGAAAAGCAAGAGAGGATGCTGGCGAAATCCGAAGAGATTGATCAGCAATTATCTCGGGATGCACAGCATTTTCGGCCCGGCCAGGCCGAAAAACCATCCGCCCAAACGCGGGCATAGCAAGCATTCCTTAAGGGCCGCGCCCCCTGCCCCCGCGCGCAAACCGAAATCACCCGCATCGGGGCGCTTGGCTGTTGCAGGCACGCAGCACGCCCATAACCAAGGCTAAGAGCGTCTATCAGGTGATCTTCTAGAGCCAATTCTGCGTCGTTTTACGAATGCCAAATTGACTAGGCCAACATGTGCGGCTACGGTTTATATGCAGATACATATAAAAACAGATCAGATTTATGACCATAGGGTATCCTGCATAAAGGGAGAAAAATGATGAAGATCAATACATTGCTAAGCGCTGCCGTTCTGGCTGGTGCCTCAATCGGCTCAAGCGTCATGGCCGAGGAAGTAACGCTTCGCGGCGTCTCTGCCTTCAATCTGGGCACGACATTCAGCCGGGAATTCAACTCCTTCGTGGAGTGGGTCAATGAAAACGGTAAGGGTTTGGTGCAGATCCAGATCGTCGGTGGCCCCGAAGCGGTGCCGCCTTTCGAGCTTGGCAATGCTGTGCAATCGGGTGTCGTGGACATCGCAAACAACACGTCTGCATTTTACCCCAATCTTGTTCCGACCGGTGATGCGATACACCTTGCTGAGAACACGGTTCAGGAACAACGCGCGAATGGCTGCTATGACGTCATTGACCGCATCCACCAAGAGCAGATGAATGTGAAATATCTGGCCCATGCGGGCGACGGAATGGGCTTTCATCTGTATCTGACCAAGCCGATTGACGGCCCCGACCTGACCGGCCTGACAATTCGAACAACGCCGGTCTATCAGGCAATGTTTTCTGCTCTGGGGGCCAACCTGGTCAGGACCGCACCCGGCGAGGTGTATAGCGCGTTGGAGCGCGGGGCGATTGACGGCTACGGCTGGCCGTCTCAAGGGGTTCTTGACCTTGGTTGGGATGAGCAGACGAAATATCGCGTTGATCCAAGCTTTTACAACGTTGATGTGAACCTGCTGGTCAATTTGGATGTCTGGAACGGCCTTTCGGATGCGCAACGCGCCAAGCTTGAGGAAGGTGCCGCATGGATGGAGTCGCTGAACGCCAATAATGCCGAAATCAATTTGGTGGAATATGCGAAACAGGCAGATGCCGGCATTGAGACGATCACATTCGAAGGGGCCGATGCCGAAAAATGGCTGAACACCGCACGTGATGCGGGCTGGGCTGCGGTGGAGGCTGTGGATGCGCCGCTTGCCAAAGAACTCAGAGCCTGTCTGACCAAGTAAGGAAATGGTGGGTCAGATTTTCGATAAGGTGCTCTGGATGCTTGCCGCTCTGTCGGCGGGCATCCTGGGTGCGATCTCGGTGGTCATTGCGATCAATGTTGCACTGCGCAACCTGGGGCTGCCGATAATCTACGGCGCTCTCGACGCGATCCAATACGCGTTGATGATTGCCACCTTCATGGGCGCACCTTGGGTCCTGGCGATGGGGGGACATGTAAAAGTTGACCTCCTTACGTCGTCTCTGCCGACAAGAGGGCAAGTCGCATTGGGCCGCGTTACCAGTCTTTTGGGGGCGACCACTGCTGCAGTTTTGGGTTGGTATGGCATGCAAGCGGCCATTGCATCCGCAGCGCGCGGATCGATGATCCGCACATCCTTTGTTATCCCGGAATGGTGGATGTTGGCATTTGTGCCGATCTCACTGACCCTGTGTATGATTGTTTTCTTGCGCAAAACGTTTCGACCAGATGCGCCGGGCCAAGTGGCGGGCGGGTTGTAGAGAAATGGATTGGGCACTCATTCTGGTTCTGATGCTGGGTGGATTGGCCGTGCTTTTGCTGATGGGCATGCCTGTTGCTTTCGCATTCATCACGGTCACCACAGTCGGTGCCTATCATGTGCTGGGCGGGGAACGCGGCATCCTTCAGCTTGCGCGAAATTCGGCGCAATCGGTTGCGAACTTCCAACTTGCGCCTATTCCCTTATTCATACTGATGGGGGAAATCCTCTTTCAGACCGGTGTTGCGCATCGCGCGATAGATGCCATTGAACGAGTTGTCACGCGCATCCCGGGGCGCATGTCTGTGGTTACCATTTTCGGAGGCACGATTTTTGCCGCATTGTCCGGGTCAACGGTTGCAAATACCGCGATGCTGGGCAGTACGCTGCTGCCAGGCATGTTGAAACGGGGGTATCATCCATCCATGGCGATGGGGCCGATCATGGCATCCGGCGCGATTGCAATGTTGATCCCGCCTTCTGCACTTGCTGTTTTGGTTGGTTCATTGGCGGGGATTTCCATCGCTGGTCTGCTGATTGCCGGCGTGATCCCTGCGCTGCTGCTGGCGATTTTGTTTGTCGTCTACGTCGTGGGCCGCAGCATCCTGGACCCTTCGGTCGCGCCCCCCGAGGTGTTGGAGCAGATGAGCCTTAAGGAACGCTGGACACCCTTTGTGATCTACGTTTTGCCGCTGTCGGTGCTTTTCCTTGTGGTTATCGGGTCCTTGCTGCTGGGCATCGCGA
This sequence comes from Sulfitobacter sp., assembly GCA_017854855.1. Classification (GTDB taxonomy): domain Bacteria; phylum Pseudomonadota; class Alphaproteobacteria; order Rhodobacterales; family Rhodobacteraceae; genus Sulfitobacter. Next base: position 70,506 of record JAFMGZ010000012.1, on the reverse strand, counting down.
CCCCCACGGAAAGTGCCGCCTTGGGCAGTCTGACGGCCGTTGCCATTGGCGCGGCTTACCGCTCGCTGAGTTGGGCCAAGCTCGGTCGCGCATTGATGGAAACGCTCAAACTGTCCGTCATGATCTTGTTCATCATCGCTGCCAGTCAAACCTTTGCGCAGGTTCTTTCGTTTTCTGGTGCGACCAATGGGCTGATCAATGCGATCAACAGTTTTGATCCTACCCCCCTGATGGTTCTTTTGGGCATGATCGCAATACTGTTGTTTCTTGGGTGTTTCATTGACCAGGTGTCCATGCTGATGGTCACCGTCCCGGTTTTCGTGCCGTTGGCGCAGGCAATGCAGATCAATGAACTGATCCTGGGCGTGGTCTATCTGCTCACAATGGAGATCGGACTGCTGACACCACCCTTCGGGCTGTTGCTGTTCGTGATGCGCGGTGTCGCACCGCCTGAAATTCGGATGCGCGATATCTATGCTGCCGTGACGCCATTCCTGCTGATCAAATTCTTCGTCCTTGGATTGGTGGTCTGGCTGCCTGCTTTGGGTACCTGGCTGCCGGGATTGATGGGGCGCTGATATATGGGCCTGCCGGCCGCTGAAACATGGGTGTTTTGGGATGTGGTTTTTCCTGAGCCATCCAATGGCCCGTCTGATTTTCACAGACGGCTTTCACAGGTATCCTGCCGCAACGCGATCTGACCCCTTTTGCGCCTAACCGGGCTGCGCTGCACATTGTCTATCGCCCCGCCTCTGCGGAATGATAGGATTAGCTTCTGACACTGGTGAAACGAAGTGCTAGGCTGGTGCCGATTGGTCGGGAAACAGAGTGATGAAAGATATTGCGACATGGCTGGCGGCAGTCGATCTGGAGAAACTGCTACCCTTGTTCGAGGAACAGGAAATTGACCTCGCAACTGTTCGTGAACTTACCGAAGAAGACATGCGCGAGCTGGGTCTGCCCATGGGCCCTCGCAAGAAATTGGCAAAGGCCATCGCGGCACTGAATGCCGCCCCCCCTGCGGCCACTGGCGATGCTGAGGAAAAACTGGACATCGCTACTGCTGCAAAGGGACAAAGCAGGCAGGTGACCATTCTCTTTTCCGATCTGTCAGGATTTACAAATCTATCTGCCGAAATCGGCGCAGAAGAGACGCATTCACTGCTGCAGGCCTTTTTCGAAGTTGCCGATGATATCGTGCGCCAGCACGGTGGTGTGGTGGACAAACATATCGGCGACAGCGTCATGGCGGTATTTGGCGTCCCGGTGGCCTATGGAAATGAGGCCCAAAGAGCGATGAATGCCGCCCTTGCCATCCAGGCCGCCATGCCGGAAATCAGCGCAAATGTCGGGCGGAGCGTGCAGGTTCATATCGGGCTGGCCAGCGGAAGGGTCGTGGCTGACCGCGTGGGGTCTGACGAGAAATTCACCGTCATTGGCGACTCTGTCAATCTCGCGGCGCGTCTGACCGACCGGGCCGGTGCCGGACAGACAATTGTTTCTGAAAACGTGCGATCATCTCTGCCCCTCGATGTCCAGATCGGAGAGGAACTGACCTTTAGCCTGAAAGGCTTTGATAGACCGGTGTCCGCCTATCTGCTGGCCGAGCAGCAAGAGCTGCCGCAAAATACCGCCCAGCTGACGCCGATCATTGGCCGCTCCAAGGAAATAGCGCAATTCCGGTTTGTCCTGTCCGAATGTCTGGGGTCCGGAATTGGCCAATTCGTCTATGTGCGCGGGGAGGCCGGAATAGGAAAAACCCGCCTGCTCAAAGAATTTGAGCGCCTGGCAACCCAGGAGAATGTCGATTGCCACAGGGCATTGGTTCTCGATTTCGGGGCCGCACACAGGCAGGATGCCATCCGCGCCCTTGTAAGAAGCCTGATCGGGATCAGGGTGAATGCAGAAAAGAACGAACGCCTTGCCGCAGCAGAAAAACTTGCCGGATCTGGGGTTCTGAGCGACAGCGAGCGAGTCCACCTCAACAGTATTTTGGGATTACCACAGCCAGAGGATCTGATTGCCTTGCATGACGCGATGGCGGCGGACATGCGCGCTGACGGGCAGCGGCAGATCTTCTTCAGCCTGATCGAAAAGGCAGCTGCCCTGCGTCCGCTGTTGCTGATCATAGAAGACATTCACTGGGCCACTGCGCAGACCCTGTCGACCATTGCCGAAACCGTGCGCCGCATCGGGGATGCCAAGGTCATTGTTCTTGTGACCACACGGATCGAAGAGGACCCGATGGGGCAGCTTCACCGACAGGGCCTTGGGGCGACATCGCTGACAACATTGGACCTGCGCCCGCTGCGCCCCGAAGAGGCGCTGGCGCTTGCTTCGGCATTTCCCGACCCCATGAGTGACCTTACAAGGCTCTGCATCGAACGGTCTGCCGGAAACCCCCTGTTCCTCGAACAATTGCTGCGCAATGCAACGGCAACTGGGTTCAATGCAGTGCCGGACACGGTCCAAAGCCTTGTTCAGGCAAGCCTCGACAGCCTTGGCCCCAGAGACCGCGAGGCGCTGGAAGCGGCCGCGATTATCGGACAACGCTTTCATCCCGATAGTGTTTGCAAGATTATCCATGCGAACGATTATGATTTTTCCGAACTGATCGTCAGGCGTCTGATCCAGCTGGAAGGCGATCTGTACCTCTTTTCTCATGCGCTGGTGCGTGACGGTGTCTATGCGTCCATTCTGGGGTCGCGACGCCGGGAATTGCATGCAATTGCAGCAGAGTTTCTTGGCCAGTCGGATCTGTCCCTTCGTGCACAGCATCTGGAACAGGCGCAAAGCCCCGATGCCGCAAAGGCCTATCTGGACGCGGCCAATGCAGCCGCAGAAGAACAGGACGAAGAGTTCGCTCTTGAACTTTGTGCCAAGGGCGAAAGCCTGTCAGGCCAGGACGATATCCTTCTGGAGCTGCTCTTTCTCAAGGGCAGGATATTGCTGACATTGGGCCGAACCCGCGACTCGATTGATGCCTTCAGCCAGGCAAAGGAACTATCGGTCTCACAGGATGACCAGTGCCGTTCGCTGATTGGCATGGCCGAGGGCCTGCGTGTCGCCAACCGAAATGAAGAGGCCATTGAAAAGCTGGAACTGGCAGAAGCCATGTCTGCCAGTATGCCTGCCTCTGAACGGGCCCGCATCTTTCATCTGCGCGGAAGCGTCCTGTTTACCCAAGGAGACCGCGAAGGCTGTATTGCATCGCATAACACCTCGCTGGAACTCGCCAAACTGGCCGGGGATCCGGCATCACAAGCAATGGCACTGAGCGGAATTGGTGACGCCTCTTACCTGCAGGGTCTCATGATCAATGCCCGGGACAGATTTGATGAATGCGTAACCCTTTGCAAAGAACATGATCTGGGCCGCATCGAAGTCGCAAACCGGCACATGGTCGGATGGTCACGGGTCCATCAGCTTGAATTTCGAGAAGCGCTTGAGGATGCGCGCACCAATGCGGGACTGGCAAATCGGGTTGCAAATCGTCGCGCCGAAGTTCTGAGCCTTCAACTGATATCCTACACCAGTTTAAAGCTGGGCGAGTATCACGAGGCCGAGAAGGCCGCAAAAGCCACGGTCCTGCTTGCTGATCAGATTGACGCTGTTGTGTTCTCAATCACGGGGCTGACAATATTGGCGCAGGCGCAATTGGCTTTGGCCCGCCCAAACGATGCCAGGGACAGCATTTCCAAGGCCCTGGAAAAACTCAAGGGCACAGGCAGAAATTTCGTCGGTCCTTACACCCTTGCAGTGGCGGCAAGCCTTGCGACAGATCCGGCAATGCGACGCGATTATCTGCAGGACGGCCTGGCGGCACTGGAGGATGGTGTCATTCATAATCACACGTGGTTCTGCGATGTCATATCAAACATTGAGTTTGAAGATGGTCACTGGCCTGCCCTGCTGGAACATGCCGACAGGGTCGAAGCAGCCTTCAGGAAACAGCCGCAGGCGCATAGTGCATTTATTGCAGGTCGTGCGCGCGCCTTGGCCAGATTTGGGCTGGGACAATTCAGCCCAGCATTGCAAGAAGAGATAAGACACCTCATTTCGGTCGGTGAAAAGGTCGGCCTGCAACCAGACACGCGCATCCTTTCTCAATGCCTTCAGAAAATGTCTGTCGGATAACAGCGATGCACCAGATGCGCTGTGATTGATTGGGCCAGACTTTTCAACGGGCAAACCGTGATTGACATGGCGACGCTGCAATCGGTGACGTTTGATCGCCACGACACCCCGGCAGCCGTCCGCGCCACGAAAAGGCATGGTTGGTTCTGGACGCAGAATTCAGGTGACATCACCAAGCGGTGCAACCGTCTGATCCTGATCAGGCCGGGACAGGATGCCCCCTGCATCAAGAAACAAACAGAACAAATCGAACGCTACCCAAGGTGCTGATCTGCCGGTTCTAGACCGCGTTATTCTCTGCCGCCACTTTGGCCCATGCCCGCTTTATCGAGGCAACCAATACCTCGACATCTGCCTTGGACGTCTGGTGCCCAATGACCGAGACGCGGATAATCGGGCCACCGCGCCAATCCCCATGCGATGGATAGACAAGGCCCTCTTGGTGGATCGCATCAAGCACGGCCGGGGTCAAAACATCGCGCGCGGCTCCCGCGCCGCAATGGAATGCGACCTGGTTGCAGGCGACATCGTTCAAAACCGTCAGTCCGGGAATATTCGAAAGTTCCGCAGCGACCCATTGTGCCAATTCGCAATGCCGCGCGACCATCTCTCTGACGCCCCGTTTTCCCATCGTCTTGAGGATCGCGTAACTAGGAATGCCGCGGGCGCGTCGGGACAGTTCTGGCACGGTATCGCCCATGTCCTGTACCGCACCGGCACCTGGCAGATAGGCCGCTTTGGCCGACATTGCCGTCACCAGTGGTTCACGGTCACGGGTGATGACCATGCCTGCGTCATAAGGGGCATTCAGCCATTTGTGCAGATCAACAGCCCAACTGTCTGCGTCTTCGACACCTGTCAGCCGGTGGGATAACTCTGGCACCGCATTGACCCAAAGGCCAAAGGCACCGTCAACATGGACCCAGGCCTGTTTTTTGCGCGCGATGGGGATGATCTCGGCAAAGGGATCATACCCGCCGGAGTTGATATGCCCGGCCTGAAGAATAACCAGAATCGGGCCGTTCAGGTCCTTTATCGTTTCGCGGAAATCATCGGTGCGCATACGTCCCTGATCATCCGTCCGCACCCTATGGACACGTTCGGCCCCCAACCCCGCATAGCGCAAGGCTGCGGCCGTCGCTGAATGAGCCTCGGCACCGATCACAACTTGAATTTCCGGTGCGCCAAACAGGCCTTGGGCCTCAACATCCCAATTACTGCGCCGCAAAAGCGCATTGCGCGCGGCCATGACAGCCGCCGTATTTCCCAAGGTTGCCCCGGTGACAATGCCAACACCACATTCAGAAGGAAGGCCCAACAAATCAATGACCCATGTGCAGACCGCATTTTCCATCACAACCGAAGTGGGCGTCGCGGCCGCATAGGCAGAGTTTTGCCCCCAAGCAGAGCACAGGATATCGGCGGCCAAACCGACCGGATGAGACGCCCCAACAACATAGCCGAAAAAGCGCGGTGAAACAAAATGCATCAAGCCTGCGTCGCCGTCAGCAACGATGGTGTCGATGACGGCTGCTGCGTCCTGTCCCATCTCATTGAGTGTGCCACCCAGCAGCCTTGTTGCTTCCGCTGCGTCTATCTTTGGCAGGATTTTTTGATCCGAAACATTTTGCCGATAAGAGATCGAATGCTCAACGGCCCGCATGATCGCTGCGGTTTCGCCCTTGCTTAAACCCACCTTGAAAACTCCTAAAAAATCCTGCTGGGATAGTATTGCATCCGCATCGGTCAATTAGACAGTTTTTTATGCCCCAATGTTTGAACGGGGGGGCAGCAGACCGGCGACAGGGCCCCAAGGGCGCAGCCGATTGGTTGGGGCACCTGCCCCGGTCCTCTTTGGCAAAGCTTTACAGATGACTTTGTGGTCTCATCAGCCCCACAAAAAACAAGGACCGGTCAGCGGAAAACCACAGCAAAGCCGCATCACAGTTTGCTTTCCAGCCGTTCAACCTGCCGCTTTACGCGGGCTGCTTCTTGGCTGTGAACTGCTCTGCCGGTTCATATTTACGCACGCACAGACGCAGCAGCGGCGGCACGGTCAGCAATGTCAGGAAGGCCGACATCGACAAGCCACCCACAACCACAGCGCCCAAACCCCGGTAAAGTTCTGACCCTTCGCCGGGAAATATGATCAGTGGCAGCATGCCCATCACGCTGGTGAGGGTGGACATAAAGATCGGCCTGATCCGGTTACGCGTCGCCTCTTCTATCGCGTCAACGGGATCCATGCCGTCATAGCGCAGGTGATAGAGCGTCTGGTGCACGATCAAGATCGCATTATTCACCACGATCCCCACAAGGATCACAAAGCCCAGTAGCGTTAGCATATCCAGCGGTTGGGTTTGATAGGTGTTCAGCAAGGCCAAGCCCCCAACACCCCCTGCAGCCGCGACCGGCACAGAGATCAAGATCACCAGCGGCAAGACAAAGCTTTCGAACAAGATGGCCATGACCAGGAATACAATCACCAAGGCGACCGCCAGATTGATCTGGATCGCCCCCCAGGTCTGGCTGAGCTGATCAGCCGTCCCTGACACGCTGAGACGAATGTCGCCCGGTATGCCCTGCTGGACCAGCACGTCCACAACGTCACGCTGCAGCAGTTCAACGGCTTGTTCCAACGGCAAGCTGTCCGCTGGACGCACCTCAAGGGTCACGGTGCGCAGGCGGTCGCGGTGGCGGATTTCTGTCGGGCCCGCCGTCAGAACCACATCCGCCAAGGCAGATACCGGCATGATCTGCCCGCTGGGCGTCACGACCGGATAGCTGCCCACGTCCTGCGTGCGGACCGCATCACTGACCGAAGGGTCCCCCTTCAGCACCAGATCCACCCGTTCCGCCCCCACGGTGACCTCGGCGACACGAAGCCCATCATTGAAGGCATCCACCGTGGCGGCCAGCCCTGAACTGTCCAGCCCCGCATCAGCAAGGCGCAGCCGGTCAGGGATCAGCCGCACTTCAGGCGCACCCAGCTCAAGCCCCGGGATCGGCCTGAACTGATGCCCCTCAGAGCGCGGCAATATCCCTGAGACGATACCGGCCGCGCGCCCCGCCACGCTCAAGATTTCCTCAAGGTCCTGGCCAGAGACGTTCAACTCAATCGTGCGCCCGCCGCCCACACCGCGCCCGAACAGCGACGGCTGCGTCATGAAGCCAAAGGTGCCGGGTTCGGCAAAAATCGGACGGCTGAGCACCGGGATCAATTCTGCGGCGCGCTGGCCGTCAACCGCCCCTGCCCCGACAAAGGAATTGCCTGGCGTGGCCACGAAAAAGAAGTTGGCGATGGTGGGCGTGCCGTCCTCGGTCTGGGTGGCGGGTGCCGCTTCCCACAAAGGTTGTGCGACCGTTTCAATCCGCTGGGCGATCGACTGGGTGGTTTCAAGGTTATAGCCCGGCGGGGGAATGATCAGGCCAAAGACCAGATTGCGGTTGCCTTCGGGCAGATATTCCAACCTGGGCAAAAAGGCATAGCTGGCCACGCCGGCACCGCCCGCAATCGCCAGAACCATGATGATCCCGATCGTGCGAAAACGTACCGTCAACCGCACATAGGCCATCACCATCGCACGAAAACCGGATGCAATATGATCAAGACCCCAGATCCGGACCGGCTTTTGGTCCCCCTCGCGCAGCATTCTGCTGGCCAGTGCCGGGATCACCGTGACCGCCACCACCAGCGACAGCAGCACCGACACCGAAATCGCCACCGCGATGTCACGGAACAATTGCCCCGCCTCAAGCTGCATGATCAGGATCGGCACAAAGACAAGGACAGTGGTCAAGGCAGAGACCAGGATCGCGCCCCAGACCTGGCTTGCACCCAAATATGCCGCTTCGCGGCGCGAATGCCCCTGTTCGCGCAATCGAAAGATATTTTCCAAAACAACGATGGCCGCATCAACAATCATGCCCACCGCAAATGCGATGCCAGCCAGCGAGATCACATTGAGCGTCCGCCCGGTAAACGCCATGACCACAAAGGTCGCCACGATCGACACAGGGATCGAGAGAGATACCACCAACGTCGCCCTGGGACTGCGCAGAAACAGCATCAGGACAAGGGCCGCCAATATGCCGCCGATCCAGATGTTCTGCGTCACCAGGTTGATAGCACCGTCAATATAGATCGTCTCGTCATAGACTTGCTGCAGATCAAGGCCGGCATCCGCGATGGGTCCTGCGCTCAGCTCTGCCAGAACCGTCCGCAATTCCTCCATGACATTGATCACATTGGCCCCTGAATCGCGCACCACATTGAACGCAAGGCCCGGCTGTCCCTTGTAGCGCAAACGGCTGGTGGGTTCCTTGTAAGCGAACCCAACGTCGGCCACATCGCCCACGCGCACGCGTCCGATGCCACCGGTTGCGGCCCCTGATCTAAGGACAACATTGCGGATCGCTTCTTCGGTGTTCAAATTCCCTTCGGTGCGCACCACATAACGGCGCTTGCCCTCGTCCACATCCCCTGCAGAAATAGAGATGTTTTCGGTCCGCAAGATGCGCACCACCTCCGGCACGGTCAACCCGTAGCGGGACAGTCGGCGCGGGTCGACCACCACCTGCAGTTCGCGGGTGACGCCGCCAAAGACGTTCACCGCTGACACGCCCTCAATCCGTTCGACGCGATCCTTGATCACATCCTCGACAAAATCGCCGTAGGTCGGCATTTCGCGGTTGTTGCCGTCCTTGGCAGTCAGCAGCACCCATGCAATCGGGCTGTCATCCGATCCCGAGGTGTTCAGCGACGGTTCATCGGCCTCTGCGGGATATCCGCTGACCCGGTCCAGTCGGTTGGACACCAACAGCAAGGATTGGCTCATATTCGTTCCAACAACGAATTCCAGCGTCACCTCTGCCTGTCCCGTGCGGGATCTGGAGGTCATGATCTCAAGTCCCTCAAGCCCCCGCAGCGCTTCTTCCTGGGGGTTCACGATCTCACGTTCGATTTCAGACGGGGCCGCACCGGGCCAATTTGTTTCGATCACCACGATCGGCTTGCGCACGTCGGGTGCCAGCTGAATGGGAATCCGCGACAGGGCGATGATGCCAAACAGCATCGCCATCAAAACAGCTGCAACAACAGCAACGGGGCGGTCAATGGCGTAGCGGATCACGTCCATCAGTTGGTTTCCACAACAGAGGCGGCGATGTCTTGTCCCGGCCGCAGACGTTCATTGCCGCGCACAACCACAAGGTCGCCTTCCTGCAGCCCGTCCAACACCTCATAGCGGTCGCCCAAGGGCACACCAAGCGTTACGGGCCGCGGTTGCGCCTTGTCCTGCTCGGCCACAAAGACCGACCAGCCGCCGCGGGCCTGCACCAAGGCATCCTTTGGTACCGACAGCACGTCACGCGCGGCACCGACCGGAACCTGCACCGTCAGGGACTGGCCCACCGCGACATTGGGCAATGCCCCAAGGCCCGGCGCGGCAAAGCGGACCGATCTGGTTCGGGTAGAGGTGTCTTCCAAAGGCAGGATCGCCCGCAGCGTGAGGCTGAGTTCCGCCCCGGTTTCCGTGACGGCCTGCATCTGCTGGCCCTGCTCCAGATAGGCAACATAGCGGGCCGGAACCCCTGCCGTGACCTCAAAAGCGTCGGTGTCCAACAACCGTACAACCGGCGTTCCGGCCTGAATGAATGCACCCGGAATGGTATCGACCTCGATCACCACGCCGGAAAAGGGGGCGGTGATGCTGCTGCGTTCCAGCTGGTATCTGGTTTCAGCCAGCCGCGATTCGCTGCTTTTCTCTCTGGCCTGCGCCTCGGCCAGTTGCGACCGCGCCTCAAGCATGTCTGCCTGTGCATCATCAAACCGCCCCTCGCTAAAGGAGCTGGAGCCGCGCAGGGCCTGAATGCGTGCAAGCGCCGTGTTCGTGCGGTTTACGCGTACACGCGCGGTGGCGATGCCGGCCTCGGCCTCTGCCAGTTGCGCCTCGGATTGTGAAACAAGGATCGCCAGCAATTCACGGTTCAGTTCAACTAGCAGGTCACCCTCGTTCACATATGTCCCGGCAAGCACATGAACTTGTTCAACATTTCCCGCCACCCGGCTTGCTACCGCGCCATCGCGTGCTGTGACCACCTGTGCGAAAACCGGCACCGTTTCGGATAGGGTGCGTATCTCAACCGTTGCGACACCGACGGCGGTCGCACGTCCCTGTGCATCAGCACGCTGTGCAGATACCATCTGGACGGCGACAAGAAGGCTCAACAAAACAGCGGGCAGACGCATTTTCAAACTCCAGTAGGATCATAGACAAGTAGCGCGAAATCAGTCTCGTCAACTTGTGGCACGCGGCGGTGTCAGGGACCAGTCAGCCCATCCTTGTTCAATCACAATCACATTCGCAATCGTCCAATCGAAACCGCAGTGGTGTCCGCTACTCAGCCGCCCGAACGGACAGCAGCCCATGGCGGTCCAAAAGAGCCATCACATCGACCCTCGCCCGCAGCCGCGCGGCCAACAGGAACACGCCGCCAAATTTGCGCTGCAGCAACAGCACGTCAATCGGCAGGGGCGGCGGCAGGAACCCGCTTTCGGCCAACGCCATGCCCCGGGCCTGCATCTGTCGGGACAGCTCTTTGTCACTGAAATCAACCACCGGGCCAGATGCCAGCGCGCCAAAGACCATGCGTATCATGTCCAGGATCTGCGCCTTGTGCCCTGCTGACGTATCTGTCCCGACAAACCCGATCTGCTGCGCCACCGCCATCAAGGCCCCGCCGTCATCGGCCAGACCGGCCTGCACCATCTGGCGATATTGCCCGGCAATCACCGGATCAATGTCGCGCGTCGCGCCAAAGTCCAGCAGAACGATACGCCCTGTGTCACGGTCGTAAAGATAATTGGCGAAATTCGGGTCCGTCTGCATCAGGCCAAAGGTGAACAGCTCTTTCAGGGTCAAGTCGATCAGTTGGGTCGCAATCCGGTCACGGACCTCTTGGGGCTCTTGCGCCGCCGCTTCGATCGGCACGCCCGCGACATGGGTCATGGCCAGAATTTCACCAGTGCTCCAATCGCTGTGCATTTGCGGCACCAGAAACCGCGGATCATCTGCCAACAGCTGCCCAAAACGGACCAGTTGCGCACCCTCGCGGGCGTAATCTGTTTCCTGATGCAGCTGTTTGCGTGCTTCTTCCAGGTAGGGCTGCAGATCGAACCCCTTGGGCAGCAAGCCTGACATGCGCATCAGGACACCCACATTGGCCACATCGCTGTCGATACTCTTGGCGACGCCGGGATATTGCACCTTGATGGCCAGATCGCGACCATCCTTTAGCTGAACCCGGTGCACCTGCCCGATGGAGGCCGCAGCAATCGGGCGCACATCAAACTTGGAAAACGCGCCCAGCCAATTGGCGGGCCATTGCGCGTTCAGCACCTTTTTCAGCTGCGCAGGCGGCATGTAATGCGCGTCATCGCGCAACCGCGCCATGATCTGTGCCAATTCGGGCGGCAGCATGTCGCCTGTGTCCATCGACACCAATTGCCCGATCTTCATCGCCGCCCCGCGCATTTTGGCCAATTGATCCGCCACCCGGCTGATATTGGTGGGCGTCAACAACAGATCGCGCATGGAGGGCCGCTGCCCCCGGCCCCATTGGGACAATCCGTTAAAGGCCATGCTGCCAGCCACCCCGGCGGTCATTGACCCCAGTTGACCCAAACGCGCCAGACGTTTTGCAGGCACCGGCAGCGGGCGTGCGTGATGTGTATCGTTGCTCATCCCAGGGATGTAGCTGTAGGTAGCCCCGTGGCAACGGCAGGCTGCGAAATTCGGCCCCTGCTGTGCTGCCAAGACCGCCGAACACCCCTTTGGCATGGCACGACACCCTTGCCGTATGACACGGTACCATCAGCACCTCAGTTTACGCTATGAACCCAGACCGATTGATTGCTAGGTTGCCAACCAAGCAACCGAACCGGAACCAGGAGAGACCGCATGAAGAAACGTCAAATTCGCCAAGACGGCAAAATGGTCTCCGAGGTTGGGCTGGGCTGTTGGAGCTTTGGCGGCTCCTATGGCCCCACCACCGAGGCTGAGGCACATAATACATTGTCAGCCGCCCTTGATCACGGGGTGGATTTTCTCGACACCGCGAATGTCTACGGCATGGGCGTCTCAGAAAGCATCATCGGCTCGTTTCTGAAAGGCGACCAAAACCGTTTCACGATTGCCACCAAGGGAGCGATCTGGCGGGACCCCGAAACCGGCAAACGCGGCTTTAACAACCGGGCCGATTACCTGCGCGGCGAATTGGAGGCCTCTCTATCAAGGCTGGGGCTGGAGCATGTGGACCTGTATTATATCCACCGGCGCGACCAAAGCGTGGCGATCGAAGACCTGATGGAGACCCTTTTGGCGTTCAAAGCCGAAGGCAAGATCGGCGGCATCGGTTTTTCCGAGATTTCACCCGCAACCTTGCGACGGGCCATGGCTGTCGGGCCTGTGGATGCCGTGCAAAGTGAATATTCCCTTTGGACCCGTCAGCCCGAGCTTGGCATGATACAGACCTGCAAAGAGTTGGGTGTCGCCTTTGTGCCCTTCTCACCGCTTGGGCGCGGGATGTTTGCATCCCGGCCACCAGACCCCAGCACGTTCGAACCCGGCCATTTCCGCAAGGGAACGCCCCGGTTTTCAGAGCCGAACTTCAGCTACAATGTGCAAAAGGTGCAAGGTTTCAAGGCTTTGGCAGAGCGTCTGGGCACAACCCCTATCGCGCTGGCCATCGCATGGTGCCTGGCACGCGATACGCATCTTATTCCGATCCCGGGCACGCGGACCGCTGCGCATTTGCGCGACTGTCTGGCCGGCAGCCCCTTTGAAATGACCCAAGACATCATGACCATGATCGAAGACGTCTTGCCCGTCGGATGGGCCCATGGCGACAGATATACCCACGACCAATGGGTCGGTGTCGAAGGCTACTGCTGAACAAGAACGCACAGGCGCACCACCGCCTGCCTCGCGGATGGCCCGCGACTTTGCCCGCCGGCGATGATAGAATGCGCACATCGCCACCAATCTAGATGGACCGCTTATGTCGCCGCTGAAACCCGCAACCCTTTGCCATGGCTTTATCACTGGCCTGTTCGTCTGCACGGCTGCGCTTTGCGCGGGCCAAACAGCACAGGCGCAGATGACGCAGCACACGATGCATGCGCATGGCAACCATAATGAAATGACCATGCCGGGACTGCGCGGGCTGAATGCAACGCCCGAAGAAAGTGCCGAAATGGCGGTGATGTTCCGCCATTTTCAGACCTTGGCGCGTGAGGTGACCAATCTGCCCGACGGGATCAGGACCGTGACCACCTCTTCTGACCCAGATGTCGCAGAAGCGCTGGTCAGCCATGTCATTGGAATGATTGACCGGGTAGAAACGGGCGATGACCCAAAGGTGTTTATCCAAAGCCCGACGCTGGATATCTTTTTCCTGCGGGGCAAAGAGATCACAACCCAGATCGATGTGATCGACGGCGGCGTTATCGTCATCCAGACCTCGGACAATCCCGACCTTGTCGCAGCCCTGCACACGCATGCCGCCGAAGTCACCGATATGGCCGCGCGCGGGATGCAGGCCGTCCATGAAAAGATGATGAAAGCGATGGGCAATTAACGACCCTTTGCGCAGCTGCGATGCAGCCCCGCCCAGCCAATAGCGTTACCTAAAAACGCTTTATCGCCCGCGCCTCAGGCTTGGTGCTGCTTTTTCACGTAGGCCATGATGTCTGCCCGAACGGACATCTCGCCTCTTTCTCGGGCGGCTTCGATCACGTCGCGGACATCATCCAGATTACAGCGCCGCAGAAGGCTTTTCACCGGACCGATGGAGGCCGGGCGCATCGACAATGTGCGAAATCCAATCGCGGCAAAGCAAAGCGCCTCTACCGGGCGTCCCGCGTCCTCGCCGCAGAATGAGACGGGCGTATCGGTTTCGCGGCACCGCTCCACGATGTTTTGCAGAAAACTCAGGAAGCTGACGTTCAGGGTGTCATAACGGCGGCGCACCCTTTCGTTTTCCCGATCAGCCGCAAAAAAGAACTGTTTCAGGTCGTTGCCACCGATGGACAGAAAATCCACCTCTTCAAAGAATTTCTTTGGCGCAAAGGCAAGGCTGGGGGTCTCAAGCATCGCGCCCACCTCAATGGAGGCAGGCAGCACATGACCCAGACGCTCTTCGCGCGCCAGGGTCTTGTCGACCTCGTTTCGCGCGGCACGATATTCCTCGAATTGTGCCACAAAGGGGAACATGACCGTCAGCGGCCTGCCATTGGCGGCCCGCATCAGCGCCTGCAATTGCATTCGCATGACGCCCGGCTTGTCCAGACCGACCCGGATCGCCCGCCAGCCCATGGCGGGGTTCGGCTCATCATTGGGCTTCATGTAGGGCAATACTTTGTCCGACCCGATGTCGAGCGTGCGAAAGGCCACGCGCTTGCCGCCCGCTGCATCCAACACGCGCGCATAAAGCGCCGAAAGTTCCGACCGGCGCGGCATCTGGCTGCGGACCAGGAACTGCAATTCCGTGCGGAACAGGCCCACGCCCTCTGCCCCCGAACTGACCAGCGACGGCAAATCGGCCATCAGACCCGCATTCATATGCAGCGCAATGGTCGCCCCACAGCGCGCCTGCGCGGGCAGATCAAGGATCGAACGATAGCGTTCCTGCGCTGCGGCCTGCATTGCGATCTTGTCTCGAAATGCCGATGCAACCGTATCTTCGGGACGCAGATGGACCACGCCCTGCTCCCCGTCGACCATGATGTAATCGCCATTCAGCGCATCATTGGTAATCTTGCTGGCATGAACCACCAAGGGAATCGCCAGCGCCCGCGCGACGATCGCCGCATGCGACCCGACAGAGCCGCCCTCCAGCACGATGCCTTTCAACTTGCGCCCATATTCCAGCAGTTCGGCAGGCCCGATGTTGCGGGCCACAAGGATCGGATCACTAGGCATTTCAGCGCCGGTATCAGCGCCCTGCCCGGTCAGGATGCGCAGCAACCGGTTTGACAGATCGTCCAGATCGCTCAGCCGTTCGCGCAGATAGGCATCGGTGGATTGCCCCATCCGCGACCGCGCCAGCGATTGTTCCTTTTCGACCGCCGCTTCGGCCGACAGGCCGCTGTGAATATCCTCGACCATGCGCCGCATCCAGCCTTTGGAATTGGCAAACATCCGGTAGGCTTCGAAAACCTGCTTTTGCTCCTTGTCGCCGGACGCCATAGACAGCATCTGATCCACACTGACCCGCAACTGGTCAACCGCATGGGTCAGCCGTTCCTCTTCGCGGACCGGATCATCGGCAATGGGATTGGAGACGACAACCCGCGGTTCATGCAGCCAGACATGGCCTTCGGCCACGCCTTCTTGCCCCACGGTCCCGCGCAGCAGCACCGGCTGGGAATGGCGCGCGGACATGGCAGCGCCTTCGCCAACGAATGCGCCCAGCTCCGTCATCTCTGCCAGGACCATCGCCACAACTTCCAGCGCATAGACCTCATCTGCGGAAAACTCGCGCGCTGTCTTGGATTGGACAACCAGAACGCCCAATGTCTCGCCGATCCGCTGAACCGGAATGCCCAAAAAGCTCGAGTAAATCTCTTCGCCGGTTTCCGGCATGAACCGGAACCCCGGGGCCTGTGGCGCATTTGGCGTATTGATCACCGTCTTGCGCTTGGCCACGCGCCCCACCAGACCTTCGCCCAGTTTCATGCGCGTTTCATGGACAGCCTGTTTGTTCAGACCCTCCGTCGCGCAAAGTTCAAGCGTGTCCTCATCACGGAACAGATAGATGGAACAGACCTCGCAGCCCATGGAATTTGCGATCAGATGAGTGATCTTGTCCAGGCGCGCCTGCCCCGCAACATCCCCCGCCATTGCATCACGGAGCCGTCCGAGCAGCTTGCGGCTCTCTGTCTCTGTACGCTCTGCCATTCTGGCATGTCCCTTCGGTGAACCACCAACAGCTTACAACACAGGAAAACGAAAAGCGAAACGCCTGATTTCACAAAGCGGCCCCTGATTGCCGTCAAAGCGGCTCATGCAGGCTTTCGCAGGCCCGTCATCACATCTCTTGACCACGCAGGCTGGCCAGGTCCAGACGCAAAAACCCCTTGGTTTTCGGACAGCGCGCGCAACTCAAATCACGACCGGGTCAAACCGATGCCCAGACACTGCCTTGCTCAGGCTGTCTTACTCGGGCCGTCTTGCTCAGACCGTCTTGCTCAGGCCGCCTTGTCCAATTCAAAGGCATCATGCAGCGCCTGCACGGCCAATTCCATGTATTTGCGATCAATCAGCACAGAGATCTTGATCTCTGATGTGGTGATGACCTGAATGTTGATGCCCTCATTGGACAGCACCTGGAACATCTTCGCGGCCACGCCCGTATGGCTGCGCATGCCGATCCCCACGACAGAGACCTTCGCGACATTCGTATCGGCCAGCATCTCCGAAAAATTGATCACACCATCGGCCAATGCGTCTGACATGGCTTTTTCGGCACGTTTCACCTGGTCCACCGGACAGGACCAGGTCATATCCGTGCGCCCTTCTTCAGAAATATTCTGCACGATCATATCCACATTCACCCCCGCCTCAGAGAGCGCAGTAAAGATCGTGGCGGCAATGCCCGGACGGTCCGCAACCGACACAAGGGTCATCTTGGCCTCATCACGGCTGAACGCCACACCGGCGACTACATTGCTTTCCATGATTTCCTCCTCATCACAGACGAGCGTGCCAGCATCGTCTGATTGTTCCTCAAAACTCGACAGCACCCGCAGCTTGACCTTATAGCGCATGGCCAGCTCAACAGAGCGTGTCTGCAAGACTTTCGCGCCCAGCGACGCCAGCTCCAGCATCTCTTCAAAAGCGATCTTATCCAGCTTGCGCGCCTTGGCTTCAACCCTGGGGTCGGTGGTATAGACACCATCGACATCGGTATAGATATCACAACGCTCGGCCTCAAAGGCTGCGGCAAAGGCCACGGCAGTCGTGTCCGACCCGCCCCGGCCCAGCGTGGTAATCCGGCCCTCGGGGCTGACACCCTGGAACCCGGCAACAACCGCCACCTTCATCCCTTCGGCGAATTTGGCCATGATGTTGGCGGGTGGAATTTCCTCGATCCGTGCGGCCGAATGCGCCGACGTCGTCCGGACCGGCACCTGCCATCCCTGCCAAGACCGCGCCGGGATATCCATCTCCTGCAAGGTCAGGGCCATCAGCCCAGCCGTGACATTCTCACCCGATGACACGACCGCATCATATTCGCGCGCATCATGCAGCGGCGAGGTTTCATTCACCCAGCCCACGAGCTCATTGGTCTTGCCCGACATGGCCGAAACAATCACAATCACATCATAGCCCTTGGCCACCTCAACGCCCACGCGTTTGGCGGCCCGCCGGATACGGTCCAATGTGGCCACGGAGGTGCCACCAAACTTCATCACCAGAACTGGCATAATCCCTCGCCTCTGTTCGTCCCGCGCCCTTTACGCGAGCGAAAGGTCAAGGGCAAGCATGCTCCTCTTTTTGGCCAAAATACCTCGGAGTGTGAGGCAGCGCCTCACCGAATTTGGTCCATCCAAATTCAGCAACGCTCCACAGGCCAGAAAAGCTCAATATGGATGCGCGCGACCGTCCCAGGTCTCGAAACATCCCGTGGTCTCGAGGTTCAGCGCATCAAAACGCGCGATCAACCCTTCCACAGCTTCACCGGTGCTCAGTTCCGCCGCACCGCCGCCCATGTCCGTCTGGACCCAGCCTGGATGATAGATGCCAACAGCAATCCCCTCTGGCCTGAGGTCTTTCGCCAGGTTGCGGCCCAAATTCAGCGCGGCCGCCTTGGAGGCGCGGTAGATATAGCTGCCGCCCGGGGCATGGGTGTCTGACGCCATCTGCGATGAGATGATGGCGATCTTCGCGCCGGGCGCGCGGCGCAGATGCGGCAAAAGCGCCTGAATGCTGAGGAAAACACCGGTCACATTGGTCGCGAATGTCTGCGCCCAAAGTGCGGCGTCATACCCTGTGTCCAGATCTGCCCCCTTGTCCAGATAGACACCGGCATTGCAGATCAACAGCTCAACGGGCACATCGCCCAGCGCCTTGGCCATGTCGCGGTGGCTGGCGGGCTGTGATACATCCAACTGGATCTGGGCGGTGGCCGACCGGCCCGTACCGATGACATCGCGGCCCAATTCGGCGTATCTTTCGGCTAGGCCCGCGCCGATGCCCCGGCTGGCCCCTGTAATCAAAATGGTCATGCTATCTCTTTCGTGATCAGGTCAGCTTCTGTTTGGGCCGAAACGGCAGCGGCATCAAGGGCACGCCCTCTTCGATCAATGCTTTTGCCTGATCCAGACGGGCCTCGCCGTAGATGGAGCGTTCGGGTTTCTCGCCCGCATGCATCGCGCGCGCTTCGGCGGCAAATCTGTCGCCCACGTAATCCGATGTCGATTCGACTTTCTGGCGCAGCTCGGACAGGGCCTTTTCCACCTCTGAACTGGGGTTTTGCAAAACCGGTTCAGGCAGTGATCCATCTTTAGCAGCGGCATTAACCCTCGGGGCCATCAACGCCTTGCTGATCTTGCCGCTGCCGCACAGGGCGCAAGAAAGATGGCCACCCCGCTCAAGCGCGTCATAGGCCTTTGCCGACTGGAACCAACTGTCCGTTCGGTGACCTTGATCACATTTCAATGTATATTGGATCATGGCTGCCTATCTGCCCAAAGAGATAACATCATCCCTTATGAAATGGGCCTGCGCGCGCGCAAGGTCAAGCCTCGGGCTTTTTCGACGTTGATTTTGGCTTGGGATCAAATGCGCGGATCAGGCGTGCCAGATCGGGCTCCGCGACCAGCCGCGCGGCCTTTTTGCGCGACACCCAGCGCCTGCGCCGCTGGCCGGCTTCGGGAAATTTCTTGGCCAGTGACTTCACCTCAACAGGATAGAGCATGGCAATACAGGCAAAATCATCGGCGTCCTCATGGCTTTTGCCATAGGCATAGACGCCCAGACAGACCTCCTTGGCTTTGCCGGTGACACCTGCTTCTTCCCAGGCCTCGATCAGTGCCGTTTGCGAAGGTGTCTTGCCATCGATCGGCCAGCCCTTTGGCATGATCCACCGCTTGGAGCGCCGCGAGGTGACCAGCAGGATTTGCACCTTGCCCTGCCGGATACGATAGCAAAGGGCCGCAAATTGCGTCCGAACCTCGCCCTTGCGGGCACCGTTGAGCGAAAGTGGGGGCTGCTTGATCATGGATCGCCTGTAGACCGGGCTGTTGGCCAAATCATGACGTGCAGATGCGCCAACTGCAAGGGCCGCTGCAGAGCATTGCGCTTGTACGGGAAAAACGCATCGCTAATAGTGCGGGGAATGACACGTTTTCTTGCGATTTTCATTTGGCTGCTGGCCCAGGTTCCTGCCGCCCTCTGGGCAGAGGGCCGGGTGAGCGTATTTGCGGCCGCCAGCCTGCGCGGCGCATTGGAAGACATCATTGCCGGCTATGACGGACAGGTAACGCTGTCATTTGGTGGCTCTGGCACAATGGCACGCCAGATCGCGGCGGGTGCGCCTGCGGATGTTGTGGTGCTGGCCAGTCCGCTCTGGATGGAGTGGCTGGCATCCCAAGGGATCATTGACCGCAACGCGGCTGTCGCGGTTGCCGCAAACCGGCTTGTCCTGATCGGCCCCGCCACGGCACCCCCGATGCAGGACCTGTCACAGCTCATGGACCGCCTGAAAACCGGCAGGCTGGCCATGGGCCACCGCGATGCCGTGCCTGCGGGCGGCTATGCGCGCCAAGCGCTGGAAACCGCAGGCCTGTGGCGGGCCGTACAGAACCATCTGGCCGAAACCGACAATGTGCGCGCGGCCCTGGCCATGGTCGCACGCGGCCAGACGCCGCTTGGCATCGTCTATGCCACCGATGCGCAGGCAGAGCCGAGGGTCAAAGTCCTGCTCGATCTGCCACCAGAAGGGCATGATCCCATCCTCTATCCCGCCGCTGCCGTCACCCCGGCCGGACTGCCCTTTTTGCACCATCTTGCGGGCCCTGACGCGGCGGCCCTGTTTGCCGCGCATGGCTTTCAACCGGTGGTGCCATGAGCGCTGATGCCGCCGCATGGGAGGCTTTGCGCCTGTCGCTTTGGGTTGCCTGCTGGGCCACGTTACTGGCAGTGCCCTTTGCGCTGGCCGTGGCCTGGGTGCTGGCGCGACGGGATTTCTGGGGCAAGGGCCTCCTGAGTGCGGTGGTGCATCTGCCGCTGGTTTTGCCGCCGGTTGTCACCGGATATATGCTGCTTATCGCCTTTGGCCGCACCGCCCCCTTGGGCCGCGCATTGGAGAGCATCGGCATCACCCTGGCCTTTCACTGGAGCGGCGCAGTCCTGGCTGCAATCATCATGGGGTTCCCGCTGATGGTCCGGGCGATGCGACTGGCGATCGAGGCGGTTGATCCCAAGCTGGAAGAGGCCGCAGCCACCCTTGGTGCGTCAGATCTGTCGATATTTGGCCGGGTTACCCTGCCCTTGATCGCGCCGGGTATCCTTGCCGGGGCGGTGATGGGATTTGCCAAGGCGATGGGGGAATTCGGGGCGACGATCACCTTTGTCGCCAATATCCCTGGGCAGACACAAACCCTGCCCAGCGCCATCTGGGCCGCCTTGCAAATTCCGGGTGGTGAAAGCCAGGCCCTGGGCATGGTGGTGATGGCATCTGTCGCGGCACTTGGGGCGGTCCTGATCTCAGAGGCGCTGGCACGGCGGGTCGCGGCACGGATTGCGGGCACATGACGCTTGAGGTTCATATCGACCACCGTTTCGACGGTTTTGCGCTGGATCTGTCCTTTGCGGCCGGTGCGGGCATCACGGCGCTGTTTGGCCGTTCCGGTGCGGGCAAGACAACGGTGATCAATGCCGTTGCGGGATTGCTGAAACCCCAAGGGGGCAGGATCGTGCTGGGCGGCGAGACGCTGTTTGACAGTGCCTCGCGCCGCTTTGTGCCGCCTGCAGCGCGGCGTCTGGGTTATGTGTTTCAGGACGCGCGGCTTTTTCCACATCTGTCGGTCTCGGAAAATCTGACCTTTGGCGCGCGTTATGCCCCCGCAGGTGCCAAAGGGGCCGGTTTTGACGATGTTGTCGCGCTCTTGGGGCTGGAGGCGCTTTTGTCACGGGCACCCGGCACCCTGTCGGGGGGTGAAAAACAACGGGTCGCACTGGGGCGCGCCCTGCTGAGCAAGCCAAAGATGCTGTTGATGGACGAACCGCTGGCCAGCCTTGATGGCCCGCGCAAACAAGAAATCCTGCCCTATCTGGAGCGGCTGCGCGACGGCCCACTTGGTCTGCCGATCCTTTACGTGAGCCACGCGGTGGATGAGATCGCCCGTTTGGCAAATACACTGGTGCTGCTCAAGGACGGCAAGGTTCAGCAGGCAGGCCCGCTTTATGATGTGATGGCTAACCCTGCTGCCGTGCCCTTGCTGGGTGTCCGCGAAGCCGGGGCTGTGCTGGAGGCCGAAGTGCTGGCGCATGATCCAGATGGGCTGTCACGGCTTAAGATTTCTGCCGGAGTGCTGGCGCTGCCCGGTGTGCAGGCACCGGTTGGCGCAAAGGTTCGGCTGCGGGTACTGGCGCAGGACGTGATGCTGTCCCTGCGCCCCCCTGAGGGTCTGTCCGCGCTCAATGTGCTGCGTGTGACGATAGAGGGCATCCATCCAGGCGACGGACCGGGTGCCGCGATTGCCCTGCGCGCGGGCGGCGACACGATATTGGCACGGATCACCGCACGCGCCGTGACAGAGCTGGGGCTTGTCCCCGGCATGAGCTGCTATGCGATCCTCAAGGCGACCAGCGTGGCACCGGGAAACATCGGGCGGTAACCGCTAAGGTTTGACCAAGGGGCGTGCCATCCGGTCTTGAAGCTGCACCAAGAGCTCCTTGTGAGGGACATCGGCATCAACCGCGAGCTTGCGCAGCCCGAAATGCACATGTGCGATGTCTTCGTAATAGCTGGTATAGGCGTAATTCGTGGCCGCCCCCGCCACGGCCCCCAGTACAGGCACCGCCTGCGCCGCCAGCTTTTGGCCAAGCACCACGGCAAGTTTCGGGGCAACCTTGGCGATCACGGCCTGCATCGCTTTGCCAGACAGGGTCAGCCGGGCCGACAGAAAGCCCAGATCGGCCCCATCATCGCCGGACAGCGGACCTGCTGCGGCAAAGACCTGAACGCAGTCGAACTGCACGTTCTCGGCCGCCGCATCAAATCCGTGTTCCACTGCGACACCCTGAATAACGCGCAACAGCAAAGTGGTCGTGACCGGCAATTCGGCCAAGGCCGTGGGCAAACCGCCCGCGCCGCCAGCCGCACCCATTGCCGCGCTGACCGCCTGATTAAGCCAGCTTTTCTGATCCGGCACGACGGACCGGCTGGAATGCGCAGCCCGCATCGCCTGGTTCAGTGCCGCGACCGTGGCCGTCTCAAGATTCCGCCGCACTGTATCGGGCAGTTGATCCAGCAGGCTTTCGGCAGAGCCACCGATAAGGTTCAGCACGTTGATGCCAACACCTCCCGCGCTTTTGTAGCGGCGGGCGATCTTGTCCAATTCGGCATCGACATCGATGACCATCGGCACGGTGGTTTCAATCTGCATGGCCACTCCTTTGTCAGACCCTATGTGGGGATAGATCCGCGCGGTTCAATCCACCCAGCGCCGAACGTCACCCATGACATCATCCCACGCGCCCGGGCGCAGCGCGCGCCCCAGGACCCGTTCGGGGTTGGTGGGCGGCGGCATCACGACATGTTCGAGCAGCGTAAACCCAAACCGGTTGTAATAGGGCGCATCGCCCACCAGCATCACCCGGTCCCAACCCAGAGGCGCAGCCTCGCCCAGGCTTTTTTCTATCAAGGCACGGCCCAGCCCTTCGCCCTGGCGGGTGGGATGCACAGCCACCGGCCCCAGCAGCAACGCCTCTGCCTGACCGATGCGCACAGGCCAATAGCGGATGGCACCACCCAAAATACCATCGGCATCCCGCGCCACATGGCTCAACCCTTCGACGGAGGGGATACCATCGCGCAGCCGGTAGGACGACAAAGCCTCGCGTCCAGGCGCGAAACAAGTGTCATAAAGCGCCTCGACCTCCCAGTAATCAGCCTTGGTTTCAGGAGAAAGATTATACAAAGGCCGAACTTTCTGGTTAGCGGTGGAATCTGATCTATCATGAGCGTAGCAATGGGTGCAAACCAACAAAGGAATTTCGATGTTCTATCGTCCAGAAGAAGGCCACGGCCTACCACATAATCCATTCAACGCTGTTGTGACCCCCCGGCCGATCGGCTGGATTTCAACCCGCGACAAGGCGGGGCATGACAATTTGGCCCCCTATTCCTTTTTTAACGGTGTGGCCTATGTGCCGCCGCAGGTCATGTTTGCATCGACCGGCGTCAAGGACGACGTTGACGGCACCAAGGATTCGGTTGCCAATATCCGCGAAACCGGTGTGTTCTGTGTCAACATCGTTGAATACGCGGCACGCGATGCGATGAATGCATCCTCGGCGACGCTGCCCCATGATGTCGATGAATTCGGCCATGCCGGTGTCGAAAAAGCCGTGTGCGACGTGATCAACTGTGCCCGCGTCGCAAATGCCCCCGCCAGCCTTGAATGCCGGATGACCCAGATCGTCAAGATTGAGGGCGCGTCAAACTACGTGGTCTTTGGGGAAGTCGTAGGCGTACATCTGCGCGATGACTGCATGGTGGATGGCCGTTTTGACGTGACCAAATACCAGCCGCTCTCGCGTTTGGGCTATCGCGACTATTCGGTGGTGCGCGAAGTATTCGAGATCATTCGCCCCGACGATTGAGTGATCAATGCCCGCCCAGGACCCCGGTGCGGACAGAATAATCGACCGCCAATTGGTAATCGGGGTCATCGTCACTGTCGACCATCAGGTGGCCTGCCTTGGTCAGCAGGCGGTGGCAGTCGCGGCTCAGGTGGCGCAGCTCGATCCGCTTGGCCGCTTCCTCGTATTTGCCGGCAATCGCCTCGATTGCCTGCAATGCGGATTGGTCGACAACACGGCTGTCGGCGAAATCAACGATAACAAGAGACGGGTCATTCTGGACATCGAACAGTTCCGCAAAGCCGTCAGCTGAGCCAAAGAACAAGGGCCCCTGAACCTGATAGACCTTGGCCCCCTCGGGGGTCTCATAGGTCTTGGCATGGATGCGCCGCGCGTTGTTCCATGCATAGGCCAGGGCGGACACGATCACACCCACCACAACGGCCACGGCAAGGTCTTTGTAGACGGTCACGACCGTCACCAGAAGGATCACGAAAGCATCCGTCAGCGGCACCTTGCGCAGGATCGTCAAGGAATTCCAGGCAAAGGTGCCGATCACCACCATGAACATCACGCCCACCAATGCGGCCAGCGGGATCTGTTCAATCAGCGGTGCCCCCACAAGAATGAACAGCAACAAGAACACAGCCGCCGCAATGCCAGCCACACGGGTGCGGCCGCCTGATTTCACGTTGATCATCGACTGGCCGATCATCGCACAGCCGCCCATGCCGCCAAAGAAGCCGGTCAAGGTATTGGCCACGCCCTGCGCCACACATTCCTGGCTGGCCCCCCCACGGGTATTGGTCATGTCCCCCACCAGGTTCAGCGTCAGCAGGGATTCAATCAGGCCGATCGCGGCCAGGATCACCGCATAGGGCAGGATGATATAAAGCGTCTCAAGGTTGAAAGGGGCGAGGGCAGTCCCGTACAGCCCCAAACCGTCGCCAAAGGGGATATGCAGCATCGGCAGCCCGCCCTCGATCGAGGCCAGATCGCCGACGCGCGGCACCTCCATGCCGGTAAAGATCACAACCGCCGCCACGATACCGATGCCTGCAAGGGGTGCGGGAATAAACTTGGTGATGCGCGGCATGACCCAGATGATCGCCATGGTCGCCCCCACAAGGGCCAGCATCAGAAACAGCGGCTGGCCTGACAGCCATTCACCGCCGCCCATGCCGTGGCCCGTATCGACCATGGACCCCGGCACCTTGAACTGGCTCATCTGTGCCAGGAAAATGACGATCGCCAGCCCGTTCACAAAACCCAGCATCACCGGATGCGGCACCAGCCGAATGAACTTGCCCCACTGCATCACCCCGGCAAAGACCTGCAAAAGCCCCATCAGGATCACGGTGGCAAACAGATATTCAACGCCGTGCTGTGCGACCAAGGCCACCATCACGACCGCCAAAGCCCCCGTGGCACCCGAGATCATCCCCGGCCGCCCGCCGATCAAGGCCGTGATCAACCCAACCAGAAAGGCCGCGTAAAGCCCCACCAGCGGATGCACGCCCGCAACAAAGGCAAAAGCCACAGCCTCTGGCACCAGCGCCAGCGCCACGGTCAGGCCGGACAAAAGCTCAATCCGCAGACGCCCCACCGAAAAGCCATCCTGCGGCATCCACCGAAGATCGGTCACCTCAAGATTTTTGGAAAAGCTTCGAAACAGGGAACGCGCCATCAGGCTTCCTTCTTATACCGGAACGGGGGATTTCAGCCCTACAAGGCCATGTTTGGGCGGTCGCTATACCAGATCGGACCAAATGCCAAGGGTAGCACCGGGTCAGCCTGCCCTGACCGTCCTTGGCATTTGATGCCTCGACACGTCTTTTGCCCGAACCGCTACACTGACCGGTACCCAGGCATTTCCCCCAACCCGTGACAGCGCCAATCCTGCCTGATGCGAATTTCGGGGCTTTCCACGCTGGGCGGCGCGGGGCAGAATGCCCGGTGAAACAGACAGATGGGGCCTTTATGACAGCTACGAAAATCGCCGTGATCGGCGGGTCGGGGATCTATGACATCGACGGGTTGGAAGGGGCTGACTGGATCCAGGTCCAGACCCCCTGGGGCACACCGTCTGATGCGATCCTGACCGGGATATTGGACGGTATTGAAATGGCTTTTCTGCCCCGCCACGGACGCGGCCATGTGCATAGCCCTTCAACCGTTCCATACCGGGCCAATATTGACGCGCTCAAACGTCTGGGCTGCACCGATGTCATCTCCGTTTCGGCCTGCGGATCATTCCGCGAGGAAATGGCACCGGGTGATTTCGTCATCGTGGACCAATTCATCGACCGGACCTTTGCGCGCGAAAAGTCATTCTTTGGCACCGGATGCGTGGCCCATGTCAGCGTGGCGCACCCGACCTGCCCGCGTCTGGGCGACGCCTGCGAGACAGCCGCTCGGGATGCAGGGATCAAGGTGCACCGCGGGGGCACCTATCTGGCGATGGAGGGGCCGCAATTCTCCACGCTCGCGGAATCCAAAATGTACCGGACAAGCTGGGGTGCGGATGTTATCGGAATGACCAATATGCCAGAGGCCAAACTGGCCCGCGAAGCAGAGCTTTGCTATGCGTCGGTGGCCATGATCACCGATTATGACAGCTGGCATCCCGACCACGGCGAGGTAGATGTCACCGCCATCATCGCCACGCTGATGGGTAACGCGGACAAGGGGCGGAACATGGTCGCCCGTTTGCCCAAACTGTTGGGCGCTGAACGCGCGCCCTGCCCGCATGGCTGTGACCGCGCGCTGGAATATGCAATCCTGACCCAACCGGACGCCCGCGACCCTGCGCTGATGGCCAAGCTGGACGCGGTGGCGGGGCGGCTGCTCTGACAGTCCGATGGAGCCCGAAACTTGATCTGGGGCGGGCGCGCTGCCTGTGCTGGCCCCAAAAGCGTTTTGGGAATACGCTGAGCCTCTTGGCGCTGCCTGAAACAAAATATTTCAACGCGGCAGGGGATATTTGATGTGCCAAGCAGTCCCAGAAACGCTTG
Source organism: Sulfitobacter sp. (assembly GCA_017854855.1). Lineage (GTDB taxonomy): Bacteria > Pseudomonadota > Alphaproteobacteria > Rhodobacterales > Rhodobacteraceae > Sulfitobacter. Next base: position 43,481 of record JAFMGZ010000012.1, on the reverse strand, counting down.
AGCGACCGGAGCATGTGCATGTCCTTTGAACTTTGGCTGACCTTCGTTGCGGCCTCTACCGCTCTTTTGCTGATCCCGGGCCCCACGGTTCTTTTGGTGCTCAGCTATGCGCTGAGCAAAGGCCGCCCTGTCGCTGTCGCGTCGGCGGCCGGTGTGGCGTTGGGCGATCTGGTCGCGATGACGGCGTCATTGGCGGGACTTGGGGCGCTGGTCATGGCCTCTGCCACGGTGTTTGTCGCGCTGAAATGGGTCGGTGCGGCCTATCTGATCTGGCTGGGTGCCCGGCTGATCAAATCAGCGCCCGCAGATGGTATGCGCCTGCCGCAAAGTGGCGATGTGACGGCAAGGCAGGTCTTTGGCCATGCGGCAGCTGTCACCGCACTTAACCCAAAATCCATCGCCTTTTTCATTGCCTTTGTCCCGCAGTTCATCACGCCCGGCGTGCCGCTGCTGCCGCAGTTCGGCATCTTGATCGTGACCTTCGTGGGTCTTGCCGCGCTGAATGCTTTTGCCTATGCGCTTTTGGCAGACCGTCTGCGCCGTGTCATTGCACGGCCTTCCCTCATCACCTGGATCACCCGCGCTGGCGGTGCGGCATTGATCACCATGGGCATCCTGACCGCCACCTTGCGCCGGAGCACAACATGAAAACTGTCAAAGACTACATCCGCACGATTGTCGATTTTCCACATGAAGGGATCATGTTCCGCGATGTGACCACATTATTCGCCGATCCGCGCGGGTTTCGCATGGCCATTGACCAGATGCTGCACCCCTATGCCGGGATGCGGATTGACAAGGTGGTGGGCCTTGAGGCCCGCGGCTTTATCCTTGGGGGTGCGATTGCGCATCAACTGTCTGTGGGCTTTGTCCCGATCCGCAAGAAAGGCAAGCTGCCCGGCACCACGATCAGCCAGGAATACAAGCTGGAGTATGGCGAGGCGATTGTCGAAATCCATGATGATGCCATTCAGCCGGGCGAAAAGATCCTTGTGGTGGATGACCTGCTGGCCACGGGCGGCACCGCCGAGGCCGGGATCAAGCTGATCGAACGGCTGGGCGGCGAGATCGTTTCAACCGCCTTTATCATAGATCTGCCAGACCTTGGCGGTCGCAAGAAGCTGGAGGCGATGGGGATGGAGGTGCACGCCCTATGCGCCTTTGACGGGCTTTAATGCGTCAAGGGGTTCAGGTTCCGCGCACCACGGCACCGGGGTTCATAATTCCCCTGGGATCCAGCGCTGCCTTGATCGCGCGCATCGCCGACAGTTTGGCCGGATCGCCATAGCGTTCCAGATCAGCAACCTTGAGCCGGCCAATCCCATGCTCTGCACTGATCGAACCGCCCATCTCATGGACCAGGTCATGTACCGCCCGTTTGATCACGGGACGGTCGGCTTCATGATCGGCGCGGGTTTTGCCGGGCGCGGGAAAGATATTGTAATGCAGGTTGCCATCCCCGACATGGCCAAAGCAATTGATCCGGAAATCCCCGATGGCGGCAATCACCGCGCCTCCCTTGGTGATGAAATCGGGGATGGCCCCCAGGGGCACCGAAATATCATGGCTTGAGACGGACCCGACAAGGCGGTTTGCCTCTGGGATCATTTCGCGGATCTTCCAGAAATCATCAGACTGCTGCTGGTTCTGGGCGATCAGCCCATCCTCGACCAGCCCCGCCTCAAGAGCCGAGGCAAAAACTGTCTCAAGGCTGGAGGCGGGATCCAGATCACCGCTCAGGCCCACCTCGATCAGGACAGTCCATTCCGGCGGAGCCGCAAAGGGCTGGCGGATACCTGGCAGTTTCTCGGTCAGGAAATCATAGCCCTGGCGGTGGATCAGTTCAAATGCGCTGACCATCTCACCCAGATGCGCGCGGGCCAGTGACAACAGCGCAAGCGCGGCTTTCGGGCTTTTGACCGCCAGTAATGCGGTGCCGGTTCTGGGCGGTTTGGCAAAAAGTTTCAGGGCGGCGGCGGTGATCACGCCCAGCGTCCCTTCGGACCCGATCAGCAAATGGCGCAGGTCATAGCCGGTGTTATTCTTGCGCAGGCGCGTCAGGCCATGCCAGATTTGCCCATCAGGCAGCACGGCCTCCAACCCCAAACACAGATCACGCGCATTGCCATAGCGCAGCACGCCTGTCCCACCCGCATTGGTGGCAAGGTTACCACCGATGCGCGCCGACCCTTGGGCGGCCAGCGACAGGGGAAACAAAAGCCCCGCCTGATCGGCGGCGGCCTGCACATCCGCCAGCACAACGCCTGCTTCGGCGATCAGCACGTTCTCTTGGGCAAAGACATCGCGGACCTTGTTCATCCGTTCAAGCGACAGGATCAGCGGTGCAGGACCATCAGACGCAATCTGCCCCCCGACAAGGCCGGTCCCGCCGCCATAGGGTACGACACCCACGCGGGCGTCGGATGCATGACGGATCAAGGTTGCCACCTGCTCTGCGCTGCGCGGCAGGGCCAGCAGCGCCGATTGCCCGGCATAACGCCCGCGCGGTTCTTCGAGGTAGCGGGGTTCAACGGCACGAAAAACATCGTCGGGCAGCACAGCTGCGAGGCGATCACGAAAGGCGGTGTCGGCGGGGTTCAATGTCATGGGTCTTTGATCTGGTGGAATGGTGCGGGATGCAAGCGCCTATCTTGTCACATTGAGATAGGATGGCCGCAGCACCATGATCGTGGGTCTTGATGGCAACCGATCAAGAGACACCGTCAGCGAGGGGCCGTCGACATGCACGATAGAGAAATCATCGCGCATCCCTTCCAGGAAATCATCCAAGGCAAAGTCAGAGAACCAATGCATCGGGATCACGATAGAGGACTTGAGCCGTTTGAGCACCGCAATCATCGTCGGCTGGTCCAGCGTATAGCCCCCGTCAACCGGGGCCATCACCACATCGAGACGCCCCAGGGCCGCGTATTGTGCCGGGTCGGGCGCGTGGTGCAGATGCCCCAGATGACCGATGCACAGGCCTGCCATCTCAAACACGAAAATCGAATTTCCATTGGGTTCAATGCCGGTAAAGTCCGACCGTATATCGGTCGAGACATTGCGCACCAGTACCTCGCCCAGATCAAGGTGATGTTTCACCCCCTCGCCAAAATCGCCCCAGCCCTGCAAGGCATGGGGGATCGCGGGATCGGGAAAGGCCGTCCAATGGCTGTCATGGGCGTGGTTCATCGTCACCACATCGGGGATAAGCGGCAGCGTACCTGTAAAGCCGGTGAAATCAGTCACCATGTTCAGCCCCTGATGGCTGCGGATCAAAAATGACGCATGGGCGATATAATGCAGATACACGTTTTCGGCCGCAACCTCGGGCAGGCTGGCTTTGGTGACATATGCCATGCCCGGGGTCGCATCGGCCAATGCAATGCAATGGCTGGGCGTGCGGTCCTGGGCGATGGCCAAACCGGGCAGCAGCAGAGAAAATATCAAACTCAGTCGGATCATCGGCATTGCCTCCTTGTTGAAAAACTAGCACAGCTTTTGCAAAGGTCATCAAATCTCTCTTTGCTGCTCAAAAGAACGTGACAAAGAGACACAATGAGCTGTCCTTTTGGGCGTTCTGATCAAGGAGAATATCATGCTGGACAAACGCACATGGGTCCCTGCGGCCTGCGAAAACCGGGTTCAGGACATCGCGCAGCGGACTTCTGTGCAGGGCACAGCTGCCATCGCGGACAGGCTGCATGCGCTGGCAGAGGCAAACCGCGACATCCATGAGCGGGAATGTTTCAACCTCAATCCCGCCACCAACGTGATGTCACCCCGCGCCGAGGCGATCCTGTCCAGCGGCATAGGCACGCGCCCCTCACTGGGCTATCCGGGCGACAAATACGAAATGGGTCTTGAGGCGATCGAAGAGATAGAGGTGATTGCCGCCGAACTTTGTGCGCAGGTGTTCGACGCGAAATTTGCCGAAATACGCGTGCCTTCCGGTGCGATTGCCAATCTTTACGGGTTCATGGCCATCTGCAAGCCCGGCGATACGATCATCGCGCCACCGCCGTCGGTTGGCGGTCACGTCACACACCACGGGGCGGGATGTGCGGGACTTTATGGGCTCAATACGGTCGCGGCCCCGGTGAATGCGGATGGCTACACCGTGGACATCGACGCGCTGCGCATATTGGCCCATCAGGTAAAGCCCCGTTTGATCACCATCGGGTCCTCACTGAACCTGTTTGAACACCCCGTGGCAGAGGTACGCGCCATCGCCGATGAAGTGGGGGCCAAGGTGCTGTTCGATGCGGCCCATCAATGCGGCATCATCGCCGGGCGCGCATGGCGCAACCCGCTGAAGGAAGGCGCGCATCTGATGACGATGAGCACCTACAAAAGCCTTGGTGGCCCTGCTGGCGGGCTGATTGTCAGCAATGATCCAGAAATGGCCGAACGGCTGGATGCCATCGCCTTTCCCGGCATGACCGCAAACTTTGATGCGGCCAAATCTGCGGCCCTGGCACTGACCATGCTGGATTGGATTGACTACGGTCAGGCCTATGCCGCCGAGATGATCGTGGTTGCCCGCGCGCTGGGGCATGCATTGGCAGCACATGGTCTGCCGGTCTATGCCGCTGATCGCGGGATCACCAATTCCCATCAATTCGCCATCAAAGCTGCTGATTTCGGCGGTGGTCAGGCCGCATCAAAAACCCTGCGCAAGGCAGGTTTTCTGGCCTGCGGCATTGGCCTGCCCGTGGCGGATGTGCCCGGCGATATGAACGGTTTGCGCATTGGCACACCTGAACTGGTCCGCTGGGGCGTGGGCGTCAAAGACGTGGAGCCCCTCGCCGCCCTGATTGCCAAGGCGCTGCAGTGCAATGCGCCCGAAGATCTGGCTGCGGAAACCCGCGCCTTGCGGTCACAATTCCAGACATTGCATTTCGTCGGCTAAGGTGTGTGTCGGCACACCAAACGCGGGCCTTTGCGTGAACACGCCAGAGCCCGCTTAACCCACGTCGGTCTTGCCGCGCCGGTCACTGCGCAGGGCTGCATAAAGGACATGGGTGCGCCAGCGCCCGTCAATCTGCAGATAGCTTTGCGCGACGCCCTCATATTTGAACCCCGCCTTTTCCAGCAGACCGCGTGAGGCCTGATTTTCCGGCAGGCAGGCCGCTTCGATGCGGCTGAGGTCAAGCCGGGTGAACGCATGGTGCACGATGGCATGGATCGCCTCGCGCATGTAACCTTGTCGGATGTAGGGCTGGCCGGTCCAATAGCCCAGCGTGCCGGCCTGGGCAGGCCCCCGCCGAATATTGTCCAGCGTGATCGCCCCCATCAGCGCCTCATCCTCGCGGCGGATCAAGAACAGCGGCAAGGCGCTGCCGGAAGTTATCGAACGCTGCGCCCAATAGACCCGGTTGGTAAAGGCCTTGCGGGTCAGGTGATCATCGGCCCATGCGGGTTCCCAAACGGTCAGGAAATCCCTGCTCTTGACCCTCAGCGCTGACCAATCGCGAAAATCGGAATGGACGGGGGGACGCAGTGTCATCCTCTCTGTCTCGATCCTCAATTTTCGTTTGATCAGCAGCATCAGGCAGCACGACGCTCCTTTAGGGTTTCAAGGCCCGGTGCCGCTTCGACGGGACCGTAGAGTGCCAGGGCGGCGGGGGCGGTTTCAGCCATGCGCTGCGCCAGATCACGGACATCGCCGGTGGTGACCGCATCAATCTTTTCGATGCTTTCGGACAGGGGCGGCACGCGGTCCCATATCTGGACCAGACGGGCAAGGCGTTCGGCACGGTTTGACGGGCTCTCCAGCCCCATCAACAGGCCTGCTTTCATCTGGGCACGGGCACGGGCCACTTCGGCCGGGCTCATGTCAGAGGCGGCGCGCTTCATCTCATCTATGGTGATGGATGCGAGCTCTGGCAATTGCTCGCCTGAGGTGCCGGCATAGATCGTCATCATCCCGGTGTCGGCATAGGCCCCCGCCTGTGCAAAGATCGTGTAGCACAGACCCCGGTTTTCGCGAATTTCCTGAAACAACCGCGAAGACATGCCGCCGCCCAAGGCAGAGGCATAGATCTGCGCGACATAGATGTCATCCGCACGGTAGCCCGGAGATTCAAAGCCCAATGCGAAATGCGCCTGCTCCAGTGATTTGACCTGCCGGAATTCACCGCCCTGAAAGCGTGCCGCATCCATCTGGAACAGCGGCTTGCCCGGCATGTCGCCAAACAGGGTTTCGGCCAGTTTGACAATCTCGTCGTGGTCCACGGCACCCGCAGCGGCCAGGATCATCTGCTCTGGCCCGTAGTGATCACCGATAAAACCCTGCAGGTCCTCGCGGTTAAAACTCGACACGCGCTCTGACGGGCCCAGAATGGTCCGGCCCAGCGGTTGATCGGGATAGGCCTGTTCCTGCAACCAATCAAAGATCACGTCGTCGGGCGTATCCAGGGCCTGGCCGATCTCTTGCAGGATCACGCCGCGCTCAACCTCGATTTCATTTGGGTCAAGCACGGGGTTGCGCAGGATATCTGCAATGACATCCAGCCCGAGGGCGACATCATTTTCCAACACCCGGACATAATAGGCTGTCACCTCACGGCTGGTATAGGCGTTGATATAGCCGCCGACATCCTCGATCGCCTCGGCGATCTGCAAGGACGTGCGTCTTTTCGTGCCCTTGAAGGCCATATGTTCCAGAAAATGCGCAATGCCGTTTTGCTGGGGCGTTTCATGACGCCCTCCTGCAGCGACCCAGACCCCGATAGAGGCCGAGGCAAGGCCGGGCATGTTTTCGGTGACGATGCGAAAGCCGTTGGACAGGCGGTGTTCTTGCAAGCTCATGTTTCGAGTGCCTCAAGGATGTGCGCCTTGAGCGCAGAAAGATCATTGGCGACGCGGGTCAAACGTTCGGGACGGTCGAACAGGTCTGCCATCCGTGCCGGAAGCGCGGGACGCAGGCCAGTTGCCGCTTCGACCGCATCGGGGAATTTGGCGGGATGGGCGGTGGCTAGTGTGATCATCGGCGTGGCCTGCTCGCGCAGCTCATCGGCGACTTTGACCCCAATCGCGGAATGGGGGCATAGCAATTCACCGGTCCTTTTCAGGGCAGATGTGATGGTCGCGGATGTTTCCGCCTCTGAGGCGCGGCCGGATTTATAGGTATCCTGCAAGACCTGCATCGCCCCTTGTGAGACGTCAAAGCCGCCCTGCCCCAGTTCCGCCATCAGTTGCGCCACGGCATTGCCGTCGCGCCCATAGGCATCAAACAAAGCGCGTTCAAAATTGGATGACACCTGAATGTCCATCGACGGGCTGATTGACGGATGCACGCTGCCCTTGTGATAGCCCTGCCCTTTCAGGCAGCGGTCCAGAATGTCGTTCTGGTTCGTGGCCACCACCAGATCCTTGATCGGCAGCCCCATCCGCTTGGCTATATAGCCGGCAAAGATATCGCCAAAATTGCCCGTTGGGACCGTAAAGCTGACATCGCGCGCGGGTGCGCCCAGCGACACGGCCGAGCTGAAGTAATAGACCACCTGCGCCAGGACGCGGCCCCAGTTGATGGAATTGACCCCGGCCAATTTGACGCCATCGCGGAATTCAAAATCGTTGAACATATCCTTGAGACGCGCCTGACAGTCGTCAAAATCGCCGTCGACGGCCAATGCATGCACGTTGGATTCCACTGGCGTTGTCATCTGCCGACGTTGCACTTCGCTGACGCGACCGTGGGGATACAGGATAAAGACATCGACATTATCAAGGCCACGGAACGCCTCAATCGCGGCAGAACCCGTATCGCCAGAGGTGGCCCCGACGATTGTTACGCGTGCGCCCTTGCGGCCAAGGGCCTTTTGAAACATCTGGCCGATCAGCTGCATGGCAAAATCTTTGAACGCCAGCGTAGGCCCGTGAAAAAGCTCAAGCAGGAAATGGTTGGGGGCCAATTGCACCAGCGGTGCGCGGGCGTCATGGCCGAAGGTGGCATATGCCTTGGCGATCAACTCGCGGAATTCATCATCGGTAAAAGTGTCACCGATAAAGGGGCGCATCACGGTAAAGGCGATTTCCTCATAGGACTGGCCTGACATCGCGGCGATCTGATCGGTGGTCAGGGTCGGGATCGTTTCAGGGACATACAGCCCGCCATCCCGCGCCAATCCGGTCAGCATGGTGTCTTCAAACGACAAAACGGGCGCTGTGCCACGGGTAGAGATATAGCGCATGGGGTCAGCTTTCGGAGCGTTGGCCGCGACGGCGGCGCAGGAATAGAAGCGACATGGTCAGCCAGATGGCTGCCAGTGAGAACCACGTGATGGCATATTGCAGGTGATCGTTCGGGATGCGGCTTGTGTCCACCGGAAAAGGTGTGACGGCAGGGTCCTGGGGTGACAGGCCGCGCGCGACGACAAGGACCGGCTCCGTGCCCAATGCCTGCGCCAAGGACGGCACATCGCGGGCAAACCAGATGTTGTTTGCCAAATCCGGCTCTGGCGTGAAACCGTCGGTTTCCTGGGGCCATTGCAGGTTGCCCGTGACCGACACGGGGCCCGCAGGTGGCAGGGCGGCATTTTGTCCAACGGGAATAAAACCGCGATCAACCAGAACAGAACGGCCTTCGGTGTCTAATGCCGTGATCAGACGATACCCCGCCCCGATGTGCTTTTGCGACACAAGGATACGCATGGTGTCGCCGCGAAAGGAACCCGTGATCATAACGGGCAGATAGGCATCCGCCTGCGGGTCAAGCACTGCTGGCAGTGGGACGGGTTCGGCAAGGATGCGGGTGTCGATATCTGCGATGATCGCCTGTTTCCAGGCCAGTCGCTGCACCTGCCAAACCCCAAGCGATACCAGAATGGCAGCGCCGCCAAGGCCGATGATTATTAGGAACAGCGCGCGGCTCATGAAGCAGTCTCAGCATCAAAGAAGAAACGCGCGAACTGAAGGTTCGCGCGCTTTGCGTTTTCAAGGATCATGGCGGCAGATGCAACCCTGCATTCACACGATCATGTGTCCATCCGGGTTGGACGGAATTCTTAGTTGGACGGAATTCCGAAAACGTAGACGGCAAAGAACAAGAAGAGCCATACAACGTCAACAAAGTGCCAGTACCAAGCCGCCGCCTCAAAGCCGACGTGACGCTCAGGTGTGAAATCACCTTTCATCGCGCGGATCAGACAAACGCCAAGGAAGATTGTCCCGATGATCACATGCGCACCGTGAAACCCGGTGGCCATAAAGAAGTTGGAATAGAATTTGTCGCCGCCAAATTCCCAACCTTCGTGCAGCAAATGCGCGTATTCATAGGCCTGTAGCGCAGTAAAGACGATGCCCAGAACGATGCCGATGGCCAGACCTGAAATCAGGTCCTTGCGGTTGTTTTCATGCACCAGCGCATGGTGTGCCCAAGTCACGGCACAGCCTGACAGCAGCAGCACCAAAGTGTTGATCAGCGGCAAGTGAAAGGCATCTACCTGATAAATAAACGGCGGCACATATTCGGAGCCGACGTATTCGTTCATCGGATACATTGCATGTTTGAAGAAAGACCAGAACCAGGCGGCAAAGAACATCACTTCGGACATGATGAACAGGATGAAACCGTAGCGCAGGCCAATGCGGACCACCGGGGTATGGTCGCCAATCCGGCTTTCCAGCACGACATCACGCCACCAGCCGAACATCACATAAAGGACGGCAACAAAGCCACCAAGAAAGACAAATGGTGTCCCGTCATGCATCCACAGCACAGCGCCGAAAAGCATGACAAATCCTGCCAGCGCCCCCAAGAGAGGCCAGCTGGACGGAGCGAGAATATGGTAATCGTGGTTCTTTGCGTGGGCCATGGCTGGCGGTCCCTTCTTAGTTCAAGCCGGTTGTTGTGTCCTGCTCAAGGGCGGCATACCCCTCCGGCAGGTCAATTTCGTAGAATGTATAGGAAAGCGTGATGGTGTGTACATACCTGCCATCACGGTCATTGACGATTTCTGGATCGACAAAGAAGCTGACAGGCATCTGAACCCGTTCGCCGGGTGCCAGGACCTGTTCCTGAAAGCAAAAGCATTCGATCTTGTCGAAAAACGCGCCCGCCGTGTAGGGCGTCACGTTATAGCTGGCCTGGCCCGCAATCGGCCGATTGGTCGGGTTATAAGCCTCGTAAAAGGCCAAAGCTGTCTCACCGATGCGCACTTCCATTTCGCGCACGACCGGTTTGAATTCCCAGGCCATATTACTGTTCAGCGTGCCATCAAACCTGACCTTTACGGTCTGGTCCAGAATGTCGTCAGACCCTGCCGTGACCTGCTGCGGCACACCGCCAAAGCCTGTTACACGGCAAAACCAATCGTAAAACGGAACCGAAGCCCAGGCGAGCCCGCCCATGACCACCACCAGTGATACGGTTTGTGCTACGGTCTTTGCTGGTCCGGAAAGTGCCATCAGTTCTTGATCTCCGTTGTGCCGACAGCGGAATTCGCCGTACCGGGCGCACGCGCGAAATCCGTTTCAGTGATTTTTACAAATGTCATGACCATGATCAGGACGACGAAACCAGCCAACATCAGGCCCACGCCCACGTTGCGCCCCTTGCGGCGCCCATGAAGTTCATGTTCTGCGCGAATGCTCATGACCAGCCTCCCAATCCATATGGACGCAAAGTGGCTTCGATCAGAATCGCGCCAAAATGCAGGAACAAATAATACAGGGACAACCGGAAGAACTGACGTTCTACCTTGTAATTGTCCTCTTCAGACATCTCTTCGTCGCGCTGCCAGATGCGGTAGGCACCGATCAGGAACAGTACGTTCAGCACCACGGCAAAGCTCAGATAGATATAGCCACCAATCGCGGTAAAGCCGGTGCCAACAGCCAGAACCGCCAGCAGCACGGTATAGGCCAGAATGTGACGGCGCGTGGCGGGGCGGCCATGGGTCACGGTCAGCATCGGCACCTTGGCATCGTCATAGTCGGACCGCATGAACAGCGCCAGCGCCCAGAAATGCGGCGGTGTCCACATAAAGATCAGGGCGAACATCAACCATGCCTCAACGGAAAAGCTGCCGGTTGCGATGATCCAGCCAATGACCGGGGGAAAGGCACCTGCAGCACCGCCGATGACGATGTTCTGTGGCGTCGCCCGCTTGAGCCACATGGAATAGACAACGGCGTAGAAAAGGATGGTAAAGAGCAGCATGCCCGCCGCCAACAAATTGGCGCTAAGTGCCAGCATCATGACTGACAGGCCCGACAGGGCGACGCCCAATGCCAGCGCTTCGCCCGGCTGGACCTTGCCCGCAGGGATCGGCCGCTTGGCCGTGCGCCGCATTACAGCGTCGATATCGGCGTCCCACCACATGTTCAGCGCACCGGATGCGCCCGCACCTATGGCCACGAACAGGATTGAGGCAAAACCAATGACAGGGTGAACCGATGCGGGGGCCGCCAACATGCCGACAACGGCCGTAAAGACCACCAGTTGCATCACGCGGGGCTTCAACAGCGCGAAATAGTCGCCCAATTGCGCTTCGTGTTCGGCCGCAGGGGTGTTGGTGATGTCCGTCATGGGGCACCTTCAGTTCTGTAAAAGGGGCAAAGCCTGAAGCTTTGCGCGCAAGAGGAGACGCAAAGCAGCCCGGCTGGCCGCTTTGCGTTCATTCTTAGTTAGAGGCGACCGTCAAAGGCTGTGGGGTGCCAGCGTATTCTGCCGCGGCCTTGCCCACCCATTCTTCATATGCCTCTTCGGATACGACTTTGACTGTGATCGGCATGTAGGCATGCGCAGGACCGCAAAGCTCAGAACACTGACCAAAGTACACGCCTTCTTTCTCTGCCTTGAACCACAGTTCCGCCAGACGGCCAGGAACGGCGTCCTGCTTGACCCCAAAGGCGGGGATCGTCCATGCGTGGATCACGTCAGAGCCTGTTACCTGAACGACGACGGTCTTGTTGATTGGCACAACAACAGCTGTATCCGTTGCCAGCAGCCATTCGTTCCGCGAATACCCAGCTGCCTCAAGTTTGGCGATCATGATGTCGTCAAGACGGTTGGGGATTGCACCAGCTGCTTCTTCTTCGGCTGTCAGGGTTGCGGGCGCACCGATCATGTAGCTGTCGAAACCAAAACCTTCGTCTACATATTCGTAAGACCAATACCACTGGTTGCCGATGGCTTTGATGGTCAGGTCAGCCTGCGGGATTTCCTGCTGGCGGAACAAAATCGGCAGCGAATAGGCACCGATCAGCACCAGGATCAGGATCGGACCGACGGTCCATGCAATCTCTACCGGGGTGTGGTGGGTAAATGTCGCGGGCTTCGGGTTACGCTTGGCGTTATAGCGGATGATCACCCAGGCCATCAGACCGGTTACCAAAACGGTGATCGCGGTGATGATCACCAGAATCAGCCAGTCGAGGTCGTGAATATCCTGCGCCAGACGCGTTACGGCAGGCTGAAAACCCATTTTGCCGTCGACCGGCGCACCAATCACTTCAAGACCGTCGATCCGTAGGGCATCCTGCGCCATTGCAGGCAGGGCGGAAAGGCTGGCCATGAGCGCACTGAGAGAGAGAAGATGTTTCATGTGTCGTCCTGATCTTGTGACCAATATTGGCTACTGTTGTGCGGCGAAGAGTTTGGTCTTTACCCTGCCGTTGTCATCTGCGTGCTTACAATCATATTCTTAGGACAAGATAAAGCCATTCGATTGCGGCAAACAGACGCGAGACCGCATTTCTTGCGCAAAAACAGGATTACTTTGATGAGCAGCACGCCATTTTCGCCTTTTGAAACCCTCTTGGACCGGGAAACCGCCCTGAATATCCTGCGCGAGGCCGTAGCCGGGGCCGATGACGGGGAACTGTTCTTGGAGCGCCGCCGGTCCGAGGCGCTGATGTTTGACGATGGGCGGCTCAAGACCGCCAGCTACGATGCCTCAGAGGGGTTTGGCTTGCGGGCCGTGCGCGGTGAGGTGGCAGGCTATGCCCATTCCACCGAAATATCACACGCGGCCCTGCGCCGCGCGGCCCAGACCGCCCGGCTTGCCGTTGGCGATGGTGGCGGCACCTGGGCAGATGCCCCAGAGGGCACGAACCAGAAACTCTATACCGACGCCGATCCGATAGAGGGTGCGACATTTCCAGTAAAAATAGAGACTTTGCGCGAGATCGACAGTTTTGTCCGTGATCTGGACAAACGGGTCGTTCAGGTCACGGCCAGCATCGCCGCCAGCTTGCAAGAGGTTGAGATTCTGCGCCCAGAGGGTCTCTCGGTGCGCGACGTGCGGCCAATGACGCGGATCAACGTCTCTGTCATCCTGGAACACGCCGGCCGGCGCGAAAGCGGCAGCGCGGGTGGCGGCGGACGGGTTGGGCTGGATGGTTTGCTGGACCCCGCAGACTGGCAGGCCAAAGCCCGCGAGGCGGTTCGAATCGCTTCGGTGAACCTTGAGGCGGTTCCGGCCCCTGCGGGTGTCATGGATGTGGTGCTGGGTCCGGGCTGGCCCGGCATTTTGCTACACGAAGCGATCGGGCATGGGCTGGAGGGGGATTTCAACCGCAAGGGGACCTCTGCATTTGCGGGCCTGATGGGCCAGCAGATCGCGGCCAAGGGGGTCACCGTGCTGGACGATGGCACGATCCCGGACCGTCGTGGGTCCATCAGCGTAGATGATGAGGGCACGCCGTCGGCAAAGAACATATTGATCGAGGACGGCAAACTGGTGGGCTATATGCAAGACCGCCAGAATGCCCGCCTGATGGGGGTCAAAAGCACCGGGAACGGGCGGCGGCAGTCCTATGCCCATATCCCGATGCCCCGCATGACCAATACCTATATGTTGGGCGGCGATGCGGCACCGGGCGATCTTGTGGCGGGGCTGAAAGACGGCATCTATGCCGTTGGCTTTGGCGGCGGTCAGGTGGATATCACCAATGGCAAATTCGTCTTTTCCTGCACCGAAGCCTACCGCGTCAAGGACGGCGTCATCGGTGCACCGGTGACGGGGGCCACGTTGATCGGGGATGGTGCGACCGCGCTCAAGCAGATCAGGGGCATTGGCAATGATCCTGCGCTTGATCCGGGCATGGGCAATTGCGGCAAGCAAGGGCAATGGGTGCCGGTTGGCGTGGGCCAGCCTACGCTATTGATCGGCGGTCTGACGGTGGGTGGCTCTGCGACCTGAGGCGGGGTTCATCTGCTTGGCTCCCAAAGCTGCCGGATCTTGGCTGCAACCCGTTCATGTACTGTTAACCAAGGGATTCTATACCTGATTCTGCAACGGACGGAGACGCGGGATGACTGACAAGGACCACAATCCTTCTTCCACTCACCCCCCACTCCCACCCACCCCGGAAGACGAACAGTTTGCCCGCCTTCGTCTGTTGCGCTCGCGCCGGGTCGGCATAGCGACGTATAAACGACTGCTGACTGAACATGGCACTGCGCAGAATGCGCTGGCCGCGCTGCCACAGGTGGCGCGCGCCGCGGGCGTTTCGGACTACCGAATTTGTCCCGAAGGGGTAATCCGGGCCGAACTGAAGGCGGCAAGGGCCGCAGGTGCCACATTGGTCGCTTGCGGCGATGCGGCCTATCCTGCGTCCTTGTCACAGATTGATGATGCGCCCCCCTTTTTGTGGGTGATTGGTGATCTGTCTTTGCTGCACCGGCCCATGGTGTCGCTGGTCGGGGCGCGCAACGCATCATCACTGGGCACGCGTATGGCTGCGGCACTGGCGCGCGATCTGGGCAGCGCGGGCTTTGTTGTGGTCTCTGGACTGGCGCGGGGCGTTGATGCGGCCGCGCATCTTGCGGCACTGGGCACCGGCACGATTGCGGTGCAGGCAGGCGGCGTTGATGTGATCTATCCGACTGAAAACACCCAGCTTGCCCTGTCGATCGCGCAAACCGGTCTGCGCCTGTCCGAACAACCCATCGGGTTGCAGCCGATGGCCCGGCATTTTCCCAGCCGCAACCGCATCATTTCAGGTCTGTCGCAAGCAACGATCGTGGTTGAGGCCGCCGCAAGATCGGGCAGCCTGATCACCGCGCGCGACGCGCTTGATCAGGGGCGCGAGGTGTTGGCAGTGCCCGGCCATCCCTTTGACGCCCGCGCCGCTGGCTGCAACATGCTGCTGCGCGATGGGGCGACATTGGTCCGCTCTGCCGCAGATGTGATCGAGGCGTTGACCGCAGCCACCCAGACAGCCCAACCGGCGCCCGAACCGGCACCGCATCTTCCCACACCGCCACGTAGTTTGCGCGACACAGCGGCCCTGCATTCCCAAATTCTGGCCCGGCTTGGCCCGTCGCCACTGGCCGAGGATCAGCTGATCCGCGATCTGCAGGTAGCTGCCGCCGATGTCGCACCCGCCTTGGTTGATCTTGAGCTTGAGGGGCAGATTGCGCGACGTCCGGGCGGCCTTCTCAGTCTTGTGATCTAGCTTGCTTCACAGCTGATTTCCCTCATCAAATACCGGCCTTTTCATAGCAGATGCCAAAGGATGGCTTGATGGCAGAATTCGGTTGCCAGCCGACAAACTACAGGCAAATTTGCCTTTTTCCGATCAACCATTCGCAGCAGCCGCATTGACAATACCCCCGGTGATCCCACATGTGGCAGCGCAAAGCCCATGCATTTTCTTACCAAAGGTGTCAGATTTTATGCCCGTAGTTGTTGTCGAATCCCCGGCCAAGGCCAAAACGATCAACAAGTATTTGGGCAGTAATTACACCGTTCTTGCTTCTTACGGCCATGTGCGTGACCTGCCACCCAAGGATGGTTCAGTCGACACCGACCATGAATTCGACATGAAGTGGGAAATCGCAAGCGACAGCAAGAAACACGTCAAAGCGATTGCCGACGCGCTGAAAGAGGACAATGAACTGATCCTCGCAACCGACCCCGACCGCGAGGGCGAAGCGATCAGCTGGCATCTGCAAGAGGCGCTGACCCAGCGCAAGTCGATCAAGAAGGACACCCCGGTCAGCCGGGTGGTGTTCAACCAGATCACCAAGAAGGCCGTGACCGAAGCGATGCAGAACCCGCGTCAGGTCGATATGCCGTTGGTCGAGGCCTATCTGGCCCGCCGGGCGCTGGACTATCTGGTGGGCTTCAACCTGTCTCCCGTGCTCTGGCGCAAGCTGCCCGGTGCGAAATCTGCCGGACGCGTGCAATCGGTGACCCTGCGCATCATCGTGGAACGCGAGATGGAGATTGAGGCGTTTCGCGCCCGCGAATACTGGAGCGTCAAGGCATTGCTTGCCACGCCACGCGGTCAGGAATTTGAGGCGCGGCTGACGACGCTGGCAGGCAAGAGGCTCGACAAATTCGACCTGTCTGACGGCACACAGGCCGAAATGGCCGTGCAGGCTATCAGCAGCCGGGACCTGAGCGTCACCTCTGTCGAGGCGAAACCGGCCACGCGCAACCCATCCGCCCCTTTCATGACCTCAACCTTGCAGCAAGAAGCCAGCCGCAAATTCGGCATGGGGGCCAAACAGACCATGGGTGCCGCCCAGCGCCTTTATGAAGCCGGGCACATCACCTACATGCGAACCGACGGCATCGACATGGCACCCGAAGCGGTGACCATGGCCCGTGATGCGATCAAGAACCGCTATGGCGCGGAATATGTCCCGGGCGAGCCGCGGATTTACAAGAACAAGGCCAAGAATGCGCAAGAAGCGCATGAATGTATCCGCCCGACCGACATGGCCATGGATGCCGCCGCCCTCAAGCTCGAGTCCGATCAGGCCAAGCTTTATGATCTGATCTGGAAGCGTACGCTGGCCTGTCAGATGGCAAGCGCCAAACTTGAACGTACCACGGTCGAAATAGGCAGCAAGGACGGTCAGGTCGGCCTGCGCGCTACGGGTCAGGTCATGCTGTTTGACGGGTTCTTGCGGGTCTACGAAGAGGGCCGCGATGATGTTGTCGATGAAGACGACAAGCGTCTGCCCCAGATCAGCGAAGGCGACAAGATGGCCAAACGCGCCGTCACGCCTGAGCAGCATTTCACCCAGCCCCCGCCCCGCTATACCGAAGCGACATTGGTCAAGCGGATGGAAGAACTGGGCATCGGCCGTCCCTCCACCTATGCCAGCATCGTCACGACGATTCAGGACCGTGGCTATGTGCGCCGCGAAGGCCAGCGTTTGATCCCCGAGGACAAGGGCCGTCTGGTGACGGCGTTCCTTGAGAATTATTTCCGCAAATACATCGGCTATGACTTCACTGCCGATCTTGAGGATCAGCTTGACCAGGTGTCGGCGGCGGATGCCAATTACAAGGAAGTGCTGGGCCGTTTCTGGCGCGATTTTTCTGCCGCGATCGCGGAAACTTCAGAGCTGCGGATCACCGAAGTTCTGGAAAAGATCAACGAGGTGCTGGAGCCGCATCTGTTCCCGCCCACCGAAGATGGTGGCGATCCACGGCTTTGCCCGAATTGCGGCGCAGGGCGGCTTTCGATGCGTACCGCGCGCTCTGGTGGTGCCTTCATCGGATGTTCCAGCTATCCGGAATGCCGCTATACCCGGCCCTTTGGCCCGCCCAACCCAGAGGCAGAGGCATCGGCCATTCCGCCTGATGGCAAGCTGCTGGGCACCGATGGTGACGACGAAATCCGCGTATTCAAGGGCCGCTTTGGCCCCTATGTGCAGCGCGGTGCCGTGACCGAAGAGAACAAGAAGCCGCCACGCCAGTCGATCCCCAAGGAATGGCCACCCGAGGACCTGGACCTTGAGCGCGCGCTGATGCTGCTCAGCCTGCCCCGTCAGGTCGGCCCGCACCCCGAAGACGGCGTGATGGTCTGGTCCAACATCGGGCGCTACGGTCCTTATCTGAAACATGCAGAAAGCACTTCGGACCGGGGTGGCACCAATGCCAACCTGGAAAACATCGACGAGGTCTTTACCGTTGGCATGAACCGCGCGGTGCAATTGCTGGCCGAAAAGGTCGCAAGCCGGGGCGCGCGTGGTCAGGCCGCCAAGCCCCTGCGCGAATTGGGAGAGCATCCAGAGGCCGGTGGCCCGGTCAATGTGATGAAGGGCAAATACGGCCCTTACGTGAAATGGGAAAAGATCAACGCCACGATCCCCGACACGGTCGACCCAGAAGAGCTGACCATGGCGCAGGCCGTGCACCTGATAGATGAGCGCGCCGAGAAAGCAGGCAAGAAAAAGCCCAGCGCCAAGAAAAAAGCGCCGGCCAAGAAGGCAGCAACAAAAAAACCTGCCGCGAAAAAGACCGCTGCCACAGCGACGGCGGCCAAGAAACCTGCCGCAAAGAAAAAGGCCCCCGCCAAAAAGGCCGACTGACGTCGGTCGGCCCGCGAGGGGTGCGTTTTCGCCCGGCTTGCAAGATCGCCAGCCGCAGTGCAGCCGCCCCGCCTTCGGGGGATAACGCCCGATAGGGGAAATGGGTTGGCCCAGGCCCAATCTCTGGCCTTGGTCGTGGCTGAAGCATTTGACTCCGCCGCGCTGCGGCGTCACAAAAGCTGCAACAGAAATCTTACCTTCGTGAAGGGAAAAACGCCCATGAAAAAAGTCTATGGCTCAGCCGCCGAAGCGCTGGAAGGCGTATTGTCAGACGGTATGCTGATCGCATCCGGGGGCTTTGGCCTCTGCGGCATCCCGGAACTTTTGCTGCAGGCGATCAAGGAAAACGGGGCCAAGAACCTTACATTTGCGTCCAACAACGCCGGTGTAGATGACTTTGGCATCGGAATTTTGCTGCAGACCCGACAGGTCAAAAAGATGATCAGCTCTTACGTTGGGGAAAACGCCGAATTCATGCGTCAGTATCTGTCGGGCGAGTTGGAACTGGAGTTCAACCCGCAGGGCACGCTTGCTGAACGGATGCGGGCCGGCGGCTGCGGCATCCCGGGCTTTTATACCAAAACCGGCGTGGGCACCGTGATTGCGGATGGCAAAGAGGTCAAAACCTTCAACGGTGAGGAATATATCCTTGAGGAAGGCATATTTGCCGATCTGTCGATCGTCAAAGCCTGGAAAGCCGATGAAACCGGCAACCTGATTTTCCGCAAGACGGCCCGCAACTTTAACCCGCCGGCGGCCATGTGTGGCAAAGTCTGTATCGTAGAGGTTGAAGAGATCGTGCCAACAGGTTCGCTTGACCCCGATATGATCCACCTGCCCGGCATCTATGTCCACCGCATCATCCAGGGTGAGCATGAGAAACGCATCGAGCAGCGCACCGTTCGCCAGCGCGAAGGGTAATCTGCAACCATGGCACCCGAAACCGGATCACTGGCGAACCCGCATGATGGCCCCGCCATGCCATGCGGCTTTGCCGAAACCCAATCAGGTCTGATGCCACGCAACAGCGGCCAGACCCATGTTACCAACATTTTGAAAGAAAGGACTGCCTGATGCCTTGGGATCGCAACCAAATGGCGGCGCGCGCCGCACAGGAGCTTGAAGACGGCATGTATGTCAACCTTGGCATCGGGATCCCGACGCTGGTGGCCAACTATGTCGGCGACAAGGACATCACGCTGCAGTCTGAAAATGGCATGCTGGGCATGGGTCCTTTCCCGATCGAGGGCGACGAAGACGCCGATCTGATCAATGCCGGCAAACAGACAATCACAGAGCTGGACCGCACCGCCTATTTCGACAGTGCCATGTCCTTTGGCATGATCCGGGGCGGCAAGATTGCAGCGGCCATCCTCGGGGCTATGGAAGTCGGCGAAAACGGCGATCTGGCCAACTGGATGATTCCGGGCAAATTGGTCAAGGGCATGGGCGGCGCGATGGACCTTGTCGCGGGCGTGGGCCGCGTGATCGTGGTCATGGACCACACCAACAAACATGGTGAAAGCAAGGTGCTGAAATCTTGCACATTGCCGCTGACCGGTAAGGGTGTCGTGAACCGCATCATCACCAATCTGGGCGTGCTGGATGTGGTCGAAGGCGGTTTGCGCCTTGTCGAATGCGCCGATGGCGTCACCGAAGAGGAACTGCGCGCGGCAACCGAAGCGACGCTTGTCTAAAGCGGCTGCAGGGACGGTTCATCCTGAACGCTCCCGTTAACGCATAGAACCCTGCCGTTTGCGGCAGGGTTCAGAACCTTTCGAAACGGTGCTAGGCCCGCCTGAGGCATCGTCACAAGATCATGATTTGGCGGTCAGGGGCGCATTGGCCTTGGTGCAAAGCGACCGATCCTATTTCATCGCGGCAAAGACGCAACCATCGGTGATCAGTTCTGGCGGGGTCATGCACAGGCCACGCGCGACCTGAAACGCCGCCAGCACCTTTGGCACATAGTCGCGTGTTTCCGCAAAGGGCGGCACGCCCTCGTGCCGGCGCACAGACCCCTCGCCCGCATTATATCCGGCCAGCACCAAGATTGGATCGCGGTCAAATTCCGCCATCAGCCAATCGAGGTATTTCACCCCGCCAGAGATGTTCTGCGCGGGTTCCATACTGTCGCTGACCCCAAAACGGGTGGCGGTGTCGGGCATCAATTGCATCAACCCCTGTGCCCCTGCCCCGCTGACCGCATCCGCCTTGCCCGCCGATTCAACCGTGATCACAGCCAGGACCAGCGCGGGCGAAACCTGCGTGCCGATGGTGGAGCGCAGAATATCAATGCCGTTGGCCTTGGCGATGTCCTGCATCTGCTGCAGGCGCGGTGCTGCGACCTTGTTGCCGGATGCCGCCAATGTCGTGATGGCCAATTGCAGACGGCCCGGCCCCGATTGGGCGGCATCAGGCGATATCTTGTCCCAGAACCAGCTGTATTGCCCGCTGGTCTGACGGGGCAAATCACCCAAGGGTACGCTAGCGGCATTGCTCACGGCCTCTTGGCTCGGGGCTGCGGGGTCAATCTGGATGGTGATGCGATTGCTGCTGCCAGCGCTTGGTGGCTTGACCCGTTTTGCACTGAATTCAGGAAATGGTTTGGGCCCTTCGGCGTACAAAGGGCCAACACACACAAGTGTCGCCAAAAGCGAACAGGTTATGAATCGGATCATCTTTGCCTGCTGTTGTTATGCTTATGCGCTCGATCTTTTTTCGAAATATCCCACAAACAGCGGCATTGGGCCAGTAAATCTGGCGGCAAACATGGCGATTTCGCCATATTCAGCCGTCATTTGCCAGAAAATTCACTATTTCACAGGCGCATTCATGTTTTTTTACAAGCCTTATCAACAGGTTAAAAAATAGTTTCTCCCATTTCGGCCGTCATGTTCAAAAGTCACATTTGGCGTCAAATTCGTGCCCCAATCAGACGGCTATATAGG
The DNA here is from genome assembly GCA_017854855.1 of Sulfitobacter sp. Classification (GTDB taxonomy): domain Bacteria; phylum Pseudomonadota; class Alphaproteobacteria; order Rhodobacterales; family Rhodobacteraceae; genus Sulfitobacter. The sequence continues at coordinate 22,244 of JAFMGZ010000012.1, read as the reverse complement.
GCCATACCACGTCGGACCGGCAGCCAATTGAGAGAACGGCAGCCACATGGGGCGGCAGGGTTGATTTAAAACACTTATGATCCTTGGAGGGACATACCATGATGAACTTTATCAAAAACTTCCGCAAAGACGAAGACGGTGCTGTGACTGTCGACTGGGTTGTGCTGACTGCTGCCGTTGTTGGCCTGGCCGTTGCTGCATATTCTTCCATCGAAACTGGCGCAGAAAACCTGACCTCGAACACATCGACATATCTGGATGGCCGTAACCCTAACCAGTAAGTTAGGATCAATCTTCAGATTTTGATCTTTGGGGGGTAGCGTTCTGCCAATCAGAGAGCGCCCCCTTTTTCTGTGACACACAGAACTTGTCCCCTAATTATGAGGGCCTAAAATGAAGAAATTTCTAAAAGTATTTCGGACTTCCGAAGAAGGTGCTGTGACCGTTGACTGGGTCGTCTTGACCGCAGCGGTTGTATCCCTTGCCGTGGTCGCGATCGTCTCGGTTTCCGGGGCAACCGGAAACGTTGGCGACGGCGTTGGCGGGTTCCTTACGGGGGTCACCATAGGCGAATGACCACAGTGAATTAAGAGAGCACCGGCCCATGGGCCGGTTGTCTCGTTTTGCGGCACGGGCACAAATCCGGCATGCCGCAACCTTGCCACAAGACCGGCAAACAGATGCCTCAATCGCAGGCTATGTCTGGATCAAGGCAAGAGGCACCGGGGCCTGTCCCGGTACGAACAGTATAATGAGGTGAATGACATGCGTATGGTATTTGGACTGGTTCTTTTGGTGGGCATCACGCTTGCTGGCGGTGCCGTATATCTGGCCAAGGATCGCATCGCGCAATATCAAGCCGCGAATGCACAGGCGCAGGCCGCATTGGCGCGGGTCGTCCCGACCCAGACTGTCTATGTTGCCCAGGAGCCGCTGAAATACGGGCAAAAACTCACTCAAGAACATGTGCGCGCGGTCGATTGGCCGGAAAACGCCATTCCCGAAGGCGCATTCACAGAATTGACCCAGTTGTTCCCCGAGAACACGGATGAGCTGCGCGTCGTTCTGCGTCAGATGGAAAAGGACGAAGCGATCCTGGCCCTGAAAGTGACCGAACCCGGCGAAGATACCGGCCTGACCTCGCGTCTTGAGCGGGGGCAGCGGGCCTTTACCATCAAGGTGGATGTGTCCAGCGGCGTCTCCGGCTTCTTGCGGCCGGGCGACCGCGTCGACATCTATTGGACCGGCCGCGTTAATCTGTCCAACACACCAAGCGGCAATGGAGAGGTCACCAAACTGATCGAGGCCGGGATCAAACTGATCGCCATCGACCAAAGCGCGGGCGGCAATCTGGATGAGGCAAATATCGCCCGCACGGTCACCGTATCCATCAGCCCACAGCAAGTCGCGGCCTTGGCCCAGGCACAATCGACCGGCAATCTGTCGCTGTCGCTGGTGGGTGCCGAGGATGACACAATCGCATCGGCGATTGAGGTAGACCAGCGCGCCTTGCTTGGCATCGCGTCAGAAGAAAAGATGGCCGTCGTGGAAAAAGAAAAGGTATGCACCATCCGGACGCGCCGCGGCGCAGAGGTGATGGAACTGCCGATCCCTTGCACGAACTAGGCCGAAATGGCCGCGCGACCTGAAACTGCACCGGTGCTGCCCCAGGGCGGCACCCTTTGTATTTTGGGTATGTTGCCATTTATCCACATAGTTTCAGACCCTGAACGCCTTGATTCTTGCAATAAAAACCAAAGTAAAGCACAGTGGAACAAACGACGGGCGAAAAGACCCATCTCTGAGGCGTGATCAAAAAGGCAGGTCACATGAAAATCGATAGATTTCTTAAAGCAGCCCTACTGGGTCTGTCGCTAAGCGCCATGCCGCTTGCACTGTCTGCACCGGCCCCGGCCTATGCGGACACTTTGCGCGTTGTGAAAAAGGGAACCAACGCCAAGCTTGACGTGCCGATGAACCGTGCAGTGGTGGTGGAAAGCGATATTCCCTTTGCTGAACTTAGCATCGCGAACCCCGGCATTGCGGATATTTCCTCGCTTTCGGACCGTACCATCTATGTCCTGGGCAAATCGCCCGGTCTGACAACGCTGACCCTTTTGGATGCCAGCGGTCAGTTGATCACCAATGTTGATGTCCGCGTCGCGGCGGATGTGAGCGAATTCAAGGAACGGCTGCGCCAGATCTTGCCGGGTGAAAAAATCGAGGTACGGACCGCAAATGACGGTATCGTGTTGTCAGGAACCGTGTCATCGACCCAACGTCTGCAGCGCGCCCTCGACCTTGCTGAACGCTATGCGCCTGAACGCGTGTCCAACCTGATGAGCGTTGGAGGCATTCAACAGGTCATGATGAAAGTCCGCTTTGCCGAAATGCAGCGCAATGTGTCCAAGTCGCTCTCTTCATCGCTGTCGTTGAATGGGGCTGTGAATGGCACGGGTATCAATGGTGGTTCCGGGTCCACGGCCACATCGGGCGGTATCGCCGGATCACTCGCCGGCACCGTTCCCGCCGTGAACCAGAACGCAGGTGCGGTTCTGTTCGGTTTCAATGCCGGTTCGGTCCAGGTGGGTCTGCTGCTTGAGGCGCTTGAGCAAAAGGGCGTTGTGCGCTTTTTGGCGGAACCCAATCTGGTCGCCCTTTCCGGCCAAGAGGCGAAATTCCTGGCCGGTGGTGAATACCCCGTGCCCGTTGCGCAAACAGACAGCCGTATTTCCGTTGAATTCAAATCATTCGGTGTTGAGCTGTCCTTTATCCCTCGGGTGGTCGATGAGGACATCATCAACCTTGAGCTCAAGGCCGCCGTTTCGGCGATTGACCCGACCAACAGCCTGTCCTTGGGCAATGGTCTTGAGATTGCGGCCTTCACGCGGCGCGAAACCTCCAGCACGGTAGAGATGCGCGATGGCGAAAGCTTTGCGATTGCCGGGCTTCTGACCGATGATTTCACGGATAATTCCAGCCAATTGCCATGGATCGGCGATGTGCCCATTCTGGGGGCCCTGTTCCGCTCTGCGAACTATAAACGCAATCAGACTGAACTGGTGATCATTGTCACGGCCCATCTGGTGACCCCAACCCGCGGAGAGGCCCTGGCCTTGCCGACGGACCGGATCAAGCCACCGACCGAAAAGGATCTCTTTCTCTATGGCCGCATGGCCGACGGCACCCGCACGCCCAAGAAGGGGGCCGCAGGAGAAGTAGCGAAACAGGACTTTGGCGGGTCCTATGGGTATGTACTGGACTGATCCGATGAAATCCCAGATGCGCAGCAAACTCAGATACGCAGGTGCCCTTGCCGGGCTGTCGGTTCTCTTGGGCTGTGCATCAAGCTCTGATCCGGTCTACACACAATTCTACCGCGAGGCGGGCGCGCTGACCGATACGGGCTATTTCGGCAACGCCACGCTGAATAACCGTTTGGTGATGACCGGCGAGCGGCAATACACCTTTGATCTGGCCAACCGCTTTGCGTCAGAAGTACCGTCAACAGTGACCTTTGCGTTCAACTCAGCCCAGCTTGATGCTGAGGCACAGGCGATCTTGCGTCAGCAGGCGGGCTGGATCAGACAATTCCCCGAAGTACGCTTTCGGGTCTACGGGCATACCGATGCTGTCGGATCGCAACAGTACAACCGCGCCTTGGGCAAACGCCGCGCGGATGCGATTGTGCATTATTTTGCGTCCCTTGGCATCAGCCGGTCCCGGCTTGAGGCGGTCGTTTCTTTTGGCGAAACACAGCCGCTTATCGTGACCCAGGGCCGGGAACGCCGCAACCGCCGGACCGTCACCGAAGTGAACGGTTTTGTCGAACGCCACCCCACGGTGCTTGATGGCAAATATGCCCAGATCATCTACCGCGACTATGTGGCCAGTGCTGTGCCGACATCTCAGCTTTCAGGGTCAACCTTGAGCACAACCAGCGACTAAATCCCGTTTGATTGCAGGGCATTGCCCCGGCTCGCTGGTGCGCGACCAAGGCGATCGGGCCAAAGGCCCAGAACCTGCCGGTTTGTTCAATCGTTTCAACATACCCCACAATCGAAACCTTTTGGCCCAAATCTCGCCCTAGTTGGCTGCAATAAATCATCCCATAGGACAAATGTGTCTGCGTGAAACGCAAGGCACAGGCGGCTTGTCTGGGTGGCGATTGCATTTCTGATGTTGTTCACACCCGGTGCCAGTCGCCGTGAGCAAAGGATGAATGCCATGAGTAGCAGTATGCCAGCCCCCCAAGCAGCGCCCATCGTGGCCTGCACGGTAAGCCGTGACGTACAAAACTTCGATCTGCTGATCGAAGACATGGAAAATGCCCTGGGTGAAAGCTGGGGTGATTTGGGTTTTGCCGAAGCGCTCGCCTTTTTTGGACAAGCCGAAGCCGAAGAGATGGAATTTATCGCTCTGGCATTGGACGAAAGCGACGAGGACAACCTGTCCTTGATGTCTGAAATAATCAAACAGGCCAAGGCGCGGGGCATCAAGGTGATCCTGATCGCCGAGGATGTCACACCGGCAGCCCTGCATTCCCTGCTGCGGCAGGGTGCCGATGAATTTGTGCCCTACCCCCTTCCCGAAGGTGAGCTGCTTCAGGCCATAAACCGGGTCCGCGAAAAGGACCTGGTAATCGAAGCCGCAGCGGCCCCTGCCCCACAGCTGAAAGCCGGGGCAAAAAAGGATGGCGCATTGATCGTGGTGCACGGTCTGGGCGGTGGCACTGGTTCAACCACCATGGCCGTCAATCTGGCCTGGGAACTGGCAACCGCCGACAAGAAGTCGCCGCCGTCCGTCTGCCTGCTGGATCTGGACCTGCAATATGGTTCGGTCGCAACCTTCCTTGATCTGCCGCGCCGCGAGGTGGTCTATGAGATGCTGTCCGACACCGAAAACATGGACGAAGAAATCTTTGGTCAGTCCTTGCTGACCTATGAGGACCGCCTGCAGGTGCTGACGGCACCCAGTGACATGTTGCCGCTGGATCTCATTACCTCCGAAGATGTCGGGCGTATTCTGGATATGGCGCGCAACCAGTTTGACTATGTCATCGTGGATATGCCCTCAACGCTGGTGCAATGGTCCGAAGCGGTTCTGACAAAGGCGCATATCTATTTTGCCATACTCGAATTGGACATGCGCTGCGCACAGAACACGCTGCGTTTCAAACGTGCCCTGCAATCCGAAGACCTGCCCATCGAAAAGCTGCGCTATGTGCTGAACCGCGCGCCCAAGTTCACCGATCTGAACGCCAAGGGGCGGGCAAAGCGCATGGCGGAATCCCTGAGCATCTCGATTGATCTGCAACTGCCCGACGGCGGCAAACAGATCACACAGGCCAATGACCACGGCATGCCACTGGCCAATTCCGCGCCCAAAAGCCCACTGCGCAAGGAAATCATGAAACTTGCAGCCTCCATTCATGACCTCAAGGGCGATCACGCAGAAGCTGCCTGATCCTTCCGCTGAAAGAGAAAAAATGTTTTCCAAATACAAAAAGACAAACGCCCCTGCCGTTGCAAAGCCTTCTGTTCAGGTTGTTGATAACATCGCAGCATTTGAGGAACCAAAGGCATCTGTGTCGATGCGCAAGGCGCTGAAGCCTGCGGCGGCGGCACCGGTGGACAAAGACGTCAAGCGCAAGCAGCGGATGTCCGACATCAAGCTGGAATTGCACCGCGCCCTTTTGGATAACCTGAACCTTGCCGCGCTGGAACATGCAACCGAAGCTGACCTGCGCCAGGAAATCAACGAAATCTCTGCCGAAATCCTGGCAGAGAAAAGCATCGTTCTGAATCGCGAAGACCGCATGACGCTCAACTCAGAGCTTTATGACGAAGTCACCGGTCTGGGCCCGCTTGAAACATTGCTCAAGGACGAGACGGTCAACGATATTCTGGTCAACGGCCCGCAGCAGATTTTCGTGGAACGCGACGGCAAGCTGGAGCTGACGGATGTGACGTTCAAGGATGAGCGCCACCTTTTGCGCATCATCGACAAGATCGTATCGGCCGTGGGACGCCGGGTGGACGAATCCAACCCCTATGTGGACGCCCGTCTGCAGGATGGTTCGCGCTTTAACGCGATGGTGCCTCCGGTTGCGGTGGATGGCAGCCTTGTCTCCATTCGTAAGTTCAAGAAGGACAAGCTGGGCATTGACGATCTGGTCAACTTCGGGGCCTTCACCGAAGAGATGGCCGCCTATTTGCAGGCCGCTGTCGCCACGCGGCTGAACATCATCGTGTCGGGCGGTACCGGTTCGGGCAAGACAACAACGCTCAATGCGCTGTCCTCTTTCATCGACAACGCAGAGCGTATCCTGACGATCGAGGATACCGCCGAACTTCAGTTGCAACAGACCCACGTGGGCCGCATGGAAAGCCGCCCGCCCAACGTCGAAGGCAAGGGCGAGGTTTCACCCCGCGATTGTCTGAAAAACGCCCTGCGGATGCGGCCTGACCGGATCATCGTTGGCGAAACGCGCGGCGAGGAAGTGATCGACATGCTGCAAGCCATGAACACAGGCCATGACGGATCAATGACCACGATCCACGCCAACTCTGCGCGCGATGGTGTGTCGCGACTGGAAAACATGATCGCGATGGCGGGTATCGAGATGCCTCTCAAAGCGGTGCGTTCACAGATCTCTTCGGCCGTGAACCTGATCGTGCAGGCCTCGCGCCTGCAAGACGGATCGCGCCGGATGACATCCATTACCGAAATCACGGGCATGGAAGGTGACGTGATCTCAATGCAGGAAATCTTTCGTTACCAGCGCGTCGGCCTGACGCCTGATAACAAGATCATCGGTCATTTCACGGCCACCGGCGTGCGCAGCCATTATGCGGAACGTTTCCGCATGTGGGGCTATGACTTGCCGTCTTCCATCTATGAACCCATTGCGGCCCAGTAAGGATAAAAGCCATGAGCGCTGAACCAATCATCTACGGTCTGATCTTTATCGGTGTTCTGGTGCTGGTCGAAGGTCTGTACCTGGTCGCCTTTGGCAAGTCGATCAGCCTGAACTCGCGCGTGAACCGCCGGCTTGAGATGCTGGAAAAGGGCACCCGCCGCGAGGAAGTACTGGAAAAGCTGCGCAAGGAAATGCAGCAGCATATGGATGCCAAGTCGATCCCGCTGTATTCCTTGTTGTCGGAAAAGGCACAGAAGGCGGCCATCGCCTTTACCCCCAAACAGCTGATCATGCTGATGGGCGGACTGGGGGTAATCGCCTTTCTGGGGCTGACCATCGGCACCCAGACCGACGTGGCCGTGCGCGCCATGCTGTCTGTGGGCATCGGCATTGGTGCCGTCTATTTCTGGGTCGCGTCAAAGGCCGGCAAACGGATGGGCATGATCGAGGAACAGCTGCCCGACGCCGTGGAACTGATGGTGCGCTCCTTGCGGGTGGGCCATCCCTTCACCAACGCCATCTCCATCGTCTCAAAAGAGATCCAGGACCCGCTGGCATCGGAATTTGGCGTGATCGCAGATGAAAGCGCCTATGGCCGCGACGTGGGCGAAGCGCTGAAGGACATGGCAGAGCGGCTGGACATGCAGGATCTACGCTTTCTCGCCGTGGCGGTGACGATCCAGCAGCAATCAGGCGGCAACCTTGCCGAGATCCTTGATGGTCTGGCCAAAGTGATCCGCGCCCGCTTTCGGTTGTTTCGCCGGGTCAAGGCGATCACGGCCGAGGCAAAGTGGTCAGGCAAGTTTCTGTCTGCCTTCCCGATTGTGGCCCTGATCGTGATCAATGTCAGCGATCCAAATTATTACGACGCCGTTATGGACCACCCCTATTTCGTGCCTGCCTGTTTTCTGGTCGGTATCTTTCTGGCGGTGAACCTGTTCGTGATGCGCGTTCTGACCGACATCAAAGTCTAGGGGCGAACCATGGAATTCTTGAACACACTCAATGACCGGATCACCGAACTGCTTGGCCCCATGGGCCTGATCATGATCGTCGGCGTTCTGGGGGTTTGCCTGGTGCTGATCACTGTCGTCATGATGATGCAGCAGCCCGAAGACCCGCTGGATAAACTGCGCCGCTCCGCGAACGGTACGGCGAAATCCGGTGGCAAGGCACAGTTGCGCCAGGCCGATGGCAACCAGCAGCTTCAGAAGTTTGCAAAGTTCCTTGAGCCCGAAGACGTGGCCGAATTGTCCGCCAAGCAATTGCTGCTCCGTCAGGCTGGCTATCAAAGCCGCGATGCGGTGCGGATGTTCTATTTTGCCCAGATGACATTGGGCATTCTGGGTCTTCTGGCCGGTGTGGTCTATATCAACTTTCTGGGCGGCGGTGCAGGGATGACCACGCAAAAGACCATGATGTACACGGTCGGCCCCGGTGCCATCGGGTATTTCTTGCCCAAATACTGGGTGACCCGGCGGGTCGAGGCCCGCAAGGAAGAGATCACGCGTGGCTTTCCCGATGCGCTGGACATGATGCTGGTCTGCGTCGAAGCGGGGCAATCGCTGGATCAATGTATTGTCCGCGTCGCCAGGGAATTGCGCGCCTCCTACAAGGCACTGTCAGAAGAATTCGAGATCGTGGCCTATGAGATGAAAGCCGGCAAGGACAAGATCACCGTGCTGAATGACATGGGCGAACGCTGCGGGGTGCAGGATGTGTCGTCCTTCGTGACCGTGCTGGTCCAATCCGCGGCCTTTGGTACGTCAATTTCTGACGCGCTGCGGGTCTATGCCGCTGAAATGCGGGACAAACGCGTCATGCGCGCCGAAGAAGCCGCAAACAAGTTGCCAACCAAGATGACACTTGCCACTATGATGCTCACGGTGCCACCGCTGCTGATCATTCTGGTCGGTCCATCGGTTCACGGCATCACGGAATTGGGCAAAATGTCAGGACCGGGCCAATAAGACATATATTGTTCGGGCAGCTTCGGTTAGCGGCCCTTGCGTCACTCGCAGCACTTGGATTGGCCGCCTGTTCAACGGGCGGCTTTTCTGCGGCGGGCGATCAGGTTTTTGCCCCAGGCGTCGACCAATCCGCGCAGGCCGAAGACGGGGTTGAGGTGGGTCACCGCCTGATGGCTGCGGGCCAGTTTGAACTGGCCATCAAATCATTCAACCGGGCGGCATTGGCCGATGGGCTGAACGGTGAAATCCTCTCCGCACTGGGCAGTGCAAACCTTGGGCTGGGCCGTCTGGGCCAGGCCGAAGAGCTGTTGCGCCGCGCGGTCAAAGAAGACGCAGAGGTGCCAGAGGTCTGGAATAATCTGGGCGTTGTGCTGATGGAACGGGGCAAAACGCTGGAGGCGGAACAGGTTTTCAAACGCGCCTATGCGCTGGACAATGGCGAAAGTGACGCAATCCGAGACAATCTTCGGTTGGCACTCGCAAAATCAGAAAATTCTGATACATTTCCTTTGGAAGACGAAGATTATAAATTGGTGCGACGCGGCGCGGGGGACTACCTGATCCGGTCAGCACTGTGATCGTAAAGATCGAGGCAGAGCAGTAAAAAGGACGCAAAATGCGCCACCCTATTCTGATAGCCGCCTGCATTGCAGGCGCAAGCGTGGTTGCAGGCTGCGCTGAGAAAAATGCAAACGACACCGTTGAGCGGGCCTTCAAGGACGTGAATGTTGTCGATGCGACCAACCTTTCTGATGTGATGCTGACCGTGGCCGACCCGAATGAGGCCGTGTCCTACTTTCAGCGCGCCTCTGCCGAAGATCCGACACGGATTGACCACCAACGCGGTCTGGCCTCCTCCTTGATCCGCGCCAAGCGGATGACCGAAGGGGCCGCCGCGTGGAAAAAGGTCACCGCGATGCCAGAGGCAACGCCGGAGGATTCCGTGGAATACGCAGATTCCCTGATCCGCTCGGGCGATTGGGCAGGTGCCGAAAAGGTTCTCGACAAGGTGCCACCAACCCATGAGACATTCAAAAGATACCGTCTGGAGGCCCTCGTGGCAGACAGCAACAAGGAATGGAAGAAGGCCGACAGTTTCTATGAAACCGCCGTTGGCCTGACCACCACCCCGGGTTCCGTGATGAACAACTGGGGCTATTCCAAACTGACCCGTGGGGATTATCCCGCAGCCGAGCGGCTGTTTTCAGATGCGATCCGGCAAGACCCTACGCTCTTCACCTCCAAGAACAACCTGATCCTCGCCCGCGCGGCCCAACGCGACTATACTTTGCCCGTGATCCCGATGGACCAGACGGAACGCGCGCAACTTCTGCACACCATGGCATTGTCAGCGATCAAACAGGGCGATCTGGAAACCGGCAAAGGCTTGCTCCGCGAGGCGATTGACACACATCCGCAGCACTTCGAAGCAGCCGTGCGATCCCTGCGCGCACTCGAGAACGGCTGATGTGATGGCGATCCCTGCCGCACACGCGCTGTGGTTTCTGCCCTTTGTCCTGCCGATCTGCTTTTATGTCGCCTTCACCGATATGGCCCAGATGCGGATCACCAATCCATCGGTGATCCTGCTGGCGCTGGTGTTTGTGATGCTGGGCTTTTTCTGGATGCCCTTTGACGCCTATCTGTGGCGGCTGGGGGTGATGTTGATCGTTCTGATCCTTGGTATCTTGCTCAATGCCGCCGGTGCGCTGGGGGCGGGGGACGCCAAATTCGCCGCCGCCGCCGCCCCCTATTTCTCGCTTGGTGACCTGCGCCTGCTGATGGCGATATTCACGCTGACGCTGCTGTCTGCCGTTATTGCCCATCGCGGCGCAAAATATACGCCCTTGCGCAAACTGGCCCCCCATTGGGACAGCTGGGAACAGGGCAAGAAATTCCCGATGGGTCTGGCCCTTGGCCCAACTCTTGCCATCTATCTGATCCTTGGTGCGCTCTACGGTGCCCGATAAAGGCCATATTCAGGGTTTACGGAAGGGATACGCACAACCGTGAGCTAAGGATCGGCCCGATGAACATGCAAACCACCACCGTTCTTGCCCCCCCACCGCCAAAGCGGCTGGAAGAAATGCAGCTGCCCCTCGTGATGATGCGCGACATCATCCTCAAAACGATCTTCCGCAAGAATGTGGATATGGTCAGCGACCTTGCCGCCGCCGTCTGCCTGCCTGTTCCCGTGACCCAGGAACTGGTCGACATGGGCCGCACCCAGCGCCTGATCGAGGCAACAGGAACGCTGAACGCCAACAACAGCAATGAAATGGGCTATCAGCTGACCGATGCTGGCAAGGCCCGCGCGCTGGATGCCCTAGCGCAGTCAGAATATTTCGGTCCCATGCCTGTCCCGCTCGAGGTTTACCGCGAACAGGTAAAACGCCAGTCCGTGCGCAACCTGCAAATCACCCGCGCGCAGCTGACCCAGGCCATGGGCCATCTGGTGCTGCCCGACAGCCTGATCGGCAACTTGGGACCGGCAGTATCGGCGGGACGCTCCATCTTGATGTATGGCCCCCCCGGAAACGGCAAATCCAGCATCTCAAATGGCATCCGCGATGCGTTGGGCGACAGGATCTATGTCCCCTATGCGATCGAATATGCAGGTCAGGTGATCACCGTCTATGACCCCATCGTGCATTCCAAGGCCCAGGACGAGGTTCAGGACCCCAGGTCCTTGCGCCGCGTCACACGCTTTGACAGCCGCTATGTCTGCTGCAACAGGCCCACTGTCATCACCGGGGGTGAACTCAGCCTCGACATGCTCGATCTGGTCTATAGCCCCACGGCCAAGACCTACCAGGCCCCGCTGCAGCTGAAATCCAGCGGCGGCGTCTTTATCGTCGACGACCTGGGCCGCCAAAAGGAACCACCGCAAAGCATCGTGAACCGCTGGATCGTCCCGCTTGAGGAAAGCAAGGACATTCTGGCCCTGCAATCGGGCGAGAAGTTCGAAGTCCCCTTCGACACGCTGGTGATCTTTTCCACCAACTTCCACCCCAATGAAATCTTTGACCAGGCCGCCCTGCGCCGGATCTTTTTCAAGATCAAGATCGACGGGCCCAATCAGGAAAACTTCCTGAGGATTTTCGCCATGGTGGCCGAAAAACGCGGCATGCCCCTGGATGAAGCGACATTGGTGCATCTGTTCCGCAGCAAATTCCCCACCATTGACAACACCTACGCCAATTATCAGCCAACCTTCCTCATCGACCAGATGATCGCCATCTGCGAATTCGAGGGCATCCCCTATCAGATGTCTCCCGAACTGATGGATCGCGCCTGGGCGAATATGTTTGTGAAAGACGAAACGATCGTGAAATAACGCCCCCGACAGGAGGGTCTCACATGATCACAGTTGCAGGCTGCGGCCGCATGGGCGGCCCCATGCTGGATGCATTGCGAAAGGCAGGCTTTGACGCGCGCGGATTTGATCTGCGCGCGATGGATGCAACATATATCACCGATGATGTCTCGGCACTTCGGCGCGATACGCAAACCCTGATCACCGTGGTCCGCGACACGGCCCAGACCGATGCGGTGCTCTTTGGTGCACAGAATTTCTGCGCCGGTCCCGCCCTGCGCCGGATCATCCTGTGCTCCACGCTTTCACCGCGCTATGTGCTGGATCTCAGGGCGCGGGTTCCTGAATCGATCACACTCATCGATGCCCCGATGTCGGGTGCGCAGATCGCGGCCCAACACGCCCGCCTCAGTTTCATGCTGGGCGGCAGTGATGCGGATCTGGATGCCGCACAGCCGCTCTTTGCGGCCATGGGTGCCCATTTCCACCGCATGGGCGGCTACGGGGCGGGCATGCAGGCCAAGGTCCTGAACAATCTATTGGCCGCCTCCAACACCGCCATGACACGGTTGGTGCTCGACTGGGCCGATCAGGCCGGCCTGGACGAAGAAAAACTGCTGCAGCTCATCCATACGTCATCGGGCCAGAACTGGTTCGCCAGCGGCTTCAATGAGATCGAATTCGCCCGTGACGGCCTCAGCACGGACAACACAATCGCCATTCTGGTCAAAGACGTGGCGTCCGCCCTTGATGCCGCTCCCTTGGGCGCGGATCTGACGCTGCCAAAAACCGTGCAAGACCAGATAAGATCCCTCAAACCGCGCCTCTAAAGCAAAGACAGAGGTCTCAGCGCGCGGCCTGCCCCCTTCCCTTTCTCTTTTTGGCCCTGAATACCTCGGGGGTTTGGGGGCTGGCCCCCAAGGCAACGGATGCTATCTAGAACATCATGCGCGCTCTGCCCCCCCTCTTTGAAAACTGGTTCTCAACCAAAGGCTGGTCGATCCACCCCCATCAGCAGCAAATGCTGGACCGGGCCGATGCGCCGTCTCTTCTGCTGATCGCGCCAACAGGGGGCGGCAAGACCCTGTCAGGTTTCCTGCCCACGCTGATCGACCTGGCCGACGGCACCCATCAGGGGATGCATACCCTTTATATCTCACCGCTCAAGGCGCTGGCAGCTGACATCCAACGCAACCTCATGACACCGGTTGAGGAAATGGGCCTGCCCATCACCATCGAGGCGCGCACCGGTGATACAACCGCCACCCGGCGCAAGCGACAGCGCGCAGATCCGCCCCATATTTTCCTCACCACACCAGAAAGCCTTGCGCTTCTGGTCAGCTACGATGATGCCCCGCGCATGTTCCGGGGCCTCAAACGCGTGGTGATCGACGAAATCCACGCTTTGGCCGAAAGCAAACGTGGCGATCAGATGATGCTGGCGCTGGCCCGGTTGCAGACAATCTGCCCCAACCTGAAACGTGTGGGCCTGTCCGCCACCGTCGAAGACCCCGCCGCAATCGCTCATCTGATGGCCTGCCATCCTGATCCCTGCGATATCCTGCTGGCAGACCCCGGCCCTGCCCCCGACATTCAGATGCTGCGCACCACGCAGGCCCCGCCCTGGTCGGGGGGCGGCGCAGCCTATGCCATTCCGGCCGTGCTGGAGCAGATCAAACAGCATAAAACGACGTTGATCTTTCACAACACAAGGGCGCAGGCTGAAATCTTCTTTCACAACCTGTGGCTTGCCAATGACGACAGCCTGCCCATTGGCATCCATCACGGCAGCCTGGACCGCGACCAGCGCGCGCGGGTCGAGGCGGCGATGGTGCGCGGTGATCTGCGCGCCATCGTCTGCACCGGATCGCTCGATCTGGGGATCGACTGGGGCGATGTGGATCTTGTCATCCAGATCGGTGCCCCCAAGAACGTCAAACGGTTGGTGCAAAGGATCGGGCGGGCCAATCACCGCTACAATGCCCCCTCCAAGGCGCTGCTGGTGCCTGCCAACCGGTTTGAGGTGGTTGAATGTGTCGCGGCCCTTGAGGCGGTGCTCGCGGGGGATCTGGACGGAGAACCGCGCGGCGCAGGCCCCCGCGACGTCTTGTGCCAGCATATCTTGATCACGGCCTGCGCGGGGCCTTTCGATGCAGACCGGCTCTTCGCTGAAATCACCTCTGCCGGGGCCTACGCCGCCCTGTCGCGCCAGGATTTTGAGGATTGTCTGACCTTCTGTGCCACGGGGGGCTATGCCTTGCGGGCCTATGACCGCTGGCAGCGGCTGCTGCAGCGGCCCGATGGCCTGTGGCAACTGCGCGATCCACGTGCGGCACGGGCCATCCGCATGAACATCGGCACCATTCAGGACAGTGACACGCTCAAGGTTCGCATGCGACGGAACCGGGGCGGCAAACCTCTGGGCGAGATCGAGGAAAGTTTTGCCGCCACGCTGACCCCCGGTGACACCTTTTTGATCGGCGGGCAGATTGTCCGCTACGAAGGGCTGCGCGACATGACCGTGGAGGTCAGCCGCGATGCCGCCAAAAAGCCAAAGATCGCGACCTTCACCGGCACGAAATTCGCCACCTCCACCCAGCTGTCTGCGCGCGTGCAACAGATGTTCACCCAAGACAGCTGGCCCGAATTGCCCGACCACACCGCCCAATGGCTGGCATTGCAGCGCAAGGTCAGTCAGCTGCCCCAGCCCGGCCGGCTGCTGATCGAAAGCTTTCCCCACGACGGGCGCGCACAAACGGTTGTTTACGGCTTTGCCGGTCGCAACGGGATGCAGACACTGGGCCTGCTGCTGACCAAGCGGATGGAGGAACTGGGCCTCAGCCCGTTGGGCTTTGTCGCCACCGATTATGCCACGTTGATCTGGGGGCTGGACCCGGTGGAGGACCCTGCCCCCCTGTTTGATCTGCCCGCGCTGCAAGACGGGTTGGAAACCTGGCTGGCCGGAAATGCCGTGATGAAACGGACCTTTCGCGCCTCGGCCACGATCGCGGGCCTGATTGAACGCAACGCACCTTCGGCCCGAAAATCCGGGCGGCAGGCCACCTTTTCCAGCGATATCCTCTATGACACGTTGCACAAATATGATCCGGAACATCTGATGCTGCAGATCACCCGCGAAGAGGCCCTGCGCGGCCTGGTCGACTTTGGCCGGATCAAAGAGATGCTGGACCGTGTGGGCAACCGCATCGACCATCGCAGCTTAAGCCGGGTCACGCCCCTTGCAGCACCCCTCTTTCTTGAAATGGGCCGCGTTCCAGTCAAGGGCGATGCCGAAGAACGGCTGCTGGCACAAGAGGCTGCACGGCTGATGGAACAATCGGGTCTGGCGCAAATCACGCCAGCCGCCTCCAGCCAACCGCGCTGGCGGAACGGGCAATGATGCGTTTCGCAGACTGCCTGTGACATCACCCCTGGCCCTTTTGAAAACGCTCTGGCCCCCTTGCCAAATCGGGTGAATTCACACATGAACAAAAGATGAACGCATACGATCTCACCCTGGCAGGTGCGCCTCTCAAGGCGCTTTCGACCGGTGCTCTTTGGTGGCCGGATCAGGGTTTGTTATGTGTCAGCGATTTGCACCTTGGCAAATCCGAACGGATTGCACGGCGCGGCGGCACCATCCTGCCGCCCTATGAAACCCGCGACACACTGACCCGTCTGGCGGCAGATCTGGCGCTGACCCATGCGCGCACAGTCGTCTGTCTTGGCGATAGTTTTGATGATCTGGGCGCGGCACAGGCGCTGCCTGAGGCCGAGAAACTATGGATCAACCGCCTGCAGGCCGGACGGTCGTGGATCTGGGTCGAGGGCAATCATGATCCGGGGCCAGTGGAGCTGGGCGGCAGCCATCTGGCCGAACTGGCCCTTGCCCCGCTGACCTTTCGCCACATCGCACAGCCCACAAGCAGCGCTGAAGTGTCGGGCCATTACCACCCCAAGGCCAGCCTGTCGCTTGGCGGTCGGACCGTGACGCGGCCTGCCTTTGTCTATGACAGCGACCGGCTTATCATGCCGGCCTATGGCACCTATACCGGGGGGCTTGATACGCGGGCAGCTGCATTTGCGCCCTTGATGCGGGCCGATGCCCGTGCTGTGCTGACCGGAAAGACCGCCATCGCGGTCCCGATGCCAAGATAGGACAAACCATGGATGAACCGGCCCGCGCCCGCATTTACGACAGTTTTGCCGCGCAAAGCATGATGGCGACGCTGGGGGCCCAGTTGATCGAGGTTGAGGCAGGGCTGATCCGCATTGCTTGTCCGATCCTGCCCGGCGCGCGCCAACAGCAGGGGTTCGGACATGCCGGGCTGACCTTTTCCATTGGCGATTCCGCCGCAGGCTATGCCGCCCTGACCATGTTGCCACAGGACCAAGAAGTTGTGACCGCAGAGATCAAGATCAACCTGCTGGCCCCGGCGCGGGGGGATCGTTTGATTGCCACGGGGCGCGTCGTCAAACCCGGAAAACGGCTTTGCGTGGTCACCAGCGAAGTACACGCCGAGGCAGATGGCACATCCACCCTCATCGCGATCCTGCAAGGCACGATGGTGCCGGTGCCGCTGTAGCGATCCTCAGAACAATCCGGCATCGCGTGCTGCTGCGCGGTTGCTGCGGCTGACCGGCACTTCGGCCCCGTCTGACATGATCAGCAGATCGCGGCCATTTTCGCGCCGGTGCGCCACGACCCCCTGCAATGCGACCCAATGGGAACGGTGCACCAACAGGCCCGGCGTGCCAGACAATTCCCTAACCGCATCGCTGAGCCGCAACAGGATCAGCGAGCCCCCTTTGTCGGTGACAACATTCAGGTAATGATCTTGCGCCTCTATCCGCACCAGCGGGCCGCGATCCGCCAAGGGCAGACGGCGCAGAAACCGGGTCTGCGGATCGGTCTGCGCGCTGGTCTGGGGGGCCGTTTGCGGCAAGGTCGCAGCAGCTGGTCGGGCAAAATTGATCAGCCAGATCAGGCCGTGTACGGCCACGACGATCAATCCAACGATGACAAGCAGATACCCCAGCATCGAAACCGGACGCCAGCTGTCGAACAACTGGCCGTTGATGGCCCAGATCAGCAGGCTCAGGAAGGCAATGAACCCTGTCCAACTGATCAGGCTGGACCATGGGGCACGGCCATCAAAGCCGGGCAAGAACGTGCCGCCCGCCACTGACAGGCCGACAATGGCGCCCCAATAGGCAAACCGCCCGGCTATGTCCAATGCCGCATGGGTGCCAAAGGGACCCGCTAGGCCGGTGACCAACGTCACCAGCGCCCAGACCCCAAGCGGTAGCACCCAACTGCGTTTTTCACGAAGCGCCAATGGCACCCCCTCTTTCAAGCGGATCATTCACGCAGTCCCTGCGCAGCCCACGAAATTCCAATGGTTGTGTAACACCCTGTTCTGCGATGCCCAAGGGCACAGTCGCAACAGGAGCTTTGCCATGAACCTTACCCCCCTTCTCACCGCCTCTGCGGTGATCCAGATCCATACCGCACTTGCAGTTCTTGCCGTGCTCTTGACCATCGCGATCTTTTGCATCCGGCGCGGCAGCCCCGCCCATAGGGTCTTGGGCTGGACCTGGGTCTTGTTGATGGGGGGCGTGGCACTGAGCAGTTTCTGGATATCGCAGATCCGGCTTATCGGGCCGTTCAGCCCGATCCACCTGCTGTCGGTCTTTGTGCTGGTGCAGCTGGTCATCTCTGTCCGTGCAGCCCGCAGCGGCAGGATTGGCCGACATCGCGGAATCATGCGGGCCATGGTCTTTGGGGCCTTGATCGGGGCCGGGGCGTTTACGTTTTTCCCCGGCCGCACGATGTATCAGGTGTTCTTAGGCGGTTAGGCCTTCGGGCTCTGCCAGCCCATTGGCGCGGCAGCAGGCGGTGACCGTATTGGCCAGCAAACAGGCAATGGTCATCGGCCCCACGCCACCCGGCACGGGCGTGATGGCCCCTGCCCGTTCGGCGCAAGAGGCGAAATGCACATCGCCCACCAACCGCGTCTTGCCTTCGCCCTTTTCGGGCGCGTCCAGACGGTTGATGCCCACATCGATGACGGTCGCGCCTTCCTTGATCCAATCGCCCGGCACCATCTCAGGACGGCCCACGGCGGCCACCACGATGTCGGCACGGCGCACCACATCCGCCAAATCTTTGGTGCGGCTATGCGCGATTGTGACCGTGGCGCTGTCGTTCAACAACAACTGTGCCATGGGTTTGCCCACGATGTTGGAACGCCCAATCACCACCGCATCCATGCCAGAGATGGACCCGTGATGATCGCGCAGCATCATCAAACAGCCCAGCGGCGTGCAAGGCACCATGGATTTCTGCCCGGTGCCCAGCAAACCAACATTGGAAATGTGGAACCCGTCCACATCCTTGGCCGGTGAGATAGAATTGATAATCAGGTCTTCGTTCAGATGTTTGGGCAGCGGCAGCTGCACCAGAATGCCATGAATTTCAGGATCGTTGTTAAGCTGGTCCAGCAAGGCCAGTAAATCCGCCTCTGAGGTCTCAACGTCCAGCCTGTGCTCAACCGATTTCATGCCAACCTCAACGGTCATTTTGCCCTTTGAACGGACATAGACCTGGCTTGCGGGGTCTTCACCCACCAGCACCACGGCAAGACCCGGTATGATGCCGTGATCCTGTTTCAGACGGCTCACGTGCTGGGCGACCTTTGCGCGCACGCGGGCAGCGAATTCTTTGCCGTCGATAATCTTTGCAGTCATTTTCTTTCCCTAGGCGTTGGGTGGGCAAGATGCCCACCTTACGAGGTTATGGGTAGGTGGGCATCCTGCCCACCTGGGGCCTTAGAACAGACCTTCGACATCGCCGTTTTCGTTCAGGCGGATGTTTTCGGCAGAAGGCACACGGGGCAGACCCGGCATCGTCATGATCTCGCCGCAGATGGCGACCACGAAACCGGCACCTGCACTCAGGCGCACTTCGCGGACCGGAATGTCAAAGCCTGTGGGCGCGCCGCGCCGCTCTGGATCGGTGGTAAAGCTGTATTGCGTCTTGGCCATACAGACCGGCAGAGCGCCATAGCCCTGATCTTCCCATTCCTTCAGCTGGTTGCGGATCTTCTGATCCATCTGGGCGCTGTCGGCACGGTAGATCTTGGTTGCGATCGTGTTGATCTTGTCGGCCAGTGACATCTCGTCGGGATAGATTGGCGCAAAATGCGCCTCGCCTTTTTCGATGGTCTCGACGACTTTGCTGGCCAGATCGGCAGACCCTTCAGAGCCCAGTTCCCAGTGGCGCGACAGCACCGCTTCGGACCCTTGGGATGCGACATAATCCTTGACCGCCTGCACTTCGGCATCCGTATCGGTGACAAAGTGGTTGATGGCCACAACCACCGGGACGCCAAAGGATTTGAGGTTCTCGATGTGACGGCCCAGGTTCGGGCAGCCCGCCTGAACGGCCTCAACGTTTTCGACCCCCAGATCGGCCTTGGCCACACCACCGTTCATCTTCATCGCGCGCACCGTGGCCACAACAACCACCGCCGAAGGTGACAGCCCCGCTTTGCGGCACTTGATGTTGAGGAACTTTTCCGCCCCCAGATCCGCGCCAAAGCCTGCTTCGGTCACAACATAATCGGCCAGTTTAAGTGCCGTTTTCGTCGCGATGACAGAGTTGCAGCCATGGGCGATATTGGCAAACGGGCCACCGTGCACGAATGCCGGGTTGTTCTCCAGCGTCTGAACAAGGTTCGGCTGCATCGCATCTTTCAGCAGAACGGTCATCGCGCCGTCGGCCTTGATGTCGCGGGCGAACACCGGTGTCTTGTCGCGACGGTACGCCACGATCATGTCACCCAGACGTTTTTGCAGGTCGACCAGATTATTGGACAGGCACAGGATCGCCATAACCTCGGAGGCCACGGTGATGTCAAAGCCGGTCTCACGCGGGAAACCGTTGGCCACACCGCCCAAAGAAGTCGTGATCTGGCGCAAGGCGCGGTCGTTCATGTCCACCACACGCCGCCAGACGACGCGGCGGGTGTCGATGTCCAGTTCATTGCCCCAGTAGATGTGGTTGTCGATCATCGCGCTCAGCAGCGAATGCGCCGAGGTGATGGCGTGAAAGTCGCCGGTGAAATGCAGGTTCATCTCTTCCATGGGCACGATCTGGGCATAGCCGCCGCCTGCGGCCCCGCCCTTCATGCCAAAGTTCGGCCCAAGAGACGCCTCGCGGATGCAGACCGCCGCTTTCTTGCCGATGCGGTTCAGGCCGTCACCCAGACCGACGGTCGTTGTCGTCTTGCCCTCGCCCGCCGGGGTTGGGTTGATCGCTGTGACCAGGATTAATTTGCCATCGGGCCGATCCTGGACAGAGTTGATGAAGGACTGGCTGACCTTGGCCTTGTCGTGGCCGTAGGGCAGCAGGTCATCACTGCCAATGCCCAACTTTGCGCCAATTTCTTGAATTGGGCGCTTTTGCGCTTCGCGTGCGATTTGGATGTCGGTTTTGAAAGCCATCAGAGAATCCCCTCTTGCCATAAGGCCTTGTTGTTTGGGCCAGTCATACAGTTGCGCCAGCCAAAGGTGAGGTTGCATTTCCGACATTTCCGCCCTCCGATGCGGCGGGACGTCGCACGGGCGTTTCGTTTCGGAAACGGATCTGCCTCAGATGGGCTGCCACGCCCTCTGGCCGGGAATATGCAAGCGCAGCCGATCGCCGACCTTCAGGTCGCCCTGACGTTCGACCCAGGCACAAACGCCGCGCCGCCCCATCGCTGCGGCCTTGAACCCTTTGCCATGGCCGGGGGCCACTTTTTCGATCTCGCGGGCGGGCAGGTTACAAGGGCCGTTCTGCATGTCGACGACAATGGTCGTGCCGCAGTCAGCCTGCAGGCGCGAGGACGGAGGGATATGGGTGAAATCGGCAATGCCTTCGACGACGATGGAGGCCCCCAAAAGCACAGGATCCAGTTCGGCCACCCCGATTTGCCGGGCGATAAAATCCAGCTCTTCGGCAGAAAGGATCGAGAATTGCCGCACATTGCGGATTTCGGTGCCCTGCGGATGCTGCGATTTCACACGCACACAGGAGGGGCGTGTCAGCCCCGCGTGAAAGTCATCGTCGAACCCTGCATAGCTAGCAAAGGCGGCGGTAATGGGCCGCGACCGGATGTCGGGGCGATCTTGGGGGACTTTTCCCATCCAGACGATTTTGGCGGTATGGTCTGTCGGCATCAATTCGGGCATCTGCAACTCCTGATCAGACCCCCTTAATGATCACCCCACCGCAAAAAGAAAAGGCCCCGCCTGAGCGGAGCCTTATGACTTTTTGTGACGATCCGGGGACCGGTTTTGATCAGACGCTTGGTTCAGGTTCCATGCCACCGTCCGCAGGCGGGGTTTTCTTGCCCTTGCCCTTGGCCTTTGGAATGGCTGTCAGGCTTGGCTTGTTGCCCTTGTCGCTGTCATCATCGTCTTTTTCAGGTGTCGGGGACAGGCCATCCATCACGCGCTGGATTTCGGCACCTGTCAGGGTTTCATACTCCAACAGCCCCTGGGCCAGACGTTCAAACTGCTCTTCGTTTTCCTTGAGCAGCTTGGCGGCCCATTCATAGCCGTCCTGAATGAACTTCTGCACTTCCTTCTCAACCAGTTCCTTGGTGCTGGCCGAAACAGAGAAGCCACCGGTGCTGCCCTTGTAGCCTTGGGCGGCCTCGGAATAGTCGATGTTGCCGACCTTGTCGGACATGCCCCATTGCAGGACCATCGCACGCGCCAGCGCAGAGGCCTGCATGATGTCGCCCGCCGGACCGTTGGAAACCGATTCCTCACCGTATTTATGGATCTCTGCCGCCTTGCCCGCCATCGTCATGGCCAGACGCTGTTTGCACTCGTCCTTGAACATGTTCAGGCGGTCCATTTCCGGCAGGCTCATCACCATGCCCAGCGCACCACCGCGCGGGATGATCGTGGCCTTATAGACCGGATCACATTTCGGCAGCAGCATACCAACCAGCGCATGACCGGCCTCGTGATAGGCTGTCAT
>JAFMGZ010000057.1 GCA_017854855.1 Sulfitobacter sp. | reverse complement strand
CGTTGCTCTGTGGGGGCACTCCGCTATGCGGGTCTATGGACAAACCTGTATACCGAATAGTGGCGCAGTTTTACTCCGGCCAAATCCAGCAAAATGGTGCACTATTGCTCCGGCGACTGGCGCAGTTTTAGCCCGGCGTTGACACCAGTTCGCGATCATGTTCGAAGACCGCTTCCCAGTGGCGTAACAAAATGCGCCAGGGCACAAAATTCTGCACAGTCTCTAGGAATGCGGAATAATGCGTCACAAGATTCACACCTGTCACATTGGCCGGATCAGCCCGACATTTTGGGCAAAGAAGTTGCACTCACCAACCACTCGTCCAACTTTGACCACCGCCGCCGACCGGACACGTTCTTGACTGCGATGGCCACGGCCTTCCTTTGCCCGACCAGCACGACCAGCTTCTTGCCGCGCGTGACGCCGGTATAGATCAGGTTGCGCTGCAGCATGGCGTAGTGCTGGGTCATGACTGGGATCACCACCACCGGATATTCCGACCCCTGGCTTTTGTGGATCGTGGCTGCATAGGCGGGGACAAGCGTGTCCAGCTCACCAAAGACAAAGCTGACTGTGCGGCCCTCAAAATCGACAGCCAGCTCGCCTTCGTCCATGTCGATGTCTGTGATCATTCCAATGTCGCCGTTGTAGACGTCTTTGTCGTAGTCGTTCTCGATCTGCATAACCTTGTCGCCGGGCGCAAAGGTCCAGCCGAAGCGTTCGACCTTTTTATTAGCTGCGGGGTTCAGCGCTGCCTGCAATTCGATGTTGAGCGACCTCGCGCCCACGCCGCCCCGGTTCATTGGACAGAGGACCTGAATGTCTTTGATCGGGTCAAATCCAAAACGCTTGGGGATGCGCTTGGCGACCAGTTCAACGATACGCGGCACAGCTTGCTCGGGATCAGCGGCGGGGACGAAGTAGAAGTCTGCCTGTGCCTCAGGCGGCGCAAGATCGGGCAGGCGGCCCGCGTTGATGGCATGGGCCGTGGTGATGATCTTGCTCTGCGCGGCTTGGCGAAACACTTCTGTCAGGCGCATCACCGGCACGGTGCCGGAGCCGATGATGTCGGCGAGCACTTGGCCAGGGCCCACAGATGGCAGCTGGTCGATATCGCCCACAATCAAGAGCGCTGCATTGCTCGGCACGGCCTTGAGCAGCGATTGCATGAGCATCACGTCCACCATCGAGCTTTCGTCGATCACCAGCAAATCGCAGTCGAGCGGGTTTTCCTCGTCGCGTTTGAAACCGAAAGCCTTCGGATCGAATTCCAGCAGCCGGTGGATGGTCTTGGCCTCCATGCCCGTGGCTTCGGTGATGCGCTTGGCCGCCCGGCCCGTGGGTGCACAGAGCAGTAGTTTGACGGATTTTGCAGCTAGGATGCGCAGGATCGAGTTGACGATGGTGGTCTTACCGACGCCGGGGCCGCCAGTGATGACCATGGTTTTGGATTGGAGCGCAGTTCGAACGGCCTCGGCCTGGCTTTCAGCAAGGCTGAGGCCGGTTTTTTGTTCGATCCAGGGCAGCGCTTTGTCTGCGTCGATCACAGGCCAAGGCAACGCACCATGCTGGATCCGCTTGAGCTGTTCGGCGATACCGCGCTCGGCCCTGTAAAGCCCGGTCAGGAAAATGCAGTCGGCATCGCCCACGGTATCGGCCGTCACAGTCTCATCGGCCAGTTCTTCGTGCAACGCGCTATCAATCAAGTCGGTGGGCACCTCAAGCAGTTTGCCAGCAAGTCCGATCAAGTCCGCGCGTGGCAGGCCGCAATGGCCATCGCCCATGGCTTCGCTCAGTGCAAAAGAAATCCCTGCTCGCACGCGGATCATCGCGGTCTTCTCGATCCCGAGCTTTTCCGCAATCATGTCCGCCGTGCGAAACCCGATGCCGCGAATGTCCTTGGCCAGCTGGTAGGGGTTCTCGCTCATCACCTGCACCGAATCTGTGCCGTAGGTTTTGAAGATCCGCACCGCGCGCGCTGTGCCCACGCCGTGCTGGTGTAGGAAGACCATTATCTCGCGGATGACCTTTTGATCGGCCCACCCTGCGGTGATTTTGTCCGCGCGCTTGGGGCCAATGCCGTCGACCTCGCGTAGGCGTTCCGGCGTAGCTTCGATGATGTCGAACACATCTTTGCCGAACATCTTCACCAGCCGTTTGGCGTAGACCGGCCCAATGCCACGGATCATGCCGGAGCCGAGGTATTTCTCGATACCCTCGATACTGGAGGGCGCAGAGGTACGCAGAAACTGCGCTTTAAACTGAAGCCCGTGCGTGCGGTCATTGATCCACACGCCCGAAGCCGTGACCCACTCGCCAGCAGAGATCATGGCGGCATGGCCCACGGTGGTGACAAGATCGCGGTGTCCTCGGGCTTTTAGCCGTAAGACGCAAAACCCGGATTCCAGGCTGTGGAACGTGACCCGTTCCACGAGGCCCGCAAGCACCTCTGTCTGGCTGTCACCCTGTTGCGTCATCCCCCGCGCTGTGCCTGCGCTAATAAAAGTACTGCGATGAAGGAGAGGTAAAGCACGAAGGGCAAAATCCTGTATAGAAGTTGTAGCGGGCCACTATATCTTGCACAAAGCTGCAAGCAGGTCGAGTTGTCCTACGCGGGGGGCGTTTGGAGTTGCAGCATTTGACATGATGGGCGGATTGCTGATGGGGTCGTCTAATCGCAAGGTGTTTTGCAAGCACTTTTGCCCGCAAACCAGCGATCGCTGTATTGCTGCTCTGACGGCGTGCGTGGTCGTGGCGCTCCCATGACGAACTTGTCCCATAATGCTTCCTTCCATTCCAAAGAATAGATCGCACCATCAAACCATGGGATCAAACACCTAGGAGAGATCGTGATGAGGATACTTTCAAAACGCCAGGTCAAGGAGTTGGTCTTGTACTCACCACAAAACATCGCAGGTCTGGAGAAGGCAGGCCAATTCCCCAAGCGGGTACAGCTAGGCCCGAACCGCGTGGGTTGGGTGGAAAGTGAAGTGCTGGAGTGGCTTGAACAACGTCTGGCGCAACGCGAAGTGCTGAGCTGACACTCCTGAAAGGGGGCTTTGGTGGCCAAGTGTGCACAACTTGGCCACCATTTTTGAGTGAAGAAATTACGACCGAGCCTACTTGACAGAAGCTGCTAACTGAGACGCCTCGAGAATTAGATATCAACAAAGCCCGTGCCACTCAAATTTCTGCGGTAGTTTGACCAAGGTCACATTATGAGAAAAATCTGAAGAGTGACCTGTGAAAACACTAAAATGCATGCAAAAATGGTCATTTTTGTATATTTTTTCTGGAAAGGTCCAATTTTTGCATGCAGAATGCCTTTTGTAGTTGTTAAGGTTGAAAAGATGCAAGGTCCCTCACTGCCCAAAATGAACGCGACCGAACAGGCCTATCATATTATCCGAAATGATATCCTTACAGGTAAGCTGGAAGAAGGCGAACGGCTAACGGAGACGCGATTGTCGGATGATCTGGGGTTGTCACGCACACCCATCCGCGAGGCGATCGGCCGGCTGACTTTGGAAGGGTTCATTGAGCGCGATAAGGGGTATACGACACGCGTCGCCTATTTCCCGGAGGATGAGGCCGAGCAAATCTACGAGATCCGCCGCCTGGTGGAATGTTATTCCGTTCAGCGTGCCGCCCGGCTTGCTACGCCAGAGGATATTGCAAAGCTGCGCGCCATACATACGGCGATGAAGGAAGATACGCCGCCCAAGGATCAGGCCGCTTATCAACGTCTTGCCGCCGCCAACGAAGAATTTCACCACACGATCGTTACTGCGGCAAGGTCGCCGCGCCTGACCGCTTTGATGGCGACGGCGCTGGATGTCAGCATGGTCGTACGCACCTATTCGATGTTTTCGCAAAAGGACCTGCAGCGAAGTCTTAATCACCACGAAGAGATCATTCAGGCGATCGAGGCAGGGGCAGCCGAATGGGCGTCCAGCATCATGTCTGCGCATCTTTTAGCGGGGGCTGCACGGGTGGTCGAAAATATCGCCAAGACGGCTCAGGAAAAGGAATAGACGATTGGCCCCTGTGATGCGCTCACTTTTGTTCACCCCGGCAAACCGGCCGCAGGCCTTTGCCAAGGCGCTGGACGCGGGTGCCGATTGTGTCTGTCTTGATCTTGAGGATGCCGTGCCACCGGACGCCAAATGCGCATCGCGCCCCGGTGCGTTGGATTTTCTGGCAAAGGCCGGGGCAGATGGCCCGCTACGCGCGGTCCGCGTAAACGCCTTGCCGTGCGCTGCGGGTGCGCGGGATCTGGCGGCACTGGCAGATCTCGCCCCAAGGGCCGGTCTGGTAATGTTACCAAAGGTCGCAAGTGCTGCGGAGGTGCAGCTTGTCGCGTCAATCTTCGATGAAATCGGCAGTGATACTGGGCTGGTTGCATTGGTGGAAACTCCCGAAGGCCTGTCTGCGGTGGCAGAAATTGCCGGTTCCTCCGACCGTTTGCGGGCGCTGATGTTTGGTGGCGTTGATTTATCGGCGGCTCTGGGGGCGGATATGACGTCCGATACTATGCGTGTGGCGCGCGCGCGTGTCGTCCAGGCGGCCCGCGCGGCTGGTTGCGATGTTTTGGATGTGCCCGAATTGGATTTTCGCGACACCGAAAAGGTACAGCAGGCGGCGCAGAACGCTGCCGCTAACGGCTTTACAGGCAAGGCGGCGATCCATCCAGCAAACTTGGTGGCGATCAACGCGGCCTTCACGCCGACATCGGTTGAAATTGTCCATGCACTTAAAATTATTAAGGCCTTCGAGGCTGCGCCAAATGGTCTGGTCGTCTTGGATGGAAAGCTTATCGAAGCGCCGGTTATCAAAGGCATGCGCAAGCGGATCGCGATCGCGCGGGCGGCTGGGGTGTTATGAACGATCGTTTAGATAAGGCTGGCGTTCTGAACGATACGTTGCACTTCTGCGAGGATTTTGCAGTTTCTGGCCCGATTGATCGTTTGCAGGTTCCCGGGCAGGGGCCGCTGGCCGGCAGGCTGATCGGGCTCAAGTCTAATATCCGCGTTGCCGGACAGGCATGGACCGCTGGCATCGGCGCGCGTGCCGGGCTGATAGCTGAAACAGACGCTCCGTTGGTGACACGTCTGCGCGGCGCTGGCGCATCCTTCGTTAGCCGTCTTGTCATGGACGAGGGCGCGCTTGGTGCTGCAACAGACAATCCTCATTTCGGCCGCTGTGAAAATCCGGCATATCCCGGCCACAGCGCCGGCGGATCGTCGGGCGGATCGGCAGCAGCCGTCGCATCTGGGGCGGTCGATGCAGCGCTTGGCAGCGATACAATGGGATCCGTGCGCATTCCGGCGGCTTATTGTGGTGTCTACGGGTTGAAGCTGGGGGCCGGTGTTCTCAGCATGGGGGGGGTGATGCCGCTTGCGCCCAGCCTTGATGCGCTTGGGATATTCTCGCAAACGCCCGCGATGTTGCACGATGTTCTGACGGCGCTTTGCCCCGATACTGCCGCTTCATGCGATATTCAGCACTGGATTGCACCGGACAGCCGCAGTTTGATCGGATGCCACCCTGATGTCGTTGCTTATTACGATCAAATCCAAAGGGCCATGACCGGTTTGATTGGGGCACCGGGTGCAGCACCAGTTATGGATTTTGCTGGTCTGCGCGGCGATGCCTTTCTGTTAACCGAGGTGGAAGCCGTTACCAGCCTTGGAGCGGAGGCGGGGCTGAGCGCCGGCCTTGCCACGCTGATCGACTATGGCCGCCGGATGCCATCCACCAAACTGGACGCGGCCCTAGACCGAATGGGACAAGCTAAAGCTGACCTGATGCAGGCCCTTGAAAGGGCAGGGGTCCTTTTGCTGCCAAGTGTGGCAGGCCCCGCATTTGTCCAAGGTGCGCGGCCGCCTGTGGGGCAGGCTGACTTCACGGCACTTGCCAATGTCGCCGGCCTTCCAGCCCTTTCAATTCCAAAGCCGGGCGCGATGTCGCCCGTTTCGGTGCAGCTGATCGGGCCGGCAGGGTCGGAACGCATATTGATTGATCTGGCCGCGCGGCTAAATGCCACCGTTTAGCAGACAGTCGTGGGGGTGCCGAACGGGGATCATTCACCCGCGTGTTTCAACGGCTGGTCACTTTTCTTGAAGGTGTCGCCATAGGTGTCGCGCAGAACGTTCTTTTGTACTTTTCCCATGGTGTTTCGCGGTAATTCATCAACCACGAAATAGTTTTTGGGACGTTTGAAGTTGGCCAGCCGCACGGCGACATCGGCCTTGATGGTGTCTATGTCCGGAGCGCTATCTCCGTCGGCCACCAATATTGCCACAACCCCTTCGCCAAAATCCGCGTGCGGCACACCAATCACGGCGGCTTCCTTGACGCCGGGTTGTTCATCCAACACCTGCTCGATTTCCTTGGGGTATATGTTATACCCACCAGAGATGATCAGATCCTTCTCGCGCCCCACGATGGTGACGTAGCCATGGGTATCGACGCGACCCAGATCACCAGTGATAAAAAACCGGTCCTCGCGTAGCTCTTCGGCGGTTTTTTCCGGCATCTGCCAGTAGCCGACAAAGACGTTTGGCCCGCGCACTTCGATCATGCCGGTCTCGCCTTGTGGCATTTCAGCTCCGTCTTCGCCGGTCACGCGCAGATCAACCCCGTCCAGCGGAAAGCCGACCGTGCCTGCGCGCCGTTCGCCGTCATAGGGGTTTGATGTGTTCATGCCTGTTTCAGTCATGCCGTATCGTTCGAGGATCGCGTGGCCAGTGCGATCGCTGAATTGCACGTGCGTTTCCGCTAAAAGCGGCGCACTTCCAGAGGTGAAAAGCCGCATGTGCCCTGATATGCCCTTGGTAAACCGATCAGAGTCTAGCAACCTTGTGTAGAACGTTGGCACGCCCATCATCGTGGTCGCTCGGGGCAAGGCCGCAAGCACCGGATCGACGGCGAACCCCGGCAGCCATATCATCGAACCGCCCGCCAACATCGTGACGTTGCAGGCCACGAACAAGCCATGGGCATGAAAAATCGGCAGGGCGTGCAACAGCACATCATCGCTGGTAAACCGCCAAGTTTGGGTCAGAGTCTGGGCGTTTGACAATAAATTGCCTTGGGTCAGCATCGCCCCTTTGGAGCGGCCTGTGGTCCCGGACGTGTACAAAAAACATGCCAAATCGTCAGTGTCACAGGCCACTGCATCGGGGGACGGGGTCGCTGTTGCGACGGCATAGGCGAAACTGCCTGTTTCGTCCGCGCCAAGGGTCAGCAGCATTGCGTTTGCCTTGTCTGCGACCGGGCGCAAGGCCGCTTCGGATTTGGGGTCGGTGACAATGATCTTGGGGGCCGCATCGCTGACAAAATACGCGATTTCATCGGGAGTATAGGCCGTGTTCAGTGGGAGGAAGATGATCGAAGAATGCAAACACGCCAGATAAAGCGCAAAAGCTTCCGGTGATTTTGGGCATTGCATGGCCAGCCTGTCACCTTTGCGCAAGCCGTGGGCGCGCAACATCCCAGAAATCCGCGCCACCCGATCTGCCATGTCGCCGTAGCTGACCACCGTGCCGTCGGAGAGATGCAAAAGTGGGGCGGAACTGTCACTGCGTTGCCCAAGAAGCGCATGATAAAGGCTGTTGGTCATCGGAATATCTCCTGAAAATTCATGGGGCTGCGTGCAGCGTAACTGTCATGGCAGTGGACCCGTCGGGTGTCCGGGCCCAAAGGGTGGCACCCTCATCGGTATCGTGGCCCTCGAGGATGAAGGGTGCCGTGGAAAACAGAGGTGACATTGCGCGAATATCAAACGATTCAAGGCGGCGGGACCCAAGCCGTTCCAGTCCCAGACCAACAAGCAGTGTCGCTGTCAACGGACCGTGAACGACCAGACCCGGATAGCCTTCGACTGTGCGGGTATAGTCGGCGTCATAGTGGATCCGGTGGCCGTAAAATATCAGCGCAGAATAGCGGAAAAGCAGGACAGGATCGGGTGTGATGGTGCGGACAAAGGTGGCATTGACGGGCGCGGCTTTGCCGGGCGGAGTGGCTGCACCCGGTTCGGCGGTCTCACGGTAGACGATGTTTTGGGTCTCGCGCAGGCGATGTTCGCCCGCGACGCTAAAATCGTGATCGACAGTCACAAAACACAGCCGCCCCGACCGACCTGTCTTTTCTTCGACCGCGCGGATGGTCGAAAGCTTTACGACCTCTTCACCCAACAAAAGCGGCTTTTCGATAGTGACGCGCCCGCCGGCCCACATGCGTCGGGGCAGACCAAAATCTGGGATAAACCGCCCCAGTTGTTCATGCCCGTCTGCGCCCAAATCCGATGCCATAATCTGCGGATTAAAGTACAGGTAGTGCCAGAAGGGTGGCAGCGGGTCGCCTTTTTGCAGTGTGGCAGGCTGATCAAGGGTCAACTGCATAAGCCGTGCCTGTCGCAGATCTAGCGTATCCGTCGCCTGTTCAGTGCGGCCGATGGCGGATTCTTTTGGGGATGCGTCCATCATTACTGACCTTTGAATTGAGGGGGGCGTT
Organism: Sulfitobacter sp.; assembly: GCA_017854855.1. Lineage (GTDB taxonomy): Bacteria > Pseudomonadota > Alphaproteobacteria > Rhodobacterales > Rhodobacteraceae > Sulfitobacter. The sequence goes on along the minus strand of JAFMGZ010000057.1, from coordinate 13,577 downwards.
TTTCGGCAAAGGCGCGTTGGCCTTCCTGGTAGTCGGCGCTGTCGAAACAGGCTTTAACCATCCGGTCTACCACGCTGCGGTCCTGGTCGGCGTCGGAAAGGGCCAAGTTGCGCAGCGCCGCCTTGGCTGCGCGTATGGTAAGCGGAGCATTTTGGGCCAGTTGGTCGACATACATCGCTGCGTCTTCATCGAAGGAGGCTTGGGGGTATACGATATCGCAGACACCTTTCGCCTTCGCTTCGGTGGCACCGATCTTGCGGCCGGAAAACAGCAGATCGGCCGCTGTGGCATGCCCAAGCCGCTGATATAGTGACGCCACACCGTCATAGCCGTACCCAAGACCAAGCCGCGCGGGCGTGATGGCGAAGCGGGCATCGTCACGCGCGAGCCGCAAATCGCAGCGCATCGCAATTCCAAGCCCGCCCCCAATGCAATAGCCCCGCACCAATGCCAGTGTGGGCACCGGCATGTCTTCGACCGTCCGTTCGGCGCGTTCCACCGCAGCGCCATAGGCGGCAGCGGTCTTTGCATTGCCGCGTGTCTCGCCAAATTCGGAAATGTCGGCACCCACGACAAATGCCTTGTCACCCGCGCCTTCAAGTGTGACGACCCGCAGTCTGTCATCTTCGGCCAGCGCCGTGCAAACATCCCCAAGCGCTTGCCACATCGACAGGCTCATCGCGTTCAGCTTTGCCGCGTTGTTAAAGGTGATCGCTGCCACACCGCCGGTTCGCGTCAGACGCAGTTTGCCTTCTGCATAATCGTGGGTTTGGGTCATGGTCCGGTCCATCTGCCGCCCCCGTCGATATCGATGACAGTGCCGTTCAGATAGGTCACTCTTGGCGATACCAGCATGCAGGCTAGGGCACCCACTTCGCCGGGGTCAGCCGGGCGACGATAGGGGAAGCTGTCGGGCTGGACCATTTCTTGCCAGCGGCTGGCATCCCCTAATTCCGTTTCTGCCCTGCGTTTCATCAGATCAGCCATGCGGTCGGTCAGGGTCAGCGACGGATTTATTCCGAACACGCGCAAGCCTTGTTTCTGGGCGTCGGCCCCGAGCGCTTGAGTGAATGCAATCAGGGCCGCATTGGCTGCAGATCCCGAGATATAGGATGCCCTGTTCACCCGGCCTGCCATGCCGATGATGTTTAAGATCGTTCCGGACCCCCGCGCGGCCATTTTGGGCAGCAAGAGTTGGCACAGATGGATGTAGCCAAACACCTTCAGGTTCCAGTCGCTGCGCCAGTCTGTCATGTTGATATCGCCAAGGCTGCCGCCCCGGATCGCCCCGGCATTGTTCACCAAGATGTCCGGTGTCCCGATCGCGTCGGTCAAGGCCGCGCGCCCCGTATCGCTGCCCAAATCAGCGGGCAGGATATCAACCTTGCCGGTGGTGCCCGATTGCAATTCTGTTTGTGCAATCTTTAGCTGGACGGCATCCCGCGCGACCAGTGTGACCGATGCACCTTCAGCCAACAAAGCCTCGGCGACCGCCTTGCCAATCCCCTTTGATCCGCCTGTGATCAGTGCTGTCTTGCCCTTGAGATTAAGATCCATCCGACCCACCAATGTAATATTGACTTTCGAAAAATACGCAGCCGTCAGCAGATGTGAAAGGCCCGTGTTCGGTGCCCGGCGGGCGGCAGGCATAGGATGGTGCCGCAAATTCGGTTCCGCCCGCTCCCTGTGCATCGCAGCCGTTCACCAGTTTTCCCGATATCAGATACACCTCTTCCCAATAGTCATGCAGGAATATGTTCGGGGCGATCGTGCCGGGCTGAAATCGGATCAACCGGGTGCGCACACCGGTTTTTGCGTCTTCATCAAGCTCTCCGGACAGCATCTTTTGCTGCACACCGGGAGCACCGCCGGGAACCTGTTCCCAGCCTTGATCATTGTCTAATTCGTGGAACGGTACGGGCGGTTTTAACAACATCATGCAAACTCCAGTTTCAGGGTTAAAGCGGTTTCAAGGGCGGTTTTCAGGACTGATAGATCATTGGCCCCTGTCAATCCCATGACCGCGTGCATGATCGCGTCTGACTGCGTGCGGTCGATCCCTCCATAGGCGGCATTCGCATGGAACTTTGCGGTCAGATCATCTGTGCTCATCCGATTTTCAGGATCCCCCCAAGCGGAGGGGCAGGTGGCGTCGCGGGTCTGTCCGTCCTTCAAAGTGATGCGGACGCGCGCGCCATAAGCCTTTGGGAAGGCGTTTGAATACGTTGCATCGCAATGAAGGTGGACGCGCGCGCGCAGGGATGAGGTTGCGGGATCGGTCAGGGCCGATCCTTCAAAGGCGCTGATCGCAGGGGCCCCGTTGAGCAAAGTGGTGGCGACCGCATGTTGCAAGCTGAAACGTGCATCCTGCGAAGTCGTGGGTGCCGGTGCATCGCAAAAATCAAGGGCCGCGCGGTAGGTGTAGACGTCAACACGGGCCAAGGCATCGTGTGCAAGGTCTTTGCGCAGATCAAGGGCTGCCGAAATCGCAGGATGCGTATGTCTGCAAGCCGCAAAGGGTTTAAAGCTCATCTGGGTAATTGCCCAATCACCGGGGGCCGTCAGGGCAGTTTGGTCTGCCGTAGGGTAATAACTGGCAAAGAAGCCCAAGTCGCCTGTCAGAATTGCGCGCGCGCCCGTAAAGCCGACGGCCGCCAGTTCAGCAGACAGCACGCCCGCCCGTGCCGCATGCGCACAGCCCAGTTGCTTTGAAAATGTCGGTTCAAGCCGGCACTGCCAGATGCCTGCCGCTTGCATGCCTGCCTGTCCCAAGGCATCGGCCATCCCTGTTGCATCCAACCCCTTGAGGTCTGCAGCGGCAACCGCCGCACCAAAGACACCACAGGTGCCGGAATTGTAAAACGGCGTGTATCCGCCAGCGGCAACTGCCGTGCCAATACGCACGGCGGCTTCATACCCGCGGGCAATGGCGTGCAGAAGTGCTTCGCCCGAGGTTTGCTGTTGCAGCGCCACAGCAAGAGCTGCCGCACAGGTTGTATCGCCGGGATGCAAGATTGAGGCGCGATGCAGGTCGTCTATCTCGAGAACGTTTCCGAGCGTGCCAAGGGCGAGTGCTGCGGTTTGTGCATCGGATGGGCATAGGGCAACGCCAATTTGCAACAGATCATTGCCCATCGCGCTGCCATTTCGCGCAAGCGCTTGAGCCATCTTTTGCGCCACCGGGGTATGCCGCGCCGCTATCACGCATCCCATCCAATCCAGCAAGGACAGTCGCGCGCACACTGCCGCGGCCGGCGGCACAGTGTGTCGGCAAATTTCAATCAATTCTGATTCGGCTAGGACTGTTTTTGGGCTCATTTGCATACACAATTCGCGAAAATCACCATTAGGTTCCGCCAAAATTGCACAAAGATCAAGCATTTTTCAAACTGTTTGGCATTGTATTGTCTCTTTCATGGTTGATAATTCCCTGAATCTAAATGGAAAAGGGAAAACTAAATTCTGCATACAAAATTCTTTTTGCATAAATTAATTTTTGTCGACATAATCACCATTAGTTGCATCGTAGGAAATCGTCATCGGCGGCCCTTTCATCGGGTTAAAATGGCGTTTCCGATGGTCACACCGGCAACAAGACCGGGCAGCAAATGTTCTTTGTCCGCCTCTGGTCGGGCTGTACCAACAGGAGATATTATTATGAGACAATCCGAATTTAACCGTCGTCAGTTTATGGCCATGATGGGTGCTGCAACCGCTGCGGGCGGTTTTGGGACGATGGCGCGGGCGCAAGAAGCGCTGAAGCTTTGGGCCCCCGGGATTGCCAAGGTCGGCGCGCAAGACTGGACCGATATGGAAGCCCAGGCAGGCTTTGGCATCAATGCCATCGCAAAATCCGCCCGTGCAGATGAATCGATCCAAAAGATGGTCGTGGGCGATGGCAACGCGCTTTATGACGCGATGACCGATAATGGTGGCGGGATGGAAGACGCGCTTGCGTCGCAAAATGCCATTGCTGAGCTGGACATCTCGAAGATTGCCAACTGGGCGAACATTTTACCCGGCTATAAGGAAGGCGGGGAATCTGCAGATACGATCCGCTATCAGGGCAATGTCGTTGCGGTCCCTTATATTTCGAACGCGGACAGCCTTGCGTTCAATTACGGCGAAATCGGCGAGGAGCTAACCAGCTGGGAAGCGCTGTTTGACAGCCAGTTCCGTGGTCGCGCTGCCATGCAGAATGACTTTGGCCCGACCCTGACAAACACTGCGATCTATCTAAAGCAGTCGGGAAAAGGCAGCATCGACAATCCGTCCGACATGTCCGAAGACGAGGTTCGCCAAACCTGCGAATTCCTGATCGCGCTGAAAAAGAAAGGCCACTTCCGCACGTTCTGGGATGGCGTGCAAAACGGGTCTGACCTTTTGTCCTCCGAGGAAGTTCTGGTGTCGTCTTGCTGGGAAGTGATCCAAATCTTTGCTGCCCGCAAGAACGGTCAGGACATCCGCTATGGCACGATGAAAGAGGGTCATCAGACGTGGAACAACATCGTTATGATGACTCGTGGTGGCCAGGAACGCGGCATGGAAGATGCGTTTTACGCGCTTGCTAATGTGTACCTAAGCCCGTGGTTCGGCGCGCGCACGCTCGCGGGTCTTGGATTTACTCCGCAGATGGAAGGCGTCAGCGAATATGTTGATGCGCATCCAGATGACTTTGACGCAGATACCAAGGCAATCATACTTGAACGCCTTGAGCGCAAGCAGGCACGCCGTGCAATTGCCGGAAACTCTTGGCAGAACGTCTTTCCGAAAAACATGCGCGCCTATCAGGACTGGTGGGCGCGGGTTCAGGCCGCCTGATCTAATGGTATCCTCCCCAACAAACGTGACCAACGGGGTTCGCCCCGTTGGTTCGATGCAAACCCCGCTGCACGAAAGGCTGGCCCTTTGGGCTTTCCGTGCGCCCCTGATCTTTATGGTTCTCTTCTTCGCCATTCCCATGGCGATGACTGTGGTTTTCTCGGTCTTCGAAAGAACGATGTTCTGGATGGAACCGGGGTTTACGCTTACCGCTTATGAAAATTTCTTCTTTTCAGCACGGTTGGGCAATTTTCTTAATTCAATGAAGTATTCGCTGATCTCTGTCGCGATTTGTTTTGTTATCGGGTTTCCGATTTCTGTGTTCGTTCGCAAATCGATCCCTCAGGTGGCGCAGCACCGGGTGGTGCTTTTGTTCATCCTGCCTTTCATGGTGTCCGAGATCATCCGCGTGTTTGCCTTGCGCCCGGTTTTGCAGCGCAACGGTCTGATGAACACGGCCCTCACGAACATGGGGATCATCGACGAGCCGATCACCGCATTACTTTATACGCACACCAGCGTCGTCATCGGCGAGGTCATGTCGTTTCTGCCGTTCATCATCTTCTCTGGTTTTCTTGCTATGGAAGCTGTTCCGAAATTCATCTTCGAGGTGTGCGATGATCTGGGGGTAGGCCCTTGGCGGCGGTTCAAGGATGTGATCCTGCCACTTGCCGCACCCGGGATTTTTGCCGGATCGGTGTTTATCTTCGTCAACGGTCTGGGGGTTGCACTGCTGCCCAATATCCTTGGTGGAGCAGGGGCCGTGAACGCCGGTTTGATTGCCACGCAGGCGATTTCGGCGCTGGACTTTCCGCTGGCGATGGCTGTTAGCGCGATCATGATGGCCACGTTGATGACGCTTCTTTGGATTGGTCACAAATTGTTTGACCTGACCAAAATCTTGACCCCGCTTAGCTGAGGTAGATCACGTGAATGAATATGAAAACCCCTGGTTTCATGGTCTAAAATGGGCGTATCTCCTGCTTGTCGTGCTGACGCTGATGGCCCCCGTCCTTTACGTGATGTACATTTCGTTCAACGCGAATGGTTTTGGCGCTAATGAGTATGTGTTTACGCTGGAATGGTACGGTCTGATCTTTTCAGACGAACTGCTGATAGGGGCCTTGCGGTGGACCTTGATGCTGGCAATTGTCGTGACATTGGTCGCCGTCCCGATGGCGTTGCTGGCGGCCAAATATTACAAAGCCGCTGATAACAAGCTGTTCCCGGTCTTTCTGCTACTGGCCCCCTTGTTTGTTCCACCAGACATCCTTGGCTCTGCGCTGCTGGTGTCGTTCAAGAACCTGAATGCCGTGTTTATCTGGATTGGCGACGGGTTGGGCACATCGATGTTTGATAGCTGGTTCCGGCTTAGCTTTTTGACGGCTACCATCGGGCTTATCATCTATACCATCCCATACTCCTTTGTCGTGATCCTGATCACGATGGGCCGCTACCGTAAGGAACAGACCGAAGCGGCTCGGGCCTGTGGGGCCAGCGGATGGCGAGCGTTTTGGGATATCGAGTTTCCACAAATTCGCGCAGGCGTTTTTTCGGCCTCGGCTTTTACGGTGATATTGGTTTTCAACGAATATACACGCACAAGCCTGCTGAAGGGCGGTTTCGACACATTCACGACAGTGTTGATCAGCCAGATGCTGAACACCGGCATGTCACCGCAAAGTTATGCGATGTCGGCTATGATAAGCTTTGTCGCCATCGCAGCGATTGGTGGCATTATTATTCTTACCCTGATCCGGGCCGAAGCCCTTGCGCGGATTGCCCGCGGCAAGGCCGAGCCGGTGATGTCATGACAAACGGGACACCACATATGACCTTTCAGACACCTCCTGCCGTTGAAGTGCGCAATCTTGCGAAACACTATGGTGATTTCGTTGCGCTGAAAAACGTAAATGTCACTATCGCAGCGGGTGAATATTTTGTCCTCCTGGGTCCATCGGGCGGCGGCAAGACGACGCTGCTGCGCACCATTGGCGGCTTTCAGAAACCCACCAGTGGGGATGTTTTTTTGCATGGAAAAAGCGTTGGCCATCTGCCCCCCGACAAGCGCCCGACGACAATGGTATTTCAGGCCTACGCACTATTTCCCCATATGAATGTCACGCAAAACGTGGGGTACGGCCTTAAGGTTGCCGGCCTGCCAAAGGCGCAGATCGCTGACAAGGTGGCCCATGCGCTGGATCAGGTCGGGCTGACGAAATTTGCGCAACGCAAGCCCCACGAATTGTCGGGCGGCCAGCAACAGCGGGTGCAACTGGCCCGCGCGATTGTACTGGACCGCGACATCTTGCTGTTGGATGAACCGCTTGCGGCGCTTGACGCCCAATTGCGCAAGGACATGTGTCTTGAGCTGAAGCACCTTCAGGAAAAGGTGGGCATCACTTTTATCCATGTCACCCACAACCAAGAAGAAGCGATGACAGTCGCCGACCGCATCGCGCTGATCGCCAACGGTGATCTGGTCGAGGTCGGTCGGGCCCGCGACATCTACCGCGCACCGGAGAAATCCTTTACCGCCAGCTTTGTCGGCGAAAACAATGTGCTGAAAGGCAAAGTATCGGATGCCAATGGTGTGTCCGTCACGGTGGATGTGGCTGGGGCCAAACTGCAGGTGGCTAAGCGTGATCTTCCGGTTTCGACAGGCCAGAATGTGACCCTGTCAATCCGGTCAGAATGTGTGGCCCTTGAGACGGTGAACGACAGCAATGCGCCGACGGACGGATTGTCGATGCTGGGTGCCTATGACGAATCCGTGTATCTGGGTCTGACGACGTCGCATCTGGTCCGGCTGCCAGACGGGACCGAAATGGTCAGTAGGATCATTGCCGATGCCGACGACACGTTGCCTGTGAATGGCGCGCCCGTGCGACTGCGATGGAAGCCAACAGACATTAGGCTGCATGTAGAATGACCCAGATTTATTCAAACCCCCGCATTCCGTTCGCGCTTTCCAGTGACCGCTCCCCGCTGACGGGGCCAAACGGCAAGCATCTTATCGTGCATATCGCGATGAATATTGAATACTGGCCCATTGAACGTGCCATGCCGCGCGGGATCATCCCTGCGCCGCACGGTGCCACGCCTGCGCCGCCCGATGTGCCCAATTTTTCGTGGGTTGAATACGGGTTGCGCTGCGGGATGCCGCGTATCCTTGATATGCTGGCGCGCAAGGGGCTGCCGTGTTCCGCATTTATGAACGCGCAGGTGGCTGACATCTATCCAACGCTGATGGATGCCGTGATCGATGCAGGCTGGGAACTGGTGGGCCATGGGTGGTTCCAGCAATCGCTGAAACAGGCCGATGACGAGGCCGATGTGATCCGGCGCTGTCTGGACAGGCTTGAGAAAGCGGGCGGCACGCGGCCGCGCGCGTGGCTGGGGCCGGGCTTGGGTGAAACCAACGATACTCCCGATATCCTGAAAGCAGAAGGGATTGAATTTCTGCACGATTGGGTGCTGGATGATCTGCCAGTCTGGATGAAGACAAAACACGGGCCGATGGTCGGGCTGCCCTACACGTTCGAGCTGAACGATGTTCCGATCTATGCTATTCAAAGCGGGTCAACCGACGAATACCTCAAGCGTGTCGAGGCGACCTTGGCGATGATCGACCGCGAGCTGAAATCGCAGCCCCGCGTGATGACCCTTGCCCTGCATCCGCACATCATCGGGGTGCCCCATATTGCGTATCAGCTGGAACAGGCGCTTGATCTGCTCAAGGCCCGCGACGACACCGTTTTTGTGACATCCAGCATCCTTGGCGATTGGTTCAAATCCGTCGATCCGGACGGTGCTGCCCGCGTGATGGAGTTTGGCCAATGACCGATCGTTCTGCCGCTTTGGGTCCCTTGAAAGTGCTGGATCTGTCGCGTGTGCGGGCGGGGCCTGCGTGCTGCCGTGTGCTGGCCGATTTTGGCGCGGATGTGATCAAGATCGAAGCGCCCGTGGGGGCCGACCCATCGGCTGGCGTTAGCGGCGCGCGGCACGGCTATGACATGCTCAACCTGCATCGCAACAAAAGGTCTTTGACGCTGAACCTGAAATCACCCGATGGTCTGGCGCTGTTCATGCGGATGGTGGAAGGGGCCGATGTTGTCGTTGAAAACTTTCGCCCCGATGTAAAAGACCGGCTTGGCATCGCCTACGAGGATCTTGCGGCAGTGAACCCGCGGATCATTCTTGCCTCGATCTCGGGTTTTGGGCAGGACGGGCCTTATGTCAAGCGGGCCGGATTTGACCAAATCGCCCAAGGTATGGGCGGATTGATGGGCGTGACCGGCAACCCCGAAGACGGCCCGATGCGCGCCGGAACTGCTGTTGCTGATCTGTCGTCGGGTCTGTTTGCCGCCATTGGCATTCTTGTTGCACTACAAGAACGTGCGCAGTCGGGGCAGGGGCAATGGGTGCAAAGCTCTTTGCTTGAGGCGCAGATATCGCTGATGGACTTTCAGGCCGCCCGCTATCTAGTTGATGGCGAGGTGCCGCAAAGTTCGGGCAACGACCATCCCTATGTGACTCCTATGGGCGTTGTCGCGACAAAAGACGGGCATATGAATTTGGGGGTCGGCAGCGATACCCAATGGCGCGCTTTTTGTGATCTGGTTGGCCACCCTGACTGGGGTACCGATCCGGGCTATGCCACCAACCCCGCTCGGTTTGAGAACCGAAGCACTCTTTGGGCTTTGCTTAAGCCAGTGTTTGCTGAAAAAACCACGGCCCAGTGGGTTGAAGCGCTTGAAACCGCAGGTGTTCCAGCCGGTCCGATTTACATGATGGACGAAGTATTTGCCGATCCGCAAGTACAGCATTCCGGGATCGCAACACCTGTGCATCATCCTGTGCGCGGTAACACCAAACTGGTTGGCCAGCCCGTGAAACTTTCAAGGACCCCTGCGTCAGTCTATGTCTCTGCCCCTGATGCGGGCGAACATTCGGATGCCATTCTGACCGACGTCGGATTGTCGCCCGAAGAGATCGCGGATTTGCGCGATCGCAATATTATTTGAGGGAACCTAACCATGACCCAATACGACCCGGATATGATCACGATGCCGCTGGTCCCCGCATGGCAGGACATCCGCGATGCGGTGTCCCGTCTGTGCGAGGATTTCCCGAACGCCTATTGGATGAAATTGGACAAGGAAGACGCATATCCTCATGATTTCGTGAATGCGCTGACCAAAAGCGGTTTTTTGGGTGCGCTTATCCCGGAAGAATACGGCGGATCGGGCCTGCCGCTGACAGCTGCCGGAGCCGTGCTTGAGACGATCCACGCCAAGGGGTGCAATGCCGCAGCATGTCATGCGCAGATGTATACGATGGGCACCGTGCTTAAACACGGATCAGAAGCGCAAAAGCAAAAGTACTTGCCTAAAATTGCAACGGGAGAACTGCGCCTGCAGGCCTTTGGCGTGACAGAACCGACCACGGGCAGCGATACGACACAATTGAAAACCAAGGCCGAAAAGACCGACAGCGGAACCTATATCGTGAACGGTCAAAAGGTCTGGACCAGCCGCGCGTTCGAATCCGATCTGATGCTGTTGCTGGCGCGGACGACGCCGGCGGATCAGTGCAAGAAAAGGTCCGACGGGATGTCGGTCTTCCTGATCGATATGAACGAGGCCAAAAAGAATGGCATGTCGCTGTCCAAGATCGACGCGATGATCAACCACAACACCTGTGAAGTGTTCTTTGACAATGTTGAAATCCCCGCTGACACGCTGGTTGGCGAAGAGGGCAAGGGCTTTAAGTACATCGTCGACAGCATGAACGCAGAACGTATTCTGATCGCTTATGAATGTATCGGTGATGCCAAGTACTTTGTTGAAAAGGCCTGCGATTATGCCAATGATCGGTCGGTGTTTGGGCGTCCCATCGGGGCCAATCAGGGCATTCAATTTCCCATTGCCCAAACCTATGCTCAAGCTCAGGCTGCCGAATTGATGGTGACCAAAGCGGCCACAATGTTCGATGCAGGCGTTCCAAGCGGTGCCGAAGCGAACATGGCCAAGCTGTTGGCTGCAGATGCGTCCTGGGCCACAGCAGAGGTTTGCATGCAGACCTACGGCGGGTTTGCGTTTGCCCGTGAATACGGGATTGAGCGGAAATGGCGCGAGGCGCGACTGTACCAAACGGCCCCGATTTCGAAAAACATGGTTTTTGGGTATTTGGGCCAACATGTTCTGGGCCTGCCGCGCAGCTATTGATGAAAGGGCTGGCGGGTGATCACCGATAGTGCCAGCACCGATAAGACCCCCCCGAAAGCTGCGCGTTGGCCGGTTCTGGCGGGCGTTTGGGGGGTGTACTTCAGCTTTGGCATGACGGTTGCTTCGATGGCACCAATTATTACATCGATCCGCCAAGACATAGAGGTGAACAACACGGTCATGGGCCTGATCCTTGGAGCATGGCCGATCGCCTATATCCTGTGTGCAATCCCATGTGGTCTGTTGCTTGACAGATTGGGCGCGCGCCGGATGCTCGTAATTGCGACCCTGATAATGGCCGCTTCAGCGCTGGCCCGATCGGTCGCCGAAACCCCGGTTCAGCTTTTCCTTGCAGTGGCGCTTTTCGGGGCAGGTGGACCGATGATTTCAGTGGGCGCGCCCGTGGTCATCGCAAAGCTTTACGAAGGCAAGGCGCGGGCCACGGCGATGGGGCTCTATGTCACCGGCCCTTATCTTGGCGGTCTGGTGGCGTTGGCGGTGACCAATTCGGTGATCATGCCGCTGGTGAACAACAACTGGCGCGGAGTCATGTTGCTCTATGCGGGCCTTGTGTTGGTAAGCGGGCTGATCTGGATGCTGGTTTCGGCACGCCGGGCAGATCGGCTGAGCGCGGCCAAGGGAGCTAAGAAATATAACCTTTCAGCATTTGCGGAAATCCTTGCGGTGCGGCAGGTGCGGTTGATCCTTGCTATCTCGGTGGGCGTCTTTTTCATCAACCACGGTCTGAACAACTGGATGCCAGAAATTCTGCGCAGCTATGGGTTCTCGGCTGTTGCGGCAGGATACTGGGCGTCTCTGCCCGCTGCCATCGGCGTGCTGGGGGTTCTTGTGATACCGCGCATGGCCACGGCAGAGCGGCGGCTGACCGTGATGGGAGTGCTGTTCGGGTCGATGTTGGCGGCCAGCCTTCTGCTGCAGACCGACCATCGTGTAACCCTTGCGACTGGTCTGATTTTGCAGGGCCTAGCACGGGGATCCATGATGACGGTCGCCATCATGATCCTGATGGAAACACCCGGCGTCCCGGAAGAGCGTCTTGGCCTTGCCGGCGGCATGTTTTTCACGGCTGCCGAGATTGGCGGCGTCCTGGGGCCTGTCACGTTAGGCACGCTTGCGGATTTGACCGACGCGTTCGCTGTGCCGTTGTTTGCGGTGACCTTCGTTTGCGTCGGGCTGTTTATCATGTTGTTTGCCCTGGCTGGACAACGCCAGCTGGACAGCTTGATTTAATTTAGCTTCAGTCTCCCCAAAATGAAGATGCCCGGTTTCAACGGCAAAAAATCATGCTGGCGAAGAAATAGTCAAAGGATTCGATAGGATTGGGATCAAAGAGGATGACCCTAAAACTGTAAAAAAGCTAGACACTTTCTCGCCGGGCGATGCTCGCATTTGGGCTCAAAGGTCGATCCGTGAAAACAACGATTTTCTCTGCGTCCGCGAGATGTGGATACGCGGCTAGTATCCTTGATAAGCTCACTCAGGTGCGGCGACGGCGTTGGCCCGCCTTTCTGGTTCGGGAACAGATAGTCCGACGGCAGCCCCTCGAGAACTGGCCGTGCCTTGGTCAGGTAGACTTCGAGCAGGACGGCGACATTAGTCGGCAGCAAGTAATCGAGGGCTTTGTTGTTCTTGACCTCCTCGGCCGGGATATGGATGTGGATCTGCCGGGTCCGGCCACTACCGATCGGGCGCAGATGGCGTTCGAGATGCGCATAGGGGCGTTAAGCAGGATCTCGATTGCCAATGCCGCCTGCAGCTTGAGTGCCGCCTTGCGGGGCTTGGTCGTCTTCAACCGCACTGGGATCTTCACCAGGGCAGCCGGCAAATGCAGCAACTTGGTAAGGTTGGCAGGGTCGTCCAACTGCAACAACCGCTGGCGGTTCTTCTCGCGCAGGCCGTCGACATCCCGGCCAAGCCGCTTGATCAAGCTCGAGATGGCTTTGATCTCCGTGTCATCCAAGCGAACGTGGTGACGCGCGACCGCCTGCAGACAGACAGCAACGCCCTTGATCGCCTCGGTTGGCTTATTCTCAAACCGACCCATCATCCAGCGCAGTGCCTGCTTCATATTGTCGAAGTCCACGAGAACGGCAAGGCTGTCGGCCTCATCGATCGGTATGCCGGCTCGCACCAAGGCCGAGGCGACCTCACGTAATTGAAACTGCCGGTGTTTGATTGTCGTTGGACGCAGAGGTATTGCGGGGGCAGCCTAACAGATTGAGGGTGCAGGAGAACTGAGACTGGTTCGCATTTGTCTGACAGCTCCCACCTGTTGGATGTCACTGAGAACTGACCCGGTAGCCCCATAAATTGTCACTGAGAATTGACCCATGTGAACACATGGCCCTGACGGTTTTGATCAGGGGGATTTGGAGTGATCGACATGGGATTTTTGAGTGTTATTCGACGCTCGCTGCCCGGCAGTCGTTTGCATGGCAAACGATGAGAGGGGGCATTGCGTGACAAAATGCCAATACGCGAGATTGCGCGACGTACGGGTTTGTC
>JAFMGZ010000056.1 GCA_017854855.1 Sulfitobacter sp. | reverse complement strand
CGTCCAGTCGTCGCCCTACCGCACATTGGAATGATGCGCCTCGTTCATTTGGGCTCATCGTTTCAGCCCTTGTGACAAAAAATCGTTCTCCACCGCAAGCTGACCGATCTTGGCGTGCAGATCTTTGATCTCGCCGTCCTTGTTCTCAGCCTTCTTGATCTTGTCCGAAAAGACCCCGGCCATGCCTTCAATCGCCTGCCGTTTCCATGTGCTCACCTGCGTCGGGTGGAGCTGCCGCTTGGCAGCGATCTCCTGTACCGTCTTGTCACCACGCAGCGCCTCAAGCGCCACAGCAGCCTTAAACTTGTCTGAAAAATTCCGTCGCTTCGTCATTCTCGTATCCATTCATCAGTGTTGGATACACCTTAGCACGCTGTCCGAATTCGCCGGACCACTTCAAACCTCGCTGTGATTGCAAGTCTTCGCGAAATAATTGCTCACCGTCTTGCCTGCTTTCATTAAAGACGCCAGTTCACCGCTTGAGCCGCGCGGGTCATCCAGCGACACGATGCGTTGCTCAAAGTCGCCATCCGGCTTTGCATGACGCATATGACGGATATGACGCATTTTCCGAGTTTCTCTAAGTTCCGGAAAAAAAACATTCTCAAAAACCTTATTTTTTTCCAAGTCTAAGAAAAGTACGTTTATCCGTCATGTCCGTCATATGCGTCATAGACTTGCCCCCGAAACAAGGCGCAGGCCGGTGACGTAGCGGGTGCTTAAATACCTGTATGACCCAAACCCCAGGCGGGTCAGGCGGTCCCTAAAGCCCTTCTTGCTCATACTCTTTTGGATGCCGTTCTGTGATGCCCATGTCTGGTAATAGCTGAACACCTCGCCCACAGGCACCTTTGCGGCCTCAACGCGCTCGCATACCTCATCCACGAACAAGGCTACTTGGTCGGCTTCCAGACGCCACTCCTGCTTTGCCGCCTCACTTGAAGGCGGATGTGTGAACCCGTCAGTCAGCGCACGACCATAGGCGCGCAAAGCGAAGTTCAGGATGCCCGGCAATTCGGTCAGCAGCTTCTCCTTCAGCAGCGGGTCTTGCTCCTCGTCCGAAAACGTCCGGTTGAATTGCAGGATGGTTGCCCGGCGAAACAACGCATCAGAAAAGTCCCGTGTATGTGGCATGTGGTTGGTGCCGAACCAGCAAGTCGAGAATGGGCGCATTACAAACGGGTCTTTGTGTTTGTGTTCGACGGTTGCGGGTTCGCCTGATGTAATCGCCTTCAATTCGGCGTCCGCAATCACCTCGCCTTGCTTCAGTTCAGTGACGATATTGGCAAGCTTTTCGTGCAGGTGTGCGCGCTGAAACCGGTTGTCGAAGTTGGCGGGCTGAACACCAGCGACATTCTCCGACCCTAGCAGCTTTTCCAGAACCGACAGCAGCACCGATTTTCCGTTCGCCCCAGGTCCAATGAGCATCACAAAACGCTCATGTCGGGCATGGCTCATCAAGGTGTAACCCATCAGTTCTAACACCGCGATTGTCTTTTCGTTGCGGTCTGGATCGTCACGGAATACCTGCCCCAAGAAAGCACTGAACAAAGGCGCATCGGAGTACGGGTCATACTCAACGGGGATTTGCGTTGTCCTGTAATTGTCTCGATTGTGCGGTTTCAGTTGCCAACTTCCATCTGACAGTTCCAATTCACCGTTCAAGGCATTCACAGTCTCAGGATTGCCCCGGTTGAATTGGTGGTATGGCTTGTAAACCTCGGATTTCAGAACGTCTGTGACGCTGTTCACCAAGTTGGCCGTCACGTCCACCAGGGGTTCAGTATCAAGGCGGTTCTGCACCGCTTGCTTTACGCCCCGATCTTCTTGCTGCGCCCAAACGCCGCGCTCCTGCCATTTCCAGACAAAAGCTTCTGTGCTGAGGATGTTTGCGCGCCCTATTTCAGCAAGCGTCATGCGCGCAAGGTCGAGGTGGTCAGGTATAGGTGGGAGCGTAGTTTTTTCGTCAGCCTTCATTTGGCTGCGCAGCGTGGTCAGAGATACGCCTGTCGCGATTTTGATGGCTTGCAATACTGCGTCTTGGCGCGCAGGTGTTAGTTCCGCGCAGTCGAGAAGGATGGCCTCAAGTTCGTCAATCTGCCCCGGCTTCAATGCCTTGGCGGCTTCTATCAACTCATTAAAGCTGCGTATTGGCTTGGTCGTGTATTCGCCCTTCTTTGCGCCAGTCCCCTCGGGCTGGGTCCAGCCAAGGTCTTTTGCGATGTAGTAAAACGTGCCAGCTGTGATGCTTTCGACGGCCTTGATGCTATTCCAAAGCCTTTGGGGGCTGTCGCCCTTGCCGGATGCCCCATGTGCCTCACCGCGCTGTGACCATGCAAAAAAGGCTTGTTCGATAAGCAAGGCTGTCTCTGTATCCGCCTCCACAGCTGCAGCCTTACAGGCGTGAGCCATGCGCACCCACTCATCTCGACCGTTGGCCGGGTTGGGCAAGCCGTCCAGAATTTCTGGCATTTGCCGATGGTCAGAAACCACGCCAGTATCGATTTTGCATCCAGTAGTTCTGTCATTTGGGGCGCGGTGGTTGGTTTCCCGCACCTTGCCCATCTGCTCAAAGACCGCTTGCCGCGCCACTGTTGCGCCGTTGATTTGTGTGGGGGTGCCTTCCACATGCTTGAACGTCAGCGCGATGCCGCGCTGCGTCCCTGCGTAAATGCCTGCGCTGTTCTTCTCCTGCACGCGGTCATCCCCCGGCTGGCGTTCGGTTAAAATGTGCAAACCGATGCCAGAAGTTGAAACCTCCGTGTAAGTCTCGCCAAGCAGCGGCACCCAGTAGGCCAGAACGCCGTCCGGTCCGATCACCTTGTCTAGATCTAGTGTCACAAGAGCGGAACCGGGTCGCGCAAGGTAGCCCACGCAAAAGGCAGCTGCCTGCTTATCTTGGTTGCCGCGCCCGATCAGTTTTTCGTTTATCTCGAGGATGCGGGAAGCAAGCGCCTGCTGTGCTTCCATGGCCTGTTCAAAGGTCATGAAGGCGGCGTTTTCGGTTGCTACGTCATAGCCGCCACGGGCGTTGCAAGGCACCTTGCTGGCCTTGCCGTTGGCCCCCGGATGTTCAACCCTGAAGCACATCCAGTTCTTTTCCAGTTTGGCGCGTTCCCAAACGTCGCCTTCGGGCAATCTGTCGGTGGTCTTCATTAGCCAGCCCCCCAGATCAGGTTTGCCAGCATAAGCGCCTGCGCTTCGGTCAGCCCATGAGCGCGCATCAGGAAAGCGATTTGTAATCTGGTCATACGGCACCCCCGGTCCGGCCAAGGGAGATGCCAGGGCGCAAAACGTACCGCGCACGATGCCCCGGAAAGTCGCCTTCATGGGGTTCTGTAATGGTTTCGATTTCAACGCCCATCTGACGCTGAGGATGTACATAAGCCGCCATGCGAGGTGCCGGATTGTTGATAGGCGTACAGCCCACCGCGCCAGCCTTGCACAACTGGTTGAGCGCCCATTGCACGCGGCCAGAAACAACAATGACGAAAGCGCCGCCATCGATTGTTCTGACAGTATAGGGCGTGCCACCGTTGTGGCGCGCTGGTTTGCGTTGTGCTATGGTTTGGGTGTCAGCCGCTACCGCTTGGCAAGCTACCCGGCCCGGTTCCTGCGCCAACAGGTTCCGGGCCATTTCGTTTTTACCGCCCATACTAAGCGGCCTCGTCGCGCAAGCTACGCAGATGGGCGTCAACGTCCCCTTCGGCCCAGTAAATGCGCCCGCCCAACTTAATGGGCTGGGGCAGTCGGCCCGCCGCAAGGTCGGCATAGATTGCGCTGCGTGAGCGATTGCCCAGCTTGGCGCGCAGTTCGTTCAGAGTGAGATAAGTTTGCATATCGCATCATCCTTTGATGTTTTGGATGATGTGATGGTGTCCATTGATGCTCTCTGCATCTAGGTGAGCATTCAGGTGAGTTTCTAACCCTATTGAAAAGATTTGGATTTTCTTAAAACTGAAAGTCGGTTGTCGGCGGGTTGTAGAACTCTTCTCTCTCCCGGTCGGTTGGTGTCTTAATCTTAAATTCTCTGAGGTATCCTTTGAGAGTTTCTGGGTTCATGCTCGGATGTCGCTCGCAATATATCTTTTGCGCTTTGTAAATTGTTGAGTTGTTCCGCAGTGCAATTTCTTTGACCTCATAGGCGATGGTGAACCGTCGCTCGCCGTCGGACCTCAATTTCTTTGTTCCTGACTTGACAGGGACTTGTCCGAGCGCCAACGCCCGCAAGAATTTTCTCATTGGCGGCTCAATTGGCCGGTTCGACTCAAGATAGTCTGCAAGTGGTCTCAAGTCGCCCATCTCGGCCCAACGCAGAGCGGCACGTGCGACGTGCCGACGGAACGCGCGAGACTGATAGGCTATTTGATCTAGGACTTCGGTTCTTTTCCATTCATCCACCGAAAAGAACTCTTCCCAGCCATCTTCTTTTTTTGGGTCCTCCTCGCTCATCCTGCCCCCGCCAATTTCACCACCTGCCCAGCGCCGCCGGTCACAAGGTCGGCCCAGCGGTCGGCCAACTTGGCGCGTTTTTCAAGGTAATCCGTGCGCCGATAGGCGCGAACCACGCCACCATCAACCACATGCGCCAGCATGGCTTCTGCCACTTCATGCGGGGCGTCGGTCGCTTCGGCCAGCCATGTGCGCAGACTGGTACGAAAGCCATGCGGTCGCGCTTCCAGCCCCCGCCGTTCCATATGCCGTGAAAGCGTCATGTCGCTAATCACGCCGCCGCGCGTGTTCGGAAACAAATAGCCGTTGCGGACGTGGGGACGTGCAAGGTCAATTATGCGCTGGGATTCCTGCGACAGGGGCACGCGAAAATCATCTGTTGCACCCTTGCGGCCCTTCATGGCTTCGGCTGGCACGGTCCACACGTCGCCTTCGATATCGTCCAGCCGCATATTGCGCAACGGACTTGAGCGTACCCCGGTCAATATCAAGAGCCGCAAGGCAAGGTGCGTCAGGGTTGGTTCTTCTAAGCGGGCATAAAAGTCTGGCACATCGCGCCAATACATAGCCGGGATGTTCTTCGGCTGATGCCGCGACTTGCCCAAAAGCGCTTTTGCCTTGTCGGTCGCTTGTAGGTCTACATCCAAGCCCAGCGCTGCCGCGTGCTTAATCACAATTGAAAGCCGGTCCATCGCCTTGTGGGCAGTTGCGGCCTTCGTGTGCCAGAGCGGTGCCAGCGTGTCGCGAATGTCGCGCTGGTCTAGGTCCGTCACCGGCACCTTGCCCAACTTAGGAAGAACGTGAAGTGTAAGAGGTGAAAGCCACCGACCAGCTTTTCCATCTCCTTTAAGTTCTGCCTTACGCGCTTCGAACGCATCAGCGGTAATGATTTCCAGCGTAATATCCTCACGCCGTGCGGCCCGTTCTTCGGCTTTACGCTCTTTGATTGGGTCGCGGCCGGCCGCAGCCATCTTGCGCCACCGTTCAGACAGTTTGCGCGCGTCGGCCAGCCCCAATGCAGGATAGCCACCCAAACCCATTTCTCGCCGCCTGCCGTGAACGGTTACACGCTGCACCCATTGCGCCCCGCCATCGTCGCGCTTGACCAGCCACAGCCCAGCGCCATCGCAATGCTTGCCCACGGGGGCGGATTTCACAAATTGCGCAGAAAGTCTATTTTGCGCCCGCATTTCCTATCCCCCTAAATATCCACCCTAAGTTAGTGGATAAGGACGGACACGGCAAGACAGATCAGGACACTTGCGGCCATATTTTTAGGGGGATATGTGCAAGAATGGACTTAGAAATACATTATAAAACAATAGGTTGGTGCGCACCGCCCGCACCAAAGATTGTTCCGCAAAAAGCGACAAATAGTCTGAATGCTGCCCACGGGGCGGCAGTGGTGCGGCAAGAACGATGAAAGCATCGGGGTGCACCACGTTTCGCGAAAATAGATAAAACCCGTTTGATGTAACGCGTTGAAATGATTGAGGTAAGGCGGCATCAGGGGGCAGGTGCCCTTCCGAGATTGCGCCCGTCATCTTTCCCGGTGCCTATGTTTTCATCGCAGTTGTTTCAACAAAGGCGTCGTTTCGCTCACCGTGGCTGTGCCGTTTCGACATATGGTTTGCACCCTGCCGTGACTTCGCGATAGACCGGACTAAATGAACAGCAAGACCCATTTGTAACAGATGATCGCGGCAAACCGCGGCTTGTTTTACAAAGTTGACGGGCAAGCGGTGTGTGAGTGATGGTTGAGCAAAGATTTTTGTTGCGCGCAATCGGTGCGGCCTGTGCCGTGGCTGTTGCCTTTTGGGGCGCTGCGCTCAGCGCTGCTGACGTGCGGCTGACGGGTATTGCCGAGGACAGTGATCTGTATCAGGTGGTGCGCGGCGGATCGCTTTTGGCAGAGCAGGCCGAGCAGGACCTGCCACCATCAAGCCAAGAGGTCGTGGCAGCGGCGCAGGCGGATTATGCCCGCCTGCTGGCGGTTCTGTACGATCAGGGTTTCTTTGGCCCGATGATCAAGATCACGCTGGACGGTGTCGATGCCGCAGCGATCCCCCCGGTACAACCACCGCGCAGCATTGCCCTGGCCGAGATCACGATCAAGACGGGCCCCTCATTTCAATTTGGCCGCGCAAACATCGCGCCGCTGGCCCCTGAAACAGCTTTGCCAGAGGGGTTTGCAACTGGCCAAACCGCCAGCTTGGGCGTTTTGAAAGAAACGGTTGCGCAGGGCATCAGCGGTTGGCGGGCGCAGGGTCACGCCAAGGCAGAACTGGCCGAACAGTCACTGACGGCCCGGCATCAGGACCGCACGATCAATGCAGATTTGCGGCTGGCCCCAGGGCCAAAACTGCGCTTCGGTGCCCTTAGCGTGAGTGGCAATCGGAATGTTCGGACCAAACGCATATTGGAGATTGCGGGCCTGCCCGAAGGGGCGACCTTTTCACCAGAGCAGCTGCGCCTTGCCACGGGCCGCTTGCGCCGGACCGGAGCTTTTGGTGCGGTGGCCCTGATCGAGGCAGAGCGTATCGGCCCCGACAACACCTTGCCAATCACGGCGCAGCTCACCGAAGCGGCACCCCGCCGGTTTGGATTTGGTGCTGAACTTGGCTCATTGGAAGGGCTGACGCTGAGCGCCTTTTGGCTGCACCGGAACCTTTTGGGCGGGGCAGAGCGGCTGCGTCTGGAAGGTGAGATCAAAGGCATCGGCGGCAATTCAGGCGGTGAGGACTATAAGTTGTCGGCACGTTTTGAACGCCCCGCGACCTTTAACGAGGACACCGATTTCTATGCGCTGGCCGAAATTGAACAGCTTGACGAGGTGAATTTCTTTTCCCGTCAGGCCGATCTGGAGGTGGGTATAAAACGCATCGCAAATGAAAACCGTACCTACAGGCTGGGCCTTGGCCTGCGCACCGGCCAGACCCGCGATGCATTTGGCGAAAACAGCTATACGCTGCTGACCCTGCCGCTGGCGGCAACCTTTGATTATCGGGACAATGATCTGGACGCAAAGCACGGCCATTTCATCAACGCCAGCCTGATGCCATTCGTGGCCATCAACGGGGCGGACAACGGTCTGCGCAGCACACTCGATGCCCGGGCCTACCGTACCTTTGGGACGACCCGGCCGGTGACCTTTGCGCTGCGGGGGCAGTTGGGCTCTGTCTATGGTCCCGAACTCAGCACGACACCTGCCGACTACCTGTTCTATTCCGGCGGTGGCGGAACGGTACGCGGACAGCCCTATCAGGCGCTGGGCGTCGATCTGGGCAATGGTAACCGCGTGGGTGGCCGCAGCTTTGTCAGCCTGTCGGCCGAAGCGCGGATCAAGATGACCGATGCCATCGGCCTGGTCGGCTTTGTCGATGGTGGCTATGTCGGATCAGAGGAATTCTTTGATGGTTCCGGCCAATGGCATTCCGGGGCAGGTATCGGCCTGCGCTATGACACCGGTATCGGCCCGATCCGGCTGGACGTCGCAGTACCGGTTTCAGGCCCCGACACGGATGAAAAATTCCAGATCTACATTGGCATAGGGCAATCTTTCTGATGCGGATATTGTTCAGTCTCTTTGCGGCCATCGCCGTCCTGTTTGCCACGATCACACCGGTCTTGGCCCAGGATGACGACAAGGGGTTTTTGACGCGGACCATTCAGGATGCGCTCAGCGGGTCTGGCCGCACGGTCAGCATTGATGGGTTTCAGGGCGCGCTCAGCTCTACGGCATCGTTCAGCCAGATGACCATCGCGGATGATGACGGCGTCTGGCTGACGTTGGAGGATGTGCAACTGGTCTGGAGCAGGTCCGCCTTGCTGCGGGGCCGGTTGGAGGTGGACAGCCTGACGGCCCGGCGGCTGGACGTGCCCCGACTGCCCGTGGCCCAGCCCGATACCTTGCCCGACGCCGAAGCCGCACCCTTTCGGCTGCCCGAACTGCCGGTTTCCGTCCGTATTGCCGAATTTGCGGTCGCTGAGATAAACCTTGGCGCGCCCATTTTGGGTGAGGCTGCACAGCTTTCGCTGCGCGCCTCGGCGGAACTGACCGACGATCTGGGCGATATTGACCTTCAGGCCCAACGCACCGACGCAAAACGCGGCGAATTTGTCATCAAGGCGAATTTTGAGCGCAGCGATATGATCCTGGACCTGTTGCTGCGGCTGAGCGAAGGCGAGGACGGCATTGCAGCACGCATGCTGAACATCCCCGGCCAGCCTTCGGTCGATCTGGCCGTGCAGGGCAGCGGGCCGCTTGATACTTTTGCCGCCGATGTGACCCTCGCGACCGAAGCCCAGGAGCGCCTTGCGGGACAGGTCATTCTGGGAACCCAAGCGCCCCGCCGCCCCTCTGACACGCCGGACCGGCGCATCCAGGCGGATATTGGCGGCGACATAACCGCCTTGCTGGCCCCGCGCTACAGGGAATTCTTTGGTCAGGACCTGCGTCTGACTGTTGATGCGCTGCTTGAAAGCACCGGCGCGGTTGAGGTCAGCGCCTTTGCGCTGGACGCAAGGGCCGCCACCTTCGAAGGCAAGCTCGCCCTCAATCAGGATCGCTGGCCCACATTTATTGACATCAAGGGCCGCGTTGCTGGCCCCGATGGCTTGCCGGTCCTGCTGCCCCTGGGCGGAGAGGCTTCGATGGTGGACAACGTCATCTTGCGGGTCGATTACGATGCAGCGAATGGCGATGCGATTGACGCCGCGTTTGATATTTCGGGGCTGACACGCAGTGGCCTGTCCATCGGCCAGACCGGTTTGGGCCTGACTGGACGCCTGCAGGGCAATGCGGGAAGCCTAGGCCAGTTTCTTGGCGATCTGCGTTTTGATGCGCAGCGGTTGACGCTCACAGACAGGGCCATGTCAGAGGCCATCGGTGACCAGATCACCGGCAAGGCGACCATTGCCTATACACAGGATCAGCCGATAGAAATCAGTGCCTTGGACATTGCCGGTGCCGATTATGCCCTGACCGGTGATGCGGTCATCGAAGCGCTGGAAACCGGGCTGCGCACGCAGCTGGATGCGGCGGTTCAGGCATCTGACCTGAGCCGCTTTTCGGCCCTGGCGGGCCGCGAACTGGATGGTTCAACTGCGCTGAGCGTGACCGGACAAGTGGTGCCGCTGAGCGGTCAGTTTGACCTGGCAGCGCAGGGGATGACAGAGGATCTGGCGCTGGGGATCGTGCAGGCCGACGCGGTCCTGGCGGGCCGGACAGAGGTAAGCCTGTCAGCAAAACGCGATGAAACCGGGACATTCCTGCGCGATCTGGTGCTGTCCAATGCGGCATTGAACCTGACCGGCGGGGCGCAATTGCGCACGGGAAACAGCCGCGCTGACGCGCAGGTGCGTCTGGCTGATATCGCGCTTGTGCTGCCGCAGTACAAAGGGCCTGTGACCCTAACGGCCATCGCGTCCCAAGACGCAAGCGGCTGGACGATCGATACGGCCGCTGACGGGCCATATGGTGCCGCGCTGACCGCAAAGGGTTTGGCGACAGGGCCAGACGCCGCCCTGACCTTCACTGCGGATATTCCCGATGTAGCACCCTTTGCCGCGCAGATCGAAGGACCTGTTTCGGCCAAGGGACTGCTGAGCCAGTCGCCACAGGGATGGCAGATCAAGACCGAAGCCACCGGGCCTTACCGTCTCAGCGCTGCTTTAGACGGTTTGGTGGCACCGCGTCTGGACGTTCGGTTTGATATCTCTCTGCCCGACCTTCAGCCGCTTGTGCCGCAAGTGAACGGACCGCTGGCAGCCACAGGGACCGTGCTGCAGACTGACCAGGGATTTGTCATTGATACCAGCGCCACGGGCCCCTTTGGTGCAAAGGCGCTGGTTGAGGGTCTGGCAACCGGACCTCAGATGCAGCTGACCTTTGATGTCTCAATGCCCAATGTGAACCCCTTGGTGCCCGGGGTCTCTGGCCCCTTGGCGGCCAAAGGCGTGCTGCGCCAAACGCCGGATGGGATCGTGGTGGATACCAACGCATCTGGGCCCTATTCCGCGACCGCATCGGTTCAGGGGCTGGTGACAGGGCCGCGCGCGGATGTGGCGTTCAGCCTCGGCATGCCCAATATCGGTGCCTTGGTCAGCCAGGTGAATGGCCCGCTTAGCGTTGATGGCACTGCCCGCAAGCAGGGCCAAAGCTGGCGTTTGGACACGGATGCCACGGGGCCCGCAGGCACGCAGGCGCGGGTGGCCGGGCTGGTTGATCCGGGCGGCGTGCTCAATCTTGCGATCAACGGGACGGCCCCACTGGGGTTGAGCCGCCCGTTTCTGGCACCCCGTGACCTGCAGGGGCAGGCGCGGTTTGACCTGCGGGTGAACGGGCCTGCGGCCTTGTCATCGGTGTCAGGTAGTATCCAGACCGACAATGCCTCTTTCAGCGCGCCGAACCTGCGCCTGACCCTTGAGGGAATTGCCGCAGACATTCGTTTGGCCAACAGCGCGGCTGCGCTGAATGTGACCGCGCGGGCGGTCAATGGCGGCCAGCTGCGTGCGGCCGGATCGGTCGGGCTGACCTCAGGGCTGGGGGCAAATATTGACATTGCCTTGAACGAACTGGTCCTGATCGATCCACGGCTCTACCGCAGTTCAGTCAGCGGCAATCTGCGGCTGTCGGGCCCGCTTGCCGGTGGGGCCGGCATTTCCGGCCAGATCAATGTGGGTGAAACGACCATCACGGTGCCGTCCACGGGACTGACAAGCATTGGCGACATCCCCCCCATAACACATGTCGGGGCCGCGCCCGATGTCATCGCGACCCGTCGCAAGGCCGGTCTGGACAGCGAAGCGGCTGGTACTGAAACGGCGCGCGCACAGGGGCCGGGTTATGGCCTGAACCTGCGGGTCAATGCGCCAAACCGGCTGTTCGTGCGGGGGCGGGGCCTTGACGCGGAATTGGGCGGCGGTCTGACGCTGACTGGATCAACCAACCGGATCATTTCAGCAGGCCGGTTCAATCTGCTGCGCGGCAGGCTCGATATTCTTGGCAAACGTTTCGACCTGCGCGAAGGGTCCACCCAGTTTCAGGGCGATCTGGTGCCATTCATCCGCTTCGTTTCTGCCAGCAGCACCTCTGCGGGTGAGGTGCGTGTGATCGTGGAAGGCCCGGCAGATGCCCCAAAGGTCCGCTTTGAATCCACCCCCGAAGCGCCGCAGGACGAAGTATTGGCGCAGCTCTTGTTCGGGCGCGACATTCTCGAAATCTCGCCTTTTCAGGCGCTGCAACTGGCCAATGCCGTGGCTACCCTTGCAGGGCGCGAAGGGGCCGGGGTGATCACCAACCTGCGCGCGGGGTTCGGGCTGGATGATCTGGACGTGACCACCACCGACAGCGGCGCGACAGCGGTGCGCGCGGGTAAATATATCTCTGAGAATATTTATACCGACGTCACCGCCGCCTCTGATGGCACCGGAGAAGTTTCCCTGAACCTCGACATCACATCCAGCCTCAAGGGAAAGGCCACGCTGGGATCTGACGGCAACAGCGGCATCGGTATCTTCTTTGAGAAAGATTATTAGAGCAGCAATCGTAATACCGCAGCCAGCATTCACCGAACCCGCTTTTTCGAACTGGCCTTAGGGCTTTGGGCTGAAACGGCCAAAGCGGCCTTTGTCAAACAGCAACCCCGCCCCTTGGCCGGGACATTCGGCGGCTTGGATCACCTCGCCCAGAATGACGGAATGGTCGCCTGCGGGATGCACGGCATGGGCGCGGCAGTGAAACGCCGCCAGACATCCTGCAAGCTGTGGCGCACCGCCCGGCCCTTGGGCCCAATCACATATATCGAAATCATGACCTTGGGTGGCAAAATGATTTGCCAGATCCTGTTGATCTTCACCCAGAATATGAATGCAAAAATGCTCTGCCTTTACAAAAACATCATGGCGCTTGGACCGCAGCGCGGCAGACCAAAGCACCAAGGGCGGTTCCAATGAAACAGAGGAAAACGAATTGGCTGTCATCCCCAAAGGTCCGTCATCGGATTGGGTGGTGATCACCGTCACACCCGTGCCAAAGCGCCCAAAGGCGCGGCGCAGGGCCTTGCTGTCATCCAGCGCAACTGTGGTCATGTCACTTTTCATCGTGGCCTGCGGTGCCACGGCGCAGTCGATTTGTCCATAGTTGCCCATCCGTCCGCCCCTTTTTCAGTGCCGTTTTCTGCGGCTTCAAAGGGGAGATAGCGTGCTTTGCAACATGTGCCAGAATATAAAAAGCGATCCGGCCATTTGGTGGCCGGATCGCGATATTTTCGTTGGTTTGGATTCTGTTTGGCGCTGTCGCGTTATTTGCGGTTCATGCGGTTTTCGATCAGGTCGTCCACCACCGCAGGTTCGGCCAATGTCGATGTATCACCCAATGCGCCAAAGTCGTTTTCAGCGATCTTGCGCAGGATACGGCGCATGATCTTGCCCGAACGGGTCTTTGGCAGGCCGGGGGCCCATTGGATCAGATCAGGAGAGGCGATGGGACCAATTTCTGAGCGGACCCAGTTGCGCAGCTCTGTGCGCAGCTCCTCGGATGGCTCTTCGCCGCCCATCAAGGTAACGTAGCAATAGATGCCCTGGCCCTTGATGTCATGGGGATAGCCGACCACTGCGGCCTCCGCGACTTTCTTGTGCGCGACCAAGGCGCTTTCGACTTCGGCGGTTCCCATGCGGTGACCCGAGACGTTGATCACATCGTCAACGCGGCCCGTGATCCAGTAATCGCCATCTTCGTCCCGCTTGCAGCCGTCACCGGTGAAATAATAGCCCGGATAATCCGCGAAATAGGTCTTTTCGAACCGCTCATGATCCCCCCAGACGGTGCGCATCTGCCCCGGCCAGCTGTCGGCGATGCACAGCACGCCCTCAACCGGATTTCCCGACAGCTCTTCGGCCGTGGTAGGTTCCAGCACCACTGGTTTGATGCCAAAGAACGGCTTCATCGCGGCACCGGGTTTCATTGCATGTGCACCGGGCAGGGGGGTCATCAGATGGCCGCCGGTTTCGGTTTGCCACCATGTGTCCACGATTGGGCAGCGCCCGCCGCCGACGACATCATTGTACCAGTTCCAGGCCTCTGGGTTGATCGGCTCTCCTACGGTGCCAAGCAGCTTGAGGCTGGACAGATCGCATTTCTCGACAAAGCTGTCACCCTGTCCCATCAGCGCGCGGATCGCGGTGGGGGCAGTGTAGAATTGGTTGACCTTGTGCTTTTCGCAGATCTGCCAAAAGCGGCTGGCGTCTGGATATGTCGGAACACCTTCGAACATCAGGGTGGTCGCGCCATTGGCCAGCGGGCCGTAGACAATATAGCTGTGGCCGGTGACCCAGCCCACATCCGCCGTACACCAATAGATGTCGCCATCATGGTAATCGAAGGTGATCTCATGGGTCATGGCCGCATAGACCAGGTAGCCGCCGGTGGAATGCACAACGCCCTTGGGCATCCCGGTAGAGCCGGAAGTATAGAGAATGAACAGCGGGTCTTCTGCGTTCATCGCCTCAGGCGCGCAGGTCCCGGCGGCCGTCTTGGCCAGCGCGTTATAGTCGTAATCGCGGCCTTCGACCCATGGCACATCGCCACCGGTGCGGCGCACCACAAGGCATTTCACGGAAGCGTCACAAGCCGCCAGCGCTTTGTCTGCGTTGGTCTTGAGCGGTGTCGCCCGCCCGCCGCGTGGGGCCTCGTCTGCGGTGATGACAACCTTTGCCTCTGATCCGTTCACACGGGCCGAAAGCGCATCAGGCGAGAAACCGGCAAATACGATGGAATGAATCGCCCCGATCCGCGCAGAGGCCAGCATCGCATAAGCCGCCTCTGGGATCATCGGCATATAGATGATCACGCGATCGCCTTTGCCCACGCCCATGTCGCGCAGGATGTTGGCCATCTTGCAGGTATTTTCGTGCAATTCGTTATATGTGATGTGAAGCGCGTCATCCTCGGGGCTGTCTGGTTCCCAGATGATGGCAGTCTGATCGCCCCGTGTCTCAAGATGGCGGTCAATGCAGTTGGCGGCAACGTTCAGTTCACCATCCGCAAACCAGTTGATCTTGACCTGGCCAAGCGTGAAATCCACGTCCTTTACAGTGTTGAACGGTTTCATCCAGTCGATACGCTGGCCTTGTTCGCGCCAGAACCCATCAGGATCATTGATGGATGCGGCATACATTTGTTCGTAGCGCGCGGCATTCACATGCGCATTCGCGGCCATCGCGTCAGACGGTGGATAGGTTTTCGCTGGTGTGTCGGACATGAAGGTTCCTCCCTTGGCAGTCTGTGCAGGCCGTTGCACATCGGCGTGCGCAGGCCCGGCATTTCGCTGGCGATCATAGCGCTGTGTGAACGGAAAGAAATAAGCAACTGTAAACGGATGGTTTCGCTGTAAATGGTTTTCCCGACGCGCAGGTTGATTTGTAAATTTTGGTAAAGAGATTTGATGTAAAATACTACATTCAAATTACTTTTAGCTGTCAATCAAAGGCAGATTGCAGCGCGCCAAAAGCAATCGAACCATACCCAGATCTGCGTTCATCGTTTTTATCCGCGGTCTTCAGGATGAGATCAGCCTGTTTCCTGACCGAAGCTGCGGGCAGAACATGGCGTGTATGCATGAAACCCTGGCGCAAAGCAGCCCAGGGTTGTGAAGGCGCATTTGCCCATTTTCTAAGCGGAATTGCGTGAGCTATAGGGGTTGGCACCGTTCACCCATCACGCTACTTTCCACGACAAGCGCGGCGAGGAGGCTGCGCATCAATGGGAGAACCACGAATGACCAAATTTTTGAGCGGCGCAGCCGTCTGCGCCATCAGCCTTGCCTTTGTTACAGAAGCCGCAGCAACAGAATGGAACGTGTCCGTATGGGGCAAGCGCCGCGCCTTCACCGAGCATGTTGAGAAGATCGCCGAGCTGGTGTCCGAAAAGACCGGCGGCGAATTCACGATGAACGTCAGCTATGGCGGCCTGTCCAAGAACACAGAAAACCTTGATGGTATTTCTATCGGCGCATTTGAGATGGCGCAGTTCTGCGCGGGCTATCATGCGGACAAGAACCGCGTTGTGACGGTTCTGGAACTGCCCTTCCTGGGCGTTGAGAACCTTGAGCAAGAGCGCGCTGTGTCCAAAGCTGTTTATGCGCATCCTGCTGCCGCAAAAGAAATGGCACAGTGGAACGCAAAGCTGCTGATGACCTCGCCAATGCCGCAGTACAACCTTGTGGGCACAGGCGAGCCGCGCACGACACTGGAGTCGTTCAAAGGCATGCGCGTCCGCGCGACAGGCGGTCTGGGCAAGGCGTTTGAGGCGGTCGGTGCCGTCCCAACGTCCGTGACATCCGGCGAAGCCTATCAGGCGATGGAATCCGGTGTTGTTGACACAGTTGCATTTGCACAGCACGCACACCTCAGCTTTGGCACGATCAACCAGGCTGACTGGTGGACAGAAAACCTGAACCCCGGCACGGTAAACTGCCCTGTCGTGGTGAACATCGACGCTTATGAGTCACTGTCCGACAAAGAGCGTGAGGCGCTTGATTCATCCGTCGAAGAGGCGCTGGATCACTATCTGACCAACTACGGCGAACTGCTCAAGCGTTGGGACGAAGTGCTGGCAGAAAAAGGCGTGCAAAAAGTTGTCATCGCCCCCGAGGTTCTGGAAGAGTTCCGTGCCGCAGCGGCAGCGCCGGCACGTGATGCATGGATCGCAGACATGGAAGCACAGGGCCTGCCAGGTCAGGAACTGTATGATCTGGTTGTGAAAACCCTGGCCGACGTCAAAGCCAGCGGTAGCTAAGCAAACCGGGCCGATCCTTCGGGGTCGGCCCTTTTCGTTTTCGCAAAACCGCCTCTTGAGGGGGCGGTTTTTCAAAAACGGCAAAAATGCCGAAAAAAGGGGGGCGTGAAATGGCCGGATCAGCGGCAGTGCTGGAGGATTCCAGTCTACTAAGCAAATTGGATAGGATGTTGCTCCCGATTGAGCGCTTTTGTGCGCTTTTATCGGGGCTGGCGATTTTCTCGCTCATGTTTTTGGCGGCCTATTCCGTGATCGCGCGAAAATTCTTTGGCTCGCCCATGATGGGCTATGTCGATTACATCGAAGCGGCGATGCCGATCATCGCAATCATGGGCGTGTCTTATGTCCAGCGCGATGGCACACATATTCGAATGGACATGTTGGTGGCGGCCCTCAAGGGGCGCATGCTGTGGCTGTTTGAACTGTTATCGGTTCTGCTTATCCTCGTGCTGATTGTCGCCCTCACGTATGGCGCATGGGCGCATTTTGACCGGTCCTTTGATTGCGCCAGCCCTTGGTGCAGCAGAGACAGTTCCATTGACGTCGGATTGCCCATCTGGCCCAGCAAACTGGTGGTCCCAATCGCCTTTGCGGTGCTTGTGCTTCGGCTTGTCTTGCAGGCATGGGGCTATGCGCGTGCGCTGGTGTTGAATTTGGAAAATCCTGTGGCCGTGCCACTGAACCTGACAATAGCCGAACAGGCCAAGATTGAAGCCGATGCGCTTGAAGGGGCAGATTGATGGAACCTATTGATATTGGCCTTTGGGTCTCGGGCGGCATGTTGCTCATGGTTGTGCTGGGCATGCGGGTGGCTTTTGCCGCGGCCATGGCTGGATTTGTGGGCCTGGTATGGCTGCGCTGGAACGGGTTCGATTACGATCCCGACCGTTTCTGGAAAGCCGTAGAAATCAGCGTCAAGATTGCGGGTCTGACACCGCATTCCAAAGTATCGGCGCAGGTGCTGAGCCTGATCCCTGTGTTCATCATGATCGGCTATCTGGCCTATTACGCCAAACTGACGACGGCCCTGTTTGAGGCCTGCAAACGCTGGTTTGCCTGGGTGCCCGGTGGCCTTGCGGTATCGACCGTTTTCGCCACGGCGGGGTTCGCGGCGGTTTCGGGTGCATCGGTGGCCACGGCGGCGGTCTTTGCCCGCATCGCCATCCCCGAGATGCTCAAGGTTGGGTATAACAAGCAATTCGCCGCAGGTGTTGTGGCAGCCGGTGGTACGCTGGCCTCGCTCATCCCGCCTTCTGCGATCCTGGTGATCTATGCGATCATCGTCGAACAGGACGTGGGCAAACTGCTCTTGGCAGGCTTTATTCCCGGGGCATTTTCGGCCATCGTCTACGCGGGCCTGATCATTGGCATCGCGGTTGTGTTCAAGAATGTGGGCCCTCCGGTCACGGGCTTTAGCTGGCGCGAGCGCTTTGTCTCACTGCCGCCAGCGCTGCCGATTGTTGCGGTGGTCGTGATCATCATCTTCTTTGTCTATAACCCCTTTGGCGATGCCTGGGGCACACCTACCGAAGGCGGTGCAGTGGGCGCGTTCATCATCTTTTTGATGGCCTTGTACAGAGGCATGCGCTGGGGCCAGTTGAAAGTCGCCCTGCTCGACACGGCCAAGCTGACAGTGATGATCTTTACCATCATCTGGGGGGTGTTGATCTATGTGCGCTTCCTTGGGTTTGCCGAACTGCCCGATGCTTTCGCGGCTTGGATCACATCGCTTGAGATGAAGCCGATCCTGATCTTGATCTGCATCCTGCTGGCCTATGCCGTCCTGGGGATGTTCATGGACGCGATCGGCATGCTGCTGTTGACGTTGCCGGTGGTCTATCCTGCCGTTATGGCGCTGAACGGCGGTGAATACGTCACAGCCGCAGATTCAGCCTTTGGCATGTCGGGGACGATGTGTGCGATCTGGTTCGGTATTCTGGTCGTGAAGATGGCAGAGTTCTGTCTGATCACCCCGCCCATCGGCCTGAACTGTTTCGTCGTGGCAGGTGTGCGGGACGATCTGACTGTTCAGGACGTGTTCAAAGGGGTGACGCCATTCTTTGTGGCTGATGCTGTGACCATCGCGCTTTTGGTGGCATTCCCGGGAATCGTACTTTGGCTGCCATCGCTGGTTGGCTAGGGACGGGAGGGCGCGCATGGCGCGCCCTCACACCTGCGGCTTGCTGGGCCTTGTCCCGGATGCCAGCAGCGCCTTGCGGGCAAGTGTCATAAAAACCTCACGCTCCGCGTGATCCAGGCCCAGTAGTATCTCGGGCTGCAAACTCTCGACCAGAGCGAAAAGAGGGCCGATGATGGCCTCTCCCTCAGGGCTGAGGCTGACCTCCTTGGCACGCCGGTCCTTGGGGCTGGTCTTGCGGATCACCAGACCCTTTTGCTCCAACCTGTCGATCACCCCGCCAATGGTGGCACGATCATAGGAAATAAGTCCCGCGATCCGGGCCTGATCAACACCGGGATTGGCCGCAATCGCATCCAGTGCTGCAAATTGCACCGAAGTCAGATCATAGCCCGCCGCCTGCATATGCTGGTTGAACACCTGTGTTGAGACCTGATGCAGGCGTCTGATCAAATGCCCCGCCATGCGTTCTACCGCCATTTCATGCCTCTTGGGTTGTTCACCTTGTCATATACAGCGGGTGCTGATGTGCACATGTACTATAGGGACTGGCTCGCTTGGCAAGTGGCGTATTCGCCGGAACCTGTTGGATGGACCGCCCGCACCGCTATTCTGGCGGTCCGGTCGGGATACCCGCGCTATCGCACCTCACGTCAACGGGTGATGCGTCGACGTCGCCCCTATGCGATGAAATCACTGATCGCAAACAGTTTGAGGGGGGCAGGGTTTTTCGAAAACGCTCTAGAACGTGCTGGCGATATGGGCGGCTGCGCGAACGCCGTCGATCAGGCGCAGGCTGGTGCGTCCATGGGCCTGTTCTGCAATGCCAACCATGCCGCCGCAGCCCAGCACAACTGCCTGAACCTGATCCTCAGCCTCTGCCGCGATAATCTCTGCTATCACCTGCTGGGTTGCGGCCTCTGCATCCGTCTCAAGGGCCAGCACCGGCACATTGCTGGCGCGCACGCGGCCCAGCTGACCGCCCAGACCGTAGGCCTCGATGTTTGCTTCCAGTATCGGGACAGAAACCGGCAATGTCGTCACCACCGAAAACCGATCCGCCGCAAGGGACGCGACATGATAGGCCGCCTGTCCAATCCCGATGACCGGGCAGGCCGCCAGGGCGCGGGCGCGTGACAATGCGGTATCGTCGAAACAGCCGATGATGATCGCAGATGCCCCTTCGTCAGAGGCCTGCCTGACCAGCCGTAGCAGGGGTTCTGTTGCGGCATCACCGTCTTCTGCACCCTGGATCGCGGGCGGGCCATCATGGCTGGTCCAGCCTTCGAAATGCGCCGTGGGAACAGTCTGCCGGGCTGTCGCCAGCATTGCCTGGGTCATCGCCTGCGTGCTGTTGGGGTTGATCAGGATGATCATATCAAACCCTTTCCCGCATCTGACCCGGCCCGTGCCCTGCGTTTGCCGCCCCACCAGGCAAAGCCCAGGAATACCCCGATCATGATCAGCGAAAATACAGTCGTCAGCGTGCCAAGGGCATAAAGCACAGGCGTGGTGACGTTGGTCGTCATCCCGAAGATTTCCAGCGGCAGCGTGTTGTAACTGCCTGCTGTCAGCAAGGTGCGGGCAAATTCGTCATAGCTGAGCGTAAAGCCGAAAAGTGCGACACCGATCAGCGACGGCGCGATGATGGGCAGCACCACATGGCGCAGGGTCTGCCACGGCGTGGCCCCCAAATCGCGGGCGGCCTCTTCATAGCTTTTGTCAAACCGGTTGAACACGGCGAACATGATCAGCAGACCAAAGGGCAGGGTCCAGGTCAGCTGTGCCCCAAAGCCCGATGTGGTCCAGTGAACCTCGAGCCCCGATTGGGAAAAGATCAGCCCAACCCCGAGCGAGATCAGGATTGAGGGGATCACCAAAGAGGTGATGATCAGATAGAACAGCAGTGTTGACCCTGCGAATTTCTTGCGAAATGCCAGACCCCCCATGACAGAGACGACAACGGTCGTGACCATCACCATCAGACCCAGGGCAAAGCTGCGGCGAAAACTGCCCCAGATGTCGCCGACGGCCTGCTGTTCGAACAGATCATAGAACCAATGCAAAGAAGTGCCGCGCATCGGAAAGGTCAGGCCCCCGCCGGGACCCTGAAACGACAAGACCGCGATGGTCAGCGTGGGGCCGTAAAGAAACAGCAAGAACAGACCGAAGAAAGCCGTCAGGACATAGAAAGAGCGCGGACGTTTTTCCATGGCTCAAAGCTCCTTTCGAATGTCGACAAAGCGCAGCATGATGCCGATCACGATCAGGACCGTCAGCAGCAACACCACGGCGGTGGCAGCCGCCGAAGGATATTGCAGCAAGGCAATATCATTTGAGATCAACCGGCCCACATTGGCTGATTGTGATCCGCTCATGAAACGCACGGTGATGAAATCGCCCATCACCAATGTGACAACAAAGATGGTTCCGATCATGATGCCGGGTTTTGTCAGCGGAATGATGACGTTCCACAAGATCTGGACCCCATTCGCACCCGCGTCGCGGGCGGCCTCGATCAGGGATTTGTCGATCCGCATCATGGTGTTGAAGATCGGTACCACCATGAACAGGGTGTAAAGATGCACAAAGGCCAGAATAACGGCAAAGTCGCTGAACAAGAGCCACTCCAGCGGTTCATCCGTAATGCCCCATGACATCAGCGCCGAATTTGCAATCCCGTTGCGCCCCAGAAACGGTATCCAGGAAATCATGCGGATGATGTTGGACGTCCAGAACGGGATCGTGCACAGCAAGAAAAGAGCGATCTGCCAGGTCTGCGTCCGGATATGAAACGCCAGGTAATAGGCCACGGTAAAGCCGATCAGCAGGGTCAAGGCCCAGGTGATCAGCGCGTATTTGAAGGTATTGATGAAAACCCGGTACGTGACGGAAGATCCGAAAAGAAATTCGTAATTCTCAAAATCAAAGTCAGGGATGATCGAAAATTCGGTGGCCCGCCAGAAACTGACAGCCACGATCATCACGATCGGCAGGACAAGGAACAACAGCAGCACCACCGCGAGGGGGGAAACCATCAGCCATCCGGAAATCGTCTTGTTTTTCAAAATATTCTGCATAATGCCCTGCGCAGGAAAGGGGCACCCCGAAAGGTGCCCCCTGATGGGTTGGTCAGATCAAGCGGCGATGAATTCATTCCACTTGCGCACCATGTACTGGTTTTCATCCATGACGGCATTCCAGCACGCCACAGCGCCCATACGGTCATTGAATGAGCCGCCATCGCGCACGTCACCGGCCTGTGCCAGCGCGTCACCAAAGGGCGAAGTGATGGTATCGGTCGCTGATTTGCCTTCGAACCAATAGCCCCATTCATTTTCGGACATGTGGTTCTTGGACGTCTCCGGCACCGCCGAGTAATACCCCTGGCGCATCAGGAAACCACCGACCCAGCCATCAAGATACCAGTTGATGTATTCATAGGCCGCGTCCCGCTCCAGCCCCGTCAGGGCCGCAGACAGACCCAGACCACCACCCCAAGAGCGGTAACCCTCTTCGAGCGGCTGATAGACACATGGGATGCCCTTGGACTTTACGGCCGTGATGGCAGGCGACCACATGGACTGGATGACAACTTCGCCTGAGGCCATCAGATTGACGCTTTCGTCAAAGGACTTCCAGAAGGCGCGGAACTGGCCGTTTTTCTTGGCTTCGGTAAAGATGCCCAGCGTCAGGTCAATCTCTTCGCGGGTCATGTTGCCTTTGTCGGGGTAGGTATATTCGCCCATGGATTCCACGACCATCG
>JAFMGZ010000055.1 GCA_017854855.1 Sulfitobacter sp. | reverse complement strand
GATACAAAGGCAACATCGGTAACGGGTGGTTAACCTTTTTTGGTCACGATCTATTCCAAGGCGACGATGACATATCGGAGATTCTGAATGCGTGTACTGCTAGTCGAAGACGATCCAACTACCTCGCGCAGCATCGAATTGATGCTGACCCATGCCAACCTGAACGTCTATGCCACTGACCTGGGCGAAGAGGGGATCGATCTGGCGAAACTTTATGATTACGACCTGATCCTGCTGGATCTGGATCTGCCCGATATGAACGGTCATGAAGTCCTGCGGCAACTCAGGCTTAGCCGTATTGCGACGCCCATTTTGATCCTGTCCGGGTCGGATGACACGGAAAGCAAGATAAAAGGGTTTGGTTTCGGGGCCGATGATTACCTGACCAAACCTTTCCACCGCGAGGAACTGGTTGCGCGCATTCACGCGATCATCAGGCGGTCCAAGGGACATTCGCAATCCGTGATCGAAACCGGTCAAATTGCGGTGAACCTGGATGCAAAGACCGTCAGCGTCGAAAATCAGTCGGTGCATCTGACCGGTAAGGAATACCAGATGCTGGAACTGCTGTCGCTGCGCAAGGGCACGACACTGACAAAGGAAATGTTCCTGAACCACCTTTATGGCGGCATGGATGAACCTGAACTCAAGATCATTGATGTATTCATTTGCAAATTACGCAAAAAGCTGAGCCAGGCCACCGGCGGAGAGAATTATATTGAGACGGTATGGGGCCGCGGTTACGTACTTCGCGACCCTGAACCGGCGGTCATGAAGATGGCGGCATCGGCCTGAACCGCCATTGCGTTGAAAACGCGCTAGACCAAATCTGCCCAGCGACCTATCTGTGTCCCTCAAGCCGGTAACAGCTGTGGGGGCAGGGCAAGCGGATGACGTCACAAATAGCAGTCGAGGCGCTGACAAAGAGCGAAGCAGAAAAGGAACTTGCGCGTTTGGCGCAGGTCCTGACCCGAGCAAATGTGGAATATCACACGGCCGATGATCCCCAACTGGATGATGCGACCTATGATGCGCTCAAGCGACGCAATGCCGAGATAGAGGCGCGGTTCCCGGAGCTAAAAAGAACCGACAGCCCGAGCGAACAAATTGGTGCAGCCCTGGCAGAAGGGTTTTCCAAGGTCACCCATGCCGTACCCATGCTGTCATTGGCCAATGCCTTTGATCCTGACGATGTGATGGAATTTGACGGGCGCATTCGAAAATACCTTGGCCTGCCGGCCGATGCGCCACTGACCTTTACCGCAGAGCCAAAGATTGACGGTCTGTCGCTTTCTTTGCGCTATGAAAAGGGCAGGTTGATCCATGCCGCCACCCGTGGCGACGGGGCGGTAGGCGAAAATGTAACGGCCAATGCCCTCACCATCGGCGATATTCCCCAACAGATTGCCAATGCTCCCGATCTGCTTGAGGTGCGCGGCGAAGTTTATATGTCTCATGCCGATTTCGAGGCCCTGAATGCACGCCAAGAGACAGCCGGTGCCAAGAGCTTTGCCAATCCACGCAATGCCGCAGCGGGCTCCTTGCGGCAGTTGGACGCGAATGTCACCAAATCCCGACCGCTAAAGTTCTTTGCCTATGCCTGGGGGGCCCTTTCCGCGCCGCTTTCTGACACACAGATGGGGGCGATTGAACGGCTTGAGGATTTCGGCTTTTCCATCAACCCTTTGACCGCGCTGTGCAATGGCCCTTCGGCGCTTTTGGCGCAGTACAGCCTGATCGAAAGCCAGCGGGCGACCTTGGGCTATGACATTGACGGTGTTGTGTACAAGGTCAACGACCTCGCATTGCAGCAAAGGCTTGGGTTCCGTTCGACCACACCGCGTTGGGCCATCGCCCATAAGTTTGCGGCAGAGCTGGCCTGGACCTGGCTGCAGGGGATCGACATCCAGGTGGGGCGGACAGGCGCGCTTTCGCCAGTGGCCCGGCTGCAGCCGGTGACAGTTGGCGGGGTCGTTGTGTCCAATGCCACGCTGCATAATGAGGATTACATCAAGGGGCTGGACAGCAAAGGTGCCGAAATTAGGGGAGGAAAGGACATCCGCATTGGCGACTGGGTGCAGGTCTATCGCGCAGGCGATGTGATCCCCAAGATCGCGGATGTCGATCTGGACAAACGCCCGCCAGAGGCGGTGCCTTATGTCTTTCCGCAGATTTGCCCCGAATGTGGCAGTGCGGCTGTGCGCGAACCGGGTGATGCGGTGCGCCGCTGCATCGGCGGCCTGATCTGCCCCGCGCAGGCGGTGGAAAAGCTAAAGCATTTCGTCTCACGCGCGGCCTTTGACATCGAAGGACTGGGGGCCAAGCAGGTCGAACAATTCTACGCCGACGGCTGGATAAAGGAGCCCGCCGATATTTTCACGCTCAAAGAACGCTATGGCACAGGTCTGCAACAGCTCAAGAACCGCGAAGGCTGGGGTGAAAAATCAGCCAATAATCTGTTCCAGGCGATTGAGGAAAAACGAAAAATCTCGTTGGACCGTTTGATATTTGGGCTGGGCATCCGCCATGTGGGAGAGGCGGCATCGAACCTGATTGCGCTGCATTACGGCAGTTGGACGGCATTTGAGGCGGCGATGCTGGAGGCATCGACGGGTCAGGGCCCGGCCTGGGATGATCTGATCGGCGTCGATGGCGTGGGCAGCGTGATGGCAGGATCTTTGGTCAATACCTTCGCGCAAGAGCGCGAGCGCGCCTCCATCGACCGGCTGATTGCGCAGCTGGACGTTCAGCAGGTCAAGCGCGCCGATACGTCAGGCAGCCCGGTCGCCGGAAAAACGGTGGTATTCACCGGCACCCTAGAGAAAATGACCCGCGCGGAGGCCAAGGCCAGAGCCGAGCGGTTAGGAGCCAAAGTCTCGGGCTCCGTCAGCGCCAAGACAGATATCCTGGTGGCGGGTCCGGGTGCCGGATCAAAGGCGAAAAAGGCCGCTGAACTGGGCATTGAAACCCTGGACGAAGAAGGCTGGCTCAGCCTGATTTCGGACGTATGAGCCAGCGGCCCGAACCCCTTTTCCCGTTGTTTGCGGGGCTTGAGACCCTTGAGGGGATTGGCCCCAAGACCGCCCAGCATTTTGCCCAACTGGGCGTGCTGGCCCCGCGCGACCTGTTGTTCACACTGCCCTATTCCGGGATTGACAGGACCCGGCTGGACACGCTGAAAGATGCGCTGATGCCGGCGACCCTGACAGTGGCCGTGACCATCGGCACCCATCGGCCTGCGCGCAATCGCGGCGGGGCCTATCGCATTCAGGTGGAGGACGCGCAGACCAGCTTTCAACTGGTCTATTTCCACGCCAAGGGCGATTATCTGCAGCGCCAATTGCCAGAAGGGTCGCGGCGCATTGTTTCGGGCCGGGTGGAGCTGTTTGATGGTGTGGCCCAGATGGTTCACCCTGATTTCGCGGTGGCCGAGACAGATGCCGATGACATTCCAGCCTTTGAACCGGTCTATCCGCTGACCAGCGGGATCACCCAAAAACTGATGTACAAAGCGACCCGTGGGGCCCTGACGCGTCTTCCGCCTATGGCCGAATGGATTGATATCAATCAAAAAACAAAGGCCGGATGGCCCGATTTTGCGGATGCCGTCTACCGGGCGCATGACCCCCAATCACAAGAGGATCTGGCCGCAACCGCCCCGGCAAGGGAACGGCTGGCTTATGATGAACTCTTTGCCCATCAGATCACATTGGCGCTGGCCCGCCAGAAAGAGCGGCGCAAAAAGGGCAGGCCGACGCTGGGCGATGGGCAGTTGCAGGCCCGTGTTCTGGCCGCGTTGCCCTATCAACCGACGGGGGCGCAACGCCGGGCGGTGGCAGAGATCACCGATGATATGGCGCGGCCGCAGCGGATGAACCGTCTGTTGCAGGGGGACGTGGGCGCAGGCAAGACATTGGTCGCCTTCATGGCCCTGCTGCGCGCGGTTGAGGCGGGGGGGCAGGGCGTCTTGATGGCACCCACAGAAATTCTGGCCCGGCAGCATTTGCAAGGTTTGCGCCCCATGGCCGAAAACGCGGGCGTTGTGCTGGAAATCCTGACCGGGCGCGACAAGGGGTCGGACCGTCAGGCAAAACTGGCAGCCCTCGCGCGGGGCGATATTCAGGTACTGGTTGGCACCCATGCGGTGTTTCAGGCCGACGTGCAGTTTTCTGATTTGCGCTTGGCCGTGGTGGATGAACAGCACAGGTTCGGCGTTCGCCAAAGGTTAGAGCTGGGTCAGAAAGGCGATCGCGCCGATGTTCTGGTCATGACGGCCACCCCGATCCCACGCTCGCTGGCCTTGGCGCAATATGGCGATATGGATGTTTCGGTGCTGGATGAAAAACCGCCCGGCCGCCAGCCGATCAAGACCGCGTTGGTCAGCACCGACAGATTGGATCAGGTCGTGGACCGGTTGCGGTCTGCCGTGGCGGAGGGCAAGCAATGCTATTGGGTTTGTCCGCTGGTCGAAGAAAGCGAGCTGAGCGATTTGATCGCTGCCGAAGAGCGTTTCAAACGGCTGCGCGCCGCATTGGGCGAAGGTGTGGTCGGGCTGGTCCACGGACAAATGCCCCCTGCCGAAAAAGACGCGGGCATGCAGGCCTTTCAGCAGGGCGAAACCCAGGTTCTTGTGGCAACCACGGTCATTGAGGTTGGGGTTGATGTGCCCAATGCGACGATCATGGTGATCGAGCGGGCCGAAACCTTTGGTCTTGCGCAGTTGCACCAGTTGCGCGGCCGGGTCGGGCGTGGGCAGGGGGCATCGACCTGCCTTTTGATGTACCAAAATCCGCTGAGCGAGGGGGGAAGGCGGCGGCTGGAAGTGTTGCGCGAAACCGAAGACGGCTTTGTGATTGCGGAAACAGACCTGCAAATGCGCGGCACAGGCGATCTGATCGGGACCGCCCAATCCGGTGTTCCACGCTTCAAGGTGGCAGATCTGGAACGGCAGGCAGGATTGATGGCAATTGCGCAATCCGATGCCCGCAAACTGCTGAGCGACGACAGCGCGTTGACTTCTGACAGGGGGCAGGCGGTGCGGATGCTGCTTTGGCTGATGCGACAGGACGAAGCCATCCGTTTAATTTCAGTAGGTTAGAGATTAAATTCCATTTTGTTCGCGAATGTTCTCAAAAAGTTCTTTACAGGCGCTGCGTAAAGTGAGAACAAAGGAGCAACAAAACGGAGGTTAAGATGACAACGCTCAAAACGCTCAAATCCATCGCGACGCGGTCTCAGGACACATTGTTGCAAGATGCCATCGGTGCGGCGGCTTTGGTTGTGATGCTTGTTGTTGGTCTGCACATGCCTGCTTTTGTTTGATTTCTGCCTGCGCTCTCATGCCGCCTGTGACTTTGCATCCGTCCCACTTTGATGCTGCTGATCAACACTGCCTGTCCTTGATCGGTTAGGGTTTTGCCTCCCTGGTCACAGTCGGGTCCCACATGAGAAACGCTTTTCTTGCGCCGCCATCCTATTGGATGTGCGGCGTTTTTTTTATTTCGGCCACTTACATATACCGGGTCTTCCTGTGACGAAGGACCAAGTGGCCCTCATTCAATTTTCCCGGCCCGCAAACCGGTCTTGCAAGGGGGTAACTTGCAAGGGGTTAAGGGGTGCAAAGGTATCCAGTACCGCGAAACGCATTAAGAGCTATAGGCCAGCCGCAATCCTCCCCAATGCCGCCCCCCGACATAGATCGGAGAAGACAGATCTTTCATGATCTTGTATTCGCCGCCGCCCATATCCCTGCGATAGACTTGCAGCAGAAAGGGTGCTGTGCTGCGCCCTGCCTTCAGGCCCACGCGGTCATCAAAGATACGTCTGTTGCGCGAATGCGCCGTGTTCCAAACCACATCACGGGTCTGCGGCTGAGAAAACTTGCGGTTATGCGTCGGCAGATAGCCGTCCAGATTCACCGCCGCGCAAAACACGATCTTGTTGTCAAAGGACAGCGCGGGTTCCTGAAAATCGGGCAGCAGCTCATCCAGAAAATTGACGGCCCTTGTGGTGACCTGCACCGGATTTGTCCCCGGTATGCTGCGATAATCGTCGTCAAAAAGGGCACCGATGGTGATCCGCCCGTCTTTGACCGCCTGCTCCAGCGCGGCAGATATCTTAAGGGCGGTTTTTTGCACAAAATCGATGAAGCGCGCATCGCCAGTCACGCCCCCCAAGCCTGCGGTCATCTGAACGATCTGCTCGGAGGT
Source organism: Sulfitobacter sp. (assembly GCA_017854855.1). Lineage (GTDB taxonomy): Bacteria > Pseudomonadota > Alphaproteobacteria > Rhodobacterales > Rhodobacteraceae > Sulfitobacter. The sequence goes on along the minus strand of JAFMGZ010000055.1, from coordinate 15,990 downwards.
ATCAATCAGGCTTTCTACCCGCCGGTTCGTGCTTTCAATACCCGATGATGTCTTTTCCACTGTTGTTTCAATGTCTTGCACTGCAGGGCGCAGGCGGTCGACCGCATCTTTGACGCGGTCGGTCTGCTGGGTGAACTTGAGCCTGTGATCCCGTTCGGCTTGCATGGTGGTTTCCATCCGGCTGAGGGCGGTATCGGTATGACCCGATTGCTCCAGCACGGTCTCTGCATCCTGCGCGACGGTCCCGGCCTCGCGTCCCAGATCCCCGATCCAGCCGGTCAACCCTTCGATGTTTTCGGAAATCTGTTTCGCCGCAGTCCCGGTTTTTTGGGACAGCGCGTTGATGGCATCTGCGACAACGGCAAATCCACGTCCCGCATCGCCGGCACGCGCGGCTTCGATCTTGGCGTTGATGGCCAGCGTATTGACCTGTGCGGCAATGGAGGCAATTTGCGAATTGTTGGTCCGAACCGCCCTGAGCGTTTCACCAACACTTTCGGTGCGGTCACGGATTGATTTCACCCAAACCGCCACCCCGCGCGTCTTTTCACCGACCTCACGCACCAGTGCGACCGATGTCTGTATGTCCTGCTGCGCCTCGATCGCGCGTTCGGTCAGGGCACGCAGACTGGCGGTGGCATCCGCATTGGCGGCCGTCATATCGGTGGCACAGGCCCGCAGCGCCAGCAAGGCGCTTCTTTGCTGGTCTGCCTGTCCCTCCAATAGGTCCAGAAAGCTGCCGATATCTACGATTTCAAAACCAAGCGCCGATGCGGTCTTGGCCAATTTGTCCATCTCTGGGGGTACAGAGACGGGAGTATGCGCTGTCATAAGCCCTCCGGTTCAAAACCTGGGCAAGCCTTGGCAGCAATTACCTTACATTTTGCTAATTTGATCGGTGCTTGTCACTTGTTCCATCGCCTCAACGATGGCTTCCATGCTCAGCATGATAGAGGCATGGCGGTTCTTATAGGCGACAGCGGGTGTCAGCACCTCGAACCCGTCAAAGGGGGCGTCTGGCACAGGCCCTTGTTCTTTCAGCATGGCCCGCAGTTGATCCCGGCCTTTGGTGATCTGGTCCAGTGTCGCCCCAACCGCAGCAGCACCAGCCACGGCTGCCGCTGCCTGACCCAAGGCACAGGCTTTGACATCCTGGCCCAGATCAACCAGCCGTCCGTCCTGCACCCGCACATCCACCGTCACCGCAGAGCCGCACAAGGGCGAGCGCCGTTTCATTGTCGCATCAGGTGCCTCAAGCCGGCCAAGATGCGGAATATCTGCCGCAAGTGCGAGAATGCGTGCCGAGTAAAGTTTGATCAGGTCCGTATCGCCAGACATGGCTGTTTCCTTTATCTGTTAATCCTTACATAAACCCCCTGATCGCAGATGCAAAAAAACTTTTGGGAAAGAGCCGCCATATGTCCTTTGATCCCGCCAAACTTACCTTCAATGACGCGGGCCTGATCCCTGCCATCGCCCAAGACGCGCAAAGCGGCGATGTCTTGATGCTGGCATGGATGAACGCCCAAAGCATTGCCCAGACCCTGTCCAGCGGGCGTGTGACCTATTGGAGCCGTTCACGACAGGCGTTCTGGATCAAGGGAGAGACCAGCGGCCATGTGCAGGAACTGGTAGAGCTGCGGTTTGACTGCGATCAGGATTGTCTGTTGGTTCTGGTCAATCAGACGGGTCCGGCCTGCCACACGGGTAGGCGCAATTGCTTTTACCGTGCGGTCAGGGACGGTGAAATCGTTGAACTGTCCAAGCCTGAGTGATGGGCGCTGGCAGGGGCAGAGGGTTGGGTCTTTGCGCAAACGCCCTGACTTAAAGACCTAGGATTGAGCGCATATCAGCGGGCGACATCCCTTCGCTTCGGTAAAGCGATATGGCCCGCGCATCATCGCGCTTTGCCAGCCGCTTGCCCGCGTCATCGCGGATGAGCCGGTGATGATGATAGACCGGATGCGGCAAGCCCAGCAGCCGTTGCAGCAGCACATGGATCGAGGTGGCGTCAAACAGATCTTCGCCGCGCGTGACATGGCTGATCTGTTGGGCGGCATCATCCAGCACCACCGATAGATGATAGGATGTCCCCATATCGCGCCGGGCCAGCACCACATCGCCCACCTCGTGTACAAGGTGTTCGGCCGTGATGGACACAGCAGCCGGGTGCGTTCCCGTTTCCGTAAACCTGACCGCGTCAATGCCACGGACCGCGCGCTCCATGTCCAGCCTCAGGGTCACCCCTTGGGGGCGCGGACCTGTGGGCGGCAATGCATCGCGGCAGGTGCCGGGATAGATCACACCGTCTGGCCCCAAGAGCGGCGCACCTTCTTGCGGGGCGGAGGCGGCGGCAGCGATATCGGCGCGGCTGCACCGGCAGGGATAAAGCAGCCCCTGATCCCACAGCGCATCAAGTGCTGCATCATAGGCCGGTTGCCGGTCGGACTGGCGCATCACCGGCTGCGGCCATCTCAGGCCAAGCCATGTCAGATCATCGTAAATCTGCCGCTCCCACGCATCTTTTGCGCGCGCGAGGTCGATGTCTTCGATCCGAAGCAGAAATTCCCCACCTGCCGCCTGTGCCATGTCAAAAGCCACAAGCGCCGAATAGGCATGGCCCAGATGCAGCGGCCCCGTCGGGGACGGCGCAAATCGTGTTCGAAACATCACGCCTTTTCAAGGATATAGATGTTGGACTTCATGTTGATCTTGGGCAGATGATCACCTCTTTGCCGGATCAGCAGACGGGCGGCGCCACAGTCGGTCCATTCGTTGATCCGCGCCTCGTGAATGGGATCGGCCAGCGTATGGTCATTGAAGGAAAACACCAAACGCCCGCCACTGCCAAGCGCCCTCATCAACCTGTCCAGCATGGATATGGGTGCCGCACCAGCACCGATCACGCCAATGGCCGCGATGGTTTGATAACTTGCATGGGGCACTTCATACGCGCCGTCGACCACTTGCGTCTTGCGGTAGACATTCTTCTTTTCTGCCTGCGCCAGCATCTGCGCGGACAGATCAACACCGTCTATGGCCGTAAACCCGGCCAGCTTTAATGCCAGGCCCGACAGCCCCGTGCCACAGCCAAAATCCAGCACCGGTGCCGTCAGATCCTTTGTCACACCGGCCAGGGCCACAGCACAGCGGCCCGGCGTCGCATAGCCGTTTTCCGCCACCTCTGCCTCATAGCTGGCGGCCCATGCATCATAAATCTGGCGGGTCTCATCCACGCCGCGCGCGGCATAGACCTGATCAAGAAAGCTCTTTGTCATGAGCAAAGATTAGGCAGGCACGCCCTGCGTGTCCAGCCACCCTTGCCAATCCATCTTGGCGCGGTCGGTATAGGCCTTGTAGCGGTCCTTGCGTCCACGCCGACCGCTTTTCAGCCCATCCACGGGGGGGAAGAGGCCAAAGTTGACGTTCATCGGCTGAAAGGTCTTGGCGTCGGCACCGCCGGTAATATGGGTCATCAGCGCGCCCATGGCGGTTGTATTGGGCGGTGCAGGCAGCCTGTGGCCCAGGATTTCAGCAGCCGCCATCCGGCCCGCCAGCAGGCCCATGGCCGCACTTTCAACATAGCCCTCAACCCCGGTGATCTGGCCCGCGAACCGGATATGAGGTTTTGAACGCAGCCGCATCTGGTCATCCAGCAGTGTGGGCGAGTTGATGAAAGAATTGCGGTGAATCCCCCCAAGGCGTGCGAATGATGCATCCTCAAGTCCGGGAATCATTTTAAAAACAGCGGTTTGCGCGCCATATTTCATCTTGGTCTGGAAACCGACCATATTGTACAAAGTACCCAGTTTATTGTCGCGGCGCAGCTGCACAACGGCATAGGGTTTCACATCGGGGTCATTGGCATTGGTCAGGCCCACCGGCTTCATCGGACCAAAGCGCAGCGTCTCGCGGCCGCGTTCGGCCATCACCTCGATCGGCAGGCAGCCGTCGAAATAGCCCGCCGTCTCGCCTTCGCGGAACTCTGTCTTGTCTGCGGCCAACAGCGCGTCGATGAAGGCCTCATATTGGTCCTTGGTCATCGGACAGTTCAGATAGGCCGTGCGCTCTTCCTCTGTCTCGCCCTTGTCATAACGCGACTGCATCCATGCGCGGTCCATGTTGATGCTGTCGAAATAGACAATCGGCGCGATGGCGTCGAAAAAGGCCAGCGCCTCTGCGCCGGTTTCATCCGCAATCGCCTGCGCCAAAGCGCCCGAGGTCAGCGGGCCGGTCGCGATGATCCAATGGCCATCTTTCGGCAGCGCTGTGATTTCGCCGTATTCCACGGTGACATTCGGATGGGCCATCAGCGCATCGGTAACGGATTGCGCGAAAGGATCACGGTCAACGGCCAAGGCACCGCCCGCAGGCAGACGGTGCTTTTGCGCCGTGGCCATGATCAACCCGTTGGCGGCGCGCATTTCCCAATGCAAAAGCCCCACGGCATTCTGCTCCGAATCGTCAGAGCGGAAAGAATTGGAACAAACCATCTCTCCCAAAAGCCCGGTTTGATGGGCAAATGTGCCCACTTTCGGGCGCATTTCATGCAGCACCACCTTGATGCCAGCATTTGCGACCTGCCAGGCGGCCTCTGATCCGGCCATTCCGCCGCCGATAATATGAAGTGTCTGTGTCATATTGCGGATGTAGGGCAGGGCAGGCGTGGACGCAACAGGCAGGGTGCCGCAGCCCTATGCTAACTGTAAAAGAGGATGGATGAGAGGTGGGGATTTATTTGGGGTCGCCGTCGCGGGGATGGTCGATCAGTGAGAGGCTGACCTGGAGGGACCTTCCGCCAACGGCGACCCAAATATTGCCGAGCATTTACGCTCTGACACACAGATGCCCTATTTGCGCCCAAATTGATATAGCAAGTTTCGCAACAATAGAATCAAATCCAAGAAACAATCATTGATCCCAGTCAGGGTCGCGTTTCTCCAAAAAGGCATCAATGCCTTCGCGGGTGTCAGAGCGCAGCATGTTTTGCACCATCACCTCGCCGGTATAGGCATAGGCGTCTGCCGTGGTCATCGCGATCTGATTGTAAAAGGCCTGTTTGCCGATCTTGACGGCCGCCCCCAATTTCGCCGCAACCGTATCGGCAAGCCGGGCGGTTTCCTCTGCCAGCGCGTCGGCGGCAACAACCCGGTTGATCAACCCCAAATCCAGCGCGCGCGCTGCGGGGATGAATTCGCCAGTGGTCAGCATCTCAAAGGCCTGTTTGCGGGGGATGTTCCGGCTGAGCGCGACCATCGGCGTTGAACAGAACAGACCGATATTCACACCATTCACGCCAAAGCGCGTGTCCTGGGCCGCGACTGCCATGTCGCAGGTGGCAACCAGCTGGCAACCGGCAGCCGTGGCAATGCCGTGCACCTGCGCGATCACGGGCTGGGGCATCGACTGCACCCGCGCCATCACGGCGGCGCAACGGTCAAACAGATCCTTAAAGGCCGCCGCCCCGCCATCCTCGGACTGGCGCATCGCCGTCATCTGTCGCAAATCATGTCCCGCGCAAAACGCCTTGCCCGCACCGGCAAGCGTGATGACCCGAACGGAGGCATCCTGTGCCAATGTATCGAGGGTGCCATGCAATGCGGCCAACATTTCGTCCGACAGCGCATTCAGCCGCTCTGGGGCGTTCATTGTCAGGTGGCAGACCGCGCCACGTTGCGTCATCTCCAGAATTGCCATCTTGCCTCTCTCCCCATCATCTGTGCCAATCTTACGCAGAGAGCAGACAGGAGAACAAGCATGCCCGTGATGATGACCGCCCAGGAACTGAATGATTTTATGGGGCAGGTGTTCCAACAGGTCGCCGATGATTTCAACGTCGATCATGTGGGTGAGGGCGAGGTGACGATGCGGCTGCTGGTGTCGGACAAACATCTGCGTCCGGGTGGAACCGTCTCCGGTCCGTCCATGTTCGGCCTTGCAGATGTCGCCGCCTATATCGTGACCCTGTCCCAGATTGGCCCGCAGGCGCTGGCCGTGACCACCAATTGTTCGATTGATTTCATGCGCAAGCCTGCCGCCGATGTACCGCTGATCGCCAAGGCAAGGCTGTTGAAGCTGGGCAAGCAGCTGTCGGTGACCGATGTGCTGCTGTATTCAGAAGGCATGGATGCCCCCGTGGCGCGGGCCAGCCTGACCTATGCGATCCCGCCAAGGCCGATCGGATAAAAAAGCGCCGAAGGTATAAAAAAGGGCCGGGATATCCCGGCCCAGTTTGAAGAGGTCTGGCGAGAGACGGGGATGTCACGCCCGCCAGAACACGCGATACGCCTCACCATAGGCGTCCTCGGGTGTCAGTCCCACATCGCGCAGCTGCCATGGCTCCAATTGGGCCAGCGCCCGTCGGGTGCGGCGCCGAGTGGCCCATTTCGTCACCAAGACCGCGAAAGCAACGGCAACCTGTGCCGCAACGGGTGCGCCGGGTTGGCTCAGAATGCTGAGCGCGTCGTTCTGCATCGGTCTTGCGAGTGCCATGGGAAATCTCCTAACCTGAATTGTATTGACACAATGTAGCCATTTGCTACGGTTATTTGATACAATATGATCGGCGCAGGGTGCTAGGGAAACATTGTAATGGATACAATTTGGTCGTCAGAGGCGCTTCAATCCGCCAAGCCAAAGTACAAAGCGGTTGTTACAATGATCCGCGACAAGATCGCGCTTGGCGGTCTGACGGTGGGGGACAAGCTGCCGCCGGTGCGCGAACTGGCGTGGCAGCTCAAGATCACACCGGGCACCGTGGCGCGGGCCTATACGGTGCTGACAGACAGCGGCGTATTGCAGGCCGAGGTGGGGCGCGGCACCTATGTGGCCGACCCCCAAAGCCATGTGGACGCCGAAGTTTCGGGTCTGCCGCTGAACTTGCATGAATTGGACAATGTGCCGGACAACAGCCCCGGTGACACAGGCAACGTCAACCTGTTTTCACCCCATCTGCCGGATGGCGGGCAGGCCAGATTGATCCAGCGGCTGCTGGGTGAAATCGCCAATGATCCCCCGTCCGGGATGATGCATTATCCCTCAAGGCGCAGCGCGCAGGCCGCCCGCACAGCGATGGCCGATTGGCTGCAGGGGGCCCCCATTGGGCAGTTGGATGAAAGCGATATTGTTCTGTCGCACGGCGGGCAGAATGCGATCTTGCTGGTCTTTCAGACGGTGCTAAGGGGCAGGCGGCCCACCGTCTTTGTGGAAGAACTGGCCTATCCAGGTTTTCGCCGAGCGGCAGAGTTGGTGCGTGCGGATGTGGTTTCTGTGGCTTGCGACGCAGATGGGATCATCCCAGAGGCGCTGGCCGCCGCCGCCGAACGCCACCCCGAGGCGCAATTGCTGTGCACCTCGCCCGAGGTGCATAGCCCCACCTGTGGTTTCACCCCGATGGAACGGCGACACGCCTTGGTGGATGTTGCACGCAAGGCGGATCTGCAGATCATGGAAGACGATTGCTACCGGATGGGCCGCGCCGAGGGGATCGGGTATCGCAGGTTGGCCCCTGAGCGCGGATGGTATGTCAGTTCCTTGTCCAAATCCATCACGCCGTCCTTGCGGGTTGGCTGTGCGATCGGGCCCAGGGGCATGTCGATGGCGCTGCACCGTTCTGCGGAACACGGGTTCTTTGGCCTGGCCACGCCGATCATTGATCTGACGGCGGCGTTGCTGTCGCATCCTGATTTGCCGCAGATCATGGAAGCCTCGCGCAGGGGTGTGGAAAACTACGTCAAGGTCGCGGTGAATACTTTGGGCAGTTTCGATCTGCGCTGGCGCAAGGATGTGCCGTTTGTCTGGCTGCACCTGCCGCAGGGGTGGCGGGCCTCTGCCTTTTGCCAGGCGGCGGAAAAACAGGGTATACAGATTCGGGCTGCCGAAGAATTCGCCTGCAGGGACGGACAAAGCCCCCATGCCGTGCGGATGGCGATCAATGGGGGCGTGTCTTTGCGCAGCTTTGAGGCCGCAATGGTGCGCCTGCGAGCCCTGTTGGAGAATCCGGCCGACCAAATCGGGGTGTAAATATGGGGTATTATTTTACCTAAATCTCAAGTAACTGTTTTTGCGTCACTATTTTGGGTTTAACGCGCTTGACGCGGCAATAGGCATCTCTATAACCCGCTCATCACTGATACGCGCCACCCCTGTGGTGGACCCGATTATCGTTAAACAGGAACATCCGATGAAAACCTTCTCTGCAACACCGGCAGACATCGACAAGAAATGGATCATCATTGACGCCGAAGGCGTCGTGCTGGGCCGTCTTGCGTCTATTGTTGCCATGCGCCTGCGCGGCAAGCACAAGCCGTCTTTCACACCTCACATGGATTGTGGTGACAATGTCATCATCATCAATGCCGAGAAAATCCAGATGACTGGCAAAAAGCGCGAAGAAAAATTCTACTGGCACACCGGCCACCCCGGCGGGATCAAAGAGCGTACCAAGGCACAGATCCTTGAGGGTGCCCACCCAGAGCGCGTCGTGACCCTGGCGGTCAAGCGCATGCTGCCCGGCAACCGTCTGAGCCGTCAGATCATGACCAACCTGCGCGTCTATGCAGGTGCTGATCACCCACATGAGGCGCAAAGCCCCGAAGTTCTGGACGTCAAGGCCATGAACAAGAAAAACACCCGGAGCGCATAAATGTCCGATGAAATCAACACACTCGAAGATCTCGCATCCGTTGCCGGGATCCCGGCAGCGCCTGCTGTCGAACTGACCCCCCGCGAGCCTGTTCGTGACGCATTGGGCCGTTCCTATGCCACAGGCAAGCGTAAAGACGCGGTCGCCCGCGTCTGGATCAAGCCGGGCTCAGGCAAGGTCATCGTCAACGGAAAAGAGCAGAATGCATATTTTGCCCGCCCCGTTCTGCAGATGATCCTGGCGCAGCCTTTTGGCATCACCAACACCGTCGGCCAGTTTGACGTTTTCGCAACGGTCAAGGGCGGCGGTCTGTCCGGTCAGGCCGGCGCGGTCAAGCACGGGATTTCAAAGGCGCTTCAGCTTTATGATCCCTCTCTGCGTGGCGCGTTGAAAGCCGCAGGCTTCCTCACACGCGACAGCCGTGTGGTTGAGCGTAAGAAATACGGTAAGGCCAAGGCGCGTAAGAGCTTCCAGTTCTCCAAGCGTTAAGTATTGCCATTGTTTTTGGAAGGGGCCGCATCTTTGGATGCGGCCTTTTTCGTTGGGATGATGCGCACTGGGGGGCTGGCCCCCCAGACCCCCCAGAGTTTAGCGGCAAGATGAAGGGGGGCGGATGCGTCGGTAGGGGGTTTTAATTCTTGGCGGCGCGGTTAGGTTTGGTGGCAATCAAAGGGAAAGCTGATGCAATATTCTGTTCTTGATCTGGCCCCGGTGCCTGAAGGGTTTGACGTGGCACAGGCGCTGCGCAATACAACCGACTTGGCACAGGAGGCGGAACGGCTGGGGTTTCACCGCTATTGGTTGGCCGAACATCACAATATGCCCGGCATCGCCAGTGCCGCGACATCCGTGTTGATTGGACATGTGGCTGCACATACCAAGACGATCCGCGTCGGGGCCGGGGGCATCATGCTGCCCAACCATGCGCCGCTGGCCATCGCCGAGCAATTTGGCACATTGGCCGCACTGCATGGTGACCGGATTGATCTGGGCTTGGGCCGTGCGCCGGGGGGCGATCATGCGGTCTATCAGGCCTTGCGCCGGGTGGGCAGTGATGACTTTCCAGGTGATGTGGCGGAATTGATCGGATATCTGGGGCCGCGCCGTGAAAGTGCAGCGGTCCGCGCCTTGCCCGGCGAGGCGAGCCATGTACCGGTCTGGATTCTTGGATCATCACTTTATGGGGCGCAGCTGGCGGCGCATTTTGGGCTGCCCTATGCCTTTGCCTCGCATTTTGCCCCCGATGCGCTGGAGCAGGCGATCGAGATTTACCGCCGGACATTCCGCCCGTCAGAGCATTTGTCGGCACCGCGTTTCATGTTGGCGGCCAATGTTTTTGCGGCGCAAACGGATGAGGCAGGGGCCTATCTGCGCACCTCCATGCAGCAGGCCTTTGCGCGGATGCGCAGCGGCACAAGAGGCAAGCTGCCCCGACCCGTTGACGATATCGATGCGGTCATCGGGGTTGGGCTTCGCCGGTCCGTGGACCAGATGATGCAGGTTTCGGCGACCGGCAGCCCGTCGAAGGTGCGGCAGGAGCTGGCAGATATTATCGCGCGTTACCAGCCGGACGAAATTATCTTGACCAGCCAGATCCATGATCATGCCGCGCGCAAACGGTCATTGACCATCGCGGCCGAGGTGATGAAAACCTTGGAGCCCGCGTTGGTCTGAGGCGTTTTGGTGACGCCAGCCTGGCCAAACGCGTCACGCGTCAGGATCCACCAGACCCAATCCGCGCAAATAGATCCCGATCCCGGTTTCCAGCAGATCGTCGGGGGGAAAGGGCGAGGCCCGTCCGGGCGAATTGCGTGCAAAGAGTTCGACAACCCCGTGGCTCAGCGCCCAGATATGGGCGCTGAACATCGAGGCGGGGGGACGTTTGTCTTCGGGGATATGTTTGCTCAGGTCAGTGGCGGCTTTTTCCAGCACGCCATTGGCACGTTCCACCGCCGCGGCCAGTTCCGGCGTGCGGTTGACGGAAATGCCGCTTTCGAACATCGCAATGTAATGGCCGGGATATTTCCGGGCAAAGGCCAGATAGGCGCGCCCCGTGGCTTCAAAGGCTTTCAGCGCGGAAGGCTGGCCCGATTGGTAGGCGTAATCCATCAGATCACCAAAGATTTCATAGCCTTGCAGGGCCGCCTCAGCGATCAGGGCTTCGCGGCCGTCGAAGTGACGGTAGACGGCCGCCGGGGTGACCCCGGCCTGTTTGGCCGCCTCTGACAGGGTAAAGCCCATGGGGCCGCGGGCCTCGATCAGCTCCAGCGCGGCGGCGGTCAGGGCCTGGCGCAGGTTGCCATGATGATAACCCTTTTTAGGCATCCCAAATGTCCAGCCCGCCGCAGATGGCACTGTCGATCGGGCCGATGGCCTTGGCATCCTTGCGGTCATAGTCAAAGGCGTGCAGCACGCTGCGGATCGCGCTCAGCCGCGCGCGGCGTTTGTCGTCTGAGCGGATGATCGTCCAGGGCGCATGTTCGCAATGGCTGCGCTGCAGGGTCTCTTGGATCGCGGCGGTATAGGCGTCCCATTTGCTCAGGCCTTTCACGTCAATCCCGCTGAGCTTCCATTGCTTGAGCGGGTCGCTTTCGCGCGCCAGCATGCGACGCAATTGTTCGGCCCGGCCCACGTTCAGCCAGAATTTGAAAACATGGATGCCCTCATCCACCAGCATTTCCTCAAAGGGGCTGACCTGGGCAAAGAAATGGTCGCGCTGCCTGTCCGTGCAAAAACCAAATACATGTTCCACCACGCCGCGGTTATACCACGAGCGGTCGAAAAACACGATTTCACCGGCACTTGGCAGATGTTTGACGTAGCGTTGGAAATACCATTCCGTCTGCTCGGTCTCTGTCGGTTTAGACAGGGCCACGACCCGTGCGGCGCGCGGATTTAGATTGGTCTGGAAGCGGGTGATTGTGCCGCCCTTGCCAGCACCATCACGGCCTTCAAAGATGCAAGCGATACGCGTGCCGGTCTGGCGTGCCCAGGCCTGAAGGCGCACCAGTTCGATCTGCACCTTCGCCATCTCTTTTTCATAGACCTTGCGCGCCATCCGTTCTGAATGCGGGTAGCTTGCGGTCAGGATGTCATCCTTGTCGGCGCGTTTTATGGCGGCGCGGATGTCAGCGGGTGCTTCGTTTTCGAAAAAGGCGCTGATTGCGCCGTCAAAGGGCAGGTCCATGGGGCCTCCGGCTGGAATGTTTGTCCCTTCTATATGGGATGTTAATGCGATTAACGCAAACCCGCACGGGCCGCCGCCCGGTCAATCGCCGCTACCACATCGGCCGCAGAGGTATGTTGCGGCATATGTCCCTGACCGGGCAGCACAGTCAGATTGCCGTTGGGCACATCGCCCATCAGGACTTTGGCATGGATGGCCAGTGGCACGGTTGTATCGGCATCCCCGTGCACCGCTTCGATCGGCATGCGCAGCGTGCCATAACTTTTTTGCATTTCAACAACATGCGGACGCAGGGCGTTCACCTGCTGTGCATTTGCGCGCAGGCTTTCGCGGCGCAGGGTCAGGCCAACGCCGATGTGTTCGGCATAGCCTTCGGGGGCTGTTTGCGGGGCGAATATTGAACCAATGCTGGCGGCGACATAGCTTTGCGGGACCAGTGCGGTGATCAAGGGCACGAACATGGCACCGCCAAGTGTTGAGCCGTTGACCGTATAGGTCCAGCCCAATTCACCCGGCCAAGGTTCTGATACCGCTGAGACCAGCACGAGGGCGGCGGTGGTTTCAGGCCTGCTCAACCCCCAGGCAATCGCCACGATGCCGCCAAAGGAATGGCCCAGGACGATGGGGTCCTTGACGCCAATCTGATCTGCTGCCTTTTGCAAGAGCGCGGCCTGTTCCAGCGGTGTTTCCTCGGCGTTGTTCCACGCCCCCCCATAGCCCGGCAAGCGACCGGTCCAGCCCAGACCGGGACGGTCAAACAGAATGATCCGGTAGCGGTCTTTCAACAGGTCGGTGAATCCCATGGTGAAATCATTCAGATTGCCGCTGGCCCCATGCAGCAAGACCAGATCCGGGCCTTGGCCTATGACCTTGTAATGCACTTCCACGCCATCGACGGTGACGATCTCGTTGGCGGGAGGGTGGCTGATCACGGCCTGCGCCTCGCGGACCCCGGCACGCCATTGGGTGAAGGCGGCGATTGCCGCCACCGTGATCAGGAAATAGAGCATAAAGCGCCTCATCTCAGCCTTTGCCTATGTCGGCCATATCAAAGGGTGTGGATTGGTATATCTCGTTGATCCAATTGCCATAAAGCAGATGCGCATGGCTGCGCCAACGGTTGGTAGGGGGGCGGCTGGGATCATTATCGGGATAGTAATTGCCCGGCACATTGATCGGGGTGCCTGCGGCGACATCGCGGTCGTATTCCTGTTTCAGCGTGTCACTGTCGTATTCGAAATGGTTGAACACATAGAGCGCGCGATGGCCTGCGTCCTCAATCAGGCAGGGGCCGACCTCATTGCTGCCCAGCAGCGTCTTGAGGGCAGGTATCGCGTCGACTTCGTCCTGGCGCATCTCTGTCCAGCGCGACACGGGCATCACACATTCGTCCGAAAAGCCCCGCAGATAGGGCGAGGAGGGATCAAGGTTGCGGTGTTTGAAACAGCCAAAGGCCTTATGCTTTAGGATATGTTTCCTGACCCCGTGGAAATGATTGATCATCGCCATCCCGCCCCAGCAGACGCCGAAGGTGGAATGCACATTGGTCTGGGTCCAGTCCATCACCTGTTTCAGCTCATCCCAATAGGACACTTCGTCAAAGGGCAGATGTTCAATCGGGGCACCGGTGATGATCAGCCCGTCGAACTTTTCTTCCACCACCTCGCTGACGGGGCGGTAAAAGCTCTCCATATGGTCGGCGGCAGTATTGCGGGTCTGATGATCGGTCATGCGCAGCAGGCTCAGTTCGATCTGCAGGGGGGTGGCACCGATCAGCCGGGCGAATTGGTTCTCCGTCTGGATTTTCTTTGGCATCAGGTTCAGCAGCGCGATTTTCAGCGGGCGAATGTCCTGACGGGAGGCCAGTTCTTCGTCCAGCACCATCACACCTTCGCGCGTCAGCACGTCAAAGGCAGGCAAGGTAGAGGGAAGTTTGATGGGCATGGGTCAGGTCCGATGTTATATGTGGTTCAGATAGCGCGCAACGCGCCCGCAGCCAAGATGCGGCACCTCAGGCGGTGGGCATCGCGATCATGAGGGCAAACAGTTTGCGATAAGTTCAACAAAATCTTCCTCTGTCTTGAGCATCCCAATGTGATCGGGCGTGATTGTAACGCCCCATTTCGCCATCGCCTCGTAGCGGGGCTGGCGGTGCGATAGGGCCTGCGCATAGGTCCAGCGGACAAAGGCATCTGGATCAACCTCGTCTTCGGATATGTTGTTTTCGCTCAGATATCTTGACCAGACCTGCGCGAGAAACTCTGGCTGATAGGCCATTGGTTTGGGCGCGCGGTCAAAGCGGCGGATCAATTCCTGGGTATGGGCGGCATCGCCCTTGATCCAGACCAGCAGACATTCCTCCGACAGCGCCTGAAGCAGCGGATCGTTGGGATCATTGGCATCGACCCATTCACAGATCGACCCGCCGGTGTCGCAGATGAAATGGTCATAGCCATACAAATTTTGCGCACGGGCCGCAAAATGCGCCGTGTCCAGCAGCGCTGCAATCTCGCCCTGCCGAAAGGCCTCTTGCCGGCGGGCATATTCGGCCATCGGCAGCCCCCCCTTGGCCGGATCACCCGGTTTGCCCAGCCAGGTCGCAACCGGCGAAAGGTTCTCAAAGGTGATGTTGGAGGCGATGTAGATGCTGTCGGTCATCAGCAGATCGCGCAGGAAAGGCACTTTCATCGCCTCTGCCTTGGCGTTGTCGGCAATGGTTTCGCCCAGATAGCGCGTGCCAATGCGGTAATCTATGGAATAGTGAAACCATTCACCAGAACCGCGCAAAAGCCCCGAAAGATGCGTCTTGCCCAGACCGGACATGCCGAACACCAGAACTTTGCGGCGCGGCGCATCGCGCCAATCTTGGGCAGAGGAATACAGCATGGGTCAGGGTCCGTGTGAAAATGCGTTGCCCCCTACCTAACCCGAAGCAAGGTCGTGCACCAGATGCACCCGTGCGGCACCAGCGGGCCAGCCGGACAAGGTACCAGACCGCGATAAACCAGCTGCTTTGGCAGATCAGGCGGTCTTGCGGGTTTCGGTCCAGATGTTGAAATAATTACCGGCAAAGATCACGGCGGCACCTACAAAGACCCAGACATCCAGGGCCTCATTATAGACCAGCATTGCAATGATCGCGACAATCGGCAGACGGGCGAAATCAATCGGGGCCACCACGGTGGCCGGTGCAATCTGCAGCGCTTTGGTAATGCAGAAATGGGCCAACAAACCGCAGACCCCGACCAGCGCCAAGAGCGGCGCATTGCTGAGGCTGGGCAGGGCGATGTCCCCATCGTAACCGGCTGTTATCAAACCAAAGATCAATTGCATCAATGTCAGATAGAACATGATGGCAGTGATGGTTTCGGTCCGCGTCAGACGTTTGGTGAAAATATAGGTCAAGGCAAAAAAGATGGCACAGCTGGCGGCGGCCAGAATGCCCGCGTTCAGCCCCGCCATATCAGGCCGCGCCACGATCAAGATGCCGACAAAGCCGATCATGGCGGCGGTCGCGCGCACCAAAGTCAGACGTTCACCCAGCAACAGCGGCGACAAGACGATCACCCAGAGCGGCGAGGTAAACTCAAGCGCAAAGACCTGCGCCAGTGGCACCACGGTCACCGCGTAAAACCACAGGTTCTGGCCAGCAAAATGAAAGATATTCCGGGTAAAATGACCCCGGATGGCCCCAACGCCAATCTGGCGGTAGGTTCCCGTGGCATAGGCCAACGTGCATACCACGATCACGCCAAAGGCGGAGCGGTACATCATGATCTCGAAAGTATCGAAAGTGGCACTCAACGACCGGCCGGCAAGCGCCATGGTGGTAAAGCTGAAAATCGCCCCCATCATCCACAATGCCGCCCGCAGGGTCGAGGTCATGGCATGCCCCGGATCTGGTAGTCGCGCGCAATCCCCTTGGTGGCATGCGCCCAGTCAGAGGCCTGCGCACGCGCCTGATGGGCCTCAAATGCCGCAGGATCGGTGAATTCTTCGGCAACGGCCCAGACCAACGGATTGGGGGTTTGTGTCACCTCGAAGGACAGGCAGCCCTGCTCTGCGCGGGTCAGCCTGATATGATCGGGCAGGGCTGCCCGAACGCGGGCGGCCTCATCGGGGTTTTCGCAGCGCAGGAAACCGTTCAGGGTCACTCCCA
>JAFMGZ010000054.1:7192-22596 GCA_017854855.1 Sulfitobacter sp. | reverse complement strand
AACGACCTGCAAGTTCCCTTGAACGTCCCCAAAAAATCAAAGAACTGTCGGTAGAGGTTCCTTTCTCAAAGTCTCCTTTGAGATCCCAACCTTTTTCCGACAGTTCCCGATCAACAGGTCTCATAGCTTTGCCAGTGCATCATCTCTTGGGTCGCATCTGTCGATACATCCTTTGATCTTTCTCTGATTCCGCTCTTCCTGCTGCAGTTATGAAATTAGCCGATTCCCCAGAGGTTCATGTTGACGGATATCAATTCGCAAAATCATTGGCCGCCATCTGCATATTGCATCCGAAAGCTGGATAATCGGGCAAACCAATGCGAATTACAGGCCGCCTTGCAATCTATGGGTGAATGCCTGATTTTTCGGCAGGAAAAATGCGCGCAAATCGGCATACGCGCGCAGCTACAGGTGCAGAAATTCTGGTGATAATTCCGAATTTGGGCATGTTTTGCATCCGATCGCGCAACAATCCAGCCCCCTGCACAGGACTGTTGTCTAGCACAGTCAGAAACAGTGTGTTTCACAGAAGTTTCGTAAATTTAGGCGAAAAAGTGTTATAGCTGGGTCAAGAAGTTAGCGACGGTGATCGACCCGCCTTAATCCTTGCACGGACGCGGCAACAAGTTGACGTGAAGTCTATTGTGAGGATGGTTCGAAAGGCTGTATTAACCAATTCAAAGGCGGTGCTGCCTGTGGGTTTGGTCGCGAGCGTCGAAGTAGTAACGTGTGTTTTTCCAGCGTTTGCGCCGGAATGAGTGTGTAATAGTTGGTTTTAACCCTGGGGGGTTATTGTGAGAGAAACTGAGACAAATTTCGTCAATTTTGGCGCTCTGGCGACAGGTCAGTCAGGCTATATTTCAGCCTCAGGTGCAGGTGCCGTCCAGCCAAGCTTTGTTTGGGACGCAGCCTTGGCCCGCAAGAAAGGTCCTGTGCTGATCTACCGGCATTTGGGCAAACGCTTGTTCGATATGGCTTTTGTCATTGTGACACTGCCCTTTTCCTTCACCCTCATCATGCTCTGTGCGCTTGCGCTTTGGATTGAGGGCGGCAACCCGTTTTATACCCAGCACCGACTGGGCAAGGACGGCAAGCGGTTTTCGCTGTTCAAACTGCGCACCATGGTTCCGAACGCGGACGAAGTCCTTGAAACCTATCTGGCGAATGACCCTGCCATGCGGCTGGAATGGGACAGGCTGCAGAAACTGCAAAATGACCCGCGTGTCACACCCGTCGGGCATTTTTTGCGCACCACATCACTGGACGAACTGCCACAGCTGCTGAATGTCTTGCTGGGTGAGATGAGCCTTGTCGGCCCGCGCCCGATGATGCCAAACCAATTGGGCATCTATGGCGATCCCAGCCAGTATTTCGCGCTGCAGCCCGGCATCACCGGCCTTTGGCAGGTGTCCGCCCGCAATACTTCACGCTTCACGTACCGCAACCAGGTTGATGGCGCATATGAAAACGCGCTGACCTTGGAGCTGGATCTGAAAATTCTTTTCAAGACAATCGGCGTTGTTCTGCGTCGGACGGGGTACTGATCATGTTTGCCATTCGACCAACCACATCAAACGCCCAGTCCGCAGAGCTATACAACCAGCAGCATAACGCCCGGCAGAATATTGCTTTGCGCAAAAGCCATCTGGCACAGGACCTTTGGACAAAAGCCATGGATGATGACAGCAACGATACGGACAATGCCGGGATGCGTCACAGCATCAGGCCACGTCGCGCTGTGGCGATCCGCGACAGCCAGGAAGTTATCGACATTACACCATCCGCAAATCGTCCGGTGGCCCCAAAGCAGCTGTTCCAAAGCGCGCCAAGCCTGACGCGCTGGCATGATCTTGCGATGGTTGAGCCCGGCTTGGGGACAGCCCCCGGCATGTCCCTGCCTGCAGTAGACGAGGACCGCGACAGCCCCAGCGTCCGCGCCTTTGATCTGTTGCGCACCCGCCTGCGCCAGACCACGCAGGAACACGGGTGGAAGAACATCGGGATCACCTCGCCGACGCCGGGGTGCGGCACGACCTTTATGGCTGCCAACCTGGCCCTAAGCCTGTCACGGATTTCCGGGTCACGTACCATTCTGATGGACCTGAACATGCGCAAGCCCGGCATCGCCAAGGCATTGAACATGCCGACGCATGGTGCCATGTCCGACTTTTTGAACGGGCATGCGGCCATTGGCGATCATATGGTAAAGACCAGCGAAACTCTGGCGCTGGGATTGAACAATGCGGCAGATTTTGACGCATCCGAGACGCTTCAGGCCGCACAGGCCGCACAGACGCTTGAACTTATGCGAACAGCACTGGACCCTGAACTGGTCCTCTATGACCTGCCTGCCATGCTGGCCTATGATGACGTTTCTGCCTTCTTGCCCCAGCTTGACGGCATCTTGCTGGTGTCCGACGGCACGCAGACAATGGCATCGCAGTTGGCGGAATGTGAACGGATGCTTGAAGGCCAGGTGCCGCTGTTGGGCGTCGTGCTGAACCGCGCGCGCAAGGATTCAATCGCCCGCTACAACTGACCCTGACCAGGTGATCCCACAGATCCTTCGACGACAGCCGAAAAAGTGGCACAATGCACCGGTGTCGCATCGGTGCGGCATGGGCGCGACACCAAGCCAATACAAATGTTTTACTAACAATTGCCGTAGTCTGGCCCTATTGTTCTGATCCAAGCGACTATGAAACCGGGTGAATTTCAAATTCTTCCGGACCGCTAAATTGGGAATGACAGGATAATGGGTCCTATCTATACGCTCGCTGATTTTCTGGACATGCTTCGTCGCCGGATGGGGCTGGTTTCGGTTGTCCTGATCGTGGGCGTCATCGGCTCTGTCCTGTGGGCGCTTTCTGTGCCGCATGTCTATGAATCATCCGAAGTTATTCAGATCGAACAACCCGTCGTTTCCGATGAACTGGCCCGGTCCACCGTCGAAAGCTCTGCGGCCAGACGGTTGCAATTGATCGAACAGCAGCTGATGGCGCGCAGCAACCTGGTCAAGATGATCGAGGAATTCGGTCTATATGACGACCTGCCTGCTCTGCGCCCGTCAGAACAGGTCGATCTGCTGCGGCAATCCATCAGCATCACCGGTGTCGCGGCCGCGCGCGAAGGCTTTGCCGATGATGGGGCCATTTCGGTCCTGACCATCACCGCCACCATGGGTGATCCCGAAAAGGCGCAGCGTGTCGCCCATACACTTGCAGAAATGACCCGCTCTTTGGCCACATCGCAACGGCTGGAACAGACCCGCGAAACGCTGGCCTTTTTTCAGCAGCAAGAAGACTCACTGCTGGCAAAGATTGCGGAACTGGACGCTGAACTGTCCCAGTACCGCCGCGCCAATGATCTGTCGATCGAAGGCAGTCTTGAATTTCGCCGGACCGAGCTGACCAGCCTGAATGACGCCATTCTTGCTCTTGACCGGGAAATCATCACCAATCAGCTGGCCCGTCAGAACATTGATCGCAGCGGCAATACCCGTGCCGCGACCGTTCAGCGCGAAGAGGAAGCACTGGACCGCGAGATGACCAGCCTGTCCAAGCAGCGACAGCTGCTGCAGGATCGGCGCAGCAGCCTGAGCGCCTCGATCGAAAAAACGCCAGAGGTCGAACGGACCCTTGCCGAATTTGACCGCCGCATGACCCAACTTCAGGACCAACTTGAGCTTGTTGCCGCCCGCCGCAATGAAGCCGCCGTGGCCGTGAGCCTTGAAAGCAACGAAAGGGGCGAGACATTTACCACCCTTGAGGAAGCCCAATTGCCCGATTACCCCATCAGCATGAGCCGCAAGCTCAGGGTTGCGATGGGGTCAGTTGCCGCTGGCCTTCTGGCGCTAGGATTGGCTTTCATCATGGAATTGCGCCGGCCCGTCATCCGCACAGCGGCCCAAATGCAGCGCGAAACCGGGCTTTTGCCGGTTGTGTCTATTCCCGATACGGCAACAAAACATAAATCGGGCAAAGGATCGCAAGGCTGGAAGGACCAGACAAAAGCCAGTTTGCAGGGCCGTCAGGCCAGACTGGAACGTAGTCTGAACATAGAGCAGCAATAATGCGTTTCCGGGAATGCCTGCCGGGTCACTTGAAGCGTTGAAAGCTTTGGCTTCAGGCTGCACTTAAGGGTTCAAGATTTTCCAAGAGCGCACCCGTCAGGTGGCAGCACTCATTGCGGCAATCGCATCCCAATGCAGCCAAAGCGCCAGCCACGCGACTGCAACGCCCAATGATGCAAACCAAAAGTCATGCCGCCAATCCCAGGCGTGATGCGCACGCGCCAGCCAGATCAGCGCAAAATGCGACAGGATCATCGACAGGCTCATCCCGACAATCGCACCAATAAGCCCCGCATAGATGGCCCCTGCCAGCAGCAGCAGCACCTGCAACGTCGATCGTAACGCATTGTAAATAAAGAACCGCCGTGAGTCGCCCGCGGCCAGCGCAGCCTGATCATAGGTCATGCCGATCACCAGCGGTATGAACCCGATAGACAGCACCACCACAATCGCACCGGAACTGATGTAGCGATCATCATACAGCGCATCGACCAGCCATGGACCGGTCAGCGCCATCACAATCAACAGCCCCGATACCCCCGAACTCAGCAGATAGCGCAGCCGGGTAATCCGGCCGCTGTCGGTCCCTTCTCTGTAGACCGGGATCATGATGCGGCTTGAGACGTTCATGCCCAACAGCACCGGAAAATAGGCCAGGAAATAGCCGATATTGTAGATGCCCAAGGTCTCGAGCGTCAGGAACTTGCCCAGGATCGCCTTGTCCCCCTGGCTGGCAAAGAACCAGAAAACCGTCGACAGAAAGATCCATTTGCCAAAGGACACCAGCTCTTGCATCGCGGGTTTTTCAAGGCGAAAGCGGTTGTGCAAACCCGGCAGATAGAAATGCGTCAGGGCCAGTTTCGCCAATGCCCCGATCACCCCGCCGATCACCAAAGCCGCCACCGATTGCAGCATCAATGCCAGCAACACCATCACCACCAGCGCGATCAATTGGCTAAGCAGGTCAAGCGCCGTCAACCGGCCCATCAGCAAATGCCGATGCGCGGTTTCAATGCGCGTCGGATTGAAACCCGCAATCAACAGCGATAATGCAGCGACCGGCAAATAGCTTGCCAGGTCCGGCTGGTCGTAAAACAGCGCCAGCGGATAGGCCATCAAACAGGCCACGATCCACAGGCCCAAACCCCGCACCACCTGAATGGTCCAGGCCGTGTTCAAGAAATCTGCGTCGTCGCCCCGTTTCGATTGGGAAATTGACGGCGAAATCCCCACGTCAGAGAACATGGTCAAGCCGACAGTCACCACGCTGAGCAAAGCCATCAGGCCAAAAGCCTCTGGAAACAGCAATCGGGTCAATATCAGATTGGAGGCAAGGCGCATCGCTTGCGACCCACCATAGCCCAAGATGATCCAGGACGCAGATCGCGCTACGCGGGACATCAGACCGTTGCTTCCCACTGCACGGGAAATTCTTGAAAACACTTGGGTTTCGCCTCACTTATGCCGCCTAACTGTGATAAAGCACAGTTGTATCGCGGTCCATGGGCTTGGGCCGTTGAGTTGCTCAAACATGAAAACGGAATGTTGCCTTGAAGATCGCATATGTCCTCAACACCTACCCGCAGCCATCGCAAAGCTTTATCCGCCGCGAAATCTGTGCGTTGGAATCCCAAGGGCATGAGGTGATCCGCCTTGCCATGCGGCGCACCACCGAACCGCTGATGGACAAGCAGGATATCGCAGAGGCTGCCAAAACCGAATTTGTCCTGGCCGAAGGGTTCGGCGTACTTGCCGCTGCGGTTGCGCGGATCACGCGCAAGGATCTGGCACAGGCCTGGGAGGCTTTGAAAGAAGCGCTTTCGCTTGGGGCGGTCTCAGAAATGGGGCGCGCCCGGCATCTGGTCTATCTGGCCGAAGCGGCCTATGTCGCGGAACGTTGCACCGCAGAGGGCGTGACCCATGTCCATGCCCATTTTGGCACCAATGCCGCCGCTGTCGCCATGCTGGCGCATCTGTTGGGCGGACCAAAATACAGTTTCACCGTGCATGGCCCCGAAGAATTCGATTCCCCCCGCGCCTTGTCGCTTGGCCGCAAAATCCAACATGCCGATTTCACCGTTGGGATCAGCAATTTTGGCCGCTCGCAACTGTGCCGCTGGGCGGCTCCGGCAGATTGGGACCGGATCAAAGTGGTTCACTGCGGCGTTGAACCGGAACGTTTCACCAAACTTGTTCCGATGTCCGATGGCCCCCGCCGCCTTGTCGCGATTGGCCGGTTTGTTGAACAAAAAGGGCAATTGGCCCTGATACAGGCCATGGCAAAGATCACCGAAGACATCCATGTCACACTGGTGGGTGATGGCGTCATGCGCCCCGAGATCGAAGCAATGATCGCGGAACTTGGTCTGGCGGACCGGATCACCCTGGCGGGATGGGTCGATGAGGTGCGCGTCAAACATGAATTGACCTCGGCCCATGCGCTGATCATGCCCAGCTTTGCCGAAGGGCTGCCCATGGTAGTCATGGAGGCCATGGCCGAAGGTCGCCCCATCATCGCGACCTATGTTGCGGGCACACCTGAACTGGTGTTGCAAAAGGAAAATGGCTGGCTGGTCCCCGCAGGTGACAGCGACGCCCTGGCCGCCGCGATGGATAATATGGCACGCACGCCATTTGCCACGCTCAAGAAGATGGGGGCAGCGGCGCACGCACGCGCCATGGAACGCCATAACGTCTATAACGAGGCTGAAAAACTGGCCAACTTCATGCGCTAGGCCAACCCGCGTGCCTGAAACAGCACCTGCTTCAAAGGGCGGCTACTGGAAACCGACCAGCGCCTCCCAGCGGGGATTGTCATCGTCCAGATGCCGCAAAGCCCCCCAGGACCCCCATTTCGTGGGCGCATAGACATCCGAATAGGCGTTAAACAGCTGACCGCCTATGGCCTTCCATCCGTCCAGCAAGGTCTTGTACAGGGCACCCATTTCGGCCGAGTAATTGAAATGTTGAAAGAACGCCGTCAACTCGGCATCATCGACCTGTGGGCCAACACCCACCAGATGGGTGCCCCCTTCATACATGATCAGATCCAGATCATAAGCCTGGGCCACCTGCGCATGATAGGGCCATACCCGGCCCAAAAGATCCATCAGCGTATTCGCAGGATTGCCACTATAGGCACCATCCAATAATTCGCGCCCCGCCAGTTGGGCCGCAAAATCATACAGATGGGACATCATGTAATCCTCCACCGCCTGCCCGCTCAGCCCTTGGGCCTGCGCCGCAGTTCTGGCCTGAGTGGCACTTTCGACCAGCCAGCCTTTGACCAGTGGTCCGCCCTCTTCCAGCCCCAGAATACCCCCGAAATACCCGGTCACCGCATAGGCGTCGAATGCCTCTACCGGGGCGGCGGTCCCTTCGGCCACCACCAGCGGTGCCGCCAGCGCCTCGCTTTCCAGCCCAAGCCAGCCCGTCTGGCTGGAGATCACATTCACCAGCCGTCCTTGCCCGTCAGCACCGAAAACATCGGACCAGATCCGCGCCACTTCGGCGGCGCGCAGGCCGTAGAACTGCATCCATTTATCCTTCTGGCCCCAGCGCGCCATCGCGCTGTCATCGGCCCAACGGGCCTGATCAAACTGCCAGTTCCAAACCTCATTGGAAAATTCCACATAGGCCGTCAGCGCAGGATCCATCGTATCGCGGACCATTTGGGCAAAGCGGCGCACGAAATCATCGTCCGCCAGATGCGGGATATTGAACCAGGCATCAACCTCCAGCTCATTGGCCAGCTGTATCATCACCTCAAGGGGGACGCCGCCAGTATAGGTCACTTGATCGGGCTTTGGCCGGTCTGCCCATGCGGACAACTTTGAATTATTGGTCTCCATCCAGTCCATGAAACGCAGGCCGCGAAACTGGCCGATGCGCGATGTCCACAGTGGGTTGAACACGGCACCTGCATCAAATCGGTCAATATTGTCGGTATGCACCACGGTGATATTGCGCGGCGGATCCGTGATGTTGAGCCGCTGAATGCGGATTTCCACGGCACCTGGGCCCGGCTCGTAATCAAAGGTCACCTCGCCCTTGCCATAGCGCTGGTTGGTGGCCCTGCCCGCGACCTCGATCACGCCTTGTCCCTCAAACTGCAACCGGTAGCGGCCCTTGAGCGATACGGCCTGCTCCGGCATATCCGTCAGAATGAGCGTGCCTATACTGCTTAATGTGCGCGGCTTGCGGACAGGCCATCCCTGCGCATCCAGAAACCCGCCTGCGGCCAGTTCATCAACAGACATGCCGCCCCATTGTCCGGGCTTATGCCCGATCCAGGGTCGAGAGGTTTTCATCAGGTCCAGAAACGGCACCTGAGTGCTCCAGTCCGTGACCGATGCCAGACCGATGGCAACCGCATTGGTGCCCTGAGCCGTCCCCGCAGGTGCCTTGACCAGATCAGGCACGCCGGGCCTTGGCGGTGCCCTTGCCTCGGTCGCGGTTGCCGCGACCTGGGCCACAGGTGCAGCAGGCGGCACGGGCGGCACCACATTGCCCTGATAGTCCTGAACAGCATCCCACGCGATACGTTGCAAGGCGCGGGCCAGGTCTTCGTCCGGGGTGTCAAACGCCGTGCCATTGGCCGCGCGAAAATCCCGCGGCAGGCCAAGCGGCGATTGCCCGGTGATCGTGGCATATTGCACCATCGCGACAAAATAATGGCCCAGATCGCTTGGGTGAATATCGTCGTCAAACAATGCCGAGATATCACCAAGCCCCGCGACCCTGTTGGCGGCAATTTCATCGTACAGCCGCGCCATCGCCTGCCCGGCCGGGATCAAGGCAACGGTCGCCGCATTGGACCTTTTGCCAGCGGCAATATCAGTCACGATCTTTTCCCAAACAGGTAGATCCTGATCCAGCCTTTCGCGCCATGGAATGTCAGCCATTTCGTCATATTCAACAGGCTGCCCCGTGCCGCTTTTGAGGCTGTGCCAGGTTTCCTGCACGTAGATATGCGTGGACGGATTGGCCGCGACCGCCAGACCGGCAAAGGCCTGTGCATAAACTTCGGTCTCTGACCATTTGATATGATTGGCCAAAGGGATCGCTTCGGTCAGGATCAGGTGGGTGATGCTCCCGTCCGGCAAGACCGCGCGCGCATCCACCCCATTGGCAGTATCGGATTCCTTCCAGTTATAGCCCAAGGGCGCGCCATTGATGATCTGCGCCTGAACACGGGCGTCCCCTGTTCCGGCCAGCAGGGCCTGTTCCAGCATGCTCGGCCCTGTGGTGCCAAACAGGCTATGGCCCACCATCAGAACCGAAAACAGCGCGCCCAGACTGCTCATGCCGCCACCCCGGTTTCAGGGTGGCGCAGGACAACCTGCCAGACGATTTCCTGCATCAATGCCGCTGTTTGAGGGGTCGGGGCCTGCGCCGCCGTACCATCCGCACGCAGCAGGGCAAAAGGTGCCCCCAGGGGCGATCGGTGATAAAGCACCGCAAAATGGGTCAAGGCGACCAGATAGGCCCCCAGATCGTTAAAGTGGATGGTATCAGGCCTGCCGTCAGGATGGCGGGCAAACAAATCATCAACCCCTGCGACATCCCCTAGTCCGCCGTGATCCTCAGCCGCACGCACAAAGGCTGCCTTGACCTGACCTGCGGGGATCAGATGAATGGGGGCGGACGATTTACCAAGTGCGGGGTATTTCACCTTATCTTGCCAGTATGCACGCAAATCGCTGTCGATCCGGTAGAGCCATCCCTTGTCATCATCCGTATGATGCCATGTTTCATAAAGATAGATCCGCGCCTGTGGGTTTGCATCCCAGGCAAGTCCCGCCCAGCGTGCCAGATATTCGGCACTTTCGTGATAGCGCACGGCATCGCTGATCTCCACCATCTCGGTCAGGATCACACTGTCGTAAGATCCTGACGCTATCGCCTGTCTGGCGGGCCGATACGCGGCATGATCGTTTTCCTGCGCAAACCCGTGGATCGCCAACTCCGGCTCCCAATGTTCTTTCAACGAGGTGCCCCAGCCCAGCTGGCTGTGATATCCATGTCCCGCACCGGCCAGCTGTGCCAACATTGCAGGCATGTCCCTGCCCACCAGTGAATGCCCCAGATGAAAGACTGTCATACCCGTTTCAGGCCGCGGCAGCGGATCGGCATAAAGGGCCTCCGCACGCTCCAACATCCGCGCATTCAACAGATAGCGATAGGCCCCATAGGCACCCGCCAAAGACAGGACGCCAATGGCGGCGCGGCGGGTCAGCTGTGACATCGGCTCATGCTCCTTTCTGGCTATCGTGCCGCGCAATCACGGCGGTGACAATATGCCCCGCAACCGCGTCAAACCGCCCCGGCAAAGTATCGCCAACCGCGAAAGGGCCCGCCGGTTTGACAAATCTGGCAATAAATTCATGCCTCTGCTCATCAACCGTGACATCCAGATGGTCAAACCCGAATAACATGCCGGTCATCGGATATTGCGCCTTATAGGCTGCTTCCTTGGCGGAAAAAATCAACTTGGCCAGGCGCAGATGATCTGGGCCAGTGATCCGGTCGATTTCATCTTGTGAACAGATCGTTGTCAGCAAACCAGCGTTCAAATCCTCCTTGCCCTCAATATCCAGCCCCAACCAGACCGGCCCATCCGTCACCACAGCCGCACAGAGCGATGCCGTATGCGAGATGCTGCCGCGCAGCCCCTCTGGCCATATCGGCGCACGGTCCACGGCGGCCGGGATCGCGCAGGGTGCATGCCCCAAGGCAGACATCGCCAATCGCGCGGCGCTGCGGCCGGCGGCGAATTCTCTTTTGCGACCCGCCAACGCTTGGCTCAGATGCGCGCCCTCCCCGCCCATCAGGGCAGGCTGGTCCTGCCCGGGGTCGGTCACACCGACGGCGACGGGTACATCAAAAAGCGACGTGATAATCGCCCGAATCTGGTCAAACATATCTGGCGTGTTGATCTGCATCATACACCGGCTTTGCTCCGGCCTGCGCGCATGGCGCGGCGTTTGGAAATCATCTCTGACTTGGCCGGTTCACTGGCGGCGGCGGCGGCGGTGCTGGTTCCCCCCTGCAAAGGGCTGTTCTGTCCATCAATATGGCCCGCCAGCGCCGCAAGCGTGGGAAAGCGGAAGATGTCAGTGATCGACAGCCGTTCCGCCCCCAAGGCCTGGCGGATGTCGCGATGGGCCTGCACGGCCAAAAGCGAATGACCGCCAAGAGCAAAGAAATTATCGTCCCTGCGGATATCCGCAACCCCCAGCAGTCTTGACCAGATCTGCGCAACAGCCGCCTGCGTGCCGATGGCATCGCCCGTGGGCATCACGACCGGAGCAGAGGCGCGCGGGCGCGGCGCGGGCAATGCCTTGCGGTCGATCTTCTTGTTGGGCGTCAGCGGCATCGCATCAAGCGTGACAATCGCGGCCGGCACCATGATCGCAGGCAGATCACGGGCCAGTTGCCGCTTGACCGCCTCTTGATCCACCGCAGCCTTGGCGGTGACATAGCCCACCAGCTGCGCCCCGCCCGCGCCTTCGCGCAGGACGACCACCGCCTGCGACACGCCGGGAAACTTGGCCAGCTGCGCTTCGATCTCTCCCGGTTCGATCCGGTGACCGCGCAGCTTGACCTGCGCATCCGCACGGCCCGAGAACCACAGACAACCCTGCGCGTCCCATGCCGCCAGATCGCCGGTCCGGTAGAGCCTGCCCGCGCCAAAGGGGTTTGCCACGAACCGCTCCGCTGTCAGCGCCTCGCGCCCCCAATATCCTTGGGTGACCCCTGCGCCGCCGATCCATAATTCCCCTTCAACCCCAATCGGTTGAGGCTGCATCTTGTCATCCAGCACAAAGACCTGCGTATTGGCGATCGGCACCCCGATGGGCGTGGTAACCGCGCTGGCGTCCTTGACCATATGGGTGGTCGACCAGATTGTTGTCTCTGTCGGACCATACATGTTTTGAATGCTGGCGCGCGTATGGGACTGCAGCTGCGCGACCAAACTGCCCGGCAAGGCTTCGCCCCCGATCATCAGATGTCTGACCCGGCCCAAAGCGCCTTGGGCCTCTTCATTGGTCACCAGCATCTGTGCCATCGACGGCGTCACTTGCAGATGCGTCACATCATGCCGGATGATCTGCGCGGCAAGCGAGAAGTCACCGGCATCAAGGGCGGTCGTCTGGTTGGACAGCGCCAGCACACGGGCCAGCGGTTTCAGCCCCTCCATGACCAGGGATGTGTCGATGCCATAATCGATCAGGCAGGCAATCTCATCCACGCCAATGCGCTTGAGCTCTTGGGTGCGGGCCAGGCCGTCGGCCACCGTGCCGAACATGCCGCTGTCGTTGAAATACCGCTGAAAGGCAAATTCAAGGATCGCATCCAGCTCTTCTTCCGACAATCCCTCAAGGTCGAGATCAAAGGCGTTTTCGGTCCCCTCTGGCCGCTTGAAGGCCGGAAAGGCCCATGCGTATTGTTTGATCAATCCGGCAGCCGCCCGCAGATAGTCCTTCATCGGGCCGCGCGCGACGGCCTGTGCTTCTTCGCGTGTTTCGGCCAGGTAGCTGTGCAACATCAGCGTGACCGTGAAATCAGCAGGGTCATGACCTGCATCGCGCAACGCCTGATGGTAGATCTTGATCTTTTCCGCGACCTCCTGAACCGATTGCCCCAGAAGATGGGTCAGCACATTGGCACCGATCTCACCGGCCTCTTTCCAGGTTTGAGGATTGCCTGCCGTGGTGACCCAGATGGGCAGTTCCGCAGAGACAGGGCGCGGCTGTGTGACCACCGCATGCAGGGTGCCGTCCTGTTTTGGAAAGGCCACCGCCTCGCCGCGCCACAGCTGGCGCAGCTGGTCGATTGTGGCATACATCGCAGGTTTGTTCTGGGGCGGCGTGTTTTCGGGGCGCAGCACAAAATCGTCAGGCTGCCAGCCGCTGGCAATCGCCAGCCCCACGCGCCCATTGGTCAGGTTGTCGATCACCGCCCATTCCTCGGCGATGCGCGCCGGGTGGTGCAAGGGGGCCACGCAAGACCCTGCCCTTACAGCCAAATTCTGCGTCACTGCCGCAACCGCAGCCCCGGTCACCGAAGGGTTCGGATAAGGGCCGCCAAAAGCATGAAAATGCCGCTCTGGTGTCCAGACCGCATTAAATCCATTGGCATCGGCGAATTTCGCGCCCTCCAGCAGCAATTCGTATTTCTTGGGCCCGACACCGTCGTCATTGCCCCAATACATCAAGTTAAAGTCTATCTTGCGATCCGACACGGCAATCGGGCCTTTGGAAATCAGCGTCCTGCTTTCATCCCCGGCCAGCACCAGTTTGAAACCACGCGCCAGCGTCCAAAACAGCTCAAGCACCGAAATGTCAAAGCTGAGCGAGGTGACGGCAAGCCAGACATCGCCCGCAGCATGGTCGATCCGGTCGTCCATCCCGGCAAAGAAATTGGCGACATTGCCGTGGCTGACCATGACCCCCTTGGGCGTGCCGGTGGAACCCGAGGTATAGATCAGATAGGCCAGATCATCGGGCGTCACCGCCGCCCCAGGATTGTCAAAAGGCGCGCTGTCAATCTCAGGGTCATCGTCCATCAGGATGACCCGCGCATCATGCCCAGGCAATTGCCCTTGCAACCCGGTCTGGGTGACGATCAGCGGTGCCCGGCTGTCTGCGATGTAATGCGCAATACGGTCCACCGGATAGGCCGGATCAAGCGGCACATAGGCACTGCCCGCCTTTAAGATGGCCAAGGCACCAACCAGCAGATCAATGCCGCGGCTGGTGTATAGACCAATCGGCGTTCCAGCTGCCGCGCCATGATGCTGCAGACAATGGGCCAGCCTGTTGGCACGCGCATTCAGCGCCGCATAGCTCAGGGTTTCGTCTTCATAGACAACCGCGTCCGCGTCCGGCGTCAGGGCAACCTGTGCCTCGAATGCGCTGTGGACAGGGATTGCGTCACAGGCACGCGCCGTGTCGTTCCAGGTCAGCAATTGCTGCGCGATCTCGGCCTGTGGCAGCGCACAGAGCGCCGCACAGGTCTGCGCGCTGTCCACGACCGCCCATGCCGCCTCCAGCCGCGCCGCCAGCAGCGCTGCGGCCTGCGCCGTGACCCGGTCTGCGTCATAGATCAATTCGGGCCCCTGCGCCGAAAGACAGATCGTCATCGCAACACCCGTCATCGCCGCACCGTCCAAGGCAATGCCAACCTGCGGTGCCAGCTGCCCCGTCAATGCCGGGTCCCGCAGACCAAGATCGGCGGCAAATCCCGCGCTCTGCCGCGCCGTCTCAAGCTGTTGGGCAATCGCTGCCTGAACCTCTGACAACGGCTGCGCCTCTTGCGCCGAGACCACCAGCGGTACCCAGCCTGCCGCCAGCGGGTGCGGGTCAGCCATGGCCAAGGCGACCGAGCCCTCTGTCAGCCCTGCGCTTTTTATCAAGACCATTGCCGCAGCTGTCAGCAATGCGCTTGTCCCGGTGCCGGAGGCCATGGTCAGCGCAGTGCGGCGCAGGTCAGGCGCATCACTGCCGCGCATTACAAGCGGCAGCTCCAGCAGGGCAGAGGCGCAAAGAGCGCCGTGCCAAAACGCCTCGTCCTTTGGATCGAACGCAGGCAGGTCTGGGGTGATGATCCTATCGCCCACAGCAAAGTTTTGGGTCAGATCCACGACCGTGCCGTCCATCTGGGTCAACTGGCTAAGGGCCACCGGCAAGGTCGCCGTCCCGATGACAACCTCATCCGCCGTAACACGCGCCACGACGCCGGCACCGACCGATGTCATATCCGTGATCCGCAAAGCACCAACAGCGGCAAAGCCGTCCTTGATCGCCAGTTTCGCCCTGCACAGCGGGTTTGGATAATCGCCAAAATCCAGCCCTCGCACCAGCGCCGACAGTGTCTCGGCTGGCTGCGCGACATCCAGAAGACCCATCTGGGCAGGCCGCTGATCCTTGGCAAAATAGCTCCTTTGCCGCAGGTCTTGTGCAGTGCGCACCAAGGCATCTCCCGCAAGCTGCGGCAACAGCTGCGCAAAGCTTTCCATCCCGGCGGCATAGCATTTGGCATTGAGGCTGAATGCCGTCTCTTCCGGGTCAATCTCGACCATGCGCTGCACCAGCAGATCGCCTTGGTCGACGCCGGTTTCGATCATATGCCAGCTGACGCCATGAGTGGGCTCACCATTGATGATGGCCCATGCCGGTGTGTTCAGACCCGCATAGCGCGGCAGTGGCCCATCATGGAAATTGACGGCACCTTTGCCGGGAAAAGCCAGCACATCTGGGGCCAGCATCCGCAGGTTGGCAATGCTCAGCAACCAATCGGCCTGTAGGTCCAGTTCCAGCACTTCAGA
>JAFMGZ010000054.1:0-6971 GCA_017854855.1 Sulfitobacter sp. | reverse complement strand
CCCAAGGCCAAAGCGCAGCAAATCGCGGTAGAAACCGGGCGGATCCTGTCGCGGCTTACCCGCAAGCATGGCACGCGCGCTGTGGACCGCGCCACCGGCCAGCCGCGCGGCCAAGGCGGCTGCGGCGTAAAGACGTCCGTGGTTCTTGATAAAATAGTGACTGCGCGATTGATGCCAATAGGCCGGAACACGCTGCCAGTTTTTCATACCCGTGGACACAGAGCCGATATGCACCGCACGCGCGCAAGGCAGATACCAACATTGCCATTCGCCCTGTGCGGCACGTTTGCACAGGTCCGTTTCTTCGAAATACAAAAAGAACCGTTCATCAAAAAGGCCAATCTCACGCAGCATCTGCGCCCGTAGTAGCACGCTTGCACCTGCCACCCAATCCACCTGTGCGCTGCCCTGCGGCAAGGGCGGTGCCACCACAGCGCGGCGCAATAGACGCGTGATCGGGCCGGTACGGGCAGCCCCCTCAAATTCGCCCGCAATCGATGGAAAGCGGAAGGCTGTGATATGCTCTGCCCCGTCCTCGCCGCGCACATGGCTGCCGACGATGCCGGCCTTTGGCGTGATCACAAGATGGCGCAAAAGCTGCGGCAAACATCCGCGGTCGGGCAAGGCATCTGAATTCAGCAGATAGAAAAATTCTGGCGCGCGGCCGTCGGACATATTGGCCGCAAAGCCCTGGTTATTGCCTGCGCCAAATCCACCATTGACCTGCGACCGGATCAGCCGCACCCGGCCCTCTGCATCCCATCCTCGCGCGGAAATTTCACCCTGCAGGATATCGGCGGAACCATCTTGTGAGCCGTTGTCTACAATGACCAGCTCAGCCCCCTGGGGCAAATCAGCCAGGGCAGCGGTGGCCGCCCGCAGGCTCATCTGCGGCGTTCGGTAATTGACAATAATCACCAGAACCCGTGGGGAAATATCATTCATCATTCTGCAGCCGTCGCCTGCTTCCAGTCCTTTTCGCCTTTATCCAACGACTTTGCGATGACTTCGCGCAATTCTTGCGCCAAAGTTGTGACATTTGGGGCCAAAACCATGCTGACATGGTCGCCCGGCACCTCAATCACCTCCATATGGGGCGCATATTGGTGCCAGTCGTTGTCCGGGGTCACATATTCGCGCTCTGCGCTGACCCATCGGCCCTTTGTGACCTGCCAGTGCAGATCAAGCGGCGGGCGAAACAGGGTCAACGGGCCGTCCCACATCGGCGTCTGGTAGCTGCCCACCGCCTCAAGGAACCCATTTTGCACGTTAAGGCTGTTGAAGGCGGCACCGGCCAACGGCTGCGGCCCGGGTTGCGCGCCCCTGCGTCTGTCCCTTTCCCACGCCAGTCGGGCACCGGCCCATTCCAGCAGATATCCAAACCCTTTTTCCCTGATCAAAGCCAGCTTGATCAGCGCCTTGTCTGGCTTTGCAAGGGCGGGCCGTACGGGCAGCGGCGTATCCAGCAAGGCCAGAACGCCCACCTCTTGTCCCATGGCGCGCAATTGCTGCGCCATCTCATAGGCAGTGACACCGCCCCCCGAATAGCCAGCCAGCAGATAGGGGCCCACCGGCTGCACCCGGCGTATTTCCGCAAGGTAATCGCGCGCGGCGGCAGCGACGCGGTTGTGCGGTTTGGCCGTCCCCACCAACCCGCGCGCCTGAACCCCGAAAACCCGCCGCTCGGTCGAAAAGGGCAATGCCAGGTGGCGTAGGTTCAACACATTGCCGAACATGCCCGCCACGATGAACAAGGGGGCCGCATCCTTGCGATCACTTTGATTGAGAGGGACCAGGAATTCAAAGCTGTCGTTCTTTGTGGTCCCTGCCGAACTGGTGACACCAACGGCGCTGCCCGCGCCTGTTTCGGCCGCGATCAGGGCGGCACATTTGGCGATTGTCGGGGCCTCAAACAGAACCGAAATGGGAAATTCCACTTTGAATTCGCGCTTTACGCTGGCAAACAGCCGGACCGCAATCAGCGAATGACCGCCAAGATCAAAGAAACTGTCGTCAACGCCCACAGGGTTGATCCCCAGCAGGTTGGACCACAGCTCGGCCAGTTTTGCCTCAATGTCATTGCGCGGCGCGACGAAAGTGCCGTCCAGATCGGGGCGGTCAAAACTTTGCCCT
The DNA here is from genome assembly GCA_017854855.1 of Sulfitobacter sp. Taxonomy (GTDB): domain Bacteria; phylum Pseudomonadota; class Alphaproteobacteria; order Rhodobacterales; family Rhodobacteraceae; genus Sulfitobacter. The sequence goes on along the minus strand of JAFMGZ010000054.1, from coordinate 4,838 downwards.
GACACCGCCGGCGCGTGCTGTGGCTGGTCGGCCTGTGCGATCAAACCCTCCAGCGGCAAAGACGACACCATCACCTGCGACCGGCCCAACGCCAGCGCCCGGCGCAGGGCCTGTGGACCTTCGGCCGCCCGAATCCCCTGCGAGACCATATAGGCCAGCCGTTCTTCGGCAGCGGTCAGATCTTGTTGACGGGCGTCGTCTGCATCAAACTGGACTTCTGTTTCGGACAGCGGTGCGTGATCAAAGCCGCCCTCAAGGCGCTTCATTGCAAAATCTTGCACGTCGACCAACACCTGACCTGCCGCATCGCAGATCGTGACGTCAAAGCGGACAAAACCATCCCCGCCCTGACCATCGGACAGACGGACCCAGGACCGGATATCTGCGGGCAGTGGCCCATGCACATGGATCATCCCGTAAGAGACCGGAACCCACAGATGATCCTTGCTATAGCCCGGTGCCAGTTCAATGGCCCAGCCCGTCGCAATATCCATCAAACCGGCATGCAGGATATGACCTGCGGCAATATCGCCTTGCACATCAGGGGGCAGACGCAGGCTGGCCAGACCTTCGGTCGGGGCCAGAGCCGTCTGCATCAGCACCTGCCAGCGCGGTCCAAAAGCCAGATGAGCCTCTTGGGATGCGCGCAACCGGTTCAGATCATCCCCGCCACGGACAGTACCACAGCGCGCGGCGATTGCCGATAGATCAAGCGGTGCCTGAGGCGGCGCTGACGCCGGGCCCAGTGTGGCCTGGGCATGCAGCTGCCAGCCCAGGCGCCCCTGCCAGGTGCAATCACTGCGCAATTCGGCAAGAAACGCATCACCATCCGGGCGCAGCGCAATCCGCAGCCTGCGGGCGCTGTCATCCGCAACCGGCAGGGCGCGCAGGAAATACAGGTCCCTGATTTCAAAGCGGGACAGACCCTGGGCAGCCGCAGCCTCGGCCAGCAGTTCGACATAGCCGGTCCCGGGCAAGATCGCCTGCCCCTGCGCCGTGCGGTGCTGATCCAACAGCCAATCCTCGGTGCTGATCGGCGCTGTATAGACCAGATCGCCCGATGCATCGGCACCTGCGGTCTTGATCACTGCGGCGTCAATGGCGCGGGCCGGCAGCACATCGGCAGCGGCCCCGCCCAGGGCGCGCGCCGCCATGCCAACATCTGCCCATACGCCCCAGTTGACCGCGACCACGCGGGTCTTGGCATCTTTGCGCGCAGCGGCAAAAGCATTCAGCCAGGCATTGGCGGCCACATAGTCACTCTGGCCTGCGGCGCGGGTGGCGGTAGATGTCGATGAAAACAGCACCATCAGTTCAACCGTGCCATCGGGCAGCAATTGATCCAGAACCCGCAGGCCCTGCACCTTGGGCGACAAGACCGCGTCGATCTGCGCATCTGTCTTGGCCAGCAGCGGCGCATCATCCAAAGTGCCGGCAGCGTGGATCACACCGGTCAAACCACCATGACGGGTGATCACATCATCAAGCGTCCGGCGCATCTGGGCAAGGTTGGCGACATCGGCGCAAGCAACCTCAACCTGACCGCCCTGCCCCTGTGCCAGCTCTTCCAGACGCATCACCGCCTGCATGCGCCGTGCGCTGCGATCAGACGTGCCGTTTTGTTTGATATATGCATCCCACGCACTGCGCGGCGGCAATGGATCACGCGACAGCAGCACAACACGCGCCGCGTGCTGGCCCAGGATATCAGCGGCCAAGGTCTGGCCAATGCCCCCAAAGCCACCCGTGATCAGATAGGTCCCGCCGTCGCGAAAGACTGCCGCATCGCTTTGGGGCAATGGCATCGGACGAAAGCCCATCTCAAACCGTTTCTCACCCCGGTAGGCCGCGATGGTATTTGCAGGCCTTGCCAGAAGGTCCTCCAGCACACGGTCTGTCAGCGTCTCCTCCGGTGTTGTGGCAGGCGCGAAGGCCGCTCTTGCAAACCAGCCGCGCGGCGCAGGTTCAGGCGCGTCTTGCGGTTGGGTGTCAATCTGGGCGCAGGTCACACCGGGCAATTCGCGGGCAAAAACGCCAACTGGTCCGGCGATCATCGCCTCTTCGGGAAAGGGAACCGCCTCTGTGCGGACCTGTGCCGCACCTGCGGTAAAGACCGACAGATGCAGGGGTCTGTCCAAACCTGCAGCACCCAGCGCCTGCGCCAGCCAGGTCAGGCTCCAAAAACCCTGTTCAATGTTGCGGTCAAAGGTGGAACTGCCCGGGCGCGGGGCCAGGTGATCATCGGTCAGCCAGAAATGGCCAATCCGGTCAGGCATCAGATCGGTGTCTTTCAGCGCGGCGATCAGTTGGTCATAGCCTTGCCGCCCCTGTTCGGGGGCCAGCGTAAATGTCGTGTGGTCCAGTCGGGCAAAGCCGTCCCCCGCCCGCACCTGCACCACCGCGTGACCCGCAGCACGCAGCCGCTGCATCACGGGCCCTGCGATCCCCCTCTCGTCACCAAAGATCAGCCAGGTGAGCGGTGCGTCCGACAGATCATGCGCGACGTCCAGATCAACATCGGCAAATCGGGGCCGCCATGCCGGGACAGAGCCCCAGTCAGCCATATCGCCCAGACGGGCCAAGGCAGGTTCTGGGGCGGCAAGGGCCGTGCGACCGGGCTCAATGAAATATCTGGCGCGCTGGAACTGATAGGTCGGCAGCACCACGCGGTTGCGCCGTGCCTCGCCCCAGATTTGGCTCCAATCCGCCTCTGCACCGCAGGCCCAAAGCCGGCTGATGACAGTCACGAAATACATATCATCCGCGATGTCGTGGTCGGGGTGCCGCAGGCTTGAGAGCACCTGTGCAGGGGCCACGGCTTCATTCATCTGGGCTAGGGCTGCCAATGCCTTGCCCGGACCGACCTCAAGATAGATCCGCTTGCCCGCCGCGCTGAGCGTGGTGATGCAATCGGCAAAATTGACCCGGTGGCGCAGCTGTCCGACCCAGTAGTCAGGGCTGGTCGCTTCTGCGGCAGTGATGATCTGTCCCGTGCGATTGGACAGGAACGGCATTTGCGGCGCTTGCAGATCAAGTCCGCCAAGGAACGCGCGGTAGCGCTCAAGGATCGGCTCCAGCATCCGGCTGTGCGCGGCAATGTCGATGGCGATGCGCTGACAATCGATATCGGCGCGCTCCAACCTGTCGTGCATCGCATCCAGGGCAGCCTGAGGACCAGAGACCGCGATCAACCCGGGCGCATTGACCGATGCGATATCAAGATCGTCGCCCAAAAGCGGCTCAATCACCTCAAGGGAGGCCGAGATGCTCAGCATGCCGCCTTCGGGCACTTCGTCAAACAGCTGGCCCCGCAACAGCACCAGATCAATCAGGTTCTCGAATGTCATGACCCCGGCAAGGCAGGCAGCAACATTCTCGCCCATGGAATGTCCCACCATGGCCGCAGGCTGCACGCCCCAGGACATCCAGAGCTTGGCCAGCGCATATTCGACAATCGCAATCAAAGGCAGCTGCACCGAGGGTTGTTTGAGCCGCTGTGCTGCCAGGTCGCGCTGATCCGGTTCCGGCAGCCAGAGCGCGCGGATGTCATAGCTCAGTTGCGGGGACAGATGGGCCAGGCCCCGGTCCATCCATTCGGCAAACTCCGGCTCTGTCTCATACAGGTCGCGTGCCATATCCGCATATTGCGCACCGCCACCGGGGAACATGAACACCACCTCGGGCGCATCGCCCAGCGCGTCATGGGTAAAGACACGGCGGCTGTCGTTCTGTTCCAGCAGGGTGGCGGCTTCGGCATGGGTTTCGGCCACGACCACCCGCCGCTTGTCAAAGGCACGGCGGCCGTTTTTCAGCGTATGGGCCACATCTGCAAGTGGCTGTTCGGGATGGGCGCGCAGATGCGCGGCAAGTGCTGCGGTATTGGCATCAAGCGCCGCTTTCGTACCGCCTGAAATGCACAGGGCCTGAAAGGGCCAGTCGCTTGGCTCTGAGGCGGGGCGCAAGGGGGCCTCTTCAAGGATCATATGGGCATTCGTCCCGCCCACGCCCAGCGCGTTGACGGCCGCACGCCGGGGCGCGGGCCCCGCAGGCCAATCGGCAAGCCGGTCGTTCACCCGAAAGGGGCTTCCCTCAAATGGAATTGCCGGGTTGGGTGCCTCATAGCCCAGCGAAGGCGGCATCTGTTTGTGGTGCAGCGCCAATGCTGCCTTGGCCAGCCCCGCAACCCCGGCGGCGGTGTCCAGATGCCCGATATTGGTTTTGACAGAACCGATGCGGCAGAAATCGACGGCATCGGTCCGCGCGCGATAGGCTTCGGTCAGGGCGGCAACCTCGATCGGGTCGCCCAGATAGGTGCCCGTGCCATGGCATTCGACCATACCGATACTTTGCGCGGCCACCCCGGCGGCATCCAGCGCCGATGCAATGGCCTGCGTCTGGCCATCTACGGAAGGGGCCAGATAGCCCGCCTTGGCGGCACCGTCATTATTGACAGCAGAGCCTTTGATCACCGCCCAGATGTGATCACCGTCCGCGACCGCATCTGACAACCGGCGCAGCGCAACCGCCCCTGCGCCAGAGCCAAAGACCGTGCCTTGCGCGCGATGATCAAAGGCATGGCACTGCCCATCCGGCGACAGGATCTCGTTTTCCTTGAACAGATAGCCCCGCCCCTGCGGCAACTCGATCGTCACGCCACCGGCCAGCGCCATCTCCACTTCGCCCGCGCGCAAGGCCTGACAGGCATAATGGATCGCCACCAGCGAGGTCGAACAGGCTGTCTGCAGGTTGATGGAGGGCCCCTTGAGGTCAAAGACATGGCTCACGCGGGTGGACAGGAAATCCTTGTCATTGCCGGTATGGCGCAGCAGGAACATGCC
>JAFMGZ010000097.1 GCA_017854855.1 Sulfitobacter sp. | reverse complement strand
TCGTCTGCCAAACGCCCCACCATCGCATCATCTCCTGATATACAGCAGGTCAATGCTACGAATTACAGTTCCGGGTGACTAGGCTTAATGGACATTGAAACGTTCAAAACTGGGCGTTTTTTTGGCAAATATGTCCGCCACAGCGGGGGCTCAGGATTAATGCTGTATTGCGCTGATGATGCCAGTCACGTCGGCGAAAGACCTGTGGTTTGTGAGAAATAGCGCCGACCTTGGTTCGCTTGAAAGGCCTCCCTTGACCAAACGCGGTGTTTTTGGCGTCAAGGTCCGGCGGCAAGGGCGTGTCCTGAAGCAGGCTTGGCTGTCGGCTTTCACAGAGCGCAGCATTGCCTGCGCATCCGCAGCGAATATCGGCTTTGGGCCCTTCACAGGGGGCAGTTAGAATACCGCGTGGTCTCCGCGCTCTAGCTTTGCGTCGCCGGTGGCGAGGGCGCGGTAGAAGTCGAACAGGGTTTCGGTGCCGTATTCGGGGGTGGCGTCAGCGTCATAGCGGCCTTGGTCCGCGTTCCAGCACAGCATGGATTCAGTGGCGTAGTAGTGGCCGATGCGGGCGAGGTCGGCTTTGGCGGCCAATGGGGGGATGATCTTGCCGCTCAGGGCGAGGGTGGCGGCGATGGTGCTGATCACGCGGGGGGAGACGGCGCGGTATTTTGGTTCCAGGCCCAGAATGTCGAACAGGGCGGCCCCCATGTCGCGCGGTGACAGCGCGGGGCCCGGCCCGCCGATGGGCAGGATCGCGTTCTGGCGGGTGGGATCGTTGAGGCAGGTGGTGATGAAACGGCCAAGGTCCATGTCACTGATCGGTTTGCAGGCGGTGAGCGCGCCATCGCCGAACATCAGATAGGGTTTGCCCGCGCGCAAACGGTCAATCTGGCCGGAGAGGGATTTGAAGAAGGCCGTCGGGCGGACGATGGAATAGGTGAGGCCAGAGGCGATCAGGGCGGCCTCTGCGGCCAGTTTGGCGTGTTGGAAGGCCAGGCGCGGCTTTTGCACGCAGATCGCCGAGAGCAGGATGAAATGCGGTGCCCCGGCCGATTTGGCGGCTTGCAGCACGCGCAGGGTGGCGGCGTGGTCGATGGCCCAGGCGTCGGCGGGGGCACCGCTGCGCGAGGCAAGGCAAGAGATCACGGCATCGGGGTGCATGGGGGCGAGGGCGGCAGCGAGGGCCGCGCTGTCATCCAGACCTGACGGGACGAAGCGGACGCCTGCGATCTGCGGGTCGCGGCGGCCAAGGGCGGTCACCTGGTGGCCTGCGTCGCGCAGGGCGGTGGCGGTGCCACGCCCAGCGGTGCCAGTGGCCCCGAACAGGGCCACCTTTTGGGGGGAGGCCAGCATCCGCTTTAGTTGCCAGCGCTTTCCATCTTGCGATTGGCCAGCACGTCTTCGAGCCAGCCCAGTTTCATCTCTGGGACAGAGCTGAGCAGCAGATCGGTGTAATCGTCAAAGGGCGGTGCCAGCACCTGGGATTTGGGCCCGTAGCGCACAACCTGCCCCTGGAACATCACCGCGATACTGTCTGCAATCGCGCGGACCGTCGCGAGGTCGTGGGTGATGAACAGAAAGGAGACGTCTTCGTCTTTTTGCAGTTTGAGCAGCAGCTTGAGGATGCCATCGGCAACCAGCGGGTCGAGGGCCGATGTGACCTCGTCGCAGATGATCAGCTTGGGTTTGGCGGCCAGCGCGCGGGCGATGCAGACACGCTGTTTCTGCCCCCCCGAGAGTTCGGCCGGATAGCGGTCCTGGAAGCCATCGCCCAGTTCGATCTGGTCCAGCAGTTCCTGGATGCGGGTCTGTTTGTCTTTGCCCTTTAGGCCAAAGTAGAACTCAAGCGGTCTGCCGATGATCGTGCCCACGGTCTGACGCGGGTTCATCGCGGTATCGGCCATCTGGTAGATCATCTGCAATTCGCGCAGATCTTCGAGGCTGCGGGTTGGCAGATCGGGTGACAGGACGCGCCCGTCAAAGGTGATCTGCCCGTCAGAGGGCGGCAGAAGGCCGGTAATGACGCGCGCCAGCGTGGATTTGCCCGAGCCGCTTTCGCCAACGATGGCGAGGGTCTGACCGGGGTGCAGTTCGACGTTCACATCCTTGAGCACGTCGAAATTGGTGCCGCGATAGCGGGCGGTGATGTGATCAACCTTGAGCAGGGGCGTGTCGCCGGGTTTTTTCTCTTCGTGTTTGATGGAACGGACCGAGACGAGCGCCTGGGTATATTCCTCTTGGGGGTTGTTGATGATCTGATCGGTGGTGCCGTATTCGACCATCGACCCCTGTTGCAGCACCATGATGTGGTCGCTGACCTGTGCCACAACCGCAAGGTCGTGCGTGATATAGAGGGCTGCCACGCCGGTGTCGCGGATGGCGTCCTTGATCGCGGCCAGCACTTCGATCTGGGTGGTCACGTCGAGGGCCGTTGTGGGTTCGTCAAAGACCACCAGATCGGGTTCGGGACAGAGCGCCAGTGCCGTCATGCAGCGCTGGAGCTGTCCACCAGAGACCTGGTGGGGATAGCGGTCACCGATGTTTTCTGGATCGGGCAGGCCGAGTTTGGCAAAGAGGGCGACAGCGCGTGCTTCGGCGTCCTGTTTGGAGAATTTGCCCTGGAAGATGGCCGCTTCGGTCACCTGTTCCATGATCTTTTTGGCAGGGTTGAAGGAGGCGGCGGCGGATTGGGAGACATAGGTCACCTCTCCACCGCGCAGTTTGCGCACGTCGCGCAGGCCGGATTTGAGGATGTCCCGCCCGCTCACGTGGACTTCGCCGCCGGTGATTTCCACGCCGCCGCGCCCGTAGGCCATGGCGGCAAGGCCGATGGTGGATTTGCCGGCCCCGGATTCACCGATCAGCCCCAGCACCTTGCCGCCCTCAAGGTCAAAGCTGACCCCGTGGACGATTTCAATGTCGCGGGGGCGTTCGCCCGGTGGATAGATCGTGGCACCAATTTTCAGGTCACGTACCTTGAGAAGCGGTTCAACAGCCATCAGCCCCGGCCCCCTTTGAGTGATGTGGTGCGGTTGAGGATCCAATCCGCCACGAGGTTGATCGAGATACACAAGGTGGCGATGGCATAGGCGGGATAAAGTGCTGCCTGAATGCCGTAGTTGATGCCTTCCTTGTTCTCTTTCACGATCCCGCCCCAATCGGCCAGGGGAGGCTGTACGCCAAGGCCCAGGAACGACAGGGTCGAGATGAACAGCACCATGAAGATAAAGCGCAGGCCCATTTCAGCCACCAGCGGTGACAGGGCGTTTGGCAGGATTTCGCGGAAGATGATCCAGGCGAATTTCTCGCCGCGCAGGCGGGCGGCCTCGACGTAGTCCATGACCGTGATGTCGACCGCGACGGCGCGGGCCAGACGATAGACACGGGTGCTGTCCAGCAGGCCCATGAGCAAGATCAGGATGGTTGTGGTTGTCGGCATGACCGACAGCACCACCAGCGCAAAGATCAACGAGGGGATCGACATGATCAGATCCACAAAGCGGCTGATCGCCTGATCGACCCAACCGCCGGACACAGCGGCAAAAAAGCCCAGGATGGAGCCCAGCGTGAAGCTGAGGATCGTGGCCATGGTGGCGATGAAGATCGTTGTGCGCCCGCCGTAGATCAGGCGCGTCAGCAGGTCACGCCCGATGCTGTCGGTGCCCAGCAGGAACTCAGACGAGGAGGGTTCCCAGACGTCGCCCACCACTTCGGCCATGCCGTAAGGCGCGATGAGGGGGGCAAAGAGCGCCATCAGGAAATAAAGCGCGGTGAAGAACAGGCCGATCATGGCCGAAATAGGGATATTCTTCATTTTGGATGCCTCAGACGTGGGTTCGCGAGGATGGCAACAATATCGGCGATCAGGTTGAGGCCGATGTAGACAGCCGCAAAGATCAAGCCGCAGGCCTGCACCACCGGCACGTCGCGTTTGGCCACATGGTCAACCAGATACTGGCCCATGCCGGGATAGGCAAAGACGACCTCGACCACGACAACCCCGACCACCAGATAGGCAAGGTTCAGCATGACAACGTTGACGATGGGCGCGATGGCGTTTGGAAAGGCGTGTTTGGCGATGATCTTGAGCATGCCCATGCCTTTGAGTTCGGCGGTCTCAATATAGGCCGATTGCATCACGTTCAGGATGGCGGCGCGGGTCATACGCATCATATGTGCCAGCACCACGAGGGTCAGCACCATGACGGGAATGGCAATGGCGTTGAGTTTTGCGCCAAGGCTCATGCTGTCGTTGATGATGGCCACCGAGGAGAACCAGCCTGCCTTGATCGAGATCCAATAGATCAAGACATAGCCGATCATGAATTCGGGGATGGAAATGGTGGTAAGCGTAACAGCTGAGATCAGCTTGTCGGGCCAGCGGTCCTTGTAGCGGACGGCGAGCAGGCCCAGAAAAATCGCCAGCGGCACCGAGATGACGGCGGCCCAGAAGGCGAGGAATAGGGTATTGCCGAGGCGTGAGCCCAGACTTTCGGCGATGTCGCGGCCATTGGTCAGAGCGGTACCAAGGTCGCCCTGCAAGAAACCTCCGAGCCATTGGAAATAGCGTGCAACAGGCGGGTCGTTCAGGCCCATGCTTTCACGCAGGTTGGCGAGGTTTTCAGGGGTCGCAGACTGGCCAAGGATTTGCTGGGCCACGTCGCCGGGCAGCATCATCGTGCCACCAAAAATCAGAACAGAGGCTGCAAAGAGCAGCATGATGCCCAGCGCGACGCGCTGGGCAATGAGTTTGAAGATCGGGTGCATAACTACGGTCGCCCTTAGGCGTCCATCACCCAGCACTTGATCGCGGCTTTGTTGTTCATCATGCCGCCGTTTGGATCTGTGATCCAGCCACCAAGGTTGTTGGCCACACCGGAGACAAAGTCGTTGAACATGGGCAGGATCAGGCCGCCTTCGTCGCGCAGCATCCGACCCATTTGGGAATAGATTTCCTTGCGCTTGGCGCTGTCCAGCTCTGACTTGGCCGCGTTGAGCATGTTGTCGAAGTCAGGACGTTTCCAGCGGGTGTCGTTCCAGTCTGCGGTGGACAGATAGGCCGTGGAATACATCTGGTCCT